>WKFJ01000012.1 GCA_014872785.1 Alteromonadaceae bacterium
TACTGGTGTAAATGGTGCAACTGAAGACAGAACAGTTCAAATCGCTGCTGCCGTTACTGGTCTTGAAGATGCAGGTGCATACTCTGATACCATCACTGTGACTGTGGCGCCAAACTAAGACGCGATAAACACAAGAATCCTAAGGCCTGAAGAGAAAGTATTTAACCTACTTTTCTTCAGGCTTAATCATTTATATCGACTATTAAATTTCAGAATTTAGAAAAAAAACGAGGTGAAATAATAATTTAGGACAACTGTTTCTTTTTTGAGCGTAATGGCATTATACCTGTTGAGTAACTAATACTTTGGTATTAGTATCAAAATGGTGTGAGGATTCTTGGCTCGATAATAGGGGTATTATCGAAACAGCAGAGAATCGTTTTAAAGATGGTTATTGTTTTATTTTTTAAAGTGAAACAGCGTAATCAAAATAAACGAGTGCTTGAGCGTCAGAAATGAAGAACAAAACTAAATGCATTGCGATAAGCGGATGCCTTATTACGACTGGGTTGTCGGCAGCAGTTACTGAAGCGGATACTGACAAAACATCGTTTAATATTGGTGGCCAAATTTTGCCCGAATGCAAAGTAACGAGTTTTTCTCCTGAGCAAGCTACTTCTCTTGATTTAAGTACAAGTAATTCACAAACCACAGCTAACGTTTCGGTCTGGTGTAATACCGGACAAAGCGCAGCAAATACTACTTACTCTTCAGCAAACGCTGGTTACCTCGTTGATGATACGGGTAATAGAATCGCCTACAATGTTGGTGTTTCGGGCACGTCAAGTGAACTCAATTTGACTTCACCACAAATAATCGAACAAGTGGCTGGCACCGGAAATCAAGGTGAAACCCAGGATACTACGGTTTCTATTATCCCTCAGGTCAACGGGCTTGAATCAGCAGGGTCATATAGCGATACCATCGCCATCACCGTCTCATACAACTAGACACAACATAATAGCTTCTATTCGAACCTTTCACGGAACATGAAGTTTTGGGAAGAGTAGTATGCAGATTGTGAAGTTCCTAGTGTCATTTTTTTGAACACAGTATCCTTCAAACAATTTAGATAAAAGAAAATCACATATTTTTGTATAAAAACATTGTTTTGGCTTACGTTTTCTCGAAAAACAAAACAAACCTAAAGCTCTGTTTTTTAAGACATAAATATAAAAACCCATTTATAAACATGCATCCGAGAGATGCTTTTCCTGCTGCCAAAATAAATATTGGCACCATTCATGCCTAACCTAAAGTAACTAACAAAATAAACGTTTTACACACACTTACTTGGGATACCACATGAAAACTTCAATCAAATTAGCACTAATCCTTGCCTCTTCAATTGCGATCAGCGCCAATGCATCGATTTCAGCTTCTAACACTGAAGTCACTTCGTTCGACGTAGGTGGTACTGTCGACCCACAATGTAAAGTAACAAACTATTCACCCGAACGTTCAACTAGCCTAGATCTCACCACTACAGATGCACAAACGACGGCGTCAATTTCTATTTGGTGTAACACCGGGCAAGGTACCGCAGTAACTGAGTACAGCTCAGCAAACAATGGCTACATGGTAAGCTCAGAAGGAAACCAAATAGCCTACAGAATGGACATTTCTGGCGGAATCGCCTCAGATTTATTATTGACGTCACCGCAAACGGTTAATCAAACTACCGGCACCGGCGTTAATGGTTCTGTACAAACCCGTGCAGTCAAAATCAAACCGCAAGTAACTGGCCTAGAATACGCAGGTACTTACACCGATACCATTGCAGTCACGGTATCTTACAATTAAACTAGCGTTTGACATTATCTCGTCCCAAAGCCGACAGTAATGTCGGCTTTTGTCTTTTGGGAATAATAAAAATTACTACGGAGCCCAATGAATGGTGACCTTGCGCAAATCAGGTATATTGGCAATTTGCATTGCCTTACTCACTAGCTTTTCAGCCAGCAGTTATCAAGTTCAACCTATGGTGTCTGAACTGCAAACAGTGGGTAATCGTTCTTCAATAACTTACCGAGTCATCAACCCTGCGGACACCAGTATTCCAATAGAAGTGGAAGTGATGACTCGCACATTTGACGAGAACCAAAAAGAAATCCTTACGCCGAATGAAGACGATTTCATTGTACTCCCCCCCCAAATAGACGTACCTGCCAATGGTTACCAAGTATTCCGTGCCCAGTATATTGGTGAGGGAGAGCTAGATAGCACTAAATCATACCGAATCGTCTTTAAACAACTTCCCTTGAAAACCGAACAGCAGCAATCACAAGTAAACATGGTGTTTAATTTCGCAACCTTGGTATTTATGTCACCTCCAACCGCAAAAGGCGCTTTAACTCAAACACTGAACTGCGAAGACAAAGCGAGCTGCGTTTTAAAAGTTGTTAATTCTGGTAACGGTGTCATGAATTTATTGCAAAGCACTATGCATATAAATGGCTCGGAAGTCGGTGACTGGACTTGGTTGCAAGCAGCAATAGGAATGACCTATTTAATGCCTAACCATGTGCTCAATATCGATGTAAGTGAATTAGTCAAGGACATGACAGCCGTCACATCAGTAGAGATGGTTACGGCGGATAATGCGATATAGCGCATTATGCCTTTTATGTTTATGTAGTTGGGGATTACAGGCAGCCATTTACAGCATGAGCTTGCCTGTCGTCTGGCAACAAAAAAAACTTGGGGATGTCAAGTTCGTCCTCGAGAATTTCAGCCTACATGCAATTCACACCAAATCCTTTGCGTCTCAGTTTGCCAATGTAATTAACGAAGATCTTAAGCTAACGCTAGAGTCTGACCAAGACGGCCAAATGAATCTAGCGGAACTTGAATCACACGGCATCTACGTTGAATTTGACCAGCGCAATATGCAAGTAGAGTTAGAACTTGAGCCTGAAGCACTCAAAGTTGATGACCTGACCTACGGTGATAGAAGCTATCGCGCTTCACCATCCCCTTCTACCAACTTTGCACTATTGAATAACCTCAACTTGCGCTATGACCGTACTAGCAGTAATACCGATGAGATATCTTTTGAGTGGCTAGCAGATGTTAATTTGGGTGGACACGACGGCATAAACGGTCGTTTCTCCTTTTTTCACGACAACACCGACACCGGCAGCGAAAGCTATCGCGGTGATGTTCGCTTTTTTTACGATGACTACCGTATTCCACTACGTTACGAATTAGGTGATCTTTCTTCCTTCACAAGGGGACATTTGCCTACCATCAATATGGGTGGCTTTGGTTTTTCTCGCTCATATAGCGATTTACAACCCCTTACTAAGATTAGCCCGAGCAATAGCCAAGAATTTCATTTAAAACAATCAGCGGAAGTACAAGTTATTGTAAACAGTAACACCATCGCAAAAGTGCGTTTGTCTGCTGGACGTTATGACCTCAATGATTTACCGCTTACATCTGGAGAGAATGAAGTAGAGGTACTGGCAATATATTCCAATGGTGAACGTGAGACATTCAGCTTTAGCACCTTCTACAACTCTTCGCTATTGCAGCCTGGTTTGTCTAATTTCCACGTAAATGTTGGGTTCCCAAGTGAGTTTCGCAATTTTAATTACGAGTATTTAAACACCCCTGTCCTCTCGGGTTTCTATGAGTTTGGTGTCAATAATATGTTAACCGCGGGCGTAAACTCGTTAATTATCGATAACGACATTATATATGGTGTGACGACTGTACTGGGAACGTCCTACGGCAACTTTTCCCTGCGCGCAAGTAAGAGTGAAACTAAGATAGCAAATGGTTATTCCGTATCACTTGATACCGAGCATAGTATCTGGGGAAGTTCCCCATCAGGCGCCTCAAATTTTAGGTTTGGGTATTCCAAAAGTGATGATTTTAATAGTTCACCTTGGCAAGAGTACCCTACTGTTACCGCCACCACGGCATACACTCTGAACTACAACTATTACATTAGCCAATATCTAGACTTTAATGTGACTGGCCGCAAGAGCAAACTGCAGTCTGGCTCAACCAACCACACTGCAAACATGCAACTGAGTTGGCGCTATCGAGGTTTTAGGGCAACCGCGCAGTACCGTTACCAGGATCAAGCGTCAACTACCGACCCGGATCAACATGAGTTTTTCGTTACGTTCAGTTGGAACCAATATAACTCCAATTCTCGTACCCGCATCAGAACTGACTACAATGGCAGAAATGATGCCGTTAGAGCGTCATACGCTAAAGTTAACCGCAATTTCTTAAATGATTATGGTTATAGTGTTCAAGGTGAATACACCCCAGAAGTGGAATCACTCACTGCAAGTGCCAGTTACACAGGTAATCGATTCCGCGTCGATACGACTAGTCGCTATCAAAGTCGAGAGGATGTAAAAACAGACGACCATCGTGTCAATATTTCGACGTCCATCGCAATTGCCGATGGTAAGATAGGTATAGGTAACAATGTGAGAGCGCCATTTGCAATCGTAAACTCACACAAAACACTGGCGACAAAACAAGTATTAATTAACCCGTCCCCGGAAGGAGAACCACAGGCCAAAGCTGGCACTAGCGTTGGTGCGCTGATTAATTTGGGTAGTGCATATACCGATGCGGCACTGGCAATAGATGTAGCAGATGCACCACTAGGTTACGATTGGGGTCCAGGCACTTATAATGTGGTCGGTGGAAATAATACAGGCCACATCTTCACAATTGGCTCGGATCTTTCATACACTGCCATAGGCTACTTGAAAGATGAAAATGCAGACGCTTTTTCTTTGCAGCGCGGTGAATTAACCGGAGAAGGCCAGAGTGTCAGTTTCTTTACCAATAGAAAAGGACGCTTTGTGGTGGAAGGTATAGGGTCTGGTGAATATACCGTGACCGTTGGCAATAAGGCCGCCAAAGTAATAATTGAAGAATCAGATAAAAGCCTCATTAGATTGGGAACCTTTACTCTGTATGAGCAGCAAGAGGAGTAACCTAGATTGCTCGTTAGACATGTATTGAACACGGTATTGGCAATGCTCTTAGTCATTGTACTGACAGCACTCCCATTAACCAAAGTACTGGCACAAAGCTACTGGGACTGGTGGTATTCTGATTGTGAAGCGGACTTCACAACAACTGTGCGCCCATTAACTTGGCAAGCTAATCAGAATAACCTTCAAAGAATACGAATCGACATTCGGTTTACACAGCGCACCGACTCTTGCGTGACTGAAGTTTTATTATTTACAGACAACTACTATTACCTGTCTCTTAATTCCGATACCGACAGTGTTAATTCAGAAATCGCAGACAGAAGACGTGATGTTTATCCTTTGTATTACGTTGGCGGCAGAATTGCCTGGGTGGTGCCGATTTACAGGGTGAGAAGTTTACGGTTGTACGCACAGCTAACATCTAATGAGCCAATTATCGCTGGCGATTATCGCGGCCATTTAAATATTGCAGCCAGTAGTTATGGCAGCATTGTGTCGGATGAAAAAGTGGTTAATGTTGATATGGAAGTTCCTTCGATATTAAGCGTCAGTGTGCAAACCAGTGGCAACCCAGCCCTGTCTGGCGGGAGCGGTTATTACTATGTTGAACTTGGTGACATGTACGAAGGTAAGCGCGTTGATTGGGACTTAGACGTATACACTAACACCCACTACGACGTTACTGTCAATTCAGAATACGGTGGTTTGCGTCACAAAAGCGACGGCACCTTAATAGACTACGATATTCTCATGGATGGTCAGCGCTTCTCGGCTTCAAACGGCTACACCAAACGCTACATTAACTATTCTCCTTTAACGACAAGTTCAATTCCGCTTGCAGTTGAAGTTGGTGCAACGGATTTTAAACCTGCGGGGGAGTATGTTGATTATATGGTAGTAACGGTAAGCGCCAGATAAGCAACTAAGTGAAATCCAAAACAGATAACCAATCTCAAATAAGTACAAATAACACCCAACATTAGACCAAAGCACAACGGATATTTCTCGTAAAGCAAGCTACACTCTAATTTTACTCAAACGATTAAGTTATTTTTAAATGTGGCGCTTTGTTGTACCTGTGCTTTTCGCATTATCCTTTAGTTCAAGCTTAACAGCTCAAGAATCTACTCTTCGCTACAATATATACGGCAGTGGCAACTGGGTTCCTTATGTATTCGCTGACAACATAGATCCCGCTTACCCTGGCATAGTCGCAGAAGTCATCGAGTTGGTTCTGCGAAATACGCAAATATCCGGTGAATCAATTCGCTTACCACCTGAGCGAACCAATAACTCTGTCAGGTTCGGTGATTACATCGATATGGATGTGGTTAGCCCCGCATGGTTTAAGGATGGGCAGCCGCCATTTGGAGAGCTAACAACAGCCTTTATGACAATTGAAGAATACATTGTGACTTCACCCATTAACCTCACTCGATTTCCGTCAATAGAGGCCATATACCAAGAAGACGTCGTTGTCGGTGGTGTACGCGGTTATTACTACTATGATTCAGATCTCTTTAATCGTATGGACTTCCCCAGTGAAGAACACCTTGTAAAGGCTCTGAATGCGCAAAGAGTGGATGTAATTATAATGGGTAAGCCTACTGCTGATTATTTTGCTCAAAAGTTGGGGGTAGATGTGTCGATGGGGCCACTTCACGCTGAAGGCGAACTGTGCTTCAGAATAAGCAGCTCCAAAAGCTATCTGATACCCGAACTCAACCGAGCAATAGAAAGGCTCGTAGCGTCCGGGAAAATCGATACCATCATTGAGAAATACCGTTATTTACCTACCAATGCTTTTTGAACTTCGCCTAAGTTCATTAGCCACTTCCGAGGTGGAATAATGAATGTTCTGAAGAATTAAACTTAACGCTCTATCCAGAAAAAAGCCCAATCTTTTGAACGTATATTTTATGAGAGTAGATAAGTGGAGAAGGATTATGAAGTGTTGATTGAGCTAACATTGCAAAACCTTCCATGGTACTGCGTCCAGCTCGGCGTCCACTTGCCTCGCGTTCACATCTGAACTGCTCCATGTCTTCGCAGTTCTTTCTCGATATTCACCCAGACGATTTTGTTACTCTAGCAAGTCCCTTTACTATCCCCAAAGGGCGCTTGCAGCGGTGCAAATTGCTCCTGGCAATTTGTCACTCTAGTAAGTCCATTTACTATCCCCAAAGGGCGCTTGCAGCGGTGCAAATTGCTCCTGGCAATTTGTCGAACCTGAGGAGGTTCTTTCAACCATAAGACCATAAAGAAAAAGCCCAGTCTTTCGACTGGGCTTTTTCTTTATATGGCGCGTGTGGAAGGATTCGAACCTCCGACCGCCTGGTTCGTAGCCAGGTACTCTATCCAGCTGAGCTACACACGCTTAAACTTTTTCTTTCGCAGTTCCTTGACTGCGGACGCGCATTTTACAGGTATCTAAGTTAAAAGCAACACTGTTTTACGCTTTTATGACAAAAAATTTAAGTTAATTTTTTGTCTCCATTTTATCGCTATCTCAATAGCGGGAAAATGGCGGAGAGAGAGGGATTCGAACCCTCGATAGGGCTACAAACCCTATACTCCCTTAGCAGGGGAGCGCCTTCAGCCTCTCGGCCATCTCTCCTTTTCCTTCGAAAGCAACCAAGGCTGCCTCAAATGTGGAAGCGAAGTTTAATGATTAAGATAACGAAGTCAAATGATTTTTACGCTAATTTGACACGGATGCTGTAGTTTTAATCACAATGATTAAAATAGCTTCAATGTTACCTAATTTACGACTTATTACACGAATTAACGAGGTTTTAAACCTCACTAATTCAGCCAATAAAAAAGGCTGATAACCAGCCTTATTTTATTCGTCGTCTTTGTCAGCGGCAGCTTGTTCATGTGCTGCTAGCTGAGCGTTTTTCTCAGCCTGTATGCGCATGTAAATTTCTTCACGATGCACTGATACTTCTTTAGGTGCATTCACACCTATACGAACTTGGTTTCCTTTCACGCCCAATACAGTAACTGTCACTTCGTCACCGATCATTAGGGTTTCGCCAACACGTCGGGTTAAAATTAGCATTCTCTTGCTCCTTTTCCGTTAGTCCACAGATATTCCGTTCTATTAGTGTAGTGCGACTTTCACAGCTTTGCGATTTCTGTGTGTCGCACCCAAACCATTCCGTGTTTCTGCGTCAAAAAACTGGTTTAACTTCAGGATTATAGCTTATCTTCTAGCCATGTCGAGGCAGACTTTAGTCCAACTGACAGATTTTCGGGACGAGTGCCACCAGCTTGGGCTAAATCGGGTCTACCACCACCTTTTCCGCCGACTTGCTGGGCGATAAAGTTAACCAACTCTCCAGCTTTTACGGTTTTAGTCAAGTCTTGGGTCACTCCAACAATGAGATTTACCTTACCTTCACCTTTTAGACCTAAACAAATAATTCCGCTGCCCAATTGGTTCTTAAGATCGTCCACCATTGAACGCAATGCTTTTGGTTCAACACCTTCGAGTTCAGAAACTAGTACTTTAGTCCCTTTTATCTCGGTTACAGACGACATTAAGTCGGAACCAGCTTGAGCCGCTAACGTCTGTTTAAGTTGCTGTATTTCTTTCTCAAGCGCTTTTTGCTGTTGCAATAAACCGCTAATACGCTCTGGAAGCCCTGTAGACGTCGTTTTTAACTCTGATGCAATCCCCTGAATCAAAGTACCCTGCTCTTGCACATACTCAAGGGCTGCCTCACCCGTTACCGCTTCGATTCGGCGCACGCCTGCGGCAATTCCACCTTCAGAGGTAATTTTCAGTAAACCTATGTCGCCAGTGCGCTCTACGTGAGTTCCACCACAAAGTTCTACAGAGAAATCCCCCATAGACACAACTCGAACTTTCTCGTCGTATTTTTCGCCAAATAGCGCCATGGCTCCAGATGCTTTAGCTTCGTCTAAGTCCATTAACTGGGTCTGCAAACTGCTATTAGTACGGATTTCAGCATTTACCATCGCTTCAATTGTTTTGATTTCTTCAAGCGTTACCGCTTCTAGATGAGAGAAATCAAAGCGAAGCTTGTCAGGGTCAACCAATGAGCCCTTCTGATTTACATGTGTACCAAGTACTTGTCTCAAGGCTGCGTGTAAGAGATGCGTCGCACTGTGATTGAGTTTGATTTTACCACGACGGTTAGTATCAATTTCTGCATTCACGGCGGCATTTAAGGTGATTTCACCTTCTACGGTTACATGGTGCGCGAACGCCTGACCGATTTTCGTTGTATCGGAAACAACCGCTTTGAATCCTTCACCTTGAAGAGTACCTTGATCACCAACTTGACCACCCGACTCGGCGTAGAATGGTGTTTCGTCCAGCACTACAATTCCCTGTTGGCCAGTTGTCAACTTATCTGCCGGTTTACCTTTCAAGAAGATTTCTACGACTTTTGCGCTACCGGTTTCGTGTTCATAACCGCTAAATTCAGAGTCTTGGTCAGACTTCACTAACTCATTGTAATCAGTGCCAAATTGACTAGCTTGTTGCGCCCGTTTACGCTGCGCTTCCATTTCTTTTTCGAAGCCAGCTTCATCTAGTTTTAAGTCTTTTTCTCGCGCGACGTCGTTGGTTAAATCGACAGGAAAACCATAGGTGTCGTAGAGTTTAAATATTAACTCACCAGGAAGCGTGTCACCGTCCAAATTCGCAATTGCTTCGTTGAGGATATTCATACCTCTTTCTAGTGTGCGCGAGAACTGTTCTTCTTCCAAGCGTAGGACTTTTTCGACAACACTTTGTTGTTCCAGAAGCTCGGGATAGGCCTCCCCCATTTGTGAAACTAACTCAGCGTACAACTTGTAGAAAAAGATATCTTTGGCGCCTAGTTTGTAGCCATGACGCACAGCACGACGAATAATGCGTCTAAGCACATATCCTCGTCCCTCATTGCTGGGCATAACACCGTCGCAAATCAGGAAGCCGCAAGAACGAATGTGATCGGCAATTACTCTCAATGATTTATCTGTTAAATCTTGTGTACCTACAATTTTTGCCGCAGCACCTATCAACGCTTGAAAGATATCAATTTCATAATTGCTGTGAACATTCTGCAAAATTGCTGAAATACGCTCTAGACCCATACCAGTGTCGATCGAGGGCTTGGGAAGTGGATCCATTGAACCGTCTGCCTGACGATTAAACTACATGAATACCAGGTTCCAGATTTCAATAAAGCGGTCGCCATCTTCTTCAGGTGAGCCAGGAGGCCCCCCCCAAATATGTTCACCGTGATCATAGAATATCTCAGAGCATGGACCACAAGGACCAGTATCGCCCATCGACCAGAAATTGTCAGACGTGGAAATTCTGATAATTTTTTCAGCAGGCAAGCCCATCTTCTCATTCCAAATCGCGTAGGCTTCGTCATCTTCGGAATATACTGTGACCAGGAGCTTCTCTTCTGGTAGACCGAGTACTTTAGTTAAAAAATCCCAGGCAAACTTAATAGCATCTTCTTTGAAGTAATCACCAAAGCTGAAATTCCCTAACATTTCAAAAAACGTATGATGACGTGCGGTATAACCCACATTTTCAAGGTCATTGTGCTTACCACCTGCACGAACACAACGCTGTGAAGACACGGCTCTATTGTAGTTACGCTTATCTGAGCCCAGGAATACATCCTTAAATTGGTTCATGCCAGCGTTGGTAAACAACAAGGTAGGATCGTCTTGTGGAACAAGAGAAGAGCTATCAACCTTCTGGTGCTGATTGTCAGCAAAGAAATTTAAAAAAGCGCTACGAATTTCAGCGGTGCTTTTTACCATTATGAGTCCTGTAAAAGTTCTGATTAGGTGAAAACCTGCGACATTGGCAGATTTTTTTGATTCACAAAATTATGCCGCAAGATAGCATGAATAAGGCGTTAAAAACAGCTATTCACCCAGTGCATACGCGATTTGTTCCATCGTAAATCCACGAGTTGAGAGATATCGTTTCTGTTTCATCTTCGCTTGAAAATCCTTCGCGGCGCCATCTGGGTATTTTTTGTTGAGTACATCTGCGCACAATTGAAAATAATCCGCTGGGTTTTCCTCCAGCGCAGTACTGATAATACCTTCTGATAAATGGTGTTCAGCAAGCTCAGCACGAATACGAAGCTCGCCATATTGCTTTTGTTGTCGGGTTCGCACTATCATTTCAGCAAAGCGTTGCTCGCTTTGCAGGCCGAGCTCAACCAGCTCACTCAACACGCCAAGGCAATCTTCGTGTTCATGGCCTTTTTGTTGGAGTTTGCGCAACAGCTCTTTTTGACTGTGTTCGCGTTGCGACAAAAATCGAATCGCCGCATTTTTGATCTGGTTTACAGTTTCCAACAGTAATTTCTATTAAGTCGTACAAGGGAAATTGATTCTAACATGCAAGTTGAATTTGAACATGTCACCAGTATTTCACAGGTAACCAACTCACAGTGGCAATCGCTCGTTGAAGGTGAGTATCCTTTTTTACAGTATGAGTACCTACGCTTACTAGAATCCTCTAATTGCGCGTGCACCGACACAGGCTGGCAACCCTTCCATTTATTGCTTAAGGATGCTCAAAAGCAACTGATTGCTGCACTACCTTTATACATAAAAACCCACAGCTATGGTGAGTATGTTTTCGAATGGAGCTGGGCAGACGCCTATCGCCGTTACGGGTTTCAGTATTACCCTAAGTTATTAAGTGCCGTGCCTTTTACGCCGGTCACCGGCGCTCGATTGCTCTGTAAAGATGAAGCGTTACGTGCTGAACTTTGGCCTCTTGTCGCAGCTCATATAGAGCAACAGTGTGAACAACTTGGATTGTCCTCTTTCCATTTGCTATTTCCACAAAACAAATTAAAACAACAGACAAATGAGACCGCTTGGCTTTCGCGTCAATCGGTGCAGTTTCAATGGTTCAATAAAAGCTATTGCTGTTTCGACGACTTCACACAGACGTTTACCTCCCGTAAACGCAAAAACCTCAAAAAGGAAAGAGCCAAGGTCGTAAATCAAGGTATTGTTGTCCAGCGCCTTTACGGTGAGGCACTCACCAAACAACACATGGATGAGTTTTATCTGTTTTATAAACAAACCTACTTAAAACGAAGTGGCCACGAAGGCTACTTAAGCGAAGTCTTTTTTGCGGGTCTGCTCGAATACTTGGCTAAAAATGTAATGCTCGTTCGAGCGGTCAAGAATGATACAGCAATAGCGGGAGCCCTTTACTTCTTTGATAAAAACGGCTTATACGGTCGCTATTGGGGATGTATTGAAGAAGTAGACGCCCTACACTTCGAGTGTTGTTACTACCAGGGTATTGAGTTTTGTATTGAGCATAAACTGCCTTTATTTAATCCAGGTACACAAGGGGAGCACAAGATCCAAAGAGGTTTTGAGCCGATCATTTGTCATTCGCAACACTGGATTGTTGACACGCAATTTCGTGAGGCTATCTCGCGCTTCACACAACAAGAAACTGAACACGTACAACACTACCAGAAAGAGGCTGCCACACTTCTTCCTTTTAAAGCCTCAGAATCATAATAGTTTGCAAGATAGAAGAATTGATTCTATTAGGCTTTACTGAAAATAATAAGCTGAACGTAGTATCAGCTCAGTGTTTAAGACTTTCGCCAAACCAGTAAAAAATTATTAGCGGGCATGGGGATGGTTTTCTCCAATTTGAGTACTGAATCTGCACACCAATCTTGCAATTCTTCGATATCACGATAACCGCCATAGCCCTGCGCACGCAAACAGGCATCAAACGAGGCATTACTTTCAGTGGTAAATTTACCATCAACTTTAAATGGCCCGTATTGACAAAAAACGCCACCAATTAACAGATGTTCGGCCACTAACCGCATCATTCTTTGGACATGGTGCGGCTGCATAATGTGGGCTGTATTCGCCGTGTAAACTGCATCAATGGGCAACTCTGGCCAGTCATTTTCGCCCACATCAAATTCAAAAGGGCGATGTACATTGCCAAGACCAGAATCATCGATGTAAGCATTAATTGAAGGGTGATTATCCTTAAGATCACTAGTATGCCACGTTAAATGAGGTAAATTAGCAGCGAAGTGCACTGCGTGTTGGCCTGTACCAGAACCGATTTCCAATAGCTGAGAACTATTAGCTAGCAAGTCCATAAGCTGTTCTAAAATGACCTGTTTGTTATTCTCAGCCGCTTGATTAAAGAGCATCATTGCTTGCTCTCCAAAACACTATTCCCAACCTTCAGTGTTTTCAGCACTCGCAAGAAATCCTCTACTTCCGCGTCTCCCTCAGATGGCGACCAAGGGGCAAATCCCTTGTCGTCCATTTGTACATAAGGACCTTGTTTCACTTCAAAAAACGTAGCTTCTGCGTCACCAGGCACCACGCAATGCCAACAATTAGCGGGTATCTCCAGACCTTTAATACTGCCTGTCGCACTGAGCTCATATCGCTCGGTACAAACGCCCTCATCATTAAACAACAAAAACGATACTTGTCCCGATACCATCAGGAAAAATTCCCATTTCTCATCTTGTACATGTTTGTGAGGGCGTACATAAGAGTCAGGTAATAAGGTAATGAATAATCGTTGGACGACATCTTGATAATCGCCGTGAATATTGCGGTTGGCGCGTTTCCTGCCTGATGTATTGGCAGCACCAGAGAGATCCGCAAACAACGTTTCGTCAAACAAAATAGGAGCCATACTTTATTCTTAGAACTTAGCAAAAGAACCATAGTAGCCCGGCGTAAAGGTCTTGCCTAGAGCCTGCTTACCTTTGCGGTATTATTTGATTATCTCTGACTTGAAATAACTTTCGGAAACAATGTCTCGATTGTTATCGACATTATCTAGGTAGGACAGTCCAATCAAATGGTCAAACTCATGCAAAAATACGCGAGCTAAAAACTGTTCTAAACGAATTGTGTTCGTTTCGCCTGTTTCATTTTGATAAGACACTTCAACCCATATGGGACGTGGAACTCTAGCTCGAATACCAGGAATACTTAAACAGCCCTCCCAGTCCTTCTCCGTCTCTTCTGCTTTGTTTATCACTTTAGGATTAAACATAAACATTGGCTCCCATTCAGGAGCATTGGGGTAGCGCGCGTTAGGTCTTGGTGCCAACAGCATTATTTGACGACTGCAAAACACTTGTGGGGCAGCAATCCCTACCCCACCTAAACTCAACATTTTTTGATGTAACTTTTGGCAAAACTCAGTTAACTCAACCTCTTCAAAGTTTGTGACAGGTTGTGCTAACTGACGCAGAACGGGTTCACCTAAGAGAGCAATCTCTAGATCTGTACTCGGGTATTTTGCAAAATCTGTTACTGTCATTGGCACATGTCTTAATCGAGATTTGGAGCCAACCAGCGCGCAGCGTCTTCTAAGGACATATCTTTGCGCACAGCATAATCTTCTAGTTGATCTTGCTGAATCTTGGCTACTGCAAAATAACGTGAGTCTGGGTGAGAGAAATACCACCCAGACACTGAAGCTCCTGGCCACATGGCGTAACTTTCCGTTAATTTCATGCCGGTCGCGGACTCTGCATCCAACAAATCCCAAATAACTTGCTTCTCAGTATGCTCGGGACACGCTGCATAGCCGGGTGCTGGACGAATACCTTGGTATTTTTCGCGAATCAAATCATCATTATCCAAGTTCTCATCAGGTGCATAACCCCAATGTTCCACCCTCACTTGCTGATGCAAATACTCGGCAAAGGCCTCTGCCAATCTATCGGCTACTGCTTTGACCATGATGGCATTATAGTCATCACCTTCTTCCTTGTACTGTTCAGCCAACTCATCCTCGCCAATTCCTGCGGTCACCGCGAAGGCACCAACGTAATCATTCACGCCTGAGTTAAGCGGCGCTACAAAATCAGCTAAACAGTAGTTGGGATGATCTGATTTTTCGGTCTGTTGTCTAAGATGACATGCCGTCGCTACGACTTGGTCTCTGGATTCATCAGAGAAAACACGAATATCATCTTCCACCCGGTTAGCAGGGAACAGGCCGTAGACCCCTTTTGCTTTTAATTCACCGGAAGCTTCAAGTTTATCTAGCATGGCATTAGCATCTGCAAACAATTTTTGCGCCTCTTCGCCCACAACATCGTCTTGTAAAATTCTCGGATATTTACCCGCCAATGACCACGTCATAAAAAACGGCGTCCAGTCGATATATTCACGCAAGGTTTTAATTTCGGCATCAACACTACGCACACCAAGTGTTTTCGGCATAGGTGCATTGTAATTTACCCAGTCTATTGCGACCGCGTTGTCACGCGCCTGTTGCAGAGTTACCGGTTTTGAGCGAGGACGTTTACGAGCGTGTTGTTCTCGCACTGTAGCGTACTCTTTATCAAGCTGTGCCACATAGTCTGGTTTAAAGTTGGCAGATAGCAGTTTTTGACACACACCTACTGCACGCGACGCATTGGACACGTACACTACAGGCTCTTGATAATTCTCTTCAATTTTGACTGCAGTATGTGCTTTAGAGGTTGTGGCTCCACCAATGAGTAATGGGATATCGAATTCCAAACGCTGCATCTCTTTCGCGACATACACCATTTCATCAAGTGACGGCGTAATAAGCCCAGACAAACCGACGATATCTACGTTGTGCTCTTTTGCTTTTTGTAGAATCGTCGCGCAGGGCACCATCACACCCAAATCAATAATCTCGTAATTATTACATTGCAGCACCACGCCAACGATGTTTTTACCAATGTCGTGGACATCACCTTTCACTGTGGCAAGCAATATTTTACCGTTGCTGCTGCCTTCTTCTTTTTCAGCTTCTATGTATGGCTCTAAATAGGCTACCGCTTTTTTCATCACGCGCGCCGATTTAACCACTTGCGGTAGAAACATCTTACCTTCACCGAATAAATCACCTACCACGTTCATACCATCCATCAATGGACCTTCAATGACGTGTAAAGGTTTTTCGGCCTGTGCTCTGGCTTCTTCCGTATCCTCTTCGATATAGTCAGTAATGCCCTTGACTAAGGCATATTCGAGGCGTTTATTGACGTTTTGCTCTCGCCAGGACAAATCTTCTTTGGCAACTTTTTTCCCACCACCTTGGTACTTGGGAGCTATTTCTAATAGATTATCAGTTGCCTGCGGGTGACGATTTAGAATCACGTCTTCTACAGCGTCTTTCAGTTCTTTGGGTATCTCATCATAGACTTCTAATTGCCCCGCATTCACGATACCCATATCCATACCCGCTTTAATAGCGTGATACAAAAAGACCGAATGCATGGCTTCACGAACTGGATTATTACCGCGAAATGAAAATGAAATATTAGACAGTCCGCCCGACACATGTGCATGAGGCAAATGGGTTTTAATCAGACGAGTCGCTTCAATAAAATCAACCGCATAATTATCGTGTTCTTCGATACCGGTTGCCACTGCGAAGATATTGGGATCGAAAATAATATCTTCAGGCGGAAAATCGAGCTTCTGAATGAGTAAGTCATATGAGCGCTTACATATTTCGAATTTGCGCTCTTGCGTATCTGCTTGTCCTACCTCGTCAAATGCCATTACTACTGTGGCAGCACCATATCGTTTGATCTTTTTAGCTTGTTCTAGGAAAGGTGCTTCCCCTTCTTTCAAGCTAATGGAGTTAACGATAGCTTTGCCCTGAACACATTTGAGACCGGCTTCTATTACGCTCCACTTGGAAGAGTCAATCATGATAGGAACACGAGCGATATCAGGTTCTGAAGCAATGAGACTCAAAAAGCGTGTCATAGCCGCTTCAGAATCTAGCATGGCTTCATCCATGTTCACGTCAATAATCTGCGCGCCGTTCTCTACCTGTTGACGTGCAACATCTAAGGCAGTCTCGTAGTCATCTTGTAGAATCAGTTTTTTAAACTTGGCCGACCCGGTAACGTTAGTGCGTTCGCCGACATTAATAAAAGTAGCTGTTGAATCAGTCATGAATATTCCTATTAATGGACGAAAGGTTCTAGACCAGAAAGACGCATCTTCGGTGCAATATCAGGTCTAACTCTTGGCGTGATATCAGCCAAAGCGCTTGCTATTGATTTAATATGGTCAGGAGATGAACCACAGCACCCACCCACGATATTGACCAATCCAGAGCGAGCCCATTCGGCCACGTGTTCAGCCATTTCTGGCCCTTCCATGTCGTATTCACCGAATTCATTTGGTAATCCCGCATTTGGATGCGCAGAAACAAAACACTCGGCCACATCAGAAATCTCTTTGACATACTGGCGCAACAAGTCAGGACCAAGCGCACAGTTAAGCCCAAATGACAATGGTTTTACATGGCGTAACGAATAATAGAATGCCTCTGCCGTTTGCCCAGATAAAGTGCGTCCAGATGCATCAGTGATAGTACCTGAAATCATTACTGGCAACGTTATCTGCATGTCTTCAAAGACTTCATCTACCGCATAAGCCGCCGCTTTGGCATTGAGCGTATCAAATATCGTTTCTATCAGAATGATATCAGCCCCCCCCTTTATTAAGCCTACACAAGCCTCTTTGTAAGACGCGACCAACTGGTCGAAATTAATGTTTCGTTTCCCCGGGTCGTTTACATCAGGAGAAATAGACGCGGTTCGGTTCGTAGGTCCCAACACTCCAGCTACATAACGTGGTTTTGAAGGGTCTTTCGCTGTAAATTCAGCAGCTGCCTGTTTGGCTAACCGAGCCGCCTCAATGTTTATTTCCATTACCAACGATTGCATATCGTAATCGGCCATCGAAATGCTGGTCGCGTTGAACGTATTGGTTTCCAGGATATCTGCACCCGCTGCAAGGTATTGCTTATGAATGTCGAGAATAATCTCAGGCTGGGTCAACACTAGAAGATCATTATTACCTTTGAGGTCAGAATGCCAATCGGCAAAACGCTCACCTCGATAATCATTCTCTTCTAATTTGTGTCGCTGGATCATGGTACCCATGGCACCGTCCAGAATTAAGATCCGCTGTTTAAGCAAATCTAGAATATGGGTAGATTGTTCAGACATTTAACGTCGATCCTGAAGTGAAAAATAAACCGAGATTTCGACTAAATGGAATAACTCAGTTGTTGTAAATCGTATGGTGTTTGCTGGTAGACATAGTAGTTCAACCAATTGGTGTAGAGCAAATTACCATGTGCAGCCCACGTCATTCTAGGCGCTAATTGTGGGTCGTCATTCTCAAAATAATTTACTGGCAATTCAGTTTCTAGCCCAGCTTTTAAGTCTCGCTGGTATTCATCATTCAACGTATTCGCATCGTATTCTGGGTGTCCAGTGAGAAAAACACTTCTACGATCTTCAGAAGCAACTAAATAAGCTCCCGCTTCTGTTGAATTAACTAATATTTGCAATTCGTCGACAGATTGATACTTAGCTTCTGGAATAAAACCATAACGCGAATGCGGGGATTTAAAAACTCCGTCAAACCCTCGTAATAACTCATCTTTTGGTTGTAATACTTTGTGATCATACACACCAAAAAGTTTCTTTTCGCGAATACTGCGAGTAATACCGTAATAATGGTACATGGCCGCATGTGCCGCCCAGCACAAGTAAAGTGTTGACTGCACATGGCGCTTTGCCCAATCCATGATCGCGGTGATTTCAGACCAATATGAGATTTCCTCATATGGCATCAAAGCTACTGGCGCCCCGGTGATGATCAATCCATCGTATTTTTTATGTGCAATGTCTTCAAAGTCTAAATAGAACAGCTCCATATGTTCCTGCGGTGTATGCTTTGACACATGCTTATCAATACGAATGAAATCCAAATTAATTTGTAAAGGCGTATTTGATAGTAAACGACACAGTTGAATCTCCGTTTGAATTTTATTCGGCATTAAATTCAAAATTCCAACCTCCAGCGGACGGATGTCCTGGCTCGTTGCACGCGCAGAATCCATGACGAAGATGTTTTCTTCGTTTAATACGGACAAGGCAGGTAAATCAGACGGAATCTTGATTGGCATAATTGCTCTCAGGGGGCTTTGAAATGGGTCTCTACATTAACAATCGCGCTATTTTGACGTAGACACTTTGAAAAATCAACATCTTTACGTCTAGACGTCTATACGTTCAAAAATCAAGAAGCTTAACTCTTTTTCTCGTTCAATTATCGAAACCAGCGTGACCTAAGCTTTATTGGTGATCATAGTAACTTATATCAATGTCTAATTAGCAAGTTAGAAGGTATAGAATGACAAAGTTACTGAACTACTCTCGAAGGGAGTTTACTCGTGTCGCATCCTCCCTGTTGAGCCTGTCTCTACTGCCCTCTATTGCGTCAAAAGCAGAGATATCGCCGGGTTTACTTGCCAAGCCTATACCCAAAAGCAATGAATACTTACCTGTAATTGGGATGGGCACCTGGATCACTTTTAATGTGGGAAATAGTCAGCAGTTGCGCGCACAACGAACCCAAGTGTTGGATACCTTTTTTTCCATGGGTGGCAAAATCGTAGACTCATCTCCAATGTGCGGCTCAGCAGAAGAAGTGGTGGGTAATTGCTTACTCAAAACCGGAAGTGAAAAGTTGTTCAGCGCAACCAAGACATGGACTTCATCTACCCAAGAAGGCATTAAGCAATTTAAAGACTCTCAAGACTTATGGGGCGTCGAAAGGTTTGAACTCTTGCAAATTCACAACCTGGTAAACTGGCGCGGCCACCTAAAAATGCTGAGGAACTTAAAAGACCAAAACAAGATCAAGTACATCGGTATTACGACCTCCCATGGTCGGCGCCATTCGGAAGTAGAGCACATTCTCAAAAACGAAGATATTGACTTTCTACAGTTAACTTACAACATCGTTGACAGAGAGGCGGAAGCCAAATTATTGCCACTTGCTTTAGAAAAAGGAGTCGCCGTTATCGCCAATAGACCATTCCAAGGTGGCGGATTACCCAAGTTAACTCGAAATATGACGCTCCCTGATGTGGCAAAAGAGTTAGGTTGTTACTCTTGGCCACAACTTTTACTCAACTATTCTGTTAGTCATCCTGCTATTACTTGTGCAATACCTGCCACAAGTAAAGTAAGCCATATGCAAGAAAACATGCACACATTAACGGGACAACTCGCCAGTGCCGAGCAAAGAGATGAGATTTTAATGACCTATTTAAGACAGAGTTAAACATGGAAACCTTTCTCACTTATGGGTTGCAAGATCTGCTGCTTTTCTCGAGGGAAACCTACGTAGTTTTGTTAGGTGAGTACTTAATCGAGTGGTATTTATTGCTAGTAATAATAGGTGTTCTATTTTTAGCTTGTCTGCAAACGAAACGGCTTACTTTCCCCCATAAGAGGCTTAACTTTTTCATTACTCAGGTCTTACTACTCTCTTGCTTGATACCCTACTATTGTCTGTTTTACGCCGACATTAATCCTTATGCTTATTACTTTTTTCTTTTAACCATTGCTCAACTCGCCTTAGTTTCTTATTTATCTATATGCGAACCTAATATGGAGAGTTATCAATCCGTTCCTTCTTTCGTTTTTTTATCGTTAGTCTGTTTAATAACGCTAGTCCCATTTGCAATAGAACTTACTATGGAAACAGCACCTATTTTCCTAATTCCTTTTGTGCATCCGTTGCCCACTTCAGTACTACTATGTGCCGTAATCGTAAACCACAAAAAAGCAAAGTTTTTACTTTCTGTTATTCCGTTGACATTGTTGAGCCTTGAGTCGTTAACACTGTTGACATTAGATTCGACTACATGGTGGGTGTCTTTGATGGGAATATTACTAATTGCTGCTTTGCAACACAAAATACGACAAACATAATATCTCGAGTAAACCTTTTTAGCATTTACGTACAAACTACAATAAATCAGCATAAACGGGAAAAAATGTGGAATTAATTATTAAAAACATTGTTACCTATCCGGTAAAGTCGATGGCAGGTAACGAAACAAAAAATGCTATGTGCCTCACTACAGGACTTAAAGATGACCGAAAATGGGTAGTGATCGATGCCAACAATAAGTTTGTTACCCAGAGACAACTTCCTCTCCTTGCTACAATTAAAACTTCAGTCACCAACGATAAACTGACGCTGCGACATCCAAAAACCGGCGCGGTTACCATTGCTCCCTCACATTTTAATGATGCAGCAGAGTTGGTTACCGTATGGAAGGATGAGAACAAAGCTTTAATCGCCGATAATCTAAGCAGCCAATGGTTAACAGAGACCCTTGGTAAGTTTAAAAACGCAAAATTACGTTTAGCTATGTTTAGTAGCCAAGATGAAAGGAAAGTGGGAACTAAATATCTACCCAAACAAAATGCAACCCTGCAATTTGCTGATGCCTGCCCCTACTTAATTACCTTTGAAGAGTCGTTGGAGGCGTTGAGTTCCAAACTAGGAATAGCAATTCCGATGAACAGGTTCAGAGGTAACATTGTCTTGTCTGGCCTACCCCCTTGGGAAGAATACAAGGTATCGAAAATTAAACATGAAAGTAGTTTGGAATTTACGATGGTAGGACCTTGCCAAAGATGTCAGATGACTTCCATCGACCAAACAAATGGGAGTATCGCAACACCAGGGCAACCCTTACAAACACTTATGAATGACTTTCCGGCAAAGCCTGATGGGCTGCCCTATTTCGGTATGCATGCCTACATTAGCAAAGGGGCTGATGCAACTATTACCGTCGGAGACAAGGTTAGAGCGCAATTAAAATAAGTGGTTCACTTACTATGTCCTTAGTAGCGCAATTGTTGTTTTTAAAAAAGGGAATTTTATCCATAAAAAAAGGGGCTTACGCCCCTTAAAAAGTTCCCTGCGCTAACTTAGGGAGTCCAATTCTTTTTCGTCTTCCGCTGGTGCTTTTGCTAGTAACAAGTCAGCTCTTAATTTAGCTTCAATTTCGTCTGCCATTTCGACATTGTCTTTTAAGAAACGTACGGCGTTTGCCTTACCTTGACCAATTCGATTGCCATTGTAGCTGTACCATGCACCAGCTTTCTCAACCAGTTTGTTTTGAACACCCAAGTCGATCAGTTCAGCTTGCTTACTAATACCCTGACCATACAAGATTTGGAATTCAGCCTGCTTAAATGGAGGCGCAACTTTGTTTTTCACCACCTTGACCCGGGTCTCATTACCAACAACCTCGTCACCGTCTTTTATCGCCCCAATGCGGCGTATGTCCAAACGTACCGATGCGTAAAACTTAAGTGCGTTACCACCTGTAGTCGTTTCGGGATTACCGAACATAACACCAATTTTCATACGAATCTGGTTGATAAAAATGCACAAAGTGTTTGAGCGTTTAATATTAGCGGTGAGCTTACGTAATGCTTGTGACATTAAACGCGCCTGCAAACCGACGTGAGAGTCACCCATTTCACCTTCAATTTCAGCCTTTGGTGTAAGTGCTGCAACCGAATCAACAATAACCACATCAACCGCACCTGAGCGAACCAACATATCGCAAATTTCTAGTGCTTGTTCACCCGTATCAGGCTGAGAAACAAGTAGCTCTTCAACATTAACGCCCAACTTGGCAGCGTATATAGGATCAAGCGCGTGCTCAGCATCTACGAAGGCACAAGTTTTACCCGCCTTTTGGGCTTGAGCTATTACCTGTAAGGTCAAAGTAGTCTTACCTGATGACTCAGGGCCATAAATCTCTACAACTCTTCCGCAAGGCAAACCACCTATACCCAAGGCTATATCGATACTCAGAGAACCCGTCGATATTGCCTCAATGTCCATGGATTGGTTATCTCCCAAGCGCATGATGGTACCTTTACCGAATTGTTTTTCAATTTGACCTAATGCGGCAGATAGAGCGCGTTGTTTATTATCATCCATCTCAAACCCCTTTTATTTCGTTTAATTTGTTAGCGTCAGAACTTACGGTGAACACATGTTGTTATTTTTAGCCGACATTCTTATCTGCCGTGTGTTGCTTACCGTTACTTACTGTTCATTAATACAGTATTTGCAAGCAGTATACTGTATAACCATACAGTTACAATGTTTTTTTAAACTTTTTTTATAAGTATTTGGTTATACAGGGAATTTCTAATCTTGATTCAAGCAGACGCTGATCGTGAACATAATTATTGTCTGTTCGGATATTCCAGTTCAGTGCATATTTGTCAGTAAGTCGCTTGACCAAACCTGCAAAACTCAGTCCAGCAATCGCGTTGCTATCAAAGTGATAAACACCCGTTCGCTGATTTTGCACTATTTGTAGTAAAACAGAGCAGGTATCTTGCATAAATGAAGTAGCGGGTATCCAGGTTTCACTGGCTGTTATAAAACCTTGCTCTTTTTGTTGTTGATTCAGGGCATAAATCATGTTGTTTCCCTTTGCCGCCAAATCAATCTGCCATCCTATACGCAAAATTGCCGCATCTGGGTTGTATTGCATAATCATATCTTCGCAGGCGATTTTCCCCTGCCCATAATCATCTTTTGCATTTCGATTTTGCTCAATGCAATACGGACCATTTTGTTCTTGGTCAAAAACCATTGCGGTACTAGTAAACACCATTGGCATGCTGTGTTCTTTAGTTATCTTAGCGAGATTTTCTGCCCACTTTGCATCGCCCATAGCAAGATGAAATACGGCGTCAATGCTCTGCTCGGTAATAAAAGCGGTGGCGTGATCTTTGTTGTGTACATCAACAAGGTTGCGATCCCATCCAACTACGTTCAGACCGTTTCGTTCGAGTACATTTTTAAGAACAGGTGCTAGCGTGCCGTTTAGCCCCGTAACTACTACATTTTTCAATCAGTTTGTCTCATTGACATAAAGCGCGGTTTAGCCACTGTAAGGCATATGTAATTGTTGCTTGGCGTATTGACTCTCTGTCACCGGAAAAAACTTGTGTTTCTTGCAGCACTTCCCCATCCACATAAAACCCGAAGCAAACCGTGCCTACAGGTTTGGTGGCAGTGCCTCCACCGGGTCCGGCTATCCCACTCACCGCTACAGCGACATTAGCATTTGCGGCAATGGCCGCGCCTTCGGCCATTTGAGCAACTACGGCCTCGCTGACTGCACCGTGCCTACTTAACGTATTGTTATCGACCTTCAACTGCTGAACCTTGGCTTCGTTACTGTAGGTGATAAATCCTTGTTGAAACCAATTCGAACTTCCTGCAACGCTGGTAATAGCGTATCCTATTCCGCCTCCGGTACAGGATTCAGCACAAGTGGCCTGCCAATGCCGTTGCATTAGGTGTTCACCTAACTGATTCGCAAGAGCGAAAACCGATTCAGAAACCATTGGCTCCTCAAAAATAATTAAAATATTACTGACAGATTATGCCGTTTAAAGAAATTTCAGAGCAAGCACTTTCTCAACATACCCCAATGATGCAACAGTATCTGCGGATTAAATCTGAAAACCCTGAGATCCTATTGTTTTATAGGATGGGCGATTTTTATGAATTGTTTTATGAGGACGCTAAACGCGCCGCACAATTACTTGATATTTCACTGACCGCACGCGGAAAGTCAGGTGGTAATGCCATTCCCATGGCAGGTGTACCCTATCATGCAGTCGAGAATTACCTAGCTAAACTGGTCAAGTTAGGCGAGTCAGTCGCTATTTGCGAGCAGGTTGGAGACCCTGCGACTAGCAAAGGGCCGGTCGAACGTGCAGTGACCAGAATAATTACTCCGGGCACAGTTACAGACGAAGCGCTGCTACCCGATTCACAAACTAATATACTGATGGCGCTGTGCGAATTTAAAGGGCAGTTCGGCATTGCTACTCTCGATTTGGCAAGTGGTCGGTTTTGTATCAAACAAGTATCGGAATTAACACAACTCGAGGCTGAACTGCAAAAAGCATCACCTTCAGAAATTCTTTACCCCGAAGGTTTCTCACACTACTCCTACATTGACAATAATCCCGGTTTACGCCGACGTCCTGAATGGGAGTTTGATAGTCAATCTGCAAACGAACAACTGAATAAGCAATTTAATACCAAAGAACTCACAGGTTTTGGTATTCACATTGGTGAATATCAGCAGGCCATAGGCGCGGCAGGTGCTATTTTGCAGTATGTGAAAGACACACAGCGCACACAACTGCATCACATCAATAAGTTACAACTTGCACAAAGCCAAACGTCACTGCAGATGGATGCTGCTACATTACGCAATTTAGAGTTGGTTCAAAACCTTTCTGGAGGTCAGGAAAATACTTTATTGTCGATACTCGACAAAACCTGTACCGGCATGGGCAGCCGAATGCTTTACAGATGGTTATTGGAACCTGTTAGAGAGCGTATCATTTTAAATCGCAGACAAAATGTGATTGCGAGTTTTATTGAGGCCGATGTCGACGAGTTACGCCAGCATTTGAAGCAAGTCGGTGATTTGGAACGGATTCTATCTCGAGTGGCGCTTCGCAGTGCAAGACCACGAGATTTTTCTCGTTTGCGTACCGCCCTACAGCAAATTCCCGCGATTGTTGATTTTGTGAATACCTACGGCGATGTTTCGGCTCAATACCTGCTAGAAAATATTGGCTTTTTCTCAGAAGAGAAACGGTTGCTAGAAAACGCGGTTGAAGATATGCCGCCTATGCTGATTCGCGATGGAGGTGTCATACGTTCGGGTTTCAACGAACGCTTAGATGAGCTACGGAATTTAACTAGTGGCGCTACTGACTTACTACAAAAAATTGAAACCAGAGAACAGCAAGAAACTGGGATAAATAATCTAAAAGTGGCCTACAACAAGGTACATGGTTATTACATCGAAGTAAGTAAAGGCCAAAGCGATATGGTTCCCGCGCATTACATTAGGCGACAAACGCTGAAAAACTATGAGCGCTATATCATCCCTGAACTTAAAGAGCACGAAGAGAAGGTGTTATCGAGTCAAAGCCAGGCTCTGGCACTTGAAAAGCAGCTTTACGAACAATTGTTCGACGCGCTTATCCCGCAACTTGCGCCATTGATGGATACATGTAATGCCATTGCCGAACTGGATGTATTGAGCAATCTCACCGAAAGAGCCGTAACTAACGATTATTGTCGCCCAGAATTGACTGAAAACACTGAAATTCATTGTCATCAGGGACGTCACCCCGTTGTCGAGCAAATGGCAAATTGCCAATTTATTGCCAATCCAATCGCTCTTTCAGACGCTCAAAAGATGTTGGTCATTACAGGTCCTAACATGGGCGGTAAATCAACGTACATGCGCCAAACAGCACTTATCGTGCTAATGGCTCATATCGGCAGTTATGTGCCGGCGGAGCAGGCAGTCATTGGCAATGTAGACAGAATTTTTACTCGGATAGGTGCGTCCGATGATCTAGCCTCTGGCCGCTCAACCTTTATGGTAGAGATGACTGAAACGGCTACAATCCTGAATAACGCCACTCAACACAGTTTGGTACTCATGGATGAGATTGGCCGCGGTACGAGCACCTACGATGGGTTATCGCTGGCATGGGCGACTGCCGAACAACTGGCTTTACAGTTAAAGTCATATTGCTTATTCGCCACCCATTATTTCGAACTAACTAATCTTGCCAGCAGCGAGACAAGCGTCACTAATGTGCATTTAGATGCAGTGGAGTTTGCCGGCGGTATTCGCTTTATGCATGCAGTACAAGAGGGCGCTGCCAATAAGAGTTACGGTATTCAAGTCGCGCAGCTTGCGGGAGTTCCAGCCCAGGTTATTAATGAAGCCAAACGAAAACTGAAAGAATTAGAATCAAATGCGCCAAAAGGTCAAAAGCAAATAGCCGTCGAACCGACGCAGCCCGACTTGCTCGTCGAAACGCACCCAGCTATGGGAATGTTGGCAGAGGCGAGACCTGACGATATGTCTCCCAGACAAGCGCTGGATTTTCTATACGCCCTGAAGAAAAGCCTCGATGAGAACTAAATGTCTGGCTATCGAGAAATCTGCGTTAGCGAAATATAGGGCACTTTAAGGCGATCAAATAAAGCAGTGATATTTTTGGCTAGCACTGGCTTGGCCAAAAAGCCTGCGGCGCCTGCCGATATCGCTTCCTTCACGTTTTGCTCGGTAGAGTTACCAGTACACATAATGACTTTGATTTTGGGGTATTTGTCTCGGATTAAACGCAGTAGTGACAGCCCATCTACACCTGGCAAGTTAATATCGAGGAAAATCATGTCGTAATTTTTACGTCTGAGCCTCTCAATCACATCTTGACTACTGCTAGAGGTCTCTACTTTCTCAAACCCGAGCTTGAGTAAAATAACGCGAATAAAACTTCGTATTTGCTCAACATCATCCACAACTAAAATTTCAGTAGCGTTTTCTTTCACTTCGTTCCTAATCCTTTTTTAAGATCCAAACTTACCTGTTTAGTTTGCTATCGATAAAGACTTCTAATTAGGCAATCAAAAAACCGCCGATTGCTAATTTGTAGCATAGTTTTTATTTGTTTTGGTGAAATATCGTAAAAAATCGTGAGCCAAGTAATTTGGCGAAAATATTATTTACCGCTTTTCAAAAAAATGGCACTCCTCCGACAATCAAACACTTACCGCAAATAATACGTTGTCTGGATTGTTTGCGATCAAATAGTTTTGTATACTACAACGCCATCTGACAGTCTCTATTTGACCCCTTCTCGGGTCAGGTTCAACTCTTTAGGTCACAAATGACAAACTATATATTCGTAACTGGTGGTGTGGTTTCATCACTGGGCAAAGGTATTGCAGCAGCATCATTGGCCGCAATACTCGAAGCGCGTGGTATCAAGGTAACCATGCTTAAGCTCGACCCCTATATCAACGTTGACCCGGGCACAATGAGCCCAATTCAACACGGTGAAGTTTTTGTAACCGATGACGGTGCCGAAACCGATTTGGACTTAGGCCATTATGAACGCTTCATTCGCACCAGAATGAGCAAGCGCAATAACTTTACTACTGGTCGCGTATACGAAGAAGTATTAAAAAGAGAACGTCGTGGGGACTTCTTGGGTGCAACTATCCAAGTCATTCCACACATTACTAATGAGATTAAACGCAGAGTTATCGAAGGCGCAGAAGGTGCTCAAGTTGCTATCGTAGAAATTGGTGGAACCGTCGGTGATATCGAGTCGCAACCTTTTATTGAAGCGATTCGCCAATTAGGCACAGAGCTTGGCCGCGAGCGCGCCATGTACATGCACTTAACGTTAATTCCTTATCTTCGTGCTTCGGGTGAGATCAAAACTAAACCAACGCAGCACTCAGTAAAAGAGTTTCGTTCCGTTGGTATACAACCAGATATCTTGGTATGTCGTTCAGAAGCAAATTTGCCAACTAATGAACGAAACAAAATAGCTCTATTTACTAATGTCGCAGAAAAAGCGGTTATTTCACTTAAAGATGCCGACTCAATCTACCGCATCCCTTCCATGTTGAAAGCACAAAACATGGATGAACTCGTTGTAGAACGATTTGGTTTAGAGTGCCCTGAAGCCGACTTGAGTGAATGGGAACAGGTACTTTACGCCGAATCAAACCCAACCGGCGAAGTCACTATTGGTATGGTGGGTAAATACGTCGAGCTACCAGATGCATACAAGTCAGTTAATGAAGCGTTGAAACACGCGGGTCTTAAGAACCGCTTGAACGTCAATATTAAATATGTCGATTCACAAGACGTTGAAACCAAAGGCGAAGTAGCTTTAGCAGGGCTTGATGCTGTATTAGTACCGGGTGGCTTTGGCGAACGCGGTGTCGAAGGAAAAATTAAAACAGCACAATACGCGCGTGAAAACAAAGTGCCCTACCTAGGTATCTGTTTGGGTATGCAGGTCGCACTCATCGAATATGCGCGTAACGTTGCAGTAATGGAAAACGCCAACAGTACTGAATTTGATCCCGAAACCCCCTACCCTGTCGTTGGCTTGATTACCGAATGGCAAGATGCAACGGGTGAAACAGAGACGCGTGATGTAAACTCTGATATGGGTGGTACCATGCGTTTGGGCAGCCAGTTGTGTCACCTGATAAAAGGCAGTAAAGTACACGAGCTGTATCAAAGCGAAACAATCTTCGAACGACACAGACATCGTTACGAAGTGAATAACAATCTGCTACCAGAAATTGAAAAAGCAGGTCTGAAGGTAACAGGATTGTCTACGGATAAACGTTTGGTGGAAATCATTGAAAATGAAGATCACCCTTGGTTCGTGGCCGGCCAGTTCCACCCTGAATTTAACTCTACACCCAGAGATGGACACCCACTTTTTGAGGGCTTCGTAAAAGCCGCGGGTGAATATCATAAAAACAATAATTAAAAATAGGCAACACCCTATACAGGTTGGTCTGTGATAATAGGACAGACCAGCAACCGCTAACGCGCGCTTACCGAACGAGCAAAGCGTTAGGACAATATTTAGCTAAATATGCAGGAACATATTATGTCTCAAATTTCTAAGATTATTGGCCGTGAAGTTTTAGATTCCAGAGGGAATCCAACAGTAGAAGCAGAAGTTTATTTGGCATCTGGTTCATGGGGTCGTGCTTGTGCTCCATCAGGCGCCTCAACTGGCTCTCGCGAAGCACTTGAATTACGTGATGGCGATAAGAGCCGTTATTTAGGCAAAGGCGTACTAAAAGCTGTAAGTGCAGTAAATAACGAAATCCAAACCGCATTACTTGGAAAAGACGCACTAGCGCAAGCCGAACTAGACAAAGTCATGATTGACCTAGACGGTACTGAAAACAAAGAAAAGCTAGGTGCAAATGCGATTCTTGCAGTTTCTCTAGCGACAGCCAAAGCAGCGGCGATGGAAAAGAAAGTCCCTCTTTATCAACACATTGCTGACCTAAACGGTACTGCTGGTGAGTACAGCATGCCAGTACCTATGATGAACATCATCAATGGTGGCGAACACGCCGATAACAATGTCGATATTCAAGAGTTCATGGTTCAGCCTGTCGGCGCAGCGTCATTCAAAGAAGCTTTGCGCATGGGTGCTGAAATCTTCCACTCGTTAAAGAAAGTGTTAAGTGGTAAAGGTTTAAACACTGCTGTTGGTGATGAAGGCGGTTTTGCACCAAACTTGGCCTCTAATGAAGAAGCCCTAGCGGTCATCGTTGAAGCCGTAGAAAAAGCCGGCTACGTAATGGACAAAGACATTACATTAGCGCTTGATTGCGCGTCTTCTGAATTTTACGCGGACAACACGTACGACATGAAAGGTGAAGGGAAAGCCTTCACACCTTCTGAGTTCACTGATTACTTAGCAGCACTTGCTGACAAGTACCCAATCGTTTCTATCGAAGACGGTATGGACGAAAGTGACTGGGACGGATGGGCAGAACTTACCGGCAAAATCGGGGACAAAGTTCAGCTAGTGGGCGATGACCTCTTCGTGACTAATACCAAAATCCTTAAGCGTGGAATTGAGCAAGGCGTAGGTAACTCAATCTTGATCAAGTTCAACCAGATTGGTTCACTAACAGAGACACTTGAAGCGATTAAAATAGCAAAAGACGCTGGCTTCACCGCAGTTATTTCACACCGTTCAGGTGAAACTGAAGATGCCACGATTGCCGACCTTGCTGTAGGTACTGCGGCGGGTCAAATCAAAACTGGTTCATTGTGCCGTTCTGACCGTGTTGCTAAGTACAACCAATTGTTGAGAATTGAAGAGCAATTAGGCGATGCAGTTGCTTACGCTGGTCGTTCTGCTATAAAAGGTCAGTAGATACTGATTCACAATGCAAGCCAAGCGGGCTATCAGCCCGCTTTGTTTTATCTAAAGGATTTGATTCTTTCATGTTTGAAACGGGTGATATTCAAACTTCCATTTTTCATGGTAGCAATAAACAGTTGGAGTTCGCCGAACTTTGTAACTCGCTATACGAATCCTGTTTAATTGACCTCACCAAACAAGATGACTTAAATTCTGCTAAGTTTAGACGCCGCTTGGGTGGCCTAAGTTACCACATTAAAAGTGCGGCATTTAAACTGCTTACTATTGAAAATCCGCTTTCGGTAGACATTCATAATGGCTCCTGGCAATCCAAGCAAAGTCGAAAGTGTATGGCACTTGCCTTTCAAGATGAAAGTATGGTTGCCTGGTATCAGAAGCACGCCTGTTATGGCCTCCCCGTTCCCGTTTATGTGGCGGATAAAGACCAACAAATTATCGAATTAGATTCTATTGATAAGCTAGACCTCGGTAATAACCGCATCCGTCTTAACAAAAATGATTGGGTGACACTCGAAGAGACGACTGAACAAGCTAATGTAATACCAAAAACAATTCTACAAAAACCCACCAAACCCATTATGACAGCGGCTTGTTGCGGGCATCGTTGGAATTACAAAGGCAGCACTCACCCGAGAAGATTGAGTTTACGCGAGCTATTGCTGTCAACCACGGTGAGCTGGAAAAACTTTAAATTCCCCATTTAAATGTGGATTTTGAAATACTCATCCTACCAGATAGAGAAAGTTAGAATAAGATAGAGTAATTCTTACCTCGCGAGGGTAATTCTTTGCTTGACGTTTGATTCGATAAACGTTACTAATAGAGCAGTTAATACGCAGAGAGCGAAAATGTTTAAAACATTCTATTTTTCTTTCCTCAACCTCCTGATTATGGCAGCAAAGATTGCACGGGCGGCGCGTACTTAAAACAAAGTTACGAATTCTAAGAAAAACCCGTGCAAAGCACGGGTTTTTTGTTATTGGCGACCAGAGTCTGTAAACCGACCTAAAAAATCAGACTCGCTACATTTGGAGGTTCTATGTCAGATCAAGTAAAGATTTTTGATACTACGTTACGCGATGGCGAGCAAGCGCTACCCGCCAGCTTATCGGTAAAAGAGAAGCTCCAAATTGCACTGGCAATTGAACGCCTAGGTGCAGACGTCATTGAAGCAGGTTTTCCCGTTTCCTCACCTGGTGATTTCAATTCAGTACAGACCATTGCCAAAGAGCTGACTAGCGCAACCGTTTGTGGCCTTTCTCGCGCCGTCGATAAAGACATTGACGCGTGCGGCGACTCCATGAGCGTCGCCGAACGCTTTAGAATACATACCTTTATTGCGACCTCAGATATTCATGTAGATGCTAAATTGCGCAAGTCCCACGATGATGTTGTCGATATGGCTGTAGCAGCGATAACTCGCGCCAGACGTTATACAGATGATGTAGAGTTTTCCTGTGAGGATGCTGGCCGTACGCACATTGACTACTTATGTCGAATGGTAGAGGCGGCGATTAACGCGGGTGCGACTACCGTTAATATCCCAGACACAGTTGGCTACACCACACCTACAGAATTCGGCGGGATTATTCACAACCTGTACAATCGCGTACCCAATATCGATAAAGCTATCATTTCGGTGCATTGCCACAATGATTTAGGATTGGCCGTCGCTAACTCACTTGCAGCTGTCGAAAACGGCGCACGTCAGATTGAATGTACCATTAATGGTATTGGCGAACGTGCGGGAAATTGTTCTCTTGAAGAGATCGTAATGATTTTAAAGACCCGCGAGCAACTTTTAGGCTTAAATACCAATATTAACAGTAGCGAGATTTCACGCACGTCCAAGCTTGTCAGCCAGCTGTGTAACATGCCTGTGCAATCAAACAAGGCTATTGTGGGCGCCAATGCCTTTAGCCACTCCTCGGGGATTCACCAAGACGGCGTATTAAAAGCTCAAAATACCTACGAAATCATGACCCCTGAAAGTGTTGGTATTAACAAAAACAACCTTAACCTAACCTCACGCTCAGGCCGCCATGTGATCAAACATCGCATGCATGAATTAGGCTACAAAGATGATGAGTTTGATTTAGATACCTTGTACAACGCCTTCCTAAAATTGGCTGACAAAAAAGGTCAGGTATTCGATTACGATTTGGAAGCATTGGTCTTTTTCGACCAAAACAAGCAAGAAGAAGCGTATTACAGACTGACCTATCTGCACGCTAACGCAGGCAAAAACATTGTGCCTAATGCCACCGTAAAAAGGATGGTAGGAGATACCGAACACACTGGGTCTTCTGTGGGTAATGGGCCGGTTGATGCTGCTTTTAACGCCATCATCGCGCTAACGGGTTTGGACGCTATCGAAATTGTCGACTTCAAGCTTGATTCCAAGGGTGAAGGTGCCGATGCACTAGCGCAAGTAAGCGTGATTGCTGAGTACCATGGTCGCAGATTTAACGGGATTGGCCTTGCTACCGATATCGTCGAAGCTGGGGTTAAATCTCTTATTTATGTACTAAACAATACCTATTTGGCAGACCAAATAGATGAACAAAAGAAACAATACAAAAAAATTGCAGGAGTATAAGTAGTGAGTAAGCACATTGCTGTATTGTCGGGAGACGGCATCGGACCAGAAGTCATGGCCGAAGCTATTAAGGTTCTCGATGCGGTAAAGGACAAATTCGATTTAACCATTACCACATCTGCCCACGATGTGGGCGGTTGCGCTATTGATAATCACGGTCATGCACTTCCAGATTCAACACTTAAAGGTTGTGAGGATGCTGATGCAGTATTGTTTGGTTCTATCGGCGGTCCTAAATGGGATAACCTTCCTTTGGATCAACGACCAGAAAGGGCAGCTTTACTTACTTTACGTAGCCACTTTGGTTTGTTCAGTAATTTACGCCCTGCTCGCATTTACCCGGGATTAGAAAGCTTTTCACCGCTACGCGCCGACATTGCAGCAAGTGGTTTTGACGTTCTTGTTGTACGCGAGTTAACGGGCGGTATTTACTTTGGTCAGCCCAAGGGAATGGAAGGCGAAGGCGAAGACGAATTTGCATTTGATACGATGCGTTATTCTCGTAAAGAAATCCGTAGAATAGCGAAGATCGCATTTGAAGCAGCGCAGAAGCGCCGAGGCAAAGTCACTTCTGTAGACAAGGCAAACGTATTGGTTTGCAGTCGTTTATGGCGTGAAGTCACCGAAGAAGTTGCCAAAAACTACCCAGACGTAGAGCTTGACCATATCTATATCGACAACGCGACTATGCAGCTAATCCGCTACCCAAGCGATTTTGATGTCATGCTGTGTTACAACCTATTCGGCGATATCATTTCAGATGAATGCGCGATGATAACCGGCTCTATGGGACTGCTTCCTTCAGCAAGCATCAATGAGAATGGTTTCGGCATGTATGAGCCAGCGGGCGGTTCAGCACCAGATATTGCGGGCAAAGGCATTGCTAACCCAATAGCACAAATTTTATCGCTGGTGATGTTGTTGAGATACAGCCTGAACGAGAACGCAGCGGCAGATGCTATTGAAGCGGCCGTTGTTAGCGCATTGCAAGGGCAAATACTAACCGCCGAATTATTGTCAGACGCTGACAAAGATAAAGCTAAATCCACCAGCGAAGTTGGCGACTTTATTGCCAATGCAATTAAGGAGAGCAACTAATGGCGCAAACCATGTATGAAAAGATTTGGCAACGGCACTTAGTCGACCAAATCGGTGAAGATGTGCTTCTATACATTGACAGACACCTTATTCACGAAGTGACGTCGCCTCAGGCATTCTCTGGTTTACAAGAAAAAGGTCGAAAGGTACGACGCCCGGACAAAACCTTTGCAACCATGGATCACAGTATTTCAACGCGTTCATTAGCGATTGATGCCTGTGGCCCTGCTAATCAGTTGCAATTGCAGACATTGATGAAAAACTGCGAAGAAAACAATATCCAGCTCTTCCCAATTGGTCATGAAAAACAGGGCATCGTGCATGTCATTGGCCCTGAGTTGGGACTTATCCTACCGGGTATGACCGTAGTTTGTGGTGATTCACACACCGCTACCCATGGCGCTTTTGGTGCATTGGCATTCGGTATTGGTACATCTCAGGTGGAACATGTGTTAGCAACGCAAACCTTGAAGCAAGGCAAAGCCAAAACTATGTTGGTCAATGTCTCTGGCAAACTTGCCAATGGCGTAACCGCAAAAGACATCATCTTGGCAATTATCGGCAAAATAGGCCACGCCGGTGCTACCGGTTATGTCATTGAGTACGCTGGTAGCGCGATTGAGGCCTTGTCTATGGAAGAGCGCATGACCATTTGTAACATGAGTATTGAAGCTGGTGCTAAAGCCGGTCTTGTCGCTCCAGATCAAACGACGTTTGATTACATCGAAGGTAGAGAGTTTGCTCCGACAGGTGAGACTTGGGAAAAGGCTGTTGAAGACTGGAAAACATTGGTATCTGATGCGAATGCTGAATTTGATACGGTGGTCGAACTAAACGGCAATGATATTGCGCCGCAGGTGACCTGGGGCACAAATCCAGGACAAGTCGCTGCGATAGACCAAACAGTACCAAGTCCCACCGATTTCAATGACCACGTAGAGCAAGGGTCTGCAGAAAAAGCCCTTACGTATATGGATTTACAGCCAGGACAAGCCATTTCTGATATTACCGTGAATAACGTTTTCATCGGCTCTTGCACCAACAGTCGAATTGAGGATTTACGCTCAGCAGCGGCTATTGCTAAACAAGGTAAGGTCGCGGACAACGTGACGGCAATCGTTGTGCCAGGCTCGGCTAAGGTAAAACTTCAAGCCGAACAAGAGCAGTTAGATAAGATATTTATTGAAGCTGGTTTTGAGTGGCGTTTACCCGGTTGCTCAATGTGTTTGGGTATGAACGATGACATCTTAAAGCCTGGAGACCGCTGCGCATCAACCAGTAATCGCAACTTTGAAGGTCGTCAGGGACGCGGCGCTAGAACTCACCTAGTGAGTCCTGCAATGGCCGCTGCGGCAGCGCTTAATGGCCGATTTGTCGATGTAAGAAAATTTGAGGACGCATAATCATGGCTGGATTTGAAAAGTTAACAAGCAATGCGGTGCCTTTGGACAGCGCTAACGTCGATACTGACCAAATTATTCCGAAGCAGTTTTTAACCGCAGTAACCAGAGCAGGCTTTGGTAAACACCTATTTCACGATTGGCGTTATCTCGACTTACACGAGCAAGAGCCAAACCCAGAGTTTGTGCTTAATAAGCCACAGCACCAGGGTGCTGAAATCTTGCTTGCCAGAGAAAACTTTGGCTGTGGTTCGAGCCGTGAGCATGCACCTTGGTCACTGACGGATTATGGCTTTAAAGCTATTATTGCCAACAGTTTTGCCGATATTTTTTACGGCAACTGCATGAATAATCAGCTTTTGCCCATTGCCTTGAGCTCAGAACAAATGGACGCCATATTCTCTGCCGTCGAAAGTGACGCGAATACGCAAATCTGCGTCGACTTAAAACAGCAAACCGTGACTTGTGGTGACGCAACATTTAACTTTGAGATTGCTGAGCACCACAAGCACAACATGATCTTAGGCTTAGACACCATCGGGCAAACCATGCAAAGTGGTGATGCTATCGACCAGTACGAAACAACCATCAGCGACTGGTATCAATAAAACTCTAGGCGCTGTTCATTTTTGCGCCAGCTAAACAAATTAAGCATTGTGGCGGATTGTGATTTTTCGCAATTACGCCATAATTGCTTAATCTATTAACGGTTTAGTTGTCCTAAGACGCAAAGCCACAAATTATCTATCTTGCTTATGTCTAACTCCTCTATTGAGATTATCTCTGTCAATCAGCTTGTGCCTGGAATGTTCGTGAACAAGGTGACTAATCAGAAAGGCGATTTGCGAGTTAAGTCTCAAGGGTTAGTGAACAAAACGTCCATTATCGAAGCGCTGAAAGAAAAAGGCATTCTCGAACTTGAAGTGGACTATAGTCGAAGCAACATGGAGATGATTAAACAACATCAGGGCGAACTTGAAGTTGAGTCTCCAGATCAAGAAGAGGTGCCTGTACCGAAAAAGAAAAAGGTACCTTTCGGCGAGGCTTTGAGCGCCTCTCAAAAACTACACGAACAGGCTAAAAAGGCACACGATACGTTTCTGGAAAAGATTCGCAGCGGTGATAATGCCGACGTTGAATCAATCAAAGCGGTGTCGGAAGAAATTATCGACAGTATTTTTCACGATGCCGATGCCCTTACCTGCGTATCTTTAATCAAAGACTCACCTGACTACATACTAGAACACAGTGTCAATTGCGCTATCTACATGACAATCTTTGCTAAACACATGGGTTTTGATAAAGAGCTCACCGAAGAGTTGTGTTTGGCAGGTTTTCTAATGGACACTGGCATGGCGACCATTCCTAACGACCTATTAGAAAAGAAAGGCAAGTTAACCAAAGATGATCGCCAGTTGATTGAAATGCACGTAGACATTGGTGCGGAACTCATCGAACAGTCAGAAGATGTATCTGACAATGTGTTAGAGATTATTCGAAACCACCATGAACGCCTTGACGGGTCTGGCTACCCTGAGGGCAAGTCGGGTGACCACATCAATATTTATGCACGCATGGCCGCGATAGTCGATAGCTATGATGCACTTACCAACGACAGACCATATCGCAAGGGTTTGACGCCAACCGGCGCCCTGAAAAAACTACTGTCTGACAGTACAGGGAAATACGATCAAACTCTAATTCATCAGTTTATACGTAGTATTGGCGTGCACCCGGTTGGTTCGTTGGTCAAACTCAAAAGTGGAAAACTTGGCATTATTGTCCGTTCAAACAAAGACGAGCCTTTACGTCCAGAGGTAATGACGTTCTACAGTTTGAAGTCGGGCCATCATACTGAAATAAAGAAAATAGACTTGCGCCATACTGACGATGAAATAGCCACTTCCGTTAGACCAGAAGAATTTAAGATTAACCTGACCAAATTCTTCAGGGAAGTGTTTGTACCCTCGATTCAAAACAAATAAAAAAGCCGGCAAATCGCCGGCTTTTTTTGTGCGCCAAATGCATTAGCCCTTAGGCACTACTTTAAATATACCATTGCCATCAGTACCAATGTAAAGGTCACCGTTCGGGTGTGTCGCCAAACTGCGGATACGCCCTGCCCCCTCAAAGAGTTTGCTATGACTTTTAACCTCACTCCCCTCTAGTTCCAACAAGACTACATGGGCAAACTTCAACGACCCCACTAACAAATGACCTTTCCATTCTGGGTATTTGTCAGTAGTAATAAATTGCATTGCGGAAGGCGCAATCGACGGTGTCCAAATCCAATCTGGTTGTTGCATACCATCTTTGGCTTTTTCTTCCGTGATGATAGTACCGTTGTAATTGATGCCGTAGGTGATTACCGGCCAGCCATAATTGACGCCAGGCTTGATAATGTTGATCTCATCGCCCCCCCGAGGGCCATGTTCGTGCGTCCAAATGTCACCTGTTTCTGGATGTAACGCCATCCCCTGTGGATTTCGATGTCCGTATGAGAAGATGCTTCCTCTCGCCTTATCATTAGCCACAAATGGATTGCTCTTGGGAATGCTGCCATCCGATTTTATTCTATGAATTTTTCCCGCATCGTGATCGAGTCGTTGAGGATGAACGTCTCTGTTACCTCTGTCACCAATACTGAAGAACAAATAACCCTCTTTATCAAACTCAATACGTGAACCATAGTGAAAAGCTCTGTCTGTATTTGGATAACCGTCAAAGATGACTTCGTTATCAACTAACGCCATATCTTTTAGACGCGCACGCATGATAGAGGTGTTGTTTCCCTCTTCTTCACCTTCGTATCCTGAATAAGATAAATATATCCAACCGTTTTCTTTGTAGTTGGGGTCAATCTCGACATCCAACAGACCACCTTGTCTTTCAGCATGAACCTTTGGCACGCCTTTGATAGGTGTTTCAATAAGTTTGCCGTCTCTGACCAAATAAAGTTCTCCTGAACGGTCAGTAACGAGCATTTCACTTTCGTTTAGCCAAGTCATTCCCCATGGAATACCTACTCCATTAGTGACTAGCTGCAGTTGGTAATTTCCGGCACTTGAAGCTGTTGGCATGTCAGTTGGCTGTGTGAATCCATTGAATGCACAGACAGACAACAATCCTGCAATGGCAACATTGCGTATTCTTTTTATCATGACGAGTCCCGTATTTACTAAATGGTTTTTGCAAAGTGCTTCTATTCAAAATTGAACTTTACGTCAATTTAACTTAGGCAAGTAAGCGAGATTATGAGATAGAACGAAATTTACCAATAATTCGATCACAAGACCAAGCTTTTGGTTTTGCCATAATTTGACACAGTTTCTCAGTTTCACCCTAATTAAGCCCATGATAAATTTATAGTTAATTGCTTTTCACGGTCAACTGGGAGATGTAAAAAAGGTGACAATCAAAGCCCCAGACGAATTGCTTTACGCGCAACGCCTCGCCAACATTACGGACACCGCGATACGCATTCCAATCGTTGGAATTAGTGTCGGATTAGACTTTTTAATTGGTCTTATTCCGGTTGTGGGTGACGCTATCATGGCGTTAGTGTCTTTGCGAATTGTACACCTTGCACGCAAAATGGGCTTGCCCAAACATCTGCAAAAAGTAATGATCCGCAATAGTGGCTTAGATTTCATGTTTGGCTTTATTCCGGTAGTTGGCGATATTGTTGATTTGTTTTACAAAGCCAATAAAGCCAACGTCAAGATAATGGAAACCTGGTGGCTAGAACAAAACCAACAGGAATTAAACCAGCATACCCAACATACGCTTCGGGAGTGGCAAAAATCAGATGTTTAAAGTCAAACCTATCTCCTTCAAGCGTCCAGTGATGTCACTACCGCAATGCCAAGCGATTGCGCGTAAATTTGCGACTAAAGCAGAATGGCAAAAGGGGCACTTTCCCACTTACACCGCAGCAAGACGCAACGGTTGGTTAGCAATTTGTACAAAGCACATGCGTGAAAACTAAACTGTGCAAAAAAGCCAGCCTATTTCTTAATATTTCCGGTTAAATATTCAAAATTTTTAGGGCAATACTGCATTTTTAATTACACTAACGAGTAGATATGCTCAATTCTCTACTTCGATGGACGGTAAAATTTATTCAACGGAGTATCGAAGAAGAAAAGGTTCCTATGCAAATTAAAAATATCACTGTTGCAGTCGCATTCATCAGTCTTCCAGTAGCCGCCCAAACCACTCCCAAGTACAAACAACTTCTCGCTATGGATCTCGGCGAAATGCTCAAAGTTGAAGTGGCAACCGGAACAGACAAACAGCTTTCAGAGGTACCTGCAGTTGTATCTGTAATTACCGCAGAAGATATTGAAGCAATGGGTGCAAGAACCTTAGCTGAGGCAATTGAAAGAGTTCCTGGATTGCATGTAGGCGCGTCCCTTAATCGGCTAACCACCTTGTTTTCGGTCAGAGGCATATTCACTGATTCCACCCCACAAATTCTAGTGTTAATTGATGGCGTTGATGTATCGGAAATGACGGCGCAATCACTCCCTTATACATTCACTTACCCTATCAATGCTGTTGAGCGTATCGAAATCATTCGCGGACCAGGTTCAGCGGTGTACGGTGCAGACGCATTCAGCGGGGTAATCAATATCATTACGAAAACGCCAACCAATGAAAACAGTACCACAGTTGGGCAAAAACTTGGTTCCTTTGATTACACAGAAACTTGGATGAATGCCAATTTGGCCTTTGACGATATAAAGCTCAGTTTGTCATTCACTCACGAAGAACAAAACAATGATAATGATCGCCGAACACAGTGGGGGATAGTGGAACGAGCTAGGGAAATGGATAACATCCACCTAAATCTAGAATATGGTGAGTTTAGCTTTAAAAATTGGTACTGGAAATCGCGTCAGCTAATGGGCACTGGTGCGGGAATTTGGGGCAATGACTACGACCGAGATATTTCAGAAACCTTCAAAACTCATTTAAGTTGGAACGGCTCCTTGAGTGAAAATATAGAAGGCACCTTTGAAACTTCTTACGATCAATCAAGATTTGACGCGGCATTCACATTATTTCCTGCAGGTGTTTGGCCAGTTGGAGCCGATGGCAACATATTCCAGCCACCGTTTACACCCGTTACTTTTCCAGAAGGGGTAATTGGGCGTCCTCAAGGGGAAACGCAAAAGCTCAACTTTCATGGTGCGATGATTTATTCGGGTGTTGCCAACCACCGTATTCGAATGGGAATCGGGTTGGAAAATGCTGAATTAACTGATAATCAAGAGTTGAAAAATTTCGGGCCGGGTATTCTTGATGAAGCGAATATTCCAGCAGATTTCGTCAGCAACGAACTAATTGATGTCACAGGTACACCGTTTATCTACACGCCACAATACGACCGTGATTTGTGGTATCTGTCTTTGCAAGATGAATGGAAGTTCGCTGATAAGTGGGAACTTACCGCAGGTGTGCGTTACGATGACTACTCTGATTTTGGCTCCACGACTAACCCAAGATTTGCCCTGGTCTGGAACAGCACCGAAACGCTGACCAGTAAAGTACTTTACGGTACCGCTTTTAGAGCGCCGAAAGTCGCGGAGTTAGCCTTTATCAACAACCCAACAACGCTCGGCAATCCAGATCTCGTACCTGAAGAAATCCAAACACTTGAACTGGCATTTGATTACCGTCCTAACAAACAATTAAACGGCTTGTTGAATATTTTCACTTACGAATCAGAAGACCTAATCCAATTAGACCAAACTTTTGTGTACCAAAATATCGGGGCGCAAGATGGTTACGGCGTGGAGATTGAAGTGAATTGGCAAGCAACTGACAAATTACGTGTAAATGCCAATGCATCTTGGCTTGAAACTGAAATCAACCAATCTGGAGTGGACAAGGAGCGTGTTCCCCACTTTATGAGCTTTATCGACATCCGCTATCAAGTTCATCCTGATTGGTTGCTTACCACCCAAAGTTATTGGATTGCCGATAGAATGCGAGAACCAGGGGATGCAAGAGCCACGGCAGATGATTATTTGAAGACAGACGTTACCCTACTTTGGCGCACTGATTCACCTTGGCAAGTAAAAATAGGCGTGAAAAACCTGTTCGATGAGGATATTGTAGAGCCTGTAGCGAATTCACCGTTATTCGGACTTGGGCTCGGCTTCCCTGGAGATTATCCAATGGAGAGCAGAAACCTGTATGGCGCGGTCAGTTACAGTTTTTAAACAAGGTAACTCTATATTTTGACGTTCTTCTATTATATGCGATTTGTCTGCGCGGTTTTATTAACGGGCTTGATCTGCTCGTTAAAAATCTCTGCTCAAAATTTCTCGCCTGAAGACTTCAAAGTGGCTCTAGTTGGGCAATTCATTAAGAATATAGAATGGCCTCACAACGACGCTGAACTGTCGATTATTGTGCCGCAAGATCGCAATATGCTCAGCACACTTTCCGTGTTAGATGGGGAAGTGATAGAAGGTAAGCGCATCTCCGTTTCATTTGCATCAGACATAAGTAACCTACCGGACGCAGATCTAGTTTACATTTCCAAAGAAGTCATAGGTAATTTAGATAATGTTCTAGCGTTGATGCGAGGTAAAGGCACGCTAGTCGTTACCGAAAATAGCCCTACGCTGCACAATGTCATGATCAATATCGTTGACAATTCCAGCGCGCAAAACGAAACCTACCGGCTTAATTTTCAAATTAATCGCCCTAACATCGTTTTTGAACAGTTGACAATAGACCCAGAGCTTATCTTGTTTGGAGGCACTGAACTCGATGTTGCGACCCTGTACCGCGAAACAGAAACAGCAATGCAGAGCTTGCGCGATGAGAACCTACAAACCCTGCAAGAACTCGAACAAAAACGCCAAGAGCTCAACGAGCAACAAGCAAAGTTACTAGGACTGGAATCTAATTTCAGTGAGTTAGAAGACCGCCTAAAAGCAAGCCAAGAGCAATTAAACAAGCAACAAAAGGCGCTTGCCGAAACCAATCAAAAGCTCGCCAACGTCAATTCTGATTACGTTGCCGCTAAAGAAGATTCAGAACAGAAACTCTCCGCGGCGAAGGCCGACGTAGAAGAGCAAATCAGAATTTTAAGCTCTCTTGAACAACAAGTTGCACAAACCAATTCTCTGCTCGAAGTAAAGGATGCCGAACTACAAGCCAAAGACGCCGCTTTGGAAGATACGTCTGAACGCCTCATTGAGAAAACAGAGGAAGTGCAGCAACAAGCAGAAGTCATAGATAAACAGTTTGTCATCATCATCACCATCGCCATCTCCTTACTGGTCTTTACGATAATGACGCTTATTGTCGCCAAAATGTTCTTCAAAAACCGTTCTATTACACGAGAGCTGGAAGCAACTGTTGCAACGCTTAAGGACGCTCAAGAGCAGCTTATCGAATCTGAAAAACTGGCCTCTCTTGGACAAATGGTGGCGGGCGTTGCACATGAAATCAATACCCCCATTGGCGTCGTAGTAACCTCTTCTAGTAAAATTGGTGAAGATGCGGCGACCTGTCTGAAAAAACTTGAGGACAAATCACTCAAGCGGAGCGAGATGGAACGCTTTTTAACGGTACTAGTGGAAACTGATCGTCTGATACAGAGTAATCTTGAGCGTTGTTCTAATTTAATTCAGAATTTCAAACAGGTCTCTGCCGATCAAGTCGTAGCCGAAAATCGTGATATTCATTTGCAGAATTACATTCATGATGTGATGACCACGCTCTCGGTCGTCATGAAACGAAATAAAGTGACTTGGAAGGTTACTGGCGACAATCCAACGCAGAACTTAGACCCTGGCTTGTTAAGCCAAGTTATTAACAACTTAACAAACAACGCGATCAATCACGCATTTGGTGACAATGAAAACCCGGCCATCAATATTGAGATCAAGAGCATAGAGGGTTATGACCAAATCAAGTTTACTGACAATGGTCGCGGCATGGATGAAGTCACCAAGAAAAAGATTTTCGACCCTTTCTTCACAACCAAGCGAGGTAGCGGTGGCACGGGCTTAGGCATGAACATAGTTTATAACCTTGTCACGTCGAAACTACAGGGAACGGTGTCAGTGGACAGCGAACTCAACGTTGGTACCACTATCACTATCGAACTTCCCAGTAATATTAAACCTGCGTAATAATCCGCTTTTCATTAGCTTGTTGTAGAGCTAATTCGCTTTTTCAAGCGTAACTAGTGCAAATGCAAATTATCACAACCTAAGATATTTTTACGATGAAGTACTACAGTACCCTGCCCTTGACCGCACTATTCGCCTTTTCGCTTATAAATCTGTTAGTACTTTTCGAATTAATTCCTTCCGGTCTTGAGCAGTTGAATAGCTATCAAGATTCACTAGAAAACTACTTCTACCTACTAATACTTCTCATCATTTTTTTGGAATCGATTGTATATGTCGGCTTCTATTTCCCGGGTCAGTTTTTTGCCGTGATATTGGTAATAGGTGCCAATCCAGATGCGGGTGATATTCTATTACTCACCGCAGCTATGGTGGCCGCTGCGACAACAGGTTCACTGGTAAACTATAGTATTGGGAGAATGACGTCGAAAAATCATGGTGAAAGTATTGAAAAGACCAAGCTAAAGCACCTCTTACTTGCCATGATACACATGAACTCCTTAGCCTTTTTCATGCTGGCTCAAGGTGCTGCACGCAAGCCGATTAGCATTGTACTTTTAGCAGGCGTGTTGAACTTGCCCTATTATTTGTTATTGATCGGATCGACTGCCTATATGAGCGAGCAAGTAATGGGCATCGCAGAAAATACCCCACTACTATACAGCCTTTTGGCTATTTGGTTGGGTATTGCTATTCATCTAGATGTTAAAAAACGACGCAACGCCAAACAGCAACCGGAAGCAGCGTTAGCCGATTAACTCCAGTGTATCGTCTAGCTCAAGAAACGTTTCAAAACCGTTGTCCGACGCCTTAGCCTGTGTAATAGCATCCTGGTAGAATTTTAATTGCTTGGGCGTCATAAACTCACACAGCAACACTGTTTTGAAAATCATGATCCCTTGCTCAGTCTCACAATTGACGATAAACACTTTGTCTTCAAACACGATATGAACTTTTTGCCCCTGTTCAAATTGTGTTTGCGTGTACTTGCTGTGTACCAGGACAACTGCAAGGGAATGTGCCACCAATTGCAGCGCAGTGTGCAAACCGTCGAGCTGTGCTCTTTGAATCAAGCGAATAAAGAAGTGACTGTGAAACAAAGCGTCTTGGGCAACATCCACCTGCATCAGTTCTGCTAGGTCATTCTTGATAAGCTTTTTGGAATCGAGAGTGGTGCGCTGAGCAACCATTAGCTTGCCAATGCCGTCCTCATCAAACGCCTTGGGTTCGAGGTAAAAGAAAGTACTGTGAAAATGCCAAGGGTGCCTCGTGGGTTTCTTGTACTCAAACAATGTCACCATTTGATGCGCTTTTCGAAACGCACTCAAAAAGCTCTGCACCGACTTCTTTGAATCGAAGACGTGCTCATGCTTGTAAAAATCGGCAACCGACGCACTCGCGCTGCGCAAATCTCTTAAAAAGAAGGCTTTGGCCTGACTCTCGTGCACGGCTTAATTCTCTTGGTTACCAATCCGACAAGGCACGCATACTGAACTGATGGCCTTGAAACAATAAAATGACTTTCTGCGGTTCAATTTTTTCGAGGAACAAGTTTTCTGTGATCCACTCGCCTTCACCGAGTTCAACCCCATTGACCTTTACCCATCTCTGTTCTGGGTCAGTGGCATACATGTGCGCAGAAAAAGATACGGACGGTAGCCTAGTCATTACGCGTGCGGGAAGTTGGTCAACTCTTGGCACATCCTGATAATAATCAACGGTGAGATCCCGATTACTGTCGTAATCATAAGCATCATCACCAACACTATAACTATCGTTAGCACTCTCAGCTTCTAAATCAGCCATCGCCTTTTCGAACCGCTGCATCAATTCAGATGAAACTTGGTTATTTGGGTCAGCTTGAGCAGAAGGGGCCGTGGTATTTACAGCAGCTAGTTCCTCTTGAACCACATCTTGTGTATCGGCCGCAGCAGAGCCTATTTGAGCACTTGGCTGAGAAATATTGTCAGTTTGATTTTGACTCGATGCGCTTTGTTCGCTAGTAATCTCAGTGGTCGACGCACTATCGCTAATGGGTTTAGTCTTTGCGAGCACCGGTGTTTCGATACTGTCGCCGTCTAGATTGGAAACTTCAGCGGCCTGATTATCTGATGCTGCGCCTTCTATTGACTGGGAAGGAGCTACCTTTGTTACTTCCTGAGCAGCAAACAAATCTTGGTAATTTGCACCACCCCAGCCAAATCCGAAGCCGCCAGCAGATACAATCACAGCAACAGCAATTTGCTTACTGTAATACTGCCAAGCAGAAGGTACTTTTTGCAAAGAAGGCATGAACAGACTGCGATTAAACTGTTCCTGTAAATGGCTATCCGTGTCAGTAGTCGGCTTTTCAGCATTAGCTTTCATAACGAACTGAGTTTGTGAAACGTGTGGCTCTTCAGGCTCTAGTTCCACTGTCTGGTCTGGGTCAATACTTACGGTAATAACACCCATTTCGGCTAGACCTTGTACCATCTCAACACTCGTCACTAAACCGGATTTGCGAATGCGCACCGGGCCGTTTTGTTCGACGACACTCAGGATAACCATGCCTGGCTTTACATCTTGTATTGCTACTTTCTTAGCCATACCAGTTCCCTACTAAAAATCCCATTGCAGCAAAACCAACGAATAAACTACAGAGCAACAACATATGTCGTTTACCCTGTCTTTGTTTAACAACGTCATCACCTAAGATTTGTTTTGCCGCGGCAATCAGTATGTGGCTTCTTACATTGAGTAATTGTTTACTTGCCGAAATAGTAAGTGCGCGGTCACACAACAAATTAATGACTCTCGGAATACCGCCCGTGATTTGATAAGCATTATTAACCGCACCATTACTAAAGATACTTCGATCGCCATTTGCGACTTGTAATCGATGTGCCACGTATTGTTTTACTTCTGATGCAGTGAGCGGGAGCAGGTGATAGCGCGCGGTGATGCGCTGTGCTAGTTGTCTAAGCTCGTTGCGTTTCAATAATTGCTGCAGTTCCGGCTGACCAATTAAGACTACTTTAAGTAGCTTTTCTCGATTGGTTTCAAGATTGGTAAGCAGGCGTAATTGCTCTAGCACTTCCGGCATTAAATGTTGTGCTTCATCGATAATCAAAACTGTGCTTTTACCGTTTTGATGGTTTTCACTTAACTTTGCGAGTATTAGGTCAGTGTAATACTTTAAACTGGCCAACTTTGGTTGATAGTCGATGCCCAATTCATCACAGATAGTGGCGAGCAATTCCAGTGCTGATAATGTTGGGTTGAGGATCATGGCCACCTGCGTGGTAGAAGGCAAATCCTGCAGAAGTTTCCGGGCGACAGTGGTTTTTCCGGTACCCACCTCACCTGTTAACATCACAAAACCACCACTTTCTCTAAGACCAAACGTCAAATGAGCCAATGCTTCTCGATGTCGCGGGCTCATGTAGAGGTATTCAGGGTTAGGAGCAATAGAAAATGGATTATCCTTTAATCCAAAGTAGTTTAAATACATGTTGTGCTCACGGTAAACAAAGTGTCTTTGACATAACTACATCACTTTGTTGAAACTAAAATTCGAGTTTGTTTTCAGGCGTATACGCTAGCGATTATTCCTTTATAAGTCAAAGCCTAGAATCTTGCATTCATTGAAGGTTAATGTTGTGGCTACGTACCCAACCGGTGCCATAGTTTAGTTACATAACAACGACAATTTTGGCATAATAACAATAATATGTTTATGCAGCTGTCGATTCTCACTAGTTGTTTTATACATAGACCCCAATGACACCCCCGATTAAGACATTAGGTACATGCTAAGAAGCTCAAGTTATTCACTTAATAAACACCATAGCCTCTATTTAAATTCTCCAATGGAGGTTTTGTGAAGTCGTATTTAGTGGGCGGAGCCGTACGTGATTTATTACTTGAACGACCTATTAAAGACAAAGATTGGGTTGTGGTTGGGGCTACCGTCGAGCAAATGCTAGAGCATGGCTTCACCCAAGTTGGCAAAGACTTTCCGGTATTTCTGCACCCCAAAACCAAAGAAGAGTATGCCCTTGCACGCACTGAGAGAAAAGTTGCCGCGGGTTATACTGGTTTTGATACTCGTTTCACACCAGATGTAACTTTGCAGCAGGATCTTGAGCGAAGGGACATCACTATCAATGCCATGGCGAAAGACGATAAGGGCGATATTATAGACCCGTATGGTGGTTTAGCAGACCTGGAAAATCGCGTTATTCGTCATGTTTCTGATGCTTTTATTGAAGACCCCTTGCGAGTATTACGCGTGGCCAGATTTGCAGCGCGTTACCACCGATATGGTTTTCGCGTCGCTGAAGAAACCAAGCTTTTAATGCAAACAATTGCAGCCTCAGGTGAACTTGAAACCCTGTCCGCCGAACGTGTTTGGGTGGAAACTGAGAAGGCGCTTAGTGAAAATAATCCGGAAGTGTATTTCCAGATATTGCGAGACTGCGATGCCTTGGGCTACTGGTTTAAAGAACTTAACGCCTTGTGGGGCATCCCTAACCCAGCCAAATGGCACCCCGAGATAGATACCGGCGTACACACTATGATGGTACTTGAGCAATCAGTTCGACTATCAGATTCAATCTCCGTGCGTTTCGCTGCGTTGTGCCATGACTATGGCAAAGGCATTACGCCAGAGTCAATGTGGCCAAGCCACCGGGGACATGAACAAAAAGGTTTACCTCTGGTTAAAGCGTTTTGCCAACGATTGAAGGTACCCAACGCCTGTAAAGAACTCGCGCTAATGACCTGTGAGCACCATGGGAATGTGCACCGAGCAAAAGAACTCAAAGCCTCTACGATAATAAAGTTGTTTGATAAATGTGATGCGTGGCGCAAACCTGAACGTTTTCTATACATGCTATTGGCCTGTCGCGCCGATGCCAGAGGAAGAACCGGCTTTGAAGATATTCCCTACCAACAAGTGGATTATCTAGCGCAATGTTTATCCGCAGCCTCAAGTCTCAGCCCCAAATCCATTATTGATGCGGGATTCAAAGGCGCTGAAATTAAACAACAATTAACTCTGAAACGCACAGATTCAGTTGCACAAGTGAAATCGGAGTTTCAATTTAATGAACAAGAATAGGGCTAAATAGCCCTAACTTAATGAGTAAAACTATGTTTGAAACTTTAGAGCTGGACGATGAGTTATGTCGCGCCGTTGCCGAAATGGGATTTAGTAAACCCACGTCAATTCAAAAAGAAGCGATTCCTGCCGCCCTTGACGGCGCTGACGTGCTTGCTTCAGCTCCTACCGGCACAGGCAAAACGGCTGCCTTTCTGTTACCGGCCAGTCAATTCCTGTTAGATTTTCCGAAACCACACTGTGAATTCGCTCGCATCCTGGTATTAACACCAACCAGAGAATTGGCACTGCAGGTCTACGAGCAGGCCAAAGCAATAACGGCTTACACCGGACAAAAAGTCGGTGTGATTATTGGCGGCATTAACTATGGTACTGACCATGCTGTACTGGACGAAGCGACCGATATTATTATTGCCACGCCGGGTCGCTTATTCGAACACATAGAGCAAGAACGTTTTGATTGCCGGGAATTAGAGTGGCTGATTTTGGATGAGGCCGACCGCATGCTTGACATGGGGTTTGGTGGTATCGTTCAGCAAATATGTTCAGAAGCCAGATGGCGTAAACAAACTCTTTTGTTCTCAGCAACGCTAAACAGTGGCGATGTAAGACGGTTCGCCCATACGGTACTGAAAAACCCGGTGGAAGTGAGCGCTAGTCCTTCGCGAAAAGAACGACCAAAGATATTGCAATGGGTGCACTATGCCGATGACTTACAACACAAAGACGCCCTGCTAGAACATATCCTACGCAGTGAAAACATGGAAAAAGCCATCGTTTTTGTTAAAACACGAGAACGACTACATGCACTGTCGCAAAAGTTACATGAAGTTGGTTTATCCTGCTCTGCCATTCGCGGTGAGATGCCTCAAGACAAGCGAATTGCCGCATTAGAGCAGTTCAAATCGGGACAAACCAACATATTGGTCGCGACGGATGTTGCGGCGCGCGGCATTGATATTCCAGAGGTCAGCCACGCGATTAACTACGATTTGCCGAGAACAGCTGATGTTTATGTTCACCGCATTGGGCGAACGGGCAGAAGCGGCAATAAAGGCATCGCCATATCGTTGGTGGAAGCTCACGACATGACGGTACTCGATAAAATTCGTCGTTACACCGATGAGCCAATAAAGCCGCAAAAGATTGCTGGATTAGAGCCAAAGCACAAGGTTGCCAAGATTCCCAGTAAAAAGCCGAAAAAGAAAAAGGCCAAAAAGAAAAAATAGACACGTAGACACTGCGTAAAACAGGAATAACTTGCATGAAGTCAATTGTCCTTGCCACGGGTAATAAGGGTAAAGTAAAAGAATTAGAAAAGGTTTTCGACCCATTTGGCGTTGAGCTTATCAGTCAGAATAAACTCAACATATGCTCTGCTCCTGAGACGGGCACCACGTTCGTGGAAAATGCCATTATCAAGTCAAGACACGCTGCTCACAATGCAAAAATGCCGGCACTTGCAGATGACTCAGGACTGGTTGTGCCTGCCTTAAAAGGCAAACCAGGGATTTATTCAGCGCGTTTCGCAGGTGAAGATGCCAATGACGACGAAAACATAGACAAGCTGTTACACGACCTAAAAAAGAAAGATGACGATGAACGCGACGCCTACTTTCACTGTGCTCTGGTATTTATGCGTTCCGCAAAAGACCCTACGCCTATTATCTCGCAAGGAATATGGAAAGGTAGAATAACCAAGAAGCGCAAAGGTAAAGACGGTTTTGGATACGACCCAGTATTTTGGGTCAATGAAATGGACTGTACCGCAGCGCAGCTTGACAAAGCATCCAAAAACGAAATAAGCCATCGCGGTAAGGCTGTGATTGCGATGATCAATAAAATGCGCACACTTGGTGTGCTCTAAAAGTCGATTGCGAGTCTAATTTGTTACAACTGCCTCCCCTTTCACTTTACGTGCATATTCCTTGGTGTGTGCAAAAGTGTCCGTATTGCGATTTTAACTCTCACGGATTAAAAGGCACTATCCCTGAAACGGAGTATATAGCGCATCTACTCGACGATTTAACGCAAGACCTAAAATGGGTGCAGAACCGAGAAATCAGCACCATATTCATTGGTGGTGGTACCCCAAGTTTGTTGAGTGTTGAAGGGATGCACAATCTTATCTCTGGCATCGCGCAACGAGCCCAGCTTAGCGAAGACATTGAAGTGACGATGGAAGCCAATCCCGGTACGTTTGAAAAAGACAAATTCGTCGGTTTTAAACAAGCAGGTGTTAACCGTATTTCCATCGGAGTCCAGAGTTTTCAATCTGATAAGTTGCAAGGACTTGGACGCATCCACGGACAACGTGAGGCAATAACCGCAGGTACATTTGCAAAAGAAATTGGCTTATGCAGCTTCAATCTTGATTTGATGCACGGCTTGCCAGGTCAGTCTTTACAAGATGCGATGAGCGACTTGTCACAAGCGATTGAAATTGCCCCTCCACACCTGTCTTGGTATCAGCTAACTATAGAACCCAACACCCTGTTTCACTCAAAGCCCCCCACACTCCCCGAAGATGAAACCTTGTGGGATATTCAAGAAAAAGGGCACAAGTTACTCACCGACAATGGTTATGTTCAGTACGAAATTTCCGCTTATAGCCGCCCCGAGCACCAATGCAGGCACAATCTCAATTATTGGCGATTTGGTGATTATCTAGGAATCGGCTGCGGCGCACATGGCAAAATCACAGATCATAGCCAACAAAAAGTTTTTCGTACCAGCAAGATAAAGCACCCGAAGGGCTACATGAATCTAACCAAGGACTATCTGCATCAACAATGGGACATTGAGTCTGATGAACTTGGTTTTGAATATTTTATGAACCGCTTTCGCCTGATAGAAGCCTGCCCAAAAAGTGAATTTGAGCATTACACAGGCCTTGCCTTATCTAACACAAATATACGCAACGCCTTGCAACCCAATATCGACAAAGGGTTGCTCAGCGAGACTAATTCTCACTGGTATGTTACAGAACTGGGGAAACGTTACCTCAACAGTGTTTTAGAGAGTTTTGTGTAGGCTGAAGAAGGCAATATTAAGCTCGACATAAATCCAAACATCCCTTTAGATAAGTCGCGAATACAATTAATCATTTGCAAAAAAAACCATCCCAAGTCCTCACCTTTTGTAGGCGGTTAGACTCTTAAACATACTAAAAACTGTACCTTAGGACAGTTTCTCAACCTTGTAATCAAAGCTAACCTAAATTCGCTCTTTAGTTTACGAGCAAAGCAAATTTAGCCTAGACATTATTTAGGATAAAAACGAAAAGAGCTTTTTAGTAATCAAAATATTATCAAAAGATGAGCAACTGACTTTGGTTAGCGAACACCAAAACCAATAAAGTCAGCGTAATTAAACGGACCGACAGTCTTAATCAGAAGAAGGTCGAATGAATGGAGTACAACATAATGTATGAATTAAACGTAGATGAGTTAGATGAAGTTAATGGTGGTGGATTAGCTGGCGCTGCTATCGGCGGTGCAATAGGAGCTGTTGGAGGCTTTTTTGCAGGAGCCGCTGGCGCCGCTTTTGGCAGCAATACTCAATCGGTATCAAGCGCAATGTTTAATATTGGAATGGCTGTGGTTAATGGCGCTACAATCGGTTCTGGTGTTGGACTTGTAGGACAGGTATCGGTGGCAGTGGGAACATTAGTAGGCAATGAAGTTGTATCTGAAGCAATTTCTACGGACGAATAATAACTTTTTAGGAGTCTTATGGTTAGACTCCTGTTTTCGATATTTTGGGAAGAATTTGGTCAATTATGTTGACTAAAATAAGGAGTATCATTGTGAGATATGCGGATTGGATTGGCTTAGGTGTTGGTATTTTTCTCGGTGGGATTTGTGCTTTTGGATTTACAAGAGGTTTAGAATTACATATCGGTCTGAGCGAAAGCAGCACAGTTTTCGTTTTTATGTTTGTATTCGGCTTATTGGGAAAAAAGCTGGGAACATCACTAAACCAACGCAGTAGAAAAACTGAGTGATATACAAAAAAACGTTAGGGTTAAATATTTTAAAGTTAAAACGCAGTGAACTTTACAACATGTTCTATAAAGTGCCTTTGCATATTTCGCTCGAGACTTGTAATTTCCCCTTCACTTAGGATAAATCATGTCAGACACACTCGAAATTTTGTTGCTACTTCTGATGGCGACGACAATCCATTTTTCAGTATTGGTATTTCACAATAAAAATAAGTTTAGTATGGCGACTTTTTACAAGGCATCTAGAAGAATCGTAGGTTTTTTAGTTATTTTGTTAGCCATAATGGTGATTTTAAAACCACTTCTAAAAACCACTTCGGATGAATTGATTGTAATCGTCATAGTTACCTATGCGGTTTTCTATAAATATTTCTCCAATGACTACAAAAAATAGGTACACAAAGACTTCTAAACACAAAAGCAATAGATTTACTCGCTCGGCAATTCGCCCGAATCACGAACATTATGAGTGAAACTGCAAAACCAATGTCGAGTTTCTTCAAAGTGAAGTAAGTAGAACAAACTTATTGTTGAGAAATAAGGCCATGAATTGACCAAACACGATTTTTTTGGCCAATAGACTTGATGCAAATGAATTGCGAATTAACGAATGAGCTAACGCTTCACTAGTAGCCAGTTTTTCCAGAAAGTTTGATTTATTAATTGATGAGAAGCACAAATCTACAAAGATTCGTCGCCTTCAATCTGTAACAGAATAGTGAAAATAGTACCTTTACCTACTTCGCTTGAGACTTGCAAACTTCCTCCCAACGCTTCGACAATCGACTGTGATATATATAAACCAAGTCCAGTGCCCTCACCTACTGTCTTGGTGGTATAAAATGGCGTAAATAGGTTATCGAGTGCGTCTTCTTCAATGCCACTGCCATTATCCTCTACGGTAATTACCACACAATTGTTTTGTTCATCATGAGTTGTCGTAAGGGTGATTAAACCGTTCTCATTCACGGCCTGACTGGCGTTAACCACCAAATTTACAATTACCTGACCGAGTTTACGCTTATCTCCTTTAACCTTAGGCACTGGGTTTAGGTTTAGCACTAATTCAGCCTTTAATTTGATTTCAGGTTTTACCAAAATCAACACGTCATTGATGCTCTCGACAACGTCAAATTCGTTTAGCTCAATAGAACCGTCTTCATGTACGAATGATTTGAGGCTTTTCACTATATTTTCTACTCGCGAAAGCCCATCTGCTGACTCTTTAAAGACACTTGTGAATTCTTCCATCATCCAATCAATTTCGCTGTCTTGATAATAGGAAATAAGCGCTTCCAATGGCTCCTTGGTCGCGGAACTAGACTCAGAGAGCGACTTGGTCAACTCTACTAATTTTTGCAATACTGGCCACTCATTTTGTACAAAGTCCATATTAGCTTTGACAAACCCGACTGGGTTATTGATCTCATGAGCCACACCTGAAGCTAAAAGACCGATGGCAGCCATCTTTTCTGAACGCAATAGTGAGCGCTCGGCGTTCTCTTTGGCTTCTCTTAACTGCGCCGATTCCATTGCCATCAACTTAGCCTGTACACTTAACAACGCCTGATCTGTGTACGCTTGAAAATGAGAGAAAGTGGCGACACTTTCTTGGGTATAGAACCCGGCCTCAGGATGTCCGAAAACAATGATCTCATTGTTATTACGCACAGTCAGCGGACACAGCAATAATGCACTGACATTGCTTTCTAAAGAGTCTAAGACAGACGTGTCTATTTTCATCAATCGCTTATTGATAACCGCCGATGCCTTACCCGCTAAAACCTTTTCAAAAAGAGGGTTCATTTGCCAAATTGAACCAATCAATGCGTTTTGTGTTGCCAGAGTACAACGAAGTGAATTCGCCTCTTTATGCTCAAGTACAAACGACTCTTGATAGGGCAAAATAGCGCGGAACATTTCAAACATACTGGTATATAGCTCGTCTGTCGTATTAGCTTCTAGTACTTCTCTAATACCTTGCAGCAACTGAGTCTGCTGCTGCTCCGCTTGTTCGGCTTGCTTTTTGAGACGATTCAGTAGATTAAATTTTTCCAGTAGCGCTTCGTAGTCTTCTTTCATGAACCAAATACAACCGCAGAAATCATTAAATTACCATGACGGTTTTGCTTATCAAGAAACTGTCCTTGTTCACCAAACGTGTAGGCGGCAACTACCGGAATACCATCAATACCTTTCCTTACATGCCCCAGCATAGTATCGACCTCATCTCCTATCGCCAGCATGCAACCGGCACAATATATCATTAATACACCAACAGGCTCAGAGGAAATGGGTAAAAGCTCAATAGCGTTAGCGACCACCTTCTCGGCTCTAACTGCCAGACTTTCGACGCTGCCTTCCATTAGGGTAAATTCAGTGTCGGCACTCACTTCGGTGAATAGTGATAAGCCACCTTGTTCAGTTACATCACTTGGGTGAGATAATAAATATTCCGGCACACCGTGAGAGATACTCACTTCGTGGCCTAATGGTGACAACGTGGTTTCAGCCAACACGCTGCGATCGTCTCCCTCTAACTTTGCACTTATACTTCCCCCCGTGAGGGCGTCGTAATAATCCGCTGCAGACTGACCATTAATAGATGTGAGTTCACGGCCATGAGCTTCAGTGACCTTGCACGTCTTATCACTGGGTTTATAACCTGAGCTGTAACTCATCCCTAATGGTTTAGATGTGTGTAATACAGATACCATAACCAAATCTGAACCACTCTGTTCCCGGGAAGCAAATTGCCAATTACCACTGATATCATTATCTGCACCACTGCCGCCAAAAACCGGAATTTTGCTACCGGCAATATCTGCAAATCCGGCCAAAATCGCCTCTTCCTCGCCGGGAGGCAGTGCACACCATATTAATGCAGGGCTCTCGTATTCCAAGCCGCTGTTTTCAAGTGCATTTAATAATGCTTGCTGAGCGGCTTGTTGAGGGTCACTTTTGCCAATACTTGCAACGCCAACACCGTAATGTCCCTCGCTATCTTCAAGGCAAAAAAGGACCAAATCATTCTTACTCGCATACTTGTCGCCATCACTGCCAAGTGCACCGGAGCATGAGCTAGTTAACATAAAAGGACAATCCACTAAATTAACTAGGGTCTCACGAAGCGCGTTTACAGAGTGTTCAGTATTGAAATAACCAATGACTAACGATGGTGTATAACCCAATGATTGCAACTGGTTAGACATATCTGCAATGATTGCTTCAGTTGTCCCATGTTCGACTGTAATTGCATTTATCTTCATCAATTCAATCACTTAAATTCGTTTTGACGTTATATTTTATAATAATAGTGTGCATTTATAAGTTAGCCTAATCAGAGGGAGTAATTAATATTTGCGGGTTTAAACTAGAGCCTGTTGTACCCTCCTACTATTTACATCAACCTTTGGCAATTAACATCGCTCCCCCGCTACTAAGCCTCTACACAAACATTTTTACATATAAATAAGTTATTGATTTTAATAATTTTTATTCGGTTCTGAAAGCTTACCCTAATCTCTGATTAATTTTTGTACTTGCCTAAACCAAAAACCAGTTGTACCATTACCATGCATGGTACATATGGTTCATAATAATACTCGTCTACATATGACGAGTTTGGACCAGTCATTCGCAAAGGAGGAGCTATGCAAATCAGTGTGGATATTGACGACCCGATACCGCTATTTGTGCAAATCATTGAACAGATAAAGCAAGCGGTAGTGGAGCACAATTTGATTCCAGGACAGCCGTTGCCATCGATAAGGCAGTTGGCGAATGATCTGAATCTAAATAGTAAGACCGTAGCAAAGGCATACAAGTTATTAGAGCGCGACGCGATTATTCAAAGTAAGGGCTACCGCGGTACCTTTATTCATCCGGATGCAGCGTCTAATTGCGGTACCAATTTGAAAGGATTAATCGCTGAAACATTGGAGCAAGCCATATCTCAACTGCGCAACGAAGGGGCAACCGATTCCGAAATAAGAATTGAGTTTGCCAACATAATGAACAACAGAGTGAGTTAGGGGAATACTATGTTAGAGACTGTAATTTTTTATTTACTATTCATTAGCCAAATAGGCTTGTTTTCCTACTACTTTCCCAAACAGTTGCATCAACGAATGCAATTTGTAATCGGTGCTTATCCACCCGAACAATATCCAAAACTGTATCCCAAAAAGGTGGACGAATACCACGCGTTCCACCGTCGTTATTGGCGCCTAAACCAAATGTTGATGTTGGCGGGGATTCTTATTTTGTCGGTCATCATGATTCTACAAGTCAACGTGCTGAATGACGATTTTGCGTTGATCCCCTGGGCATATTTTATGGTGCAGTTCATTCCTCTGTTTATGTTGGAGTTCTCTGAGTTCAATCAAATAAAGCAAATGCGTGAACACGATACCCGCAGCAAACGAACGGCACAGCTTTCGAGTAAAGGGGTATTTGATTATTTAAGTATGGGAGAAGTTATTATGACAGCTTTGTTTTTTATCGGTGCAGCGGGCATCGCACTTATCGTCGACAACCCTGACTTCCCCAATAAAATTGAAGACGTTGGCGCAGTATTTGTGTTGTTAGGTACGAATCTATTCTTTTTCGGCATGAGTTACTGGACGATGCGGGTACGCAAGTTTGACCCTTATCAAGCACCTGAAGACAGAGATAAAGTCATATTGACTACTCTCAAATCTGCCCTCTACACCAGTATAGGCTTGAGTATATTTATGGCTGCTACCGTGTTATTGGACGCCAACAACATGGATTATTTAATGCCAAGCCTTATCAGCCTGTATTGTCAGGGCATTGCCTTTGCCACCCTGATGATGATGTTGCGCAACTTGGATATCAATAAAATAAACTTTGAAGTTTATCGAGCCAGCCCAGAGCAAAACATCGCTAAATCGGTGCAGCAATAGGATACAAAACTTTGTCGTGATAGCCGGTCACAATAGGAATGAGACCGGCTAATTCGCGATTTAACACCTCATCACCTGAATCCACGATAAGCGGCCTGCCATTTAACGCTTCGAGTTTGGTTTTAGTTGCCACAATAATAATATTGTCACGACCGACAGTTCGTATTACCTCAGGACTGAGTTGCTGATTGCCCCGCCCTAATATGTGTCCTTGTCCACCAATTAAGGTAATGACTATTTTGCAGTTTTTACCCCTAACGTTCTCAAGTAAACGCTCAGCGGTTAAATCGGATGCAATCAAACTCTGGTCGTGCACAAGATCCACACCTAACAGGGTATTCTCCAGTCCCATTTCTTGCATGATTGCAGCCACCGTTGAACCTGACCCCATCACATACAGCTCGTCATCCATGTCCTCAATAACATAAGCGGCAATATCCGCTAACACCAGCTCTTCTGATTCTTTGCCACCATTTTTAACGGACTGCACGTAGTGCAATTCAGCGGGAACGCGCATGGCACCAAATTGCTTAGCCTTAACTCGTCCTTCTCTAAATGCATTCTCGTCAATGTCCATTACTTCTGCGTCATCTAAACTCACCAATTCGCCTGACGCCAGCATTTGCACTACTCTTCCAGCAGCACGTGGCGTTATTGCATATACGCCTGAATGAATTTTACAGCCAGCAGGAACCCCCAGTGCAGGAAGATGTTCAGGAATAACTGCGCAGACATTGCGAGCCGTACCATCGCCACCCGCGAAGAGCAACATATCTACACCGCAGTCCACCAGCGCCTTAACAGCATTTTCGGTGTCTACAGACTCCGTTTGTTCATGCTGAGCGGTGTAAACTCCCGACGTGTTGAAGCCACTTTGCTTTGCTACCAATTCGCCCATTTCACCTGCGGCAGTGTAAATGCGTATGTTAGCCTGTAGTTCAAGCAGTTCACTCAGAGCGACTGCCGTTTTGTGATTGGCTTTTTTCTCAGCCCCCATGGCAAGTGCTTTTTCGCGAATGTCTTTGCCATCACTGCCCTTAAGCGCAAGTGCCCCACCGATTCCAGCGAAGGGGTTAACGACTAGACCCAACTTAAAAACGGCTGAAGAAGACTCAACTGGCATGGGCAAAACATAGCTCCTTTGCGTGGTGTTTGGAGGCGAAATGGGTAATATCGAGAACTGGGGTTTTATATTGCGCGCAAAGCGCTTCTACCCAGCGCTGCGCCCTATTAGGCAATCCCATGTGCAAATAGGTCTTAACTTGTTGCAGGACTTTTTCCTGGAATGCTTGACGATCAACAGGCGCCCCATTGAGGTTATCAGTGCTAACTTTAAACGAAAATTGACTCGCCACGGAAAAGCACCACTCGATTGCTTGTGGTTTTACCTCCACCGACTCAAATTCAGCCTGCTGTTGTTCGTCCCGACCGTCTGGGCAGTACCAGTAACCGTAATCTAACTGGTTTCTTCTCTTGGCACCCGCAATACACCAGTGAGCTATTTCATGTAACGCACTGGCAAAAAAACCATGGGCAAATACCACTTGATGATACGAGCAAATTGCTCCCTCGTATTCAATATTTGCAGGGATATAAATAGGATCTTCCGTTCCTTTTACTAAACGGGTATTTGTGTCACTAAAGGTGTTATTAAAGAGCTCGATAAGCTCATCAACATCGTGGTCGGCCATTAAAACCATAAGTCGTAGCATGTATTTGGCGCGGGAGTATATCCTATCGCCCACTTTATCAGCAATCGTCACTTGAGTTAGTCCGTTAATCTTTGGCAGAATGGTCGTACCAGTAGGCTTACAACGAACGCATTTTATGGAATTTACCGACATCATGGCCAAACGCCGAAGTATCAGAGCATTTAAAAGCGACCCGGTCGATGATGCTATTTTAGATGAACTACTGACCCTAAGTTTGGAATCTCCCAGCAGCTCTAATTCGCAGCCATATAAAATTGCAGTAGCTAAAGGCGATGTTGCCAAGCAACTCGGTGCCGAGCTTGAAGACAAGTTCTGGCGTTCAAATGAAATCAATAAGCAGCCGCTACCTAAAAAGTTACTCTCAGCAATGACCAGCGATGCACTTCCGGATAGTGATTTTAAACCTATTCTTGGCAAGTACCCGGGGGTATTCCAAGAGCGACGTGTCGCAACGGGTATGGGTCTTTACGAAGTTCTTGGTATAGGGCGCAAAGACCGCAAAGCGCGCGATGAATACATGGCCAAAAACTTCACGTTTTTTAATGCCCCCGTCGCCTTGTTCTTTTTTGTCGACCCTCGTATGAAACACACAGCACTAGTAGATGCCGGTATTTTTATGCAATCACTGATGATGGCAGCAACTGATAAAGGTCTGGGAACCTGCGCTCAAGGGGCACTTGGAATTTGGCGTAAGCCCCTTGATAAACACTTTAAAATCCCCCATGAATACAAACTGGTATGCGGAATGGCGCTTGGTTACCCTGCAGATGACAAAGTTAATCAGTATCGACCTGAAAAACTGTCGTTATCTGACCTTTTGATGCCGAGCAAATAATTGGAGCAATACAACTCAATATGAGTACGCATGTAGATAATATAATTAGGTACCTCAACGAATCAGGTGCCCTTTTTAAAGAAATTCAGGAAAGGCAGTTAGGCGATAAGCTCATTGCATTGCGTGAATGGCAGTGTAAGCGACTGATTGCCAGCCACAAAGAAACCTACGAAACCAGCCAATATAGACCTGCAATCGAGTTTTTTGTCGCTGAGCTATACGGTCCCAAAGATTTCACTAGTCGCGATGAGGATATCGCCAAAGTCGTGCCTAAAATGCAAAAGTGGCTACCCACTGAAGCGCTTGAATCGTTAGAAGTGGCGATTCACTTAAATGCCTTGTCTCAAGAGTTAGATGTTGCCTTGCTTGAGAATTTGCCGGATACGCCAATTACCCGTGAAAGTTATGCTCAAGCCTATGCAAACTGTCAAAATCAAGAGCTGCGCCAACTGCAAATAGATTACATTGAGAAGTTAGGTTTGGACTTGGCTGATGTAGTTAAAATTCCAGGGATTGGCATGATATTGCGAATGGCACGCACCCCGGCGAAGCTTGCTGGGCTGGAAACCTTGCAAACCTTTTTAGAAGACGGCTTTGATGCATTCAAGAAGATAGGTCAAATTGAAGATTTCATTTTACCAATGGTCTCTTTAGAACGTGACGTAATGAATGCCCTATTTGCCGGGGAAACCGAGGTGTTACCTGAGGTAAATTAGCCTCTAATTTGTAAACCAAAGTTTGGATTACTGTTAATAAGCCTTTAAATCGACAGATTTTCGCTGGTCTGCTGACTTTTCCAGCACTTTTTGAGTGTTTCTGAACCAAATATCTGCTAAATTCCGCCGCTTGAAAGCATGCTTACAGCGGCTTTGTTTTTTTACGTGGCAGCCATTGTCACCAATCCTTCTGTTCAAAGAGAACAGCGCAATTTCGGAGTAAATAATGGAACAAAATTTTTCTTTCTTCACCCGTTTATCTATGGCTATCAAAATGATTTTCAGTGGTAGTTACACGCAAGAGCTATTTATCAATATGGCACCTAAAGTGGAGGAGCCAGAAGAAGTTGAGCAACCAGAAATAGCATTGCAAGAGAACAGCACCGATTCAGCGATGCAGCTATTGGCGGTTTTACAAAAAGAAGGCCGTCTGATCGACTTTATCAACGAAGATATTAACGCTTTTGCTGACGAACAAGTCGCTGCTGCCGCTAGAGTTGTGCATCAAGGTGTAAAAAAGAGCTTATCCGAACACGTGACATTTCAACCAGTTGCCAGCGTAACTGAAGGCGACGCTGTCAGTTTAGCAGCAGATTACGACCGCAATGCCTATCGCCTTAGCGGTAACATTAGCGGTAGCGCACCTTACAATGGTACATTGATACACAAAGGCTGGAAGGTAGAAAGCCTGAGCTTACCAGCTGTGGCAGAAGGAACCGATCTTTCTGTAGTTGCCCCGGCAGAGGTAGAACTCTAATGGAAGAGCAAATACAAGCAAAATATGCCATAGGTATCGACTTAGGTACCACACACTGCGTACTGTCTTACACTGATTTACAAACCGAGGATGACACGCCTGAGCAACAGGTTTTCGCGATTCCGCAACTGGTCGCTGCTGGTCAAGTCGAAGCGCGTGAAGCCTTGCCCTCTTTCGCTTTTTTCCCGCACGAAGCGCAATTTGATCATCAACAGCTGCCATTACCTTGGTCGCAAAGCCACAACTTAATAGGCAGCTTCGCACGGGATCTCGGCGCAAAAACACCTGATCGCGTCATTAGTAGTGCCAAAAGCTGGTTGTGTCACGGCGAAATTGATAGGCGTGGTGCTATTTTACCTCTAGAAGCGCCAGAAGATGTATCAAAGCGATCGCCATATGAAATATCTCGTTTCTTTTTAGAACATTTAAAGAATGCCTGGGACAATCAATACCCAGAAGCACCGATTGCACAGCAGCAACTGGTTATTACCGTTCCGGCATCATTTGATCCCGCTGCGAGAGAGTTAACAGTCGACGCCGCGCGTGACGCGGGTTTACATCAAGCAACGCTTTTAGAAGAACCACAAGCGGCATTGTACAGTTGGATTGCTCAGTCAGGTGAACAATGGCGCGAACAAGTCAATGTTGGTGACGTAATTTTGGTGGTTGATATTGGCGGCGGTACTACTGACTTGTCATTGATTGCAGTGACTGAAGAAGACGGCTCATTGCAGTTAAATCGTGTCGCGGTCGGCGATCATATTTTGCTAGGCGGCGACAATATGGATATCACACTTGCGCATGTAGTGGCACAAAAGCTCGCCCAGCAAGGCCAGCGCCTACAACCTTGGCAAATTAGCGGACTGGCGCACGCCTGCCGCCACGCCAAAGAAACTCTCTTAGCGGAAAACGACACACAATCGGTGCCGCTTGTTGTGCCGAGCCGAGGTTCAAGTTTGATGGGTGGCAGTTTACGTGCCGAATTGACACGGGAAGAAGTCAATAACGTGCTCATCGACGGTTTTTTCCCGCAAGTAGATGTGCATGCTCAAGTCCAACGAAGAGCGAGAGCTGCACTTTCTACGGTGAGTTTGCCGTACGAGCAAGACCCTGCCATTACTCGTCATTTGGCGTCGTTCCTAACTAAGCAAAAATTTGCTACGCAAAACTTACAAGGAACTGAGCAGCCACACGACGCGAATTTCCTGCATCCCACGGCCATCCTGTTTAACGGCGGTGTTGCTAAAGCAGGCAATGTAATTGCGAGAATTACTGATACGGTTAACCAATGGCTTGCTAACGACAATGCATCACCGATCAAGTCATTGGAAGGCATTGATGTCGATCAGGCCGTTGCCAAGGGTGCAAGCTATTATGCCCAAGTTCGCATTGGTAATGGCGTACGCATTCGAGGCGGAACTGCGGCGGCGTATTACGTTGGAATTGAAAGTGCAATGCCCGCTATTCCGGGATTAGCGCCACCAATGGAAGCTTTGTGTTTGGCTCCCTTTGGCATGGAAGAAGGCACCCAAGCGCAGTTACCAGCCCAAACGTTTGCGCTGACTGTTGGCGAGCCAGTCAGGTTCAAATTCTACGAATCAAAAGTCCGACGCGACGATGTATCTGGTGTACGTCTTGATTACTGGCAAGATGAAGAATTGTCTGAATTACCAGAAATTGAAGTCACTTTGCATTCTGAGCATCACCAGGCAGGTCAAACGGTTAATGTGCAACTGCAAGCGGCTATAAATGAGCTAGGAACATTAGTGCTTAATGCTATTGAACAAGGCGGTTCGGGCAATTGGCATGTGCAATTTGAAACCCGAGCTCATTAAAACGCTTCCAAAACCCCAAATACAATGCATAAATAGGGCAACCCTTGAGCTTAAGGATGTTTGCCCTAATATCTTTTTAAGACCGAAAAAACGCGACAACCTGATCTTATGAATACTGTTATTGGCATCGATTTAGGAACGACTAATATTGTTGTTAGCTATGCAGAACTAAACGCTTCACAACAAGATGCACAGACAGACTCGATAACACTTTTCCCGATACCACAATTAGTTGCTCCAGGTCAGGTTGAAGCCCTTCCCATGCTGTCAGCTACCCGATTTCACTATCAAGATGAATTTACTGAGCAACAAGTGACATTGCCCTGGGTAACAGATAAGTTCAACCAGTCATTACCCAAAGCAATTATTGGACAATACGCGTTAGAGCTCGGCAGTAAAGTCCCTGAAAAGTTGGTAGCTAGCGCTAAAAGCTGGCTTGGTTTTCACGCGGATAGCGTCAAAGAGATTAAACTTCCCAATCAAGCAGCAGAAGGAGTCGCTACAGTATCTCCTTTGGAGGCAACAGCCAGTTATCTTGCATACATCAAGGCTGCCTGGGATCACGCTCATCCAAAGACCCGATTTATCGACCAGCAAATCGTGGTAACGGTTCCGGCATCGTTTGATGACATTGCCAGAACCTTAACCATTGACGCTATCAAACAAGTGGGCATTAAGCATTTTCAACTCCTCGAGGAACCGCAAGCCGCATGCTATTACTGGCTTTCACAGAACAATATCAATGAACTGAATGCCTACAATAATATGATGGTCTGTGACATTGGTGGCGGTACAACCGATTTCACACTGGTGAAAATTACGCCGTCAAAGGTAGGAGATGCACCGCAACTAGAGCGTGTCGCCGTTGGCGAGCACCTGATGCTTGGCGGTGACAATATGGACTTGGCACTTGCTGCTCGTGTTTTACAAAAACTGGAAATTGATGCCAGCCTAAAAAATCTAAATAAGCTCATTGGGCAATGTCAACGCGCCAAAGAGGCATTTTTGTCTTCTAACCCGCCTGAGGAAGTGCGCTTTCAATGGCAATCGGCAGGCAGTAGCTTATTCGGTGGTATCAAAGAAACTCGGCTAACCGCTAAAGAAGCTGAGCAAATTCTGCTGGAAGGTTTTTTTCCTGAAGTGGCCACTGATGCGCTGGTAAAAACGCGTCAGCGTTCTCTTACCGATGTTAGTCTCCCCTTCCCAGCCGATGCAGCCATCACTAGACACTGTAGCCAATTTATAAGAGAACATTTGGGTGACGATGCCACGCATAAATTACCAGATGCCTGGTTACTCAACGGTGGACCATTTCAGAGCGAAACAATTAAACAAGTGTGGCAGCGACAAGTAGGTCATTGGCAACAAACCGCGGAACAAGAGAGTTTAACTTGGCTCAGCAATAACGATCCGCAAGTTGCCGTGGCAATCGGCGCTACCCACTACGGCGTAGCTTCAGCACAGAAACAGCAAACTATCGCTAGTAGCTCAGTTAGACATTATTTTCTTAAAGTCGCCGCTGAATCAGGTGATAAGGCAATTTGTATCCTGCCCAAATTCACCGAGGTCAACAGCCAAGTAGCCCTGCATGACACCACCTTCAAGTTAACACTTGGAAAAACAGTGCGCTTCGAAGTAGGTTACGCCCTAAGCGAGGATGAATATGCTCAGGGACAAACCATTGCCTGGAACGAACAATTGCATTTATTACCAGCACTTACCAGTGAGGTACCTGGAAATGGTCAAACAAAGGTAACTGTAACCGCATTATTGGATGAACTTGGCGTACTCAACTTAAGCTTACATGAAGTCGCAACATCACAATCATGGCAATTGGCATTTAACTTACGCAAAGAATCAAACAATCCCAAGCAACTTACCAGCACCCATGAGAAATTACCCGATGCACTTAATGTCATCGATAATTGGTTTGGCGCGGCAAGCAAGCAAGCTCCCAAAGAACCGTTAAGGCGCACACTTGAAAAGTTAATGGGTCCAAGAAGCAGTTGGTCGAGTGCTACGGCAAGAACTATGTTTGACAAATTAATCGACTTAGCCAAACGAAGACGTAGAAGCCCTCAGCATGAACGTAGTTGGTTCAATATAGCCGGTTATTGTTTGCGTCCAGGTATGGGGTTTGCCGGTGATAAAGAGCGTATCGACAAAGTATGGCCATTATACGCTCAAGGCCTGCAATACAACCAACAACTCGATGTTTGGGCGCAGTGGTGGGCATTTTGGCGCCGAGCTGCCGCGGGGCTTTCTCAAGAACAACAACTCAACATCTACAGTGATATCCAGCATATCCTTAACGCTAATCAGCGCAAACAAGGGGGCAAACCCAAGGTATCTGCCGCTCAAGAAGAAAAGTTACGATTGCTCGGTTCATTAGAGCGACTACCTCTGGATACCAAAACCAGTTTGCTGCACAACTGTACCAATCAAATTAACGATAAAAAATTAAAGGCAGACTTCATTTGGAGTACGGCTCGCCTTATCAATCGCCACCTCATGTACGCCGATGAGTCGTTTGTTTTACAACAGGACTTTGTAGATGGCTTCTTGGCGGAATTTGAACATCTACCACCAGAGTTGAAAAAAGAATTTCAGTTGATTCATGATGCAGCCAGTGGCAAACACAAAGATAAGAGTAATAAACAGTTGTGGGGCGATGAACTGCCAAGTGGACTGAGCTTGGATTAACATCCTTTAGCTCTTAATCGCCCCTTTCCAATTGACCACACCTGCGCCTTTACTTTAAGTTGATGCAAACATAATCACGAAACAGGGTGAAGTTATGCAAATACACTACTTAGAGATTGTCACCAATAGCGTTGACGATGTGTGCGGGACTTATGAAGCAACTCAAGATATAACATTTTCTGCACCAGAGCCTATGCTTGGTAACGCTCGCACTGCCAAACTAGTCTCTGGCACTATCATAGGGGTAAGAGCCCCCATGCGAGACACGGAAGCCCCTGTCGTTAGACCTTACGCCCTTGTAGAGGATATTGACTACGCGGTCACTGAAGCAGAAAAAGCCGGGGGTCAAATCGCCCTACCCCCTATGGACATTCCTGGATACGGTAGATGTGCAATTTACATTGTGGGTGGCAATGATATGGGTTTATGGCAACTGTGATAAGACGGTTTGTTGCACTGGTGATCGTCGTTACGACACTAAGTGCCTGCACAACTACAGGACATTTAGTCTATTTCAATACTAACGGCGAGCGAAAAATTGCCTGTGAAACCGAGTTTTTTGGTGCCCCGTCTGTAGACATACACGCGGTTCGATATACCTTGAGCTATTGTGCGCAACAAGCGGTCGCAAAGGGCTTTAAAGTAGAGGACGAGTCTCTGCTAGATATGGATCTCAGCGTTCCAGACGCTCCCAATGGCGAACCTTGGACATTTGAAAGCGCTACAGCGCTATACAAAGCTAATAAACTCACAGACAAGGAATATGGCTATATCGTGGCTAATGTCGATCTTGGTTTGCAGGAAGTCACGCAGTAGTTGTACTCATTCTATAGGATGCGTAGTATTAACTTTGAATTGAGCCGAATAATAAAGTGAGAAGTGAATGTACACTTGGGTTATTTTGGTCATGTTATCCGTGACCAGCGGTATTGTGTTAGCGAGAACTATCAAACATCAATATGCAGTAGTGCTGGCGGCGGCTATTCCGTGGTTTGGTTTGATGAGCTTTCTGGTTTACAAGGAATACACCATACAATTCAAAGCTGAGGGACTATCAATGTGGTTGTTTACGCAAGCATTTGTAGGGGCAGCAGCAGCGTTTTTTGGTGTACTTGCTTTCATGGCAACGCGTACAATCTATCCTTTGCTTATCACGCAAGAAAATACCTAAACTGCCCTCTCTTTAATGTACGAAATCGTATTAATCGCGAACATCATCTGGTTTGGACTAGGTTTTCATCTGTTCGCGCTACGCAATAGTATCTTCGCAAAAATACTGGTTCCTAGAGACCATCGACAAACACCAGTGTTCGACATACTCCAAGCAACCGGACCATTCTTAGGTGGGTTTAACTTTGCTTTTTGCTGTATGAGCATATTGCTTTTGATTTTCGAAAGTACGTTTGCAGAGCCTACGCAACGAGCCATTTTGCTTATCGTCATTGCCTTGGCTCACGGCTCTCAGTTTGCAGCCAATTTGCCTATCGCGTCGCAAAATCGCAGAGGTGAAGGCGTATGGCAAGTAAAAGGGTTGATGGGCTTTATCTTTGTCACTGACTTTTCGTTGATGACCGCCAACGCATTATTGGCGGCCTGGTATTTTGTGAGCACACAGATTTAACCGCCACCGGCGATAGTACAGATAAGATCTTTACTTAATCCCTTTGGTACTTAAAAGTGCCGCCATTTTGTAACAGCGTAAAACGGGTATATTTACCATCACTCATGCTGCTTTCATCAAACTTCACCACTATTCCTGCCGGTGCGAATCTAAATTCACTCTGCGAATATGGAGTAATTGGAATAGGGCCTTGTCCCGTCGCCTGAGCCATCACTTGCATACCTTGGGCAAACATTGTAATCACCAAAGGCAAATCTTTACTGCTGTATTTTCCCGACACTTTTTTGAGTAGTTCGTTGGTGGCCACAATGGGTTGCAAAGAAAAGTCTGGGATCTCAAATTCATAGTCATAGACGCTACTTAGCACAGCGATTAGCATGTCATTAAAATTGAAATTAACTGCATTACTTACCACCGTTAGAGCAATACCATCATCAAAGTTATAACCAGTGGAAGACATGTAGCCATCAATGAAGCCGTTGTGCCCATAAAATTTACGGTGATAAAATGGTGCTGCAAACATGCCTAGCCCATAGCCATCACGCAACTTTTTCATTTCATTGAGCGACTTTTCTGACACTAACTTACCCGTACTCAAAGCGACTAAAAATTGATTGGTTTCTTTAGCAGTAGATACGATCCCGCCTGCAGCATGCAAAACACTCGGATGCGAGTTAACATTTTTTTGCCAGCCCTTCGGCATTTGGTAACCCCCACTGGATTGAGTATTGGGGAGCGGAAAATGGTATCCTGTTGCCTCATTCGACCGCAATTTAGCGTCAGACGGTACATAAGTGGAGATTAAGCCAAGGGGTTTAGCGATTTTTTCGGCAACAACCTCTGCGTAGGATTTCCCATACAAACTTTCAATGATATAGCCCAGCAACAAATAATTTGAATTAGAGTAAGCGTGCTTCTAATCAGGTTTAAATTGTGAATCAAAGGCGATAATGCGTTGCTCCATCTCCTCACGCGTTTGCCCCCCTTCCTTATATGCATGGAAATTGAGGTCTTCGATGTAATTATAAATCCCCGAACGGTGCGTCAAAAGATGCTCAATGGTGATACTTTCTGCCTTTGGAAGCGTTGGATAAAAACCCTCAAGTGTCGTATCCAGGGTTAGTTTGCCGGCCTCTACTAATTGCATGAGCAATACCGACGTGTAAATTTTGCTAATGGAAGCAATGCGAAAGGCGGTATTTGCGTCGATTGCGCGCTTATCTTTAACAGACGCATAGCCGAAGTGATGCTCATAAAGCGGCTCACCCTTTTTGGTGATATAAACCGTTCCCATTAGCTTTTCGTGTGCCTGCAGATTGTCCAGATATTGAGTCAGTTTCTTATGAGCTTTCGAGGCCGGTTCAGCGTTCGCAAAACCATTCACGCAAAGAAAACTCAATGCAATGACGATAAACTTAGAAATGTTTAGAAGACTGTTTTTCATATGCATCCCTTCCTTTTTGTTGAAATACTAACATAACAACCAAACTGGAAATGTGACCACAAGATTCATTTAAAGTACTAGAGCCTCAACATTTGATAGCTTAAACTTGAATCACATTAGGAAGAATTTTAGGCGACATTTTGATGATGAATAAGTACGGATTGATAAGTAAAGTTTTGTGTGTTGAAGGTAAACGAGATGAACTGAGCTCGATTCTCGCCAAAGGAACGCAGAACATGCAAGGATGCGAGAGTTACGTCATTGCCAAGGATGTAACTAATCACGACGCCATTTGGATTACCGAAATTTGGGAAACCAAAGCAGCACATCAGGCTTCACTTTCTTTACCTTCAGTACAGCAAGCGATACTCGAAGGTAGACCTATGATTGCGGAATTTGCACAGCGAACCGAAACACAACCACTTTAGTAAGTGCTTAAATTACATCGTATTACCCGCGGATTGTTACCGTTCATGGGCTCCCCCCCTCCGCTCAACCATTTAAGTCTCAAGATTGGTGTTAATAGGAAAAGGTTTTGACTATGCTTAATTAGAATCTTGCTAAATGGACCAGGAAGATATGAGTATCACAACTTTTACAAATGCACTGATGCAAAATTCGTTTTTTCGCTTTTTATACAACCTACAAGACTTGTTTTGGATAGTTCTCATTGTCGCACTTTTTCTTGGTTATGGAGAGTTTCAGCGCAAGCAACGTATGCAACTGGTGCACAGTCCGTTGGTTAATGACTTTTTCTTTGTAGATTACTACCAAATTGACAAATCTTCAGATCGCAAATATCGATATCTTCCCGTAAAAATCACACATATTGACTCAGAGCATGTTGCTTTTGTTGCGGGTAACTATGGTCACAGTAAGCCGGCCAGTATTGATAATCAGGTAAAATTTGATGCGCCAATGCAATATCGCTTTTTCAAAAAACAAGAATTCTTTGTTAGTAGAGCTGAATTCGAAGCATGGGCAAAGCAAGGTATCATCTACGATGTTGCTCGCCCCGAAAAGTTTTACATTAATGGCTGGATTGTGTTGACGCCAGGAGAGCTATTGCGGGGTAATGAATTAAATCGACGTTATTTAACGCAAGCTGCATAGCATAAAAGATTGACGGGTAAGCACTCAATATTCGTAAATTTTAAGGCCGTTTATCATGAGAATATTGTTTAGTAATCCGCACTTTTTCAAGTGCCTTCGCAACAGCTGCAATGTCTTTATTTTCAATAAAGACATTAAAATAATCTAAGGCGGCATCAGCTAAATACCCAGGGGCTGCTCTATCAAAATATTGAGTGAAGCCCTTACTATTCTCCAATTGTTCCACCGCCGCCTGAGTTAAGTGGTTAGCTTTTGGATATGTACCATCGGTTATCAATGGATGGGAAAGCCGCTCATTGAACTTTCCTAAAATATCAGTTTGCGTTAAATACCTGACGAAGGCTTCTGCGCCTTCTTCGTTATTGCTATTGGCAGAAATCATAACAACATCGGTTGGCACTATTTCGTAATTATTGTGTTTTTTATTAATTTCAGGAAAAGGAAAATAACCCAATTTTTGCAACCGATCTGGAAATAATTTGTGCTGTAAAAAATTCCCCATAAGCATCATGCCCGCTTTTCCACGTGTAAGCGCTGATATCGGCTGATCCCATGTTTTCTGGGCGTAATCTGTATTGAACGGACATTCCTCTAGCAACTGTTTCCAAAGTTTGAAAACCGACATAACCTCTTCTGATTGAAAACTAATTTCGCCGTTGAGCAAGCCTTGGTGAAACGCCAAACCGTTCATTCGAATATTGATGTAGTCAAACCAAGCCAACGTCGGCCATTGGTCTCTGGCACCTAATAACATTGCAGGAATACCTTGCTTACTCAATGTACTGCAAACCGTCATCAGCTCAGTGATGGTTTTAGGCGGCTGTATGTTTAACGATTCGAATAGTACTTGGTTATAAAAGAACCCCCAATTGTATTTAGCGACCGGCAAAGCATAAACATGCTCATTCAACAACACCAATTGCTTTAGTCTGGCCGAGTAGTAATTGTCGAGTTCATTTGACTCCCAAATATGATTTAACGATTTAATCTTTTGGCTGCGAGCATAATTAAACAAACGTTCGCCAGCTTGCCAAAAAATAACGTCCATCTCTGATTTTTCTAGCCATTCGGGTAATGTTTGTTTAAAACTCTTATCATTCCTTGCGTGCAAAATTACCGAATACCCGGGGTTTTCAGCCTCGAACAAGTCAACCAGGTAGCTGTAGGGTTCACTTTCAATTGGGCTTTGCACAACGATGGCTACATCAATAATGCCACGAGCCAAGACCGGTGCCGGAAGCAAAAGAAAGAGAAAAATGGTAAAAAGCGTTGCTTGATTGGTGTTCATTTCAACCCTGAATTGTGCAGCATATCCATACATTTTTATTACTGTTTAATTTATAGACTGGATTAAGCTAATTAAAAAGAAATTTTTTTCGTTTAATAGCATTTTGAATCTTCACCTAACCTAAAATAATTTTTAAGGACGTTTTGTTTCACTATATCGATAAGATCAATCACGTATACTATGCGCAGAAACAGCAGTTACATTGCGTGAAATATGCATATCCAAGACGAATGGCGAGTACTTACCGTTGGAGATGGGGATTTATCCTTTTCACTGGCGTTAGCCAAACGCTTTCCTGAAATAAATTTATGTGCCAGCGTGTTAGATAGTGAAGAGGCACTGAGAGACAAGTACTCGCTTAACGCGATAGACGACTTAAAAACGCTCGGACACAACGTCGTATTTGAACTCGATATCACCTCTACTGACAGTATTACTTCAAAACTTTCAAAGAGCTTTGATCTTGCTATATTCCAGTTTCCACTGGTACCCAATGCAGGCGCAAGGCGTCCGGGGCAAAGTTGGCACCAAGGTACTGATAGTAATTTAGAAAATCGAAAACTACTTAGAGCATTCCTATTCAATGCCGCTAAATTTTTATTGCGAAATAATGGTGCGAATTTGTGTTACATCACCTCAAAAGATGTAAAACCCTATTGTGATTGGAATATAGAGAACTTGGGGCATGGTGGAATACTGGATTATATTGGCGAATGTGAGTTTAATCCGAATCTTTTCCCTGGATACCGCATCAGAAACGTAGACCGGGATAAGCAAGTAAAGAGTACGTCAGCAACGACCTATGTTTGGTCTAGCAATGCTCAACAACACGCACACATGCAATTAACCATGCCAAAGTCAGACTCAAGCGATTACTGCGCCCTATGCAAAGTAGGCCCAATCAAAAGCCCACGCGATTGGCAGGCGCACACAAACTCCCGTCTACACAGACGTCGTACAGAATTTCAAAACAACTGGGAGGCATTCCTGCAACAATAAAGCACTTTAATGCCTAAGCTGCAGGTATTCTCAGCTTCCTCAAAATACAATGCTAGTAAGCAGCTAGCGATGCATGAAACGTCTGCGATTGATTGTTAAGCAGACCCAAAGTAAACCAAACAAACCGAGTGCTCCGCCCCCACCATTGTTAGAACTCGCGGGAGGCGAAACCGGTGCCGGCGTGTTGTCAGCAACAGTAGGATCGGTATTTTGATTATATTCCTCTAAATTACTCGTACCATCGCCATCAGTATCGGCGCTGGCATCAGATGGATCGAGCGGGTCAAAACCAAACTCTTCTTCGTATGAATCAGGCATGCCATCACCATCATCGTCGTCATCAGTCTCGTTGCCGATACCGTCGCCATCAGTATCGACGGACGAGCTAGGATCGAGTGGTAAGTCATCTTGATCATTATTAATACCATCACCATCCGAGTCATGCTCCCCACTGTATGGTAATGAATCTAAGGGCTTACCGACAAATACAAGCCCTACCGGCCTATCTAAGCCACCCACACCGGCATCGACAACTATGGACTCAAAAGCACCGGTGGTTCCATCAAATTTCAATACTTGGTTGCTATCGCTACAAAGGTAAAAGTGACCGTCGGGTCCTATGACCATGCACTCGGGTAATCCCAATCCCCCACTTCCTGCGCTAATAAACTCTCCTAAATAGTCGCCGCTTGCCGAGTACTGGGTAATATTCCTAGTGCCGGCATTGCTGACATAAATTTGCCCTGACGCATCGGTAACAAGATGTTCTGGCTTACTTAGCCCAGCGTTAGCGAACACGTTGCCCGCAGACGCGCCTGCATCATCAGCCACAATAATCAATTCGTCGGTGCTGCGTGACGCTACCAAGAGTTCGGTTGTACTGCGTTGCAAAATATCGCGCCACACAGCAATATCAAACGTTTGCTTGGTCAATGCCGTGGCTGAGCTGGTAATGGAAAAGCCGTCGAGATAAGACAAGCCTAAGCCATTGCCGACGAGTAAATGTTGATCACCACGAAATAATAAGTGTGCTGGAAAGTTGGTGCTTAGTTTACTTCGGTCAATATAGTTTTTTACCACACCAGATTGCCTATCTAATTGGTAGACATCGCTGAATGCAATGAAATAAACCTGCTGACTACTATTAACAACGATATCTGAGCGAAACGTAAAGCCACCTTCGGGAACCGAGGCGACCACCCCGAGATAATCACCAGAAGCGGCATCATATTCCAAAATTTCACCAGAGTTTGCGCTCACCACCAGAAGATTAGTTTGTTCGATATCTGCAGGCACGTAGAAATCTTCTACGCCATCATTATCATCATCCAAGTCCCTCAAATCACCTACACCATCCTCGTCAACGTCATTTACTTCTTGGAAGTTGTTGGGTAATTGATCTTGATTATTGCCAACACCATCTGAATCAGTGTCCAAGGTTTCATTTGGGTTCAAAGGCAATTGGTCAGCAGTGTCAAGTACACCATCGTTATCATCGTCGGTGTCTTGATTATTGCCAATACCATCTTCGTCTGTATCTAGCGATTCATTAGGGTCATTGGGAAATACATCGAGATTATCACCTACTCCATCATTATCAGTATCCTGCGTTTCCTCAGGAAAAAATGGGAAGGCATCATCCCTGTCATTTACTCCATCACCGTCGGTATCCGTCACGCTTCGAATTGGCGCAACAACCTCATCATTAAATACAGACTCTCTCAACGCGGCGTTCTGTGAGGCTGTAAAGTCGATAGTGCGCGCGTTATCAGCAAATTGACCATCTCCACAAACTCTGTTTCCACACGACAACGCCAGATTAGAGAAATAAGGCATCTTGTAGTTTCGGTTTTCGTCACCGGTACCGATACTGCTCATAACCGTAGAGAATTTTCCAGGCACAAGTAGTGCGCCTGAAAAACTGAATTGCCCTACGCTTTGGCCGTCTCGCCATTGATGCCCTGCACCGAAATTGTGACCTATCTCGTGGGTAAAGGTGTTAATACAATTCGATCCACCACTGATACCGACATTACTGACATTGGCTAACACACCAGGCACCGTGTCAGGGAACAATGCTCGGCCGCAGACTTCTCTTTCGTTTAAATCGTGGGTGCGGATCATTGCCACCAAGTCGGCGCCTGATTGGTTGCGCCAGCTTGCTATTGACGTGAGTGAATTATCGGTGACAGTGGCTGGATCATCGTCCAACGCAGCGACAATATCATTTAAAGCAACTGATGATGATGGCTTGGTATAGTTAACAAGCTCGCTGCGTACAAGGCGTAGCTGCACACTGACATTACTGTCGACAAAAGCCTGGTTGGCCTTTTCAACTAAGTGATTCATCAGGGTAAACGACATCTCACCTGGGTATTTGGTGAGAATGTTAGGGGTAAACAGCAACATTACATCTACCACGGTGAAGTTATTATTTTTAGTAACTACTCGCTCTGTTTCGGGTTGAGGTTGAACCGGGGCAACCCCAAAAGTATCGTCTTCATAGAGGCCTGGTAACAAGTTGAGTTGCCGCACATCGACTTGCCATACCTCGTCGCCTCGAGTTTCGAACAACAAATGTTTGCCATTACCAATAATCTCACCAATTCCTGAATTTTTACCCTGCGTGTAGAAAACTTGATAACCCTGGTCGGCATGTGAGAAAGCCTGTGAAACAAATTGGTAAGACTGTCCGACAGAGCGAACCTGTTTTACTCCAAAGCTTAATAATTCGTCCTCAAGCGGAACAGTAAGTGTAGAAAGTGAGTCGTTATTTTTATGATGAAGTCCAATGGCTGTATCCAGCTCTTGGCTCATCACGTGATGATAAATCTTGTCTCTTGATATGTTGCTAAATTGCTCAGGCAGCGCTGATGCCAATGTATTGAAGGAAATTAAATATAATGTGGCTAGCCCACACAATGAGGATACAACCTTTCTCATAATAAATTATGTCCCTTAACATACCTGATGGTTTATATTACGCGCATTAATTTGACCCAATCATCCTGCAATAGCAAGCGACCTATTACTTAGTTAATCTATTTGTAATGTACAAACCTATAATGTCCACTGCCGTTAAACTTCAGAGGTTCTGCCTACGGGCTTGGGTCGTTTTTTATTTGGACTTTGAAAGAAGACCTTTTAAGAGGAGCAAATAACTTGTGAGGCTTGCTTAAAAAGACAATGGCAATACCGCTGACTAATATCGTTAATGCGTGAAATGTGACTATGTCGTCACCACCGTATTTAAGTTGTCTAAATAGAATATTCACACTGGGCAGCAACATCCCAACACCAAAGAGCACTCCCAACAACGGCGTGCTAGACGGTTTTTCTTCTTTGATAAAAAAGATGCCGCAATGTGGGCAACCAAATGCTTTTTCAGGATCGCGCCAATCTTCGCACAGCGCTTCTTGGGCACTAAATTTATTTTCGCATTCAGGACATTTAGTCGGCATGGCTTTTTGATAATGAAAGGGAAAACATTCTACCAATATAAAGTGAGAGATTTACCTTCTCAATAGCAAACAGTGCCCAACGAGCAATTAATTGATATTTTTTTCTAACAGCTTGTTTAGCGTTGCAATCACTTCATCTGATTTGGGATTACTCTCACGCATGACAATATGCATTGGGACGGAGAAAAGCTCGTCTGCCTGTAACTTACTCCGTTGAAACACCGACGAAAAATTAAAGGCGTGTTCATTGGGTGCAATGTAACTTACATAATAATCCGCAGATCCATTGCGCAATAATGGCAGGGCTTGCGTTAAGGTATAATTTTGCCGCAAAACGTTGATATTCAGTTCGGGATCTAAGAATGTGCCCTTAGTATTACCCCTCACCCCCCTGGGTGAGATCGGCAGAATGATGGTACTTCCGGAGAGTTCTGGCACGCTGGATACCGGTGTTTGAGAGGGTAAGCGATAGGCATAAAAGCTCAACTGGATAAAAGGTTTTTTGGTGTAAACGAAATCGCCGCTTTTATCAAACAAAATAGGGGTCGCTAGAAAGGCATCTACCATTTCATTTACCATGAAATCATCGATCTCTGACGGCTTGAATTGCTCATAATCAACATTGATTCGGGCGTCGGAAAATAGCTTAACCAAGCGCTTTCCCATACTACCACGCAATCTACCATCAGCAGTCTGATAGATAGCCGGGGGACGCTCAATATATCCCACCAGAACGGGTGCCGCGGCATAGGAGTAATAACTCATTCCACATAAAACAATAAAAATCAGAGGACTAAATTTCATGACACCAAGCAGCACAGTAAATTTGGTTCACTTTAGTCCAAGTTTGGCAGCAAAAAAAGCCCCGTTGGTCGATTAGTAAATTTTAGCGGGTGCTTTTTGGTTGCGTTTTCCCGTATACTTTGGTTATGCAAAATAATAACTAAAAAATGCACGGCTACCATGTTGGACTCTATCGCAAAATCCGTTTCTCATCGGCTTCCTTGGTTCCTTTTATTTTTGAGCGCGTTCGCGCTGGAAGTTACCGCTTTATACTTTCAATATGCGATGGAATTATTGCCTTGCATCATGTGTATTTATCAACGTACAGCGATGTTGGGTATCGTTTTCGCAGGTCTACTGCCAGCAATAGTCAATACCAAAATTACCCGATTTATTGCCTTTGTAACTTGGGGGATCTCATCAATTTGGGGCTTTTTAATCGCCAAAGAACACGTTGATATTCAAACGGCGTTGAATCCGTTTTTCGCATCCTGTGAAATTGTTCCTAATTTTCCTTCGTTCATGCCTTTGCACGATTGGATCCCAAGCTTTTTCGCGGCGACTGGTGATTGTGGGGATATTGATTGGCAATTTTTCGATATGAGCATGCCTCAGTGGATGATGGTTATTTTTGGCATCTATTCTGTTGTATTTATTGTTGTGCTCTTTGCACGCCTGTTAAGACGCCATCAGTTCTAGACTCATGCGTTTGTTCGGGAGACGGCATTGTATATACCTAAACCATTTCAAATAACTCAGACACAAGCGCTAGATATTATAGAGCAATACCCGTTTGCTACCCTGTGTACCAGCGAACCTTTGCAGGCGACGCATATCCCATTGCAGTTACAAAGACTTGGTGAAAAGTATATTCTCAAAGGACATTTAGCTGCGGCGAACGCTCATAAGAAATATCTCGATAATCGAGAAGTCATGTGTATCTTCACCGGCCCGCACGCATACATTTCCGGCTCTGACTATGAAACCACTCCAGCCGTGCCCACCTGGAATTATGCCGCAGTTCACGTCTATGGGCATTGCAATCTACTTGATAAAACGGCAAATGAATCTGTTGTGCGTGAGATGCTCAGTGCTTATGAACCTAGAGCGGAGCAACAGCAAGATATTTACGAAGCCAGTTATATTGAAAAACTCAGTAAAGCAATTGTCAGCTTTGAAATAGCCATAACACGTATCGAAGGCAAGGCAAAACTAGGCCAGAACAAAAGCGTCGCAGACCGCAATAAGGTGCAAAAACGTCTGATTCAAAGCAATTCACTCGGGGATAGGCAAATGGCTGAATTCTCTGAGTCGTTTTTCACTGAAAACTAGTCGCCACTTACCGCTTAAATTCAGTCAACAAGGAGCAATAACTATTGAATATAGAGCTTCTACTGGGGTTTATTGCACTTTGCACTTCAATTGTGGCGGGCGTCTTCGGTTTCGGTGGAGGTATGTTGCTCATCGCCATACTCCCGGTTTTTCTGCCACCAAGTTTACTGATACCCATTCACGGCATTACTCAGCTAGCCAGTAACTCCTCGAGAATGTTGTTCTCATTGACCGATGTAAAATGGTCACTGCTCCCCAAGTTCTTCATAGGCTCCCTAGTTGGCACCTTATTGTTTGGTTATATCATCTACAACATGCCGACAACTTACCTACCCTTGGCAATCGGTCTTTATATCCTGCTTAACTTATGGAGTCCTGATTTTTCCAAATTCATGCGCCGCTTTGAAAGCTATTATGTGATTGGCTTCTCGCAAACAGGGCTCGGTTTAATTGTCGGTGCAACAGGTCCATTATCACTTTCAATTTTAACTAAGCAGCTACAATCTAAAGATGAGATTATCGCGACCAGTTCACTGTTTATGACAATAAGTCATTTGGCGAAAATACCGGTTTTTCTCGCGATAGGTGCCGCCTTACTCACTCATCTGAACCTCATTGTAACCATGGTGCTTGGTTCAGTATTGGGGTCTTATGTGGGTACCAAACTTAGACTCAAAGCCGATAATGATAAGCTAGTTTGGTTAATAAAAATCCTACTCACCCTATTGGCAATTCATATGATTGCCAATGTTTTTTGGTAGATTATCGATGTTACGTTTTTTGCACGATTACTGATAACAGCTCAATCGAGGTCGTTTAGCGGCCAAGACACAATGTAGTCTTCAAAGTCTTCCATATCCACATCGTGTTCATATACCGTTTTGCCTCTTACGGACATATCGGCATTGTGCATCACCGTCTTTTTATTGCGATTTAACAGAGGATGCCAGCTAGGTAACCCCCTGCCTTCATGCAGCCGACGGTAGCTGCAGCTGGTTGGCATGTAAAAAATTTGCGAGAGATTCTTTTTTGTCAATTGCACACAATCAGGTACCAATTCAGTGCGTTTTGCATATTGCGTACAAGAACAGGTTTTAGTGTTCAGGTAACTACATACAATATTGGTAAACTCTAATGATTCGTCTTGTTTTATTTGATCCGTAGTTTGTGTGTCTTCGGCATTTTCATCATCAATAAACTTGTGTAAACAGCATTTACCACAACCATCACACAGCGCTTCCCATTCGTCTTGGGTCATGTCTTCTAGCTTTTTTTCTTCCCAAAAAGCGTTATTTGTCGTTTTCATGTTTATGCAACTCGAGTAGTGATAGTCAAATGCTCGGACATTTCGGCAACCAAAGAATCACCGGATTGGATTTTCCCTACGCCTTTTGGGGTGCCTGTTAACACCACATCACCTGGATACAAGGTAAAGACTGACGCAATTTCTTGTAAAAGACGCTGCCATGATAGCATCATCATCTTTGCATCACCTTGTTGACGGATCTCACCATTAACCGTCAGTGAAAAACAAAGCCCAGATACATCATCAATGTCATTAAACGGCACAAAGGGAGACACAGGACAACTAGCATCAAAAGCCTTAGCACGTTCCCATGGGTAGCCCTTGGCTTTGAGTTCACTTTGCACATCGCGAAGCGTGAAATCTAAAGCAAGGCCAACACCTAAAACCGCATTACTAACGTCTTTAGAATCAGCATCTAACTGCTCGCCAATCAATAACGCAATTTCGAGTTCATTATGGCACTCTCCTCGCTCAGGAATAGCTAAAGGCAGAGTCATATCAGCCAGTGCGTTATTGCCTTTCATAAATAAAAGTGGCTGCTCTGGGATTGTGTTATTGAGTTCTTTAATGTGGTCTAAGTAGTTCCGCCCCACACAAACCACTTTACCCAGAGGCAAATCTATCTTGCGCGTGTCATGCCATCGATATTGGTACATTGCCTAACGACCTAGTTTTATTCGGTCGGCCAAATGACCGACTGAGGCGCCAAAATAAGTAGAGCGATTCCAGTCCATCAAGGTATGAAAATTCTCATACACAAGATAGATGCGTCCATTCTCATCGTCGGGCATGATCAATGATGCTTTTATATCTCGCTCAGGTAAATCTCTGCCATCTAAGCGACGAATTCCCAGCGCTTGCCATTGGGCTAAAGTTTTCATTTTGTCGCGTTTAAGGCCGGTTAATTTAGTGTCAAACCCTTGTGGCATGAACACTTGACGTCCCCAAGTAGATGAATTGTCCCATCCTTCAGTTTTTAGGTAGTTGGCTATCGAGGCAAATACGTCGGCTTCATCTTTCCAAATATCCTTTTTGCCATCACCGTTGAAATCTTGTGCGTAGTTCAAACAAGACGATGGAATAAATTGACTTTGACCGGTTGCGCCAGCCCATGAGCCCTTGAAATCAGGCTCTTCGATATGCCCTTCGCGTATGATCTTGAGTGCTGAGAATAGCTGTTTTCTGAAAAATGCCTCACGCCGTCCGTCGTATGCCATTGTGGATAACGAGGAGATAACAGGATAATTCCCTTGGATCTTTCCAAAATTACTTTCCATCCCCCACAGCGCCACAATAAATCGCGGTTGTACCCCATAGTGTGCGGAAACTTTTTGCAGCAATTCTGCATGCTCTTTGGCTAATTTAACGGCTCTGTCAACTTTCCACTGAGGCAGACGCTTGGGTAAATAGGTATCTAATGTAACTTTAAATTCAGGCTGATTGCGGTCTTTTTTGACAGCACTTTTTCGGTATTTAACATTAGCGAAGACCTCATCTAAAAAGACCCTGTCATACCCTTGGTCAACTGCTTCGACCTTGAACGCTTCGACATACTGTTCAAACGTGGGTTTTGCTAATGTTGGCGCGGCTAACAGCAAAGCACATGACACGCCAAGAGACTTAATCAAGCTACGCAACATCATGTTTACTCTTCCACCCCCATCGATTTTTTATGTGCGGTCAACAAGCTCTCTTGTGGCGGAGGCATCTGTAGGTAATATCCTTGCTGTTCAAGCTTGTCTTGCACTTCTTGTTTATCAGCTCGAATAAGCGGTTTATTGCCATTTAAATCAAACAGCATTACCAATGATGGCGTGCCAAACATTTGCATCAAAGGTTCAGGTACGCGACTGAAGTCATCGCGTTTTGGAACATAAAGATAAGTTTCGTTTTTCTTAATTGATTTGTAGATTGCACACAACATAGCGTATTGCATTTCACCTTGTATTAATTAACAGACTCGTTTTGCGCCACTAGAGGTTCTGTTACCGACTTTAGCAACGCCGCTCGCCAGCCTGAGAGCAGATCCGGCTGAGTATTTTGTGCTTTGCATTCTTCTTCTTCAAACCACAACCATTTCAGCAACTGGTTGATCTGTTTTTTTGAAGCTAGCACTTCTAGAGGAATATTTTCTCTCTCAGAGACTTCGATACACTCCGCTCTAATACTCTGACTTATCTTTTTATAAGCCCGGATATCGATCAATCTTCTGATAGGATTGGGCAAGTCATCGTCATTTGCATGTTTTGCATCGTTAATTAACGACAGTATTGTGTCGCCATAAAGTCTAATTTCTTTGCCGCTTAGACAACCAATACTATGTAGTGCTGAAGGTGTGGAGGGAAGCTTTCGCGCCAACTCTAACAGGCATGCTTCTTTGATGACAAAATTCAGCGCAGAGTCATTTTCTACAGCCGTATGGTAACGCCAGTTTGCTAACTTTTGTAATGCTAACAGCGGTCGATTTCTCAGTTGCCAACCGTTCTTAACAGAGAGATAGCGATACGGACCAGGCAACAGGTTTCTTTTTTTATCGGCTAAGTTATCGCCCTCTAGCAATACCCATTCAAACCTATCAGCTTCTTTTAGATTGGCTTTGAGTTCCGGATAAACGCGATGCAGATAAATCACGTCATTCGCCGCATATTGAAGTTGCTCTTGTGACAATGGTCTTTGTAACCAGTCAGTACGCGACTCCCCCTTGTCTAGCGAAATATCCAGCATGGCTTCTATTAACTTGGCATAACCAAGAGTATTTCCCATATTCAACATACAGGCGGCAAACTGACTATCAAACAGTGGCGTGGGCATTGTACCTAAGAGGTGTTGAAAAACTTCTAAGTCTTCAGAACATGAATGCAGTACCTTGACCACGTTCTGATTTTCAAGCAACGACACCAGAGGTTGCCACTCGTTTATTTGTAGCGGGTCAACCAGTACTACCTGATTACCATCATAAATCTGGATCAATCCGCACTGAGGAAAGAAGGTTCTGGTGCGCACGAATTCAGTGTCAAACGCGACATATTCCATGCTTGCAGCAAGTGCACAAAACTTTGCTAGTTGCTGATCGTCGGCAATGTATTGATATTTCATAAATGGAAGCAAAAAAAACCGGCTGACGCCGGTTTTTATATGTAGTTTAATCCCTCAGCTGTCTTCTGAGTATCTTACCAACATTTGATTTAGGAAGCTCGTCCCTAAACTCAACTATTTTCGGTACTTTGTAACCAGTTAAGTGATTTTTACAGTGGGCAATGACATCTTTATCTGTGATATCGGGATCTTTCTTAACCACAAACAACTTAACTATCTCGCCTGAGACTTCATGTGGTACACCAATGGCAGCACATTCAAGCACACCATCATGCATTGATGCTACATCCTCCACTTCATTCGGGAACACGTTGAAACCAGACACTAGAATCATGTCTTTCTTGCGGTCTACGATGTAAAAATAACCATCTTCATCACACTTGGCGATATCACCCGTGGCAAGCCAACCGTCTTTTAAAATATCCGCGGTCGCTTCTTCACGCCCTAAATAGCCCAACATAACTTGCGGACCTTTTACATACATTTCGCCCGCTTCTCCTACGGGTACTTGATTGCCATCGTCATCCAACAATTGAATCTCAGTGGAAGGTACTGGCATTCCAATAGAGCCTTTATAACGCTCTAACTGTGGTGGGTTAACTGTTACCACTGGGCTACATTCGGTCAAGCCATAACCTTCAAGTAATACTGTGCCGGTAACCTCGTGCCAACGTTCTGCAACAGCGCGCTGAACCGCCATACCACCGCCCAGGCCAAATTTAAAGTTGCTGAAGTCTAACTCTTCGAACCCAGGAGTATTGAGCAGTCCATTAAATAGGGTGTTTACGCCGGTCATGACACTAAATTTGTATTTCGACAACTCTGCCACGAATCCAGGCATATCTCTTGGATTAGTGATAAGCAGGTTCGGACAACCGAACTTAAGGAAGTTCAAACAGTTACCTTGCAGTGCAAAGATGTGGTAAAGCGGCAGAGCCGTGACCACTATCTCTTCACCTGGGACAATGGCAGGCTCTAAAAAGCCCGATACTTGTTCTAGGTTTGCACACAGATTTCGGTGCGTAAGCATCCCCCCTTTGGACACACCGGTTGTTCCACCAGTGTATTGTAAGAAAGCCAAGTCATCGTTGGTAACATCGACATGAGTGAAGTTGAGAGACTTACCTTTGCTCAGCGCCGTGTTAAACGGCACAACATCCGTCAAGTTATGATCAGGAATCATCTTCTTCACATACTTAAGCGCAAAGTTAACGACCCAACGCTTAGGTACGGGCAACATGTCGCCCACGTTTGTCAAAATGGTATGTTTTACAGGGGTCTCTGCAATTACATCAGATAGCGTATTAGCAAAGTTCTCTACGATAACGATCGCTTTTGCCTGAGAATCGTTTAACTGGTGTTTTAACTCACGAGTGGTGTACATAGGGTTAACGTTCACCACGACCATCCCAGCCCTCAATACGCCAAAGATAGACACCGGGTACTGAATAAGGTTTGGCATCATAATCGCCACTGCATCACCCTTTTTCAATCCAAGGCTTTGTAAGTAAGCGGCGAACTGTTCGGTTAGCTTATCCAACTCACGGAACGTGATACTGTGCCCCATGTTGATGTAAGCGGTATTGTCAGCATATTTTTTCACTGACTGTTCGAAAATATCAACAAGAGATGAATACTTATCCGGATCAATTTCGGGACTGACGCTGGAGTGGTAATTCTTAAGCCATACTTTTTCCACAGTGCGGACTCCTTTGGGTACGGGTTATAGGCAGTGTTCTAATTGTTTTCTATAGACGTCACTTCTGGTTAACTCAAGTCTATGTTGTCAGACCAGATGAAATAATACTAGCCAATCAATCTGTAAAGTTAAACTCAAAATCCAAAATGATTAACATTTATCAAACCGATAAAGGTTAAGTTCTAGTCTTTTTCCAAAAACGCGGTAACGCAATTGGCCGTGTCTTGAGGATTATCCATATGCACGTGATGTCCTCCCAACACTTCATTTTGCGTCAGGTTTTTAACCAAGCTGGCGCGTCTAGCGACATTAACCTTGAGCTTTTCAAATCCTTCAGTTCCCAAAATACACAAGGTTGGCGCATTGATGTTTTGTAAAAAGTTATTCGCCTGTTCTTCAATTAACCGCAATGAAGACAAGGTGCGCAGACGCCTATCGGTGCGCCAACGCAAGCCTTCATCAGTTTCATTGATATTGCGCTGCATCAAGAGGGTCGCTGAGGCTTCATTCATTTTTCCAGCAATCATGCGCGCGGTAACAGCAGAGGATAAGGAATCGGGGTGGCGTTGCGCCTTGTCCTCACTCGCTATTCGGCTCAACACCGACTCCCGCAATTGTTCAGCACTCGTTTGAGGATCCATAGTCAATGGACCGAATGATTCTATTAGCACGAGCTTTTTTACAATCTCTGGAAAACACGCTGCATACATCGATGCAATAATGCCCCCCATTGAATGACATACGAAGTAGATTTCTTGCCAATCGTTTAAGGTGACGAGTTCGTGAATATCTTGCACATTATCAACCAAATGATAGTGGGCTCCCGCACAGCGGTGACTGGACTTACCGTGTCCGACTAAGTCTATTGCAACTATGTGGTAGTCTGGCAAATATTCTGCCAAAGGAATGAAGCTAGCGGCGTTATCCAGCCAGCCGTGAAGAGAAATAATAACCGGTTTAGATTTGCCGGGGGAAAACTCTAGTCCAGTAAGAGTAAGGTTTTTAAGTTGATATTGAACTTCGTTGCCGGTGGTGGTCAAGGTGACTCATCTCACATTGATTTTGGATAATCAAAAGCTACGAAGGTTTGTAAATAAATTCAATCTTTTTCGTCGTAACGACCTTGCAACACCGTCTTTCACAAACTAAAAAGCGGCAAACATATGCCGCTTTTTACTTTACCAATTACACATCTTGCCGTCACTGCGGCAGTTTCTGTCTAGGGATCTTCGCGCCTGTGATTCCCTCGTTGAGTACCTACCCTTTCATTTTGAACATTTACCCCACGGCCACTTCCGCCCTGATGTTCAGTATTGTGACTCTGAGGTGAACTAGCGCTCCCACCTTGACCATGAGGTGCGCCATAGTTTCTGTGATGGTCGTGTTTACGCCGAACTTTAACCGTGTGATGGTAAGGCCATGCTCCCCATCCATACCAACCTCTGTAGCCCCATCCAATGCGAGCGTGTCTGCCATACGGGAAAGGCCAAACTGAAATATGTTCGATTTCGATTCTATCGATGTCTTCCCAAAGATAGTAGCCATCCGCGTGGACGGTAGGAAACTTATAAACATGTTCGCCGACTTGTCCTTCTTCGATACCTAGCACCTGACCGGCAAAGGTCATTGTGCGACCTTGCTGATAAACCATAGGATCTAAAAAGCCATCTACGTAAACGCGAAATCGACCAACACTTTCACGGCCAATGACAGGGCGTCCGTAGCCTCTAAGTGGGTAATGCACCACTTCGAGCAACGTTGCATCAGCATGGTTTTCGATATTGGCAACAACACCACCCCAACGCACTATTGAGTCTTTAAATTGCTCTGGTTGCATTGCCACTTCTTGATAGGGAACAAGGTTCGTATCCGGTGGAACCTCAACACTCTCGGGAACAGTTGAACATGCAGATAGTCCCAGCGCTAATGTGAGACCAATAAGCAATTTAAAATTTTTGCCAAACATAAGAAGTACCCATTACCACGTCGCCATATTAATGATTATGGCGTGAATAGATGAATTAGAACTGAATTTAACAAGTTTGATTATTAAGTGCTATAAAATTTACACATAGGTGTCGACGCCCATCATCTGGCTAACTTCAGCTTTTTTAGCGTCAAATATTAAGCTTTGGTAAGCCTCAATGGCGTCGCGGGAACGACCGTTGGAAAATTCTCGATAGGTTTCTGCTTGTTGGTCTCTGTATTGATCTGCGCGTTCAAAAGCCTCTGCATTGCCCTTGCGCAATACAATAGGTGCAGCAGATGGCGTTCGCTCTTGTTCTGCGTTAACGGAGCGTACCGCTTCATTATGCCTTGCCGTATTTTTTGGCTGCTGATTAATTATTAACGCGTTCCCAGCAGCGGTGATTGATGTCTCTATTGTCAAATGTAAATCCTAATCAATACCTACTTTTCCTGTAGAGAGCGCCCCCTCCGTAGAGAGAATCGCAATCGTACATCGATTAGAACTAACAAATTTCGTGCCATATATATTAAGACAGCACAAGTGGGATCTTTGAGCTAATGACTATTCACGACCCGGAAGCTTCTTCCATGTAACCTTGTCGCGTAAGTATACCGGTTCAATACTATCAGCCGAAGTAAATGCTTTATCCTGTATCAACTTAGCAGCCTGGGGCAACATGTAGCGGGCTTTTGGATAATGAATTAGCGGAGTACCACTGATTCTCTCAGCCAATGGTTCATAAGCTATCCAGCCAGTTCCGGCATAACCAAATGCCTCGTCACTGTGTAAGTATTGGCTAATGACTTCTTCTGGAGGCAGCACCTGCTGCTCCCCTTGCAAGGCCATTATGCCGTTGTTATCCAGTCTAAACTCACCCACATAAACCTCTGACATACGCGCGTCAATAGCCGATATTACTCTGCATGCGCCGGTGTCTTCATAAGTTTCTTGCGCCATTGCCTGCAATGTCGATAACCCAACAATTGGCTTTTGTCCCGCGAAAGAGAGGCCTTGAATCATCCCCATTGCTATTCGAACACCGGTAAAGCTACCTGGGCCTTGGGCAACGCCAAGTACATTAACATCAGCAAAGGTTAGTCCAGCCTCGACGAGCACTTCATCAATCATTGGCAGAATTTTCTTACTGTGTTGTTGCGGGCAAACTTCGAATTGATCGACTACGTCATCTGCTTTTTGCACTGCTACTGAGCAGGCCTCTGTCGCGGTATCTATCACCAGTATATTCACGACTTTCCTCGCTTATTCTTCAATTTGTTCATCAAGTTCTACAACGATGTTTTTAAGAAACTTCATCGCTTCGTCCAAGTCTCGCGTTCGACGCATATCTGGCAGACTTCCTAAAAAGGTTTTACCGTAATCTTTGTAAACTAATCTGGGATCGCATACAACCAAAACGCCGCGATCCTTAACGTCTCTTATTAGCCTGCCCGCACCTTGTTTCATCGTAATAACAGCTTGCGGAATTTGCATACTTGCAAACGGATTTTCGCCTCGTTTACGGGCATCTTCGTTTCTGGCCTGCAACAAGGGTTCGTCTGGCGATGCAAAGGGCAATTTGTCAATCATCACACAAGTGAGTTTGTCGCCCCGCACATCAACCCCTTCCCAAAAAGCGCCCGTTGCTAAAAGCACTGCTTGTTCTTCTTCAAGAAATTGTTCTAACAATACCCGTTTACTCGTTTGCCCTTGCACTAAAATTGGGTTGTCTACTTCTTCTTCCAGCTGTTCCGCAACACGTCGCATCATGGCGTGGCTAGTAAACAACAAAAAGCAATTACCTTGGCTTGCCTCTACAATGCGCACAGCGATATCTACCAGCGCTGCTGTTCGTTCTTTTGAGCTTGCCTCAGGCAAATACCGTGGCACACACAATAAGGACTGCTGCTGATAGTCAAAAGGACTGTCTAATATAAGGTCTTGCGCGTCGTTCAGCCCTAACTGTTTTTTAAAATGCTGACAGCTGCCATCCACAGAAATAGTGGCCGACGTAAATACCCAGGTGCGCTCTTCCTCTTCTACCATCGCCGCGAACTTCTTAGCAATACTCAGTGGCGTCAAATGCAAACTGATGTGTTTAGGCGTGGTTTCAAACCAAAGACTCACCCCTAATTGATTAACTTCAAGCATCTTGCGCAATTTACTTCGAGTCATGCTGCAGCGTTCAAACAGCGCGTCCAGTGCCTTTTCGCGCCCCAAATTGACTTTGGTCACTTCGTAAAGTAAATCCATTGCGTTCTGAATCGCATCCATTTGACTTTGGATATCTTCTCGTCGCAATTGCTCAAACCAATTACCTTTGCTTGGCTGAACAGGAAACATAATCCGCAAATCTGCCGTCACTAAGCGCAATTTTTCAGCCGCTAGCGACAACTGATTAGCGTCTTTTAGGGCTGTTTTTTGAATTGCTTCAATGTCTTTGCACATTTCCTGGATTTGTCGACTGGATACGGTTTCACCAAAATACTGTGTCGCAACATCCGGGATTTGATGTGCCTCATCGAAAATGATGGTTTGCGCTTCGGGAATTAGCTCACCAAAGCCCGTGTCTTTTAGCGCTGCATCGGCAAAAAATAAGAGGTGATTGACTACTACCAGATCAGCATCCATAGCCTCTTTTCGAGCTTTAACTAGATAACAGTCTTCGTAATCAGGGCAATCACGTCCTAAACAATTATCAACAGTTGACGTGACGAAGGGCAAGATGCGTGCATCTTCGGCAATATCATCAAGTTCTCCAACATCCCCTGTCTTGGTGGAATTTGACCACTTCTTTACCCGAGTCAATTCTCCGAGTGCCGTGGAGTCTACCAAGTGAGTGTGCCGAGTATGTTGCGCTAGACGATAGAGACAAAGGGAATTCGCGCGGCCTTTTAAAAGCGCAATGGTTTTATGACTACCTAATGCTTTTTTCACCAAAGGTAAATCTTTGAAAAAAAGCTGTTCTTGTAAATTCTTGGTCCCGGTAGAAACGATGGCTTTTTCTTCAGCAAGCATCGCCGGCACCAGATAAGCAAACGTTTTGCCCGTGCCAGTTCCCGCCTCTACAACGAGTTGTCCCTGCACCTCAGCCACATCAGCAATGGCTTGTGCCATTTGCACCTGCGCAGGCCTTGGTTGAAAGCCATTTATTTGTTGTGCCAGTTCACCCTCTTGTGCAAAGGCAGACAATGTTTGCTTGTGTTTCGATTTACTCATAAGGGGATAGACGCCACGCCGAGAATGAGTACCCAAAACGCAAAAAAGATTTTAAGTTTAGTAACTGAAAACCAAAGCACGAGATAGCGCGCAATTGAGCCCCCTATGACTGCGCCTAAACCGGCAAACGCCAGCACCGGCCAATAAATTGCCTGTGTTTCAAACAGGTGATATTGCACTCCGCCCCATACTGAAAAGGCACTGAGAATTACCGCACAGGCAATCGCAAAAGAGACGTTAAAGCGCCTGAAGATAAGATAAATAGCGACGAGTTCCCCAACACCAACCGATAACCAAGCGGTAATTGCACCGCCGATTAAGGCTACTAGTGGCAAAGCAACCAAATCAAGCCTAGTTAGTTGACTCACAAAACTGGCATTTCTCAGCATGGGAATAGAGGCAAAAATTGCCAATGCAAGAAACACCGAAAAGCCCCCAAATGTAGCGTGCAAACTATTCGGAGACTGTATTTGGCTAACTTGAACCAGAACGATACCCAATACCGATGCCGGCACAGTGTATAGAAGCACACGCCCAAGCTCAGACCATTCTTGGTCATCTCGTTTCTCGTTTCTACGGAATACATACCAGGATATTGCGCCAGCGGTCATGCCAAAACACTGAATCGCAAAACTGGTGGCAACAATGGTTTCGTTGGTAAAACCGAGCTGACTGAAAAACGGGACAAAGATTACGCCGCCACCGGCACCCGTGGAATTCGCGAAAATAGCGCCAAGGATACCCAGTAAACTGAACATGCCGTATTCGGCTAGCATCAAAAGGGGATCGGCGTTTAGAAGAATGAATAAAGTCAACCAAATCACAAACAACACAAGGCGAATTTGATTGGCAGAAATTGCGCGCATAGTTTCCTTACAAATGATAAGTAAAGGCGCCTATAGCAACGTGTAAAGACACCAAATCGATCAATCTATCTTAATTTCGCGTGCACTTTATCATGTTCCGCTAAACCGAGTAATCAAAAATACCGTAAAATGACTTGTCTAGTCATTGCTGCTAGGCGGATTCATGACCATAATGGTTAAAAAATATCATGTCACAGGGAAATTCAATGTCTGCACGTACTTATGATTTTATCGTTTTTGGCGCCACGAGTTTTGTGGGAAAGATCCTCAGTAATTATTTGGTTCAAAACTACGAACCAGGTGAATTGAATTGGGCGATGGCTGCTCGTCCTGAGAGCAAACTTAATGAACTCAAAGCTGAGCTAGGCGAAAAAGGTGCGAACATCCCTACCCTAATCGCAGACGCCGCAAATGCAGAACAACTGACCAACATGTGCGTGCAAGCGAAAGTCATTGTCTCTACGGTCGGCCCATACGCTCTGTATGGTGAACCTCTGGTCAAAGTATGTTGTGACACGGGTACCGACTACTGTGATTTAACCGGTGAAGCACAGTGGATTGCGGACATGCTGGGTAAATACGAATCAGTAGCACAAGAGTCTGGCGCACGCATTGTTAATTCTTGTGGTTTCGACTCTATTCCATCTGATTTGGGCGTTTTCTTCCTGCAAGAACATGCCAAAGAAAAGTTTGATGAATACTGCTTTCGCGTGAAGTTAAGAGTAAAAGCCATGAAAGGCGGAGCGTCAGGCGGAACGATTGCCAGCATGCTAAATATCGCTAAACAGGCTGCCAAAGATCCTGAATTACGTCGTCAATTGGTTAATCCATATGTGCTATGCCCAGACGGACATCCATTTTTCGCACGCCAAGCTAATAATAACAAAGCCAAGTTTGACGAGGACTTCAAACGTTGGACAGCACCTTTTGTGATGGAAGCTATCAATACTCGCATCGTCCATCGCAGTAATGCGCTTCGCGATGCAGCTTACGGTAAAAACTTCCTGTACGACGAGGCCATGTTTGCCAAAGGAAAGGCGCAGCAACGGGAATGTCATTTGGCATGGGAGGCTTTATGTTGGCTGCAGCAATTGCCCCTTTTCGCGGCATAATGGAGCGTTTCATCTTACCTAAACCAGGCGAAGGTCCTTCGCCGGAAGAACAAGAAAATGGCTTTTACGACTTGCGGTTACTTGGGGAAACGGGCACCGGTAAAGTCATCAAAGCCAAAGTGACTGGCGATAAAGATCCAGGTTATGGCTCTACCGCGAAAATATTGGCTGAAACGGCTCTATTACTGGTAGACAAGTCTAAGACGGATCTTAAGGGCGGTTTCTGGACGCCTTCAACCGCATTTGGCATGCCTTTGGTTGACAGGTTAGTGGATAAAGCGGGTCTTACCTTTGAGCTGATGGAAGACTAGAGCCTTTTGAATTTTGCAGTATTATTTTTCAGCAGTTTGTTTGGTATTTGTACAAGGTAGAGTCTTTGTAGTGTAGTAACTCTACATAAAAAGGCGATAACGCAGTAGAAATATCAAACAAGCGCTGCCCGAA
>WKFJ01000015.1 GCA_014872785.1 Alteromonadaceae bacterium
AAAACGCCCCAGACCATCACGACCTAGGGCGGTTAAGATTTCAAAAACTCGATACCCGGTTAATTACAATGCAGCCCCGCTTAAGTGAACTGCATTGCGCTTATCAGCGGCCTTTGACGTTTGAACTATATTGTAGCCTTTGAAGCAGGCGGTTTGCATTTGAGAGTTATAGTTCTACCAGCGCTACCATTGCTTTGCCCGAATGAGAGCGGCCATTTACAATGTATTTGCCGGGAGAGATGGTCGTGATGCCGAAGATACTTTCCATTGTATTGTCGGGATCGTATGAAAGCATCTCGAAGTTATTTGCAAGTTCTTGTCTATCAACCACGTAAAACTGTCCGGTAACATCGCCTGTTTGCTCAGATGCGGTACCAGGATCTTCGTTGCTATCTGTCTTGTTTACAGTAATAGTCACTGAATCAGTGAACACCGTATCGGCCGTACAATTTCTGTCAGTGTATCCGGTGATGGTAAGTGTCAGCTCACCTTCTCCAATTTCTGATTTATTGCGCGTGTTGTAATCCTGTCCAGCGTTGTGGTCACCATAAATAACATAAGGTTCAAAGCGTTCGCGTTTGTTGTTTACATCAAGGGCACCTGAAGCGCTGATGAGGGTGCAAGCCACTGTCTCAACGCCAGTAAAAAACTCGTATCCGAAGGTAAAATTGGTTGGAATTGAATCGTGAGTAATGATCTGGCCTTGTTGCAAACCGTCTCTTTCGATAGTGACATTTTGACCGCGAGCATAAGATGCTTTTTCCCCAGAATTTCTAGTGATTTGTGAAGCGCTAATTGAGCGTGCTTGTAAGCTGGGAGTATTTTCTGAACCGCTTGTCAGTCTACTCGCATCGTTATTGTTACAAGTACCGCTGTTTGCGCTACAGCTGTCGGTAATTTCCCAAACCATGCCAAATTTGAGTTCATCGCTAATGGATGAACCTTGGTCAAAATTGACACTCTCTTCCAGCTTGGCATAGCCTGCAACCAATCGACCATCGTCACTTACCGCAGATGCGCGGTATTGCCATTGTCCGCCGTCGCCACTAGTGCTCATTGCGTAATCACCCGCCATGTAAGGTGCTAATTCGCCATTGCCCTGATCAACGTCATATTTTACTGGAAAGAATTCGCCGTTAATCATTTCAAAGACATGAATCGTTGCCATGTCAGTGCCCCACGTCCAACCATTGGCCACCATCAACTTGCTTTGAATGCCATTATGGCTGTAGTTCGACACTATATTACTGTCGTAGTAGCTGTCGAAACGCATTTGAAATTGGCGCCAGGGACTATTCTCGCTAATGGAATGAATGGGCGTGAAACGGTTGGCGATATTGCAGGCGTTACCGTTGTTGGCAAAGTCGGTCAAATCAACGGTAGTTGTGATTGTACCGTGGCGCTGGTACTCGATACCGTTGTCAGCGATCAACGTGAACGGGTCATCGGTTGAAGACTTTGCGAATATTTTAGCAATGCCTCGAACAACACCATTTTCTACATCAACGTGATTGAATACACCTGAGTAATCAAGCGAACAGGTTTTGACGGTAGTGGCAAAAGCACTGTTCGCTAGAAACAATGTAGTAATACCTAATGCTACTGTAATCTTTTTATTCATTGTAGAGTCTCATCACTTTTTCATCGCGCTTAGCACTTTTTAAATGATGAGAAGTCTACAGGGATTGTGCACTAATAAAATTCAACTTTGGTCTCATCGACTATAGTATTATCGACTTAAGTTGTAGATAAATGGCTGAATTGGTTAGTTATTTTTACTTTTTAGGGAGTTTGCTCGAAAAGTGCGAGATTTAACCATAATCTTTTAATGGTTAAATCTCTTTGTTCTTGGGTGGCCAGGCTAACTCCAGCTTTTGGTCGGTTTATTTTTCTCAACCGTTAACGGGCGACTCAAAGGATAAGCCTTAGTATGTCGATGATGTTGAGCTTTATAGTTCGACCAGTGCGAGCATAGCTTTACCACTATGAGAGCGTCCATTTATAACGTACCTGCCCGGGGAAATAGTTGTTACGCCAAAAACACTTTCCATTGTATTGTCTGGGTCATAAGTTAACATCCCAAAATCGTTAGAATGTTCCTCTCTGTCTATGATGTAGAACTTCCCAGTGATCTCACCTACTTGAGTAGTTTCGGTTCCGCCATCATCAATATTGTCAGTCTTGTTTATTGTAACGGTTAGGCTGTCAGTATATATTGCGTCGGAATCGCAATTCTCATCGTCAAAAGCTGATATTGTTAGCGTAAGGCCGCCTTCATCGATAATTGATTTATGACGAGTTTCATAATCTGCTCCACCTCTGTAATCGCCAAATATTACGTATGGAGTGTGTCGCTCTTTCTTGGGTGATATTGCTAGTGCTCCTGAAGCCCCAATAAGTGTGCATTGAACTGATTCAGAGCCGCTAGTAAATTCATAACCAAACGTGAAATTTGAAGGGATGTTGTCGAATAGTAATATTTGTTCTTGCTGGAGATAATCTTTTTTAATGGTAACGTTTTCACCGTTTGTGAAAATCGCTTTTGCGCTCATATTCCTGCCTAATTGAGGCGCACTTATTGAGCGCACTTGTAAGCTCGGCGTGTTTTCTGAACCGCTGGTTAAGCGACTTGCGTCCGAGTTGTTACATTTGCTGCTATCAACGGTACAACTATCTGTCACTTCCCAGATCATGCCAAATTTTAGTTCGTTGTCTATTTCATCGCCGTTTTCAAACGTTACACTTTCTTCCAGTTTTGCGTAACCCGCTATTAGTCTGCCATCATCGCTTGCGGCCGACGCGCGGTATTGCCACTGACCTTTGTCGCCACTCGTACTCATTGGATACCCACCAGCAACGTATGCGGCTAGTTCGCCATTACCTTTGTCGAGGTCTTGTTTGACTGGGAAAAGCTCGCCATCGATCATTTCAAAAACGTGGATATTCGCCATGTCAGCCCCCCAAGTCCAGCCGTTGGCTATCATGAGGTCTGTTTCTATCCCGTTGTGATTATATTTCACGACGATATTGCTGTCGTAGTAGCTATCGAACCGCATTTGAAATTGTCGCCATGGGCTGCTGTCACTTACTGAATGTATCGGAGTAAACCGATTGTCAAAGTTGCAACTTTCGCCATCAGACACAAATGCCGTTATATCGACAGTGCTGGTAATGGTGCCGAATCTTTCGTATTCGCTGTCGTTTTTTGCCACTAAGGTAAAAGGAATACCGTCGGCCTCTTTAGCAAAAATTTTCGCTATGCCTATTACTTTTTCTTCGTTTACTCGTACAGCGTTAAAGACTCCCGAGTAGTCAAGCGAACAGGTCTTTACTGTAGTTGCTTTTAGATCACCGCCAATTAATGAGCTTACAACTCCTATCAGTATGATTATGCTTTTGTTCATATTAAGTATCTCTTAACTAACTGTATTGATAAAAATTTCAATTAGTAAAAGAACCCCAAAACCACCCTAAACTATAGAAAAAAAGTCCTGTTACAAAAATCCGACTTTAGTATTATCGACTTAAGTTGTAGATAAATGGCTGAATTGGTTATTTATTTTCTTTTTTGGGGATCGAAAAGCACTTAATTTAATCATAATGTTTTTTCTGTTCAGTGAATTTTTCTTATAAATAGATCTGATTTTGACTATATAAATCGCGGACAATGAACCATTCATTAGGTGGATTTCTACGTTGTTTGCCTAATGGTTTTAATGCATCGAGAAGAAGCGATTATATAAATCTACCGACATATATCCGCTTTTCTTGTGTAACGCCAACTGCTGTTGATTCATTTCATTTGGAAAAACGGTTGAAGGGTCTAACGATGTGTCGGAAGTGAAGAATACTTTTACATGAAGCTTATCCTCGTTGTTATCGTTTCTAATAAAGGTGAAATGGCTTTCATTGAGTGTTGAACCTATGGAGGCTGCGGCTGCAATGATAGCAAACGGGCCTCCTTGAGGATCGGGATCAATTACCGTGACTTCCAGAATCGAATAGTTACTGCCTCGCTCTACCTCTTTTACGGTAGCCTCAAATCCCTTTTCTGCGTGTTCTCTATAATAAAGTTGTTCTGCATTTAAGCTGTTGTAAAAAAGGCTCAAAAACACTGTGAAAAACAGACATATAAAATTGCGCTTCTTCATTGCCCCACTATTAGTTGCTTACCCTTGCACCGTTGCTTGTTGTAAAACAACGACTTCTCCTTTCCAATGGCACAGTTCATATTGGGCAATCACCAAAGCATTTTGAGTTTCGTTGGTACTTGCCAGTAAACCTTGTTGACTCCAAATTGAGCTTTTCCCTGCTGCTGACCATCCACCTGTGGGATGGTTATGATTCGCTATAGCTACCAACATACCTGTATCTTGTGCTGTTTTGGCAAGTACTGCCGCGTCGGCGGTATATCCTGATTCCGAGATAAGTACACCAGCCATATAAATGTCGCATCCAGCTCGACGGCAAGCGAGCGCATGTTGAGGACTATTGGCGTCAGCGCAAATGGCGTTCGCTATTTTTTGTTTGCCGAGCGAGACAAAGTGGTGACTGTCCCCTTTTGAGAAATACCGTTCTTCACCAGGGTGCAGGTTCATTTTGGCATAGTGCTCAATGGTGCCACTGTTTTTGATAATGAACATGCCAATTTGAGGTAAACCATCGGTTTTAAAAGGTGCGCCAACGCCAATACTGATGTTGAGAGTTTTAGCGGCTTCAACCAATGGTTGTAAGCGGTCATCATGAGAAGTGAAAGCCAGATCAGCCGCAAGTTCCGGTTCGTAGCCTGTTAGCGACAATTCAGGGAATACCAGGTAATGCACCTCACGCTCAGAGGCTATGCGCATCGCTTGTAAATGGCGTGTAATATTGGCTTCAACATCGCCTTTAGTTGATGCGATTTGGGCGACAGCTACTTTCAACGTATTACCAAAATTGAGTGGTTGAGATGGCTACGACAGTCGGAATTAGTCAACCAGAATACTGGCTAACTTGCTTTCATCTATATATTTGGAATAACCCATAATGGTGCTATTAACATCGCCATTTGACATCAGCTCTTGCATTGCAACTTGACCTACCAGTTCAAACCCTTTTTCGATTGCTTGAGGATTTGCCTTATGTGCTACTTTCAGTTCGGCTGGGCAATTTTCTGTTAATAATCGAGTCACTAACGCTGCTACATTTTGGTCTGACGCTTCAGTATCTTGACTCGATATTTTTGAGAACGCTTTGATTTCAGGGTGGCTCGCCATCGCGAAAAAGAGCCATTTGGCCAGAGCCTTTCTTTCTTTTCCATTTAAATTGTCGACAAGACAAGTGGCAAAGTTATCAACTGGGCTGGCAGCAAGCGCATTGCTGCTTAATAACAAACTAAGTGCAATAAATAATGTTCTGGATCTCGTGAAAAATTGCATCTACTACTCCTTTAATACAATGAAATTTATTGTAAGTTCATGCCCTTACCACTGATAAATTGCCGGTCACTGTTATCGAGCAAAATGCATTCCTGGCAAATTTGATGGTGACGAAAATTAACCTAATTATTGTCCTTTATCCACTTATTAATGGGTTCTGATAGGCCGGCACAATATCGCCGTCCCAACGTTCCGCCAAATAATCAATTAAAGCTCGGACAAGTGGAGTTTGGTAACTCCTTGATAAATATACAGCCCACAGCTGTGTAGTCGCAATTTGGTAGTCGGTAAGTAAAGGCAATAAAAGCCCCTTTTCCATATGAGTGCGTGCGATGTCATAGGGTAATAGTGATATCCCGTTCCCTTTTAACGTCGCGGCAAGAATAGTCGTGACGTCATTGCAAATTAGCGAGCCGGAGACTTTTGCATGGTGCTCTTGCCCTTCTTTTACGAAACGCCAGTGATCATGTGCTAGGTGCACAAGGCATTTGTGCTTGGCTAAGTCAGCAGGTGACTTGGGTTGTGAATACTGTTCGATGTAGTGTTTTGACGCGCAAACACATGAACCTATATTCATAAGCGGCCGTGCAATCAGGTTTTCATCGGGTGTATTGGTATAGCGCAATGCAACATCTATTCGCTGCTCGACCAAATCCGAAAAGCTATCGTTCGCATGAATATCAATAGTGACTTTATCGTGTTGTGCCAAAAAAACACTCACTGCTTCAATGAGCATCGTTTGTGCGAAACCGATTGGGCTGGAGATTCGAATCGCTCCTGACAGTTCGGTTTTGTCTATATAACTTTGTGCAAGCAAGGCACTGGTTTCATTGAGAATTCGCTCAAAACGCACCAGAGCACGTTCACCTTCTTGGGTTAAACTAACTCGCCGAGTGGTTCGGTGTAATAAACGTTGTTCCAGCCATTGCTCTAGTTCTTGCACATGTCGTGAAACCTGTAACCGACTGAGGTCGAGTTTCTCTGCGGCTTTGGTAAAGCTCGCAAGGTGGGCAACCTCCACAAAGCTTTTGATTGCGGTTATTCGATCCATAACGCTATATACTTAATTTGCCTACTCAATTGTTTCATATATTGATTCAATTTGTATCAAATATGGCTAATTATTTCATATTAGTTTTCTTTTAATCTATGCACAACTTAGCAAAACGATTACAGAGGTAAGATTATGAAATTGATGGTATTGGGTGCATCAGGTTGGATAGGTAGCACTATTGTGGCAGAAGCGATTGCAAGAGGAGATGAAGTAACTGCATTAGTGCGCGACCAGGACAATTATCAAGTCGACGGAGTCACTGCTAAAACATTTGATTTGAATGATAACGGTGTCAACATTTCTTCTTTAGTTTCTGATGAAACGGTATGTGTTGCGGCTATAGGTGGTCGCGCCTTGGGTAACCATGAAATCGTCGCTCAAACGGCGACACGCTTATTGTCCGAGTTGTCGAACTCCTCGATTCAACGATTATTATGGGTAGGTGGCGCGGGTTCATTAGAGGTAACTAATGGTATGAAGCTGATTGAAAGCCCAGACTTTCCTGCTGAGTATAAAGATGAGGCAATTGCGCAAGGACAGGCGCTAGAGGTATTTCGTTCAACGAAAAACAGTAGCAATCTTGATTGGACATTTATCAGCCCTGCAGCCGAGATTTTCCCAGGCGATAAATCGGGTAAATATCGAATAGGCTATGAACAGTTGATAATGGATGAACAGGGTAATAGTCGAATTTCGGTAGAGGATTATGCAGTGGCATTTGTCGATGAGATTGAAAATGCCAACAATATCAACAAACGCATTGGTGTTGCTTACTAATTGAATAGGGGCCCCTGCCCCTTTCACACCATCTGGAACCTATTTCAGATACACATCGAATCGATGTTTCTTACTTTTAATTTGCATGCTGGGCTTTTTATCTGCCATAAATGGCGCGTAATCAGGGCGCTTTACCACCACTCTGTGTTTAGCTAGTGCCAGGGCTGGCTCAAGTAAGCTATCAGCATCTTCGTCGGAACCTAATAATTGTTTAAACAAGCGCATTTCCTTTTTCACCAGTGCAGATTTCTTTTTATGTGGGAACATAGGGTCGAGGTAAACCGCGTCGAATTCCGCGTCGCTTGCCACTGACATTAACTCTGTCGACTGGCCTGCGTGCAATGACATGTGATCACTAATCCATGACAATTCTGGTGCACTGGCTGCCCGTGCTAGACCATTTTCAAGTAACGCGGCTACCACTGGGGAGCGCTCAAATAGCGTTACTTTTGCGCCTAAACAAGCCAAAACAAAGGCATCTCGTCCCAAACCTGCTGTGCCGTCTAATACATGAGATTGTGTATCCCCTTTTAGGCCGACGGCTTTGGCGATAGCCTCTTTTTTAATGGATACCTGCTGTTGTCGATAACGCAGCGCGTCGGAATCAAAATCTACGGATACCATGCCCATTTTAGGCTCGTTGATATCTTTTAGGGATAATCTACCTTGGTGCAGGTCTAGTACAAGCCCTGATTGTGCAGAGGCATTGAGATTAAAACCCCATTTTTCGCTTAGGCTTATTGCCAGCGCTGCGTCTTCTTCACAGGTGAATTGAAGTGTAAAAGGATTAGGCATTACTGTATTTGTCCTTGTATGCAAGCCACCGATTAATGATAGCTACGGCATTGGCTTGATGCAGCTGCCATAAATGATTTGCGAGCTTTTGCACTTCAGGAATGAGGTAGGCATCGCGCACTAAGTCGGCAATTTTGAGATTTGCCAGTCCGGTTTGTTTGGTACCCAGTAACTCGCCTGGACCGCGAATTTCAAGGTCTTTCTGGGCTATTACGAATCCGTCATTGCTCTCTCGCAAAACGCCGAGTCGCTGTTGCGCGACTTTACTCAACGGGTGTTGATACATCAGCACGCAGTGACTCTCAACTCCGCCGCGACCTACTCGACCGCGCAACTGGTGCAATTGTGCCAGTCCAAGACGTTCAGCGTTTTCTATGATCATTAGGCTGGCATTGGGCACATCAACACCAACTTCAATAACGGTGGTGGCGACTAATAAGTCGAGCTCGCCTTCTTTAAAGGCTTGCATAACTGCTTGTTTTTCCGTGGGCTTTTGTCGTCCATGCACCAATCCAATATTGAGTTCTGGGAGGCAGGTGTTGAGGATAACTAAAGTGTCTTCTGCCGCCTGACATTGCAGTGCTTCTGATTCCTCGATTAAGGTGCACACCCAATAAACCTGTCTATTTTCTTCTTTGCATGCGGTGCGCACTCTGTCCACGATGTCGCCACGGCGCCCATCTGGCATTACGACAGTTTTGACCGGCGTTCTGCCCGGGGGTAATTCATCAATCACTGAACTGTCTAGGTCGGCATAGGCAGTCATAGCAAGTGTTCTGGGAATAGGGGTTGCGGTCATGATTAATTGGTGCGGGAAATAACCCTGTACTTCACCTTTTTCTCGAAGCGCGAGACGTTGATGCACGCCAAAGCGATGTTGCTCATCGACAATCACGAGGGTTAGCTGGGCAAACTCCACCTGTTTTTGAAATAGCGCATGGGTACCCACCACAAGTTTTGCGCTACCTTCGGCAATTCGGCTAAGTGTTTCTTCTCTGGCTTTGCCTTTGAGCTTGCCAGCGAGCCAGGCACATTCGATTCCAAGCGGCTCAAACCACCCTAAAAAGTTGTGAAAATGTTGTTCAGCTAACAGCTCTGTGGGCGCCATCAAAGCCACTTGTTGCCCCTGTTCGATGGTGTTGAGTGCCGCAAGTGCAGCTACTAGTGTTTTGCCTGAGCCAACATCCCCTTGCACTAGGCGCATCATAGGTTTTGCTTGGGCTAAATCCCGGTTTATTTCGGCGACAACCCTTGTTTGTGCTCCTGTGGGCTGAAATGGTAATGCGGCCAAAAAGCTCTCTTTTAATTTAACTGATTCAGGAATGGCAATGGCTGGGTCTTGCTGTGCCTGCGCTCTGATTTTTAAAACGGACAAGTGTTGTGCCAACAGCTCTTCTAATATCAGACGTTTTTGTGCCGCGTGTTTGCCTTCTAGCAACTCACTCATAGCGACGTCTGGCGTGGGACGATGCACGGTATTTAATGCCTCTGTCATCGTCATTTGCTGATCGTATAGCCCATCGGGCAGAAGTTCGGTTAAACCGTCTTTTTTAAGTTTTGCTAGCGCTTGTTCAGTGAGGTTGCGCAAGGTTAACTGTTTAATGCCTTCTGTGGTGGGGTAAACTGGAGTAAGCGTTTCTGCAACTGTTGTGTCAGTGTCCTCAGATAATATTTTATATTCAGGGTGCACTATTTCTAGTCCACGCACTCCCGGACGGGCTTCTCCAAAACAACGCACCTGTGCACCTTCAACAAAGCCCTGTGCTTGCGCCGCCGAAAAGTAAAAAAAACGAAGGGTAAGACTACCGCTGGCATCAGCGATATTTACCACCAGTGTACGTTTTTTGCCGTAACTGATTTTACTGCTTTTAACGGTGGCAATTACCGTTGCGGCGGTGCCTCGCTGCATGTCTGCAATGGGGTAGACACGGGTTCTGTCTTCATAGCGAAGCGGTAAGTGAAATAGGGCATCTTGGACGGTCAGCAAACCAATAGTCGCTAGTTTTTCTGCGACCTTTTTTCCTACCCCTTTTAACTCTGTGATGGGCATGCTGCTGATATTGTGCATGAATGCGAACAGACTTTCTTAAATGGTTGATTAGCCTAAGTTTCGCTTATTTTACCTGAATATAAAACCAGTAGTTTTGAAAAATGCGGTGAAAGTAGGTGAAAACAGCGCAGCAGCCAGGGATAAAATGCTGCGCACAGAGGTTTAGCTCTGATTGGCTAAATCGAGAATCTTAGTGGCTTGTAAGAGCAACTCAGGTTCAACTCTTACTCTGAAATTCGGATTTACATATTGAAAATGTATAACCCCTTCTGAATCCGCTACATAAACGGCTGGAACCGGTAAAGCAACTTTTGAGGTGCCGTCGATGGACGCAAACTCTACGCCCATTTTGTCTTTGTAGCGTGCTGCTAAATTGTCTGGTAAGAAGAAACCGATGCCAAAGGCGCTAGAGGCTTCAAACTTGTTGTCAGACAGTAAAGTGACGGCAAATTCCGATTTTAACGCCTGTTCTTTTAAGCGCTCAGGCGAGTCAGGTGAAATCGCCACTATTTGATAACCGAGGTCAACGATTTGTTTTTCAACATCGCGCAAGCCAGCAAGCTGAGCACTGCAATACGGACACCAACCGCCGCGATAGAAGATAAAGACGGTAGGCTTGTTTTTTACCAGCTCTTTGAGCTTGATTGAGTTGCCGTCTAAGTCACTAACAACAACGTCCGGTAGCATTTGCCCATTAAGTAGTGGCGCAACTTGTTCGGCGTCATCGGCAATTTTATTAATTTCTGCTGCAAAACAGAGGCTGCCGAACATAAGTGTGCAAAGTACGATTAGAATCTTCTTCATTGGATTTCCAAACAATTTCTAGTGCATGCAATGACCTAGGCATTCAATAAAAGCTTTCAAAAATTATTTTAGATTTAATAAGAAAAATGCCTTTGTGCTTCATTTTTCCTCATTTTACTGCCAATCATGGTTTTTGATTTGCGAGTAAAGTTTGCTCACTAATTTCAGTCATCATCACATTTCTTTGGAGTAATAATGGCTACGCAACAAGAAGTTGAAGCGGGACAAGCCGTTTACAGTAAATCAGTTCTGGCTTTGTACGACTGGTGGGTGTTAGGTTTTTCTAATCGTTTGTTATGGCGCTGTCCAACCAAATTGTTGCGCAGTGAATTTAGTGAACTGGCCAGTGACAATCACTTGGATGTGGGCGTAGGCACGGGCTATTACCCCGACAAGTGCCTGAGTAACAGTTACCAAAGACTGGGATTGCTTGATCTCAACGCTAATAGTTTGGCGGTTGCTGCGAAGCGATGTGAGCGTTTTCAACCGGAACAACTGCAAGCTAATGTGCTGGAACCTTTGTCTATCGGATGCGATAAGTTTGATTCTGTGAGCTTTAACTTTCTGCTGCACTGCTTACCAGGCAATATTACCGAAAAAGCGAGTACTTTCGCACATGTTAAGTCACTACTTAATCCAGACGCGCAGGTGTTTGGTAGTACGATATTAGGTACCGGAGTAAAACCTAATAAGGCCGCAAAGAAATTAATGAGTCTTTACAACAAAAAAGGAATTTTTAGCAATAGCGAAGATAATGTTGACGACCTTGGGCATGCTCTGAATCAACATTTCAAAGATGTATCTTTAAGAGTTATCGGTTGCGTAGCTATTTTCAGAGCTATTGTTTAATGGCTGCCTATTACCTACAGGCTTTAGAGCACATAGGCGTATACGGAGACAAAGTGGCACGCTGTGCCACCTAGTACGAACACATGGAATACAGCGTGATTAAGGGGGAGCGACTTAATGGCGTAAAGTACCGCACCGACGGTGTAACTTATCCCACCGGCGACCAACCAAAACGCAGCTTCCGGCGAGAGTGCCGCCATTAATGACTTGCCTACAAACAAAATCAGCCACCCCATAAAAAGGTATATGCTGGTGGAGAGTATTTTGAATCTGCCAGTGAAGAACAGCTTTAAGGTAATGCCAATGGCGGCCAGGCTCCAAATGATGCCGAATATCCACCAACCTGTAACGGGCTCTAGTACCAACAATGCAAAAGGTGTGTAAGTACCTGCTATTAATATGAATATTGCACAGTGGTCAAAAACGCGTAATTTGGCACGAAGTGAAGGCTTTACTGCTCGATGATAAAGCGTTGACGCTAGGTACAAGGTAAGCATGCTCAAACCAAATACCAATGCAGAGGCGAAAGCGGCATTCGAATAACCATCAACTGCTTTCATTACCAGAAAGATAGTGCCTAGCACACTCAGTACAAATCCGAGTAAATGCGAATAGATATTTAGCGCTTCTTCCAATGGAGAATAGCCGGTTGCTGTGTTAGCCATGTTCGTAAAGCCCAAGCAGTGTATTGCACCGAGTATGAATAGTAAGCAGGATTATACTCAGCGTACACGTGTACGCTAGAATTTTCAGCCTAATTTTCCAAATTTACTAGAACTGCGCCGGTTCATTTAAAAATGACGCAAATATTGAAGGGAAATTCTGGTTCTCAATTGGTAGTCTTTAAGACGTCGAAGACACTTTACCTGTAGCTGGTTTGGTTAGTTCAATGATTAACTTTGTCGCTTTTTAAATAGATTGAGCGTGCAAGCACGCTCAATCTTCATGGTAGTTAAAGCGAAATTGCTTCACCATTAACTATTTTTTGTAAGAAAGGTGTTAGCCCAATAAGGCCTGTGATCATAAAGACGGTGAGGCCAGCAAGTGCACCGCAGGTTGCATACTTTACTATGGCGCTACGAGTGCCCATGGCGTAAAAATATAGCTGTAATGCTGCAAGCGGCAGCACGTAGCAGCCGAATGTCCAAAGGCTGAAGAATAGGTCACCAAATCCTGGGTTCATGCTTAAAATGGAACCGCCAATTAAGTACCCAAATGTGCCGACTCTTAAGAACCACTGTGCGTTAGACACGAGATATAAGCGCATTGCCCATTGTCTATGGTGTTTAATATCGCGCTTTTTCACACAATAAAGTGCCATAAACGCAAACCCTAAGATCAAAAAGCCGTTAATTGTGGTGCCTATAGCGGAGTGCACATCAGGGCTGTTGCCTCTAACCCACACTAAATAGAATCCAGATAACGCGAGGAAAAGGACAGTAAGTAAATAAACATAGCCATTTATTTTGTGGAATGTTGGAAACTTATTCCGTATCTGCGGAAATAATTGCAGCGCGCCGCCAAAAGCGATAATGCCAGCACCTATGGTATGAAAGGCAAAGGCTAAATTACCACCGGTGTCACCTTTCTCGTAAGGTTTACTGCCTAGCGGCTCCCAACGGTTCCAAATTTCCATATTGTCGGTAATAACAGAAAAACCGTAAAAAGACATAATGTAATAGAAAAATAGCCACTGCCCAATCAGTACAGAAACAAACCAAAACGCGGCCGTACCTTTTAAAAGTTGTTGGGCTATTGCCCCGTCTTTTCTGTTTTGACTAGTCTGTGACTGACTAGAAAGCGGTAGCTTTTCCAATAAGTGTGTAAACATGCAATTCTCTCCATCAACACCAACTGTTTGAGAAAATTGTGCAGTTTTCACCTGTCTTTGGCGTCCGAACGGGCATTGTTGGACGTATTTGTATGAATTGTTATTAGCTGACTGAAGTTCGGTAAGCGGTAGGCGTCATTCCTGAGACTTTTTTAAATGCGCTGTTAAATGTCGATTTAGAATTAAAACCCACTTCATAGGCGATAGTCGATACGAGCTTATCACTACTTCTCAATAAATCTTGGGCAGCTTTGACGCGGTAACCGTTCACAAAATGGAAAAAGTTAGTGTGCAAATGTTGCGACAGGGTTTCGGAGATATGATTTTCTGAGACATTAATTGCAGTAGATAAGGTGTTTAGTGAAAGCTCTTCATCGCAGTACATTCTTCCATCGCTCATCACCCTTTGTAATTTGCTTGCAATTTCTTGCATACGAGCTGCTGGCAATGACGCATCCCTTGTCGCTATTGTTTGCGGTTCACCCTTGTCTGAATCTTCTAAAACATTTTGTTTAAGTGCTAAGTGCGCAAATAGCATGAGTATAAAAGCCTCAGCAATTGGCAAAACAATACCAGAGCCAAACCATTTCCAAGACATAAAGGATAATGTGTACTCAATGGCATATAACAGCCACGCTAAGCCCCATAGGATAAGTACAACTTTAAACCAATCCAGTGAGCGACCTTCAATGCTGGAAAAGCGCTGCATAAGCTGGGCTTTGTGTTTGTGGTGCAGTTTTAGAGTGACCGCAAGATAAGCGCCGGTAAATATGACGAACACGAGCATGGTTGAGACACATGTAAAGACTGCAATTTGCCAATGCTCAGGAATACGAGTGGCGGGGTCTGCCAGTGCCAATTTTTCCTGAGGACTTAGTTGAAATAAGAATGGCAGCATTAATACGATGACTGAAATCGGACCCAGTAGCGCCAGAAGTGCGGGTGTTTTGGGAAACTTGCGCTCCGGCGACATGACCGCGTGAGCATATAAATACAGTGCTGGCCCAAGTAGTGTTCTTATTGGCATTTGGGCTCCAGCAAGCCAAGGCGCATATCGATAAAAGCCACTGTAAATATAAAGCTCTCCCAAGATATGAATTATCAATAATCCTAAAAGGCCTGCGAGGTAGAGATTGGGCTTGAGCTTCGGCTTGTCCAATGTATTAATTAAGGAAAGCACAGTGATGCCTAGCATACTTGAGTAAATTACGGTAGGGACAACATCGACAGCCATAAGAGGTATGTTTACTAGCTCAACGTGCGAGATACTTTTTCTATGTGCAAGCTTGCACTGAGTATCGTCAATTAGCAACCATTAGCCTGGCAGAATTCTGTAAGTGAACGCGTTTAGCTATTAAGCGAGGCAATGGCCTCTGAAGATAACTGCATTTGTTGCCACCAGTATTTACTGGCTATTATTTCTCCGTCATCCCCAATCTCTGGTAACGACAGTGTTTTAGTTTGCCAATGTTTATAAAGGTCTGGGTAACCATTTTGGAACATCAATTCATTGAAGTCTTGCTCTGGAATGGTGGGCTTATTGTATAAACCGGCATTTTGTCTCTGTCTCTGCGCCTCATATAAAATTAATGCGCCGGCAACGGAAACATTCAGAGATTGCACCATACCCATCATAGGAATAATAATTTGCTTGTCTGCTTTGGCGATGGCCTCGTCTGACGCCCCGTATTTTTCTTGTCCCAAAATTATGGCCGTGGGTTTGGTGTAATCAATTTCGCGAAAATCTACGGCATCTTCACTTAGGTGCGTCACCAACACTTGCATGTCTTGCTGTTTAAATTGGCCGTGGGCATCACTGAATTGTGTGTGGCGTTCGACTTTCACCCATTTATGACTGCCTCGCGACGTGCCTCTGCGCATAAAGGTTTTTCCGTCCCACACAATATGTACATTATGTACACCCACAGCGTCACAGGTCCTTACAATAGCTGAGAAATTTTGTGGTTTGTGCACGTGTTCCATACATACCGTTAAATCAGTTTGTCTTTGGTGCAGGATCTTTTTTAAGCGTTGATAGCGTTCGGGTGACATGTGGCTTTCTTTTGGGGGAGGGGAAGGGAGTGTAATACTCCCTAGTCGTTAACTTCTAAAATACCGTCGATTTCAATTTGCGAACCTTTGGGTAATTCTTTCACACCAATCGCTGCACGAGCTGGGTAAGGTTGCGTAAAGTGCTGACTCATAATTTCATTCACGGTGGCAAAATTACTAAGATCAGTTAGGAAGATGTTTACTTTCGTCATACCTTGTAAGCTGCCACCCGCCGCTTCGCACACCGCGGTAAGGTTTTTGAATACTTGTTGCGCTTGCTCGGCAAAGTCATCAGATACCATTTCCATAGTTTCGGGCACTAGGGGGATTTGCCCAGAAAGATACACCACGTTACCTGAACGCACGGCTTGGCTATAGGTGCCAATGGCGGCAGGTGCCTTATCTGTATGAATAACGGTTTTAGACATTATTTTTCCTCAGCTTGTTGTTTTGCTTTTACTGTGTCGAGAAACTGATTGTACTTCTGGCATACCACGGATCTTTCTAAAAACATTGGCCAAATGTTGGCGATTCTTGGTGGTAAGTTCCAGGTCGATGTAATAAATATTGGATTCTTTTTCTTCGGTCTGTAAACCGATAATGTTGGAATCACAAGACGAAATCGTATTGGTTAGGGTGGCAAGTGTACCTTGACGGTTTATTAGCTCAATGCGAATGTGAGTTTTGAATTCACCGCTGGCATTTTCTTCCCATTTCATTGGCAGCACACGCTGTGGCTCGTCTTTAGCGAGTTTGCGAATATTGTTACAGCCCACTTGGTGTATCAGCATGCCCTTGCCCGGACTCAATACCGAAAGAATTTCGTCATCTGGAATAGGACTACAGCATGGTGCATAGGTCACTAACAAGACTTCAGTGCCCTTGATGGCAATGTTGCGATATTTGTCAGTAAGCGCTTCACTCGATTGTGAGTCACCAATTAATCTACGCGCGATAATGGCGCTCAATTCATTGCCCAGACCAATATCAGACAGCAACGCATAGAAATTTTCGTGCTGGGTTTCTTGAACCACTCGATCGATTTCTGACTCTGGGATTTCGTCTAATTTAACTTTACCCAGTGCGTGACGCAGCAGTCGATTACCCATATTAATGGCTTCTTCTGAGCGCTGCTTTTTAAGAAACTGTCTAATATGCGCACGTGCTTTTGCCGTTACCACGAAATTCAACCAGTTTGCATTCGGGTTGGCGCGTGGTGAAGTAATAATTTCAACGGTTTGACCATTGTCCAGCGGTCTACTTAGGGAGTATGGATTGCGATTTACCTTAACTCCCACACACGAGTTGCCTACATCTGTATGTACCGCATAGGCAAAGTCCACTGCAGTAGCCGCCATAGGTAGTTCAATGATTCGGCCATCTGGCGTGAATACGTAAATCTCGTCGGGGAATAAATCGGCTTTAACGTTTTCAATAAACTCAAACGAAGAACTCGCGCTTTGTTGCAATTCAAGTAGTGACTGCATCCATTTTCGGGCACGAGTTTGCGCAGTTGTGCTGCCTGCATCGGCACTTTTATATGACCAGTGGGCGGCGACACCTTTATCAGCCATCTCGTCCATTTCATGGGTACGGATCTGTATTTCCACTGGAATACCATGAGGCCCCACAAGGGAAGTATGCAGTGACTGATAACCGTTGGTTCGTGGAATGGCTACGTAATCTTTGAAGCGGCCTTCGATAGGCTTGTACAAGCCATGAGCACAACCAAGCACGCGGTAACAGTCATCAGCGCTATCTACCACTACACGGAACGCGTAGATATCCATGATTTGATTGAACGCCAGCTCTTTATTGCGCATTTTCCGATAGATTGAATAAAGGTGTTTTTCTCTACCCGAAACGCCAGCATTTATCTTGTATTCTTCAAGTCGACTGATGAGTTCTTGTCGAGTGTTCTCGATAATTTCTTTGCGGTTGCCTCTGGCTTGTTTAACTGCCGATTTTAATGCGCGATAGCGCATCGGATGCATCGCCTGAAAGCCTAAATCTTCCAGTTCGTTTTTAATTTCGTGAATACCTAATCGGTGGGCAATTGGTGCGTAAATCTCAAGTGTCTCGCGGGCAATACGACGGCGTTTTTCTGGCCGCAAAGCACCAAGGGTGCGCATGTTATGGGTGCGGTCCGCCAACTTAATCAAGATGATGCGGATGTCTTCCACCATTGCCATCATCATTTTGCGGAAGTTCTCAGCCTGTGCTTCTTCTTTGCTGCGAAACTGGATTTTATCTAGTTTGGATACACCTTCTACTAGCTCGGCAACGGTATCGCCAAATTGTTCAGCTAGGTTTTCTTTAGTTACGTGGGTGTCTTCAATTACATCGTGCAGCAGTGCACCCATCAGGGTTTCGTGATCCATATGCATATCAGCCAATATGCAAGTGACCGCGACAGGGTGAGTGATGTAAGGATCGCCGCTTGAGCGCTGCTGTCCATCGTGGGCATCTCGAGCCACGATAAATGCTTCTTTGATCAGTTCTACCTGGTCGGCAGTTAGATAGCCAGTGGCTTTTTGTTTTAAACCCTCAAATAGATACAAAGCACGCTAGATATTAATTGATGACATACTCTAAAGAATACGGGGATTTGGAAAGGATGCAACGGCTAAATCGCTTTTGCACGATTTAGCCGAGTAGGAACTTAACCTTGATCTGCTAATATGGAGGCAACAGATGCAAATTCGGCTTGTTCTTGTTCTTGCTGATCTTGCAAGTCGCTTTGGTCTAGCGATTCAGAGGTAACTAAACCGTCTTCGATTTCGCGCAAAGCCGTAACGGTAGGCTTGTCATTACTTACTGGTACTAATGGCTCTTTGCCTTCGGTAGCCAATTGACGAGCTCTACGTGCTGCAACCAACACTAAGTCAAAACGATTGCCAACTTTATCAACGGCATCTTCTACTGTTACACGCGCCATTCAATTCTCCGAGCGTTAGTCTAAGTGATTTTCAAAAGGTCGCGTAGTTTACTCATTTATTGAGCAGTTGCCAAGCGACTTTTTGCCGATTAATCGTCCAATAACCCTTCAAACAAGCCTTTTAATCGGATTAGCTGCTTCGCTTTGCGCAACCTGTGGCTGCATACGATGCTCTCTAGTTCGCTAAGTGCTGTTTCAAAATCATCATTAACAATAATGTAGTCGAATTCGTGGTAATGGGAAATTTCTGATACCGCCGATGCCATACGCTTGTTGATTACTTCTTCAGAATCTTGTTGGCGACCGGAGAGGCGCTTGCGCAACTCTTCTTTTGAAGGCGGCGCGATAAATATGGTGTTGGTTTCCGGCAGGAGAGCTTTAACCTGGCGCGCGCCCTGCCATTCAATGTCTAGGAAAACATCGATACCGTGTTGTAAGGTCTCTGTGATGTTCTTCTTGGCAGTACCGTAATAGTTGTCAAATGCCTGTGCCCACTCAAAAAAGGCTTCTTCTTTTATTAACGCCTCAAATTCTTCTTTACTGACAAAGTGATAGTGCACTCCATCAATTTCTCCGGGGCGAGGTGCGCGCGTTGTGTGAGACACCGACACTTGTATCGGGTGGTTCTCATTGTTGTGGTTGTCTAAAAGCGCTTTGATAAGACTAGATTTGCCTGCACCAGAAGGTGCTGAAACGATAAATAAATTACCCGGAGTTGTTGCCATAGCGAAAATATTAAAAAATTGTTAATGAATTGTGGTAAGTGGCCGTCAATATTAGCATAATTTACCCTCTAATTTTGTGGATTATACCTTTGGCGCTTCGAATAACAAAAAATAAGACCAAAGTGTAATCGGCAAATAATAAAAAGTTTGCGTTAATAGGAACACACCCATACACGTTTGAAGATACTGGCACTTAGTGTTGAACATGCCAGTGTCTTAGTGAGCCAATTCGTGTTGTTTTAAGGAAGGTACACATGACTGCTTCGCTATTACCTTATGTCGAGGTAAACCCTAATACACAACATGATGCCGTTGTTATATGGCTTCATGGGCTTGGAGATTCGGGAAATGGATTTGCCCCTATCGTGCCACAACTAGAACTACCTACTGAGCACAAAGTTCGCTTTGTGTTTCCGCACGCCCCCATTATTCCCGTGACCATCAACAATGGCATGGAAATGCGCGCTTGGTATGACATTAAAACCTTATCTTTTCAGGACAGAGCCGACATGGAGGGGGTAACTCGTTCAGCGACTCAGGTCAAAGCACTTGTGCAAGCGGAGATTGATTCTGGTATCCCATCCGAACGTATCATTTTGGCCGGCTTTTCCCAAGGTGGCGTAATTGCCTACTACCTCGGCCTGCGGTTCGAACAAAAGTTAGCGGGTATTCTTACCTTATCTACTTACATGTGCGACCCGGATATGCAGGGCGAGGGTTGGCATGATGCGAATAAGCAAACGCCTATGTCGGCGTCTCATGGTGCTTACGATGAGATGGTACCTATCGCACTAGGTAAATCAGCCTACTTAAAAGCTAAAGACGCAGGTTACGATATCAACTGGCAACAATATCCAATGCAGCACAATGTGTGTATGGAGCAACTGCAAGACATATCTGCTTGGATTCAAAAGGTTCTCAACCTTTAAACTAAAAAGGGGCAACATCAATTAATTACATTGACGTTGCCTTTTTAACTACAACTGCGCGCTGTTCATCAACGTTTAGCTGGGTCGTCAATGATGGCGTTGGCCGGCCGCTTCAGCATTTCAGGCGTTAGTTTCGCGTTCAAATCAATATTCATTATCAGGTGATTGCCAACGATGCGCTCATTCGCTTCTGGCATGGTTCTAAAGGCGGCTGGAAATACTAAACCGTCTACCGTTTGATACTTTGTGATAAGACGCCAAAGAGGACCGAATAATTTTCTCTCAGGAGGCTGACCAAGAGAATCTAGAAATGCCCGGTTGCCAATCGCGTATTGATAACCTGCAAGTAAATAACTGTCTGGGTCTATGTATAGCACAAAGTAGTCCAGTGGGCTTTTGCCTATGACAGGTTGTTCTGAAAAGGTCATCTTCACTTCATAGTATTGTTTTCCCCCGCTTTCTGGCCATTCGAACATGGTTACAGGCGATAAGATGACATTTTCCTCCTGGGTCAACCAAGGTAGATTCACAAAATAGTAAAAGAAGTACAGCATCGCGGTCGGCGGATTACTCTTGCGCCAGTTAACTGACCACACGTCAGTACCATCAAATGCGATTTGTGCATCGTTTAAGAACCAGTTCTGGTGGACATGTAGAGTAGTCTTATCAATTGTTTCGGTGGCAACCCACCATGCTAACTCATTTCTACCGTGATAGTTGTTGTGCATTACCGTATCAAATTGCATGGTTCTCACTGAACGCCACTTCTCCAAGCCGCCATGCGCTTGCACCATCTTGGCAACAACCTCACTCGAGTTTAGCTCTGGTTCGTCTGCTTGAACCATGAAGCTGCATTGTAAAAGCAGAAAACTGCCGATGATTTTTTTCCAATATTTGTGCATCAATTCCTCCTAACCACATGAAACATTAAAACGTCGTATGCCGTTAACTTCTCATGGCAAATAGGGCGTTTAAAGAGGGCTGGGAGATTGTTGTGGGTTTTGGGGAGATCTGGTTATGCAGCAATGAGTTCGAGTAAGGGTTTCACATTTTTACGCGACAGGGCGACATCAAAATCTAAATAAGCAACCTCGACAGAGAGCAAATTAGGGCGCTTGTTAACGCCTTTAATGAACGATGTGTTCACCAAAAAAGACTGATGCGTTCTGAAAAAGGTAAAGTCACAGTGCTGCAACTGCTCTATCATTTTTTTCATGCTAGAGCGAATTAGCCGTGTTTTGAGCTGTTGCTTCTCATCCAAGTAATAAATCTGTAAATAGTTATCGCAGGTTTGAAAACACACTAAGCGTTCACCAGCAACGCGAAAACGATCTAGCTGATTATCTGAATGTAATTGCAATAACATATCTTTCGGCGAAGGTGGATTTTGCTCTGATTGGCTTTGAGGCGTTTTAATCATTAATATTTGCAGCAGACTCAAGCCTCCCCACACACTATAGATTGCGAGGAATTTTGGCATGAGTTGAGAGAACTTGTATTCCGGTACATACATGTTCTGCCAACCGCTGATAAATTGGTGCAATAACAAAGAATAAAGCCAGCTGGCAATACTTAAAAGTACCACCAACAATACTATCCAGCTGAGTTTGCTCGTCGTTTCTGTTGCGCCAATGCTATTGGCATATCTATCGAGAAAAAGAAAACTAACCCCCCATATAACTGCGCCGGAAAGCATGCCGTAAGTACTGAGCATAAAATGATAAATGGGCATGAAATAGGGTGCGCCCATATCAAAGGGTTCCAACAAATTAAAAACCAATGTGACATAAACAAAGACTGATAACGCCAACCACTTTGGATTGAGTTGTGTCGCATGGAAAGTTCTGTTATTCGCGGACTCGGGAGGCATTGCCTAAGTAGATTGATTTATTCACAGTGGTTAATAGTAATCTGAGAATAACTAAAAAGTCAGATATTAAAAAGGCACCGCGCGATTAGCGAGGTGCCTGATTAGTTTAATCACTTAGCTCAATCGAGCGCTTGATAGACGAGGTTTCTGAAGTCGTCGTGATAGGGATGAAAGCCCATTGGAATAAACTGTGCCATAGCTATCATGATGAGGTTTTCTTGTGGGTCTATTCTAAAGTAAGTTGATGCCATTCCGCCCCAACCATAGTTGCCCTTTGAGCTCAGAAAATCCATGCGTGCAGGGTCGGTTGTGACGGACATCGCTAGTCCAAATCCTTCACCTGGTACGTTGGCGTCAAACGGCTTTTGGTGCGGCGCCAGTTGATCACTGCTCATGTACTCAACTGTTTTACGGCTTAAAATTCGAACACCGTTCAACTCCCCTTTGTTAAGCAGCATCTGAGCAAATTTGAAATAATCCTTAACGGTTGAGGTTAAACCGCCGCCGCCGGAATGTACTTTGGGGTCTGTTAAATAATCACCGAGTGGTTCTTCTGTGGTCAGAATGGTCTGCCCCTGCTCATTTGCGGTGTACACTTCACTGAATCGACCGTGGTTTTCTTTGCGCACATAAAAGCCAGTGTCTTGCATATCTAGTGGCGCAAAAATGTGTTTTTGCATGTAATCGCCCAATGACATACCTGAGATCACTTCAACTAAACGACCAACAACATCAGTGGAAAAGCCATAGGTCCATTTTGCGCCTGGTTCATGCGCCAGTGGCAACGCTGCGAGTGCTTTGATAAAGGTATCTGCATCAGCATCACGCAGGCTGTATAACTTCTCTCGGTATAAGGCATCAAGTGGCGTAGGGTTAAAACCATAGCTCAGACCTGCGGTGTGCATAAATAGGTCTTTAATTTTGATCTGTTTACTGGCGGGCTTAGTGACCATGTTCTCGCCTTCACCTGATACATAGACTTGCATGTTGTTAAATTCAGGTAGGTACTTGCTAATCGGCTCGTGCATGTTGAATTTACCCTGTTCCCACAAGGTTAATGCTGCTACCGCAGTGATGGGTTTGGTCATTGAATAAATACGGAAAATAGTATCTTCGGTCATTGGTATGCCGTTTTCCTTGTCCCTCATCCCCTGTGCTTTGAGATACGCCACTTTTCCATCTTTGGCAATAAAGGTCAGGGTGCCCGCGAGTTTGCCGGAATCAATATAGCCCTGCATGTGCGGCGCAATTCGTTCAAGTCTTTGACTGTCAAAGCCCAATACTTCGGCATTTGAAAGTGAAAGCTCGGCCTGACTGTGGTTCGCGAAGGTAAGGCTGGCGAGAAGTAGCAGTATTTTTTTCATTTTGGAGTTCCAAGACGGTTTACGCATTACGACCATAGTGCACTAATAAGAAAATTCAATGACCTTTTGGGTCAAACGAGGTTAAAAAAATTAACGTTTGCTTTAGCAGCTTATCCTATTTGTTAGATGAACAACCGCGTTGTAATAGTGGCTGTTGGGTAAAAACGCTATACTTGAAACATCATTGGCTAATTCACATTCTGTGATGTCTAGCTTGCATTGGAAGCAGTTTTTTCTCACATCGGTGTTACTTTTGTGCTCCGCTGCTAGTTCAGCGGGACAGCTCTCTATTGCGGCGAATATTATGCCGCCATTATTACAGGCCGACGAGGATACCCCCACCTACTATGCTGAAATCCTCGATTTGTTGGTGCAAGATTTACCCTTCGGGGTCGATGTTGGTTATTTTCCACCGGCAAGAGCGGGTGTACTGTTTGACGATGGTAAATATGACTGTATTTTTCCAGCTTCAACGCAAACCATGCCGCAAAAGGATAAGCTTATCGAATCGCTTCCCATTAATTTTGCTAAAGCCCACTTTTTTACGTTAGAACCCGTAGCAGTAAACCAGATATTTGACGATGTAGACTTACAACTAGGTGTCCGCAGAGGCTTTTCCTATGGAGAAGTGGTTCGTAAATTTCAGCCGCAGCAAGTTGTTGAAGTAAATACGGAGTTGCAGAATTTAGGCATGTTACGAAAGCAGCGGGTTGATGCATTCATCGCCTACATTCCAGATATTTTATTTCACCTGTCTAAGGAAGATATCAGCGACATCTATTACGACGCAGATACCCCATTACATGTACACAGTGAAAATATAGTCTGTCATGCCACAGAGCAATCAACTGCCTTGATTGAGCAAATCAACGTGCGTATTCAAGCGCTACGCAAAAACGACCAGCTCAAGACCATCCTAGGCGAGTACTTTGTACCTCAGTCATAATGGAAACATATAAAAAAACGGGGCGATTGCCCCGTTTTTGAATCTCATTAAAATACCGACTAGTGTCTAAAGTGACGCATACCAGTGAATACCATGGTGATACCGTGCTCATCTGCTGCTGCGATAACTTCGTCATCACGCATTGAGCCACCTGGTTGAATGATGGCTTTAATACCTGCTTCTGCTGCGGCATCAATACCGTCGCGGAATGGGAAGAATGCGTCAGACGCCATTACCGAACCCGGTACTTCTAGGTCTTCATCGGCGGCTTTAATTCCTGCAATTTTTGCTGAATAAACACGGCTCATTTGACCCGCACCTACGCCTATAGTCATATGGTCTTTGCAGTATACAATGGCATTAGACTTAACGTATTTTGCCACTTTCCAAGCGAACAATAGGTCATTTAGCTGCTCTTCGGTTGGCTGAACTTTTGACACAACCTTGAGATCGTCCATTTCAACCATTCCGAAATCGCGATCTTGTACTAACAAACCACCATTGACGCGTTTGATGTCAAACTCTTCAGTCAGTTGACCTTGCCAATCGCCACATTCGAGAACGCGCACGTTCTTCTTCTTAGCGATGGCTTCTTTTGCGCCCTCTGACACTGTTGGAGCGATAATTACTTCTACAAACTGGCGGTCGATGATCGTTTGTGCTGTTTCGGCATCTAACTCTTTGTTAAACGCAATGATGCCACCAAATGCTGAGGTTGGGTCAGTTTTAAAAGCGCGATCATAAGCTTCTAAAATGTTTGCACCCAGTGCAACACCACAAGGATTTGCGTGTTTAACAATAACGCAAGCCGGGTCAGTGAACTCTTTTACACACTCAAGTGCTGCATCAGTATCGGCGATGTTGTTATATGACAATGCTTTGCCCTGTAACTGAGTTGCCGTTGCAACAGACGCTTCTTGTACATCACTTTCAACATAAAAAGCAGCTTGCTGGTGGCTGTTTTCGCCATAGCGCAAGTCTTGCTTCTTAATGAATTGCTGGTTGTAAGTGCGTGGGAACTGAGTTTGCTCTTCTTCCTCGTACACTGTGGTACCAAAATAGTTGGCTATCATGCCGTCGTACTGAGCAGTGTGTTCGAATGCTGCAATAGCTAGGTCGAAACGGGTCTTGTAAGTTAGGGAGCCGGCATTGTCATCCATTTCCGCAATCACGCGGTCATAGTCATTGGCGTTAACAACGATGGTTACATCTTTGTGGTTTTTAGCCGCGGCTCTTACCATTGTCGGTCCGCCGATATCGATGTTTTCAATAGCATCTTCTAACGTGCAATCGTCTTTAGCTACGGTTTGAGCGAATGGGTAAAGGTTAACAACTACCATATCGATAGGATCGATACTATGGGTTTCCATGACTGCTTCGTCTTGCTCTCTGCGCCCTAAGATGCCGCCGTGAACTTTTGGATGTAGCGTTTTTACCCGACCATCCATGATTTCGGGGTGGCCTGTGTAATCAGATACTTCGGTCACATCTAAGCCATTTTCGCTTAGTAATTTGGCAGTACCACCAGTGGATAATAGAGCGACATTGCGTTGTGCCAATGCTTTGGCAAATTCAACGATACCGGTTTTGTCAGAAACACTTAGCAGCGCACGACGAACAGGTCTTGGATTTTGCATCAATTAAATACCTATGAAGAACGAATCTAAAAGTTGACTATGCAGTCAGTTTGTAAAGGCTAAAAGCAAAAAGAGCACCTATTGGTGCTCTTTTCTAAGTATAGTCAATATGGCTTAGTTCATGCCGTATTGCTTTAACTTCTTGCGCAATGTACCACGGTTGATACCCATCATAAGCGCCGCGCGAGTTTGGTTACCGCGAGTGTAAGTCATGATTTCTTCAAGAAGCGGCGCTTCTACTTCAGCTAATACCAAATCGTAAAGATTGTCGATATCAGTGTTATCTAGTTGCTTAAGATATTTATTAACCGCCTGTTTTACAGAGTCACGCAAAGGCTTTTGAGCTTGCGTTTGAGAAGGCGTGGTCACTGTAGTAGTGAAAGGAGATGTAACGTTTTGGTCGAACATATTACGTCTTGCTCTATTTTTAGTTAGTACTATGCTGCAGGGGCAATCGGGGTTACCGATACACTTTCTGTCAGCCCTTTAAAGTAATCATTTAGTGCATCAATTTGCCCTTCTGGCTCGTCAATAGCATTAAATGTTTTGCGGAAGATCCGTTGAGAATCGTGTTCCGCTAAATACCAACCCACATGTTTGCGGGCAATTCTTGCTCCCATTAGTTCCCCATAAAACTGGTGAACGTTGCGCACATGCTCGATTAATACGGCATGTGTCTCAGACAAACTTGGCTCAGGAAGTCGTTCGCCATGTTCGAGATAATGAGTAATCGCTTTAAATATCCAAGGGTTGCCTTGGGCGCCACGACCAATCATCACTCCGTCTGCCTGGGTATAATCTAATACCTGTTTAGCTTTTTCCGGTGATGTGATATCACCGTTGGCGATAACCGGGATCGATAAGGCTGACTTCACCTGTTTAATGGTGTCGTATTCTGCGTCACCTTTGTACATACAGGCTTTTGTTCGGCCGTGTACGACGAGCGATTGAATGCCATTATCTTCAGCTATTTTGCCAATCAGCACAGCGTTGCGGTTATCCGGATTCCATCCCGTGCGTATTTTTAACGTGACCGGTACCGATACCGAATCTACAACGGCTTTAACAATATCCTCAACTAACTCGGGGTATTGTAGCAGCGCCGAACCTGCTAGCTTTTTATTTACCTTTTTTGCAGGACACCCCATATTGATGTCGATAATCTGTGCGCCATTGGCCACATTGTGCTGCGCAGCTTGCGCCATTAACGCCGGTTCCGAGCCAGCGATTTGCACAGAGCGAATACCTGTTTCGCCCTCGTGGTTCATTCGTTGTTTTGATTTTACCGAGTCCCAAACTTTGGGATTACTGGAAAGCATTTCTGAAACAACAAGCCCGGCTCCGAGTCGCTTACATAGCTGTCGAAACGGTCTATCAGTGACACCTGCCATGGGTGCCAACATGACGTTGTTATCCAAGGTGTAGTCGCCAATTTGAATCAATACTATGTCCTGTAACTGCGCAAAAATTATCCAAGCCGCAAAAAGGGCGCTAAGTTTACGGCTTTTTTTCCACCTTGAAAAGGCTAGAATTTAAACAAATTCGACTTTTTTTTGCTGTTTTTGGGTTGACACAAGCAAATCGTTAAATTTTCACTGCTTTGGGTTCGAAAGGTGAATAGTTACAGTATGTTAATCACAGACAAACCTTGCCTTTTAAGGCTTGCGGTATAAGCGACTGGTTTGTCTGTGATAGATGTTAGCGCTTAGTGCCTGCCAGCCTCGACCATTCATCTTGGAAGACTGGGGGTTGCATGTCGAAAAAGTCCTGGTACAGCGCATTGAGCTCTGGTGCTTGGGTTTCTAAAATACCGGATAACACCAAATCAGCGTTTGGTTTGCAGAAGCTCGCTATTTGCTCGCGCAATTGGCGCAGTGGACCGGCCAGGATATTTGCAATCACTAAGTCATATTCTTGCTCTGGTTGCTCTTCGGGCAGGTAAAGCTCGAATTCGGCCTCCACACCATTGCGCTTTGCGTTGTCTCTAGTGGCATCCAATGCTTGCACGTCAATGTCGACACCCACCACCCTAGCAGCGCCTAATTTGAGTGCAGCAATACCTAAGATACCCGAGCCGCAACCGAAATCTAATACAGTTTTTCCCACTAGGTCTTGCTGTTCTAACCAGGCAAGACAAAGCGAGGTGGTTGGGTGAGTGCCGGTACCAAAGGCTAAACCCGGATCAAGCAGTATGTTTACGGCGTCGGGATCGGGAATCGGACACCAGCTTGGACAAATCCAAAGGCGTTGTCCAAACTGCATTGGGTGGAAGTTATCCATCCATTCGCGTTCCCAATCTTTATCTTCAAGCTGGTCCACCTTGTAAGCAAAGTCCTCACCTAAAATCTTGGCTTTCGACATTCTTCCAATTACTTGGGTCATATCGGTTTCGGCATCGAATAAACCAATGACCGTAGTATCTGGCCACAAGGTCAATTCCCCCAGTTTAGGTTCGTACATTGGAGTGTCTTTGGTATCCATAAAGGTGACAGCCATTGCACCATTGCCCGACATCAGGTCGCCGATCCGTTCGGCCGTTTCTTCTTGTGCATCGATTTTTAGTTGGATCCAAGCCATGTTTGAAAGTGAAAACTCATTTATTGATAATGGTGGGATTATAACACTGGTTAAACACAGCTTGCGAACCTGCAAGTAAAGAACGGCGGTAAGATGAAGCAAGATCTGTTATTTGGGTACGGTAGTTTGATGAGTCATGACAGCAGATTGACCCACTCAGAGATTGATGAAGAGGTGTTGCCTGTGTCAGTTGATGGTTGGTATCGAGGCTGGAGTATGTCGAGTAGTACCGAGTATCTCACCTGTGTGGGCGCCAAGCCGGGTACTGGTGCCTGTGGTAATAGTTCGATGAATGGCGTGTTAGTACCTATAGATGAAATATCAGAGGACTTGCGTCAGCGTGAGCAACACTATCGTTTTGTCGAAGTTGATAAAACTGCGATAAAAAGCTGGCATGCAGCACAAAGCGACAAGTTAGCAACCTGGTTGTCCAATGCAACAGTTTGGATTTGTGAGGTTGAGAAATGGCAAGCGCCATCCGAGACCTTCCCTGTCTGCCAAACTTATGTCGATACTTGCTTAGTTGGTTGTATTGAACAAACTGACCTCGCTTTTGCCGATCAATTTATCGAATTAACCTCTGGCTGGCATCATCATTGGGTAAATGACCGTCAGTGTCCTGAATATCCTCGACGTGCATCAATTACAAAAACACAGATGGCCGAAATCGATGCGTTATTGGCCGCGAATGACCTACTGAAATACAGAAAGGAGCCAGAGTGAAATCACTTCTGTTTATTGAAACTGAGCGGCTAAAACTGCGGCCGCTTTCGGATTCTGATGCTCCCTTTATGTATCATTTGATGAATGACCCCAGTTGGTTGCAATTTATCGGCGACAGAGGTATCCGCAGTGTTGACGATGCAAAGGAGTACATTCAATTTGGTCCAATGATCATGTATCGGGATCGAGGTGTAGGTATTTTGGCCGCAGAGGATAAGATAACTGGGGAAACTGTTGGAACTTGCGGTTTGCTCTACCGTGACGGGAGAGATACACCTGATTTGGGTTTTGCCTTCCTCGCTCAATTTCGGCGCTTGGGTTATGCCAAAGAATCCTCTGAGGCTCTTTTGAGCGGTGCAAAGGCGCAATTGGGTCTATCCCAGGTGGACGCCTTGGTATCGCCGGGCAATGATGCTTCCACCGCACTGCTTAATAAACTGGGCTTTCGCTTTCTTCAGCCACTACCAGATTTCGATCCAGATAAAGACACCCATTGCTATAGATTAATATTAAAGGATTTACATGAATAAACAGTTATCGGCTATTAGCATTATCGTTGCTGATTATGACGAAGCGATTGCGTACTACACTGAAAAACTTGGTTTTCATCTAGTCGAAGATCTCGCCATGGGTGACAAGCGTTGGGTAGTGGTTTCACCAAGTGCAGGATGTGTTACGCAAATCGTGCTGGCAAAAGCTAGTTCACCAGAACAAAAACAAGCAATAGGCCAACAAGGTGCGGGCAGAGTATGGTTATTTCTGCAAACTGATGACTTTGAAAGAGATTTCAAAGCCTTCTCTCAAGCGGGTGTGAAATTTCATGAGCAACCGCGTTACGAACCTTATGGTACTGTCGCTGTATTCGAAGATTTATATGGCAATAAGTGGGATTTAAGTGAGAAAAAAGCCTAATAGCAATGCGGTGAGCCTACGCTGATTGGCTCAGTGGCAGTGAGATCCGAACAACTGTGTTTCCTTCAGAATTTGTTTCGCAGTGTATATTGCCATCGTGATTGTGAACGATCTGTTTTACGATGGCCATGCCCATACCTATACCTTTATGCGCGGGTTTTGTAGAGAAAAAGGGAATGAAAAGTTTGTCAACGTTCTCTTCAGGAATACCGCATCCATTGTCACTTATTTTCAATTCCAGCATATTTTGATGCTCGCCCGATATTCTAGTTTCAATAATAATCTCTGGCGTTTCTGGGGCTGCGATTTCAATCGCATCTAACGAATTTTTGACTAATTGAGGGATTAAGTGCTCCATTTGAAATAAATCTAATTCGCCTTCTTCGTCAGTGAGTTGCGAATGATATTCGATGGGAAAATCGAAACTCATACGACAATCATTACTGATCCGTCTGAACATAACATTTAATGGTTGAGAGGTTTTGTTGACTCTCAATACTTTGCCGTAAAGCCTTGTTTGTTCAGTTGTGTGCTCTCCGCGCTCGATCATAGTGTCTATCTTTTTCAGAGCGTCATCCACAGCAGGCGAAAGATTGGGCTCTTTCAACTGTGTTATCTCAACCATGCCGCGGATAGTTGCGAAGATACCATTGATATTGTGACCAATGCCGCGAAATGTTTTTTCAAGCTCTTCTAAATCAAGTGGAGCATCGAGTGTTTTGAAGGAGGTTCCGTGTTGCATGGTTTGTTGCAAAAGTGCCGACGCTTCCTGAAGCAATGCCTCTCGCTGTTCCTCCGATGCCGTCTGACAACGATTTAAAAATTCTGCAACTTGTGAGTGCGAAGTGGTTGGCATTCCCTGATCCAAAAAGTATTAAAGCACGCTCTTTAATCGTATATGTTTTGTCTTATTATGCAAATTATCTGACGTAGATTTATTGTATAAATGTGCAGGAATAATTATCTAAAAGTGATGTCTTCCCCGTCGTGACATAACACTTTCACGATGGGTTTATTTCGATCTGCTGGCCATTGCACTAAACCGATCGCACTTTTGCTGACTAACGTGCGCCATTTGTTTTTGCGATTGGGGTAGCGAGCGCGAATCTTCATTTTACGGCGTTTGGTAAACCACACCAAAGGAGATTTAGGTCCGTATAGCCGCAAGTTCCATTTATCTAGTGTGGCAATGAGTTTACTAGGAAACTGGTTTTTAATACCACTGGCGGTAATTTGCGTGATTCTTGGACTGTCCTTTTTAAATCTAAGTCGCACGTCATAACAAAACGAGTAATGCACGTCACCCGACAAGATAACAAAGTCTCTGGGGGTATCTGGGTCGTGAAATGTTTCTAGCAACACCTTTGCGGTGCCCTCGTGTGCCATCCAGTTCTCGGCGTCTACCGTCAACGCTTGTCCAAACATGGTAAACAGCTTCTGAATGGCTTCTATTATCTTTACCCCAAACACCGGCGCTGCAGAAACCATGATCACTTCTGATTTGCCTCTTAACTCTTCTCGCATCTCTTGCAACAATTCCCAATCCATTAAACCGGAAGGTTTATTGGGGTTTTTCTCTGAACGCCAGCGATGAGTGCGGGTGTCGAGTACCATCACCGGTGGATTTGTGCCTACCGTATAATGCCAGTGATTCCAGTCAAATAGGGCTTGTAACACTTCATCGTGGTCTAGCAATGAGGATTCAGTGAACTTGCTTTTTATTTCAGACGTTAGATGGTGCAGATTTTTTGGTGCATTCCCCAAACCTTGAAACAGGTAATAGCCCAGAAGTGCATTCCCTATGATGCGCTTGGAGAAAGGGTTGCCATATGCGGCTTCTTCCCAGCCCCGGGTGAGGTTCCAGTCGTCAGTTATGTCGTGGTCATCGAATATCATGTAACAAGGAATATGAGCCAGAATACGTTGCGTCTGAGGAAGTGTTTTGACAAAACGCTCAATAGTTTCTTGTTCGTCTTCAAACAGTTCATCGAGTTCGTCACTGAGCTTAGGCTTTACAATTTTAATAAACTGCCAAATAACGGGAGACCATACTAACAAGTACATCGCGAAGACTTCTGAGGCAGTTATCAAGTGATTTTTAGCGTTAACAGAAGTGAATATGGGTTTGCGTTTTGCCAGGAAAAAACGATCTAATACCGCTTCATTTGAATCTACGTCAGGTAGCAGCTCAGTGCGATTGTAAAAACCATCAGGATGATTGATCAAAGCCTCACTATTTTCTACCAAGGCGCCTGGTATATGCTCTGAATGCAGGCCTAAAAGCGCGATTGTTTGATGAATTGCCGATAACATTGGTCCTGCGACATCATCGATGTAAACCTGGTCGCCTGACATGATCAGCATCGACGGCCGGGCGTGACCTTCCGCGCTGGCCAAGAGCCCGTCTACTCGTATCAGAGCGTCGTCCTCGTTGTGATGTGGCTTTCGACAAGAACCGTGCAGTACTTGTTGCGCGTCTGTCTTAAGCACCAGAGACGGGCGCTGTTTGTTGTCATAGGTTAACGTGGAGAGGCTGTCTTTTAGAAGTGACTGAGCGTCGCTTATTAAGTCGTATTCGATTTCAGCGTCACTTGCCAAAGGTGAGGCAAATTTGATAGTGACCAACTTTACAAAGGCATGAGTCCCTATTTGAAAGCTTTCGTGCTCCACGGCATCGATATTGATGGGGATGTGGTGATCATCGGTAAGGTATAATTGCGGATTCACCACCACATCATTGCTGGTGGCGAACCACAATACTAGCTCGTTAGGGGTGAAGCGTCGCGCTATAGGCCCTGCAATTAAAGTAGGTAGCTGCTGGCTCACTTTGCTTCCATCAACTCCTGCAGTATCAAGGTATCTTCCAATACTCGTGTCATGTTCATTAGCGCAAGTTCTGCCACCTGGCCGGCATAGTCGGGTAGTGTGTGAACCACCGCTTGCTCAAAACGCGTAGAGCGGCGATCGCCTCTTGCGTGCGCTAATGCCAGTGCTGAGCCACAGGTTTGCGCATATTCGTAAAGTTGTTTATCAGGATCTTCAATACCCAGTCCGATATCTTCTGGGTCAATACCAACACGTGCATGATGACGAGAGCGCACTAACCAGTGATGCCCCTTCCATTCCACTTCATCTAATACAAGATCGGCCTTGCGCTGCATGCGCTTTTGACAAGCCACCGTCAAGTGAGCCGGATTAAGTCGATTCATTGGACTCAATGCTTCAAAGTGCATCAAAGGTGCGGCATAACGTTGTTGCTTCACTTCCACTATGTGACACAAATTTAAATCTTCTTCGCCAAAGAAGTCCTGAGGGCCAACAAGCAAATAGAAGCGTTCCATATTGACCGACCCCGTACCGGCGCCCAGACGTTTGGTAACATCTAAAATAAGGTCGTCTACATAAGGTGAAAATACCTCGTGAATTTCATTAAATAACGGTTCGTCCAAGGCTTTAAATTTGTTCTGTGTCAGATCGAATTTTGGATGTAAATCACTTAGGTCGATTGACTTAGCCAGAGCGCTTTTGGTGTGGAAATGTTTGCCGCCGGCGGCTCTGTTTTTGGCTTTTCGTCGCGCTTTTCTGAGTACGTGATCTTTGTCGAAGTTAAAGATCACAGCATCGCGCATGTCTTTATCTTCAATGATTGAAACACACTGTTCTAAGTAACTTTCTAAAAAGCCATTGATCGCCTTAAGTGCTCCAGTGGTGGTAGCTGCCTTAATGTCCGGATCAGCCAAGAAGTCGGCGGAGTCGTAATGCCCTTTAACGAGACCATCACAATATTGCTGGGTTAATAACAAGCTAGTGCTAAAACGCACCAGATCCCAGACACTGTGGCCGGCACAAGCATCATCAAAATCATTTGGCGCAAATATCACTGTATCGCCGTGACTGCCTTCTTCGGTCATAAAACCAAAGTTAGACAAGTGGCAATCACCTACAACGTTTGTGACAGGAATACGGTGGATGAGCTCCTCTGGCATGCTCAATGCCCCAGTAGCGATATCGTGATAAAACAAACTGGCCGAGCCTCTGAAAAATCGGAAAGGATTTTGAGCCATTTTTATGTGTTTTTCACAATGGCTGCCATCAGATGGGCGCAGGCCATCTATACGATGCAGTTCTCGGTCAATTGTTTGTGCTCTATTCATGATCTAGCTATCTGATTAATCACAGGTTTACCTTAAACTAAATTAGTTTAATTTTAAATTGTCATTGTGTTTACAAATGTAGAGCACGCGAATCTATCTGTGGCTGCTAAACTGTATTGAATAGCAGTGTTGGCAGCTAGTAAATTAGTCGTAGTTGTTACGATATAACGATATCTAACTTGACCTTCTGGTTAGCGACATTTATAACGACCTTTCAAAATAGGAATCGCGGAATCAAGGTAGAAACAGTGAAATCTAGTTCATATTTGTCAGCAGTGTTATTTGCTGCCTTTGCAAGTTTTGGGGCAAATGCCGCGGGAGCTCACTCTTCCGACTTAAAGAGCTATTGGTTGAAAGATATTGATGGCAATACCATGCTCGACCCACAAACTTCAGGTCTAGCGGTATGGCGAAATGGAACCTTATTAACCATTGCCGATGGCAGCGCTGATGATTCACAGACAATGCGCATTATTCAACTTGATCCAAATGCCAATCAAGTACTCTCTCCTAAAGTACCAATCTCACTAGCAAAAGACGTTAGTGAAAGTTGTTTTGGTGGCTATTTGTCTGGGAGTCCCGACCTAGAGGCGATTGCCGTTGACCCGAAGGATGACAACATCATTTATTCGGTGACCGAAGATGCGTCGCGCTACCAATGGTCGTCTGAATGCATAGATAAATATGCTGGCTCAGGTTCCACCGAGTTTCCGACCGTTTTAGTAAGAATCGAGTTGCAGTCTGATAAGGCAATCATGACTGGCGCTCGTCCATTGCAGTTTGCCAAAGAGATGAATATTGGCAATCATCCAAATGATGGTATTGAGGGCATCACATTTGCAGGAAGTCACGAGCTTTACATTGCCCTAGAAAAAGACGACGCTGGCAAAGCGCGAATTTTTACCGTGTCGTTATCCGATGAATTTTGGAAAAGCAGTTCCTATTACCCCGTAACCGACGCTAATTTGGCTTTACCTGAGTTTAAGAAAGGCAATCACCCTATTAATGCATTGACCTATGTGCCTGTCGCTGATTCGAAAGGCTATTTGGTTGCCGCAGCTCGCAACGACAATCAGTTGTGGTTTTTAGACCTTGAGAGGCGAAAGCCTGTGAAGGTTGTTCAGCTTAATTTTTTGGCTGAATCGCTCTCTAAAGACAATGGTTGTAAGGCATTTGATCAAATGCACAATTATTCGATTGAAGGGCTGGCTTATGATGCCGGAAAAGTTTGGCTTGTTAATGACCCTTGGAAAATTAACTATTTGAACAACGTTAAATGCAAAGCAAATGCTGAAGGGTATAAGCGAATGTCGCCGCTATTGACTTATATCGATGTTGATTTTTTGACGGAAGAATAGATGGTTAAAAACCTGCCTGTAGAAGGCAGGTTTTACCTTTTGTTAGCCCTTTTTGCTCACAATCCATGATTAAAGGCTCATGGCAGTTTCTTCAAGAAATGCTACTACGTTTTTTGCTTCACGTTGCTTAGAGAACTCAACAATACCCACACCGTTACAGCTTAGGTTGTTAGAATCCAATAATATTTTCATTGTGTCACGCTTGCTACCAGCAACTACGCCGATTTTGTTTTTGAAGCTGTTGCGCATTAGACGAACATTATCTTCTACTGCTGCACGACAAAAGCTTGCGAAAGAACGGTCACCTTTAAATACCAAGGTAGTGTCTACTGACTCGTGTGCGTTTGCTGTGATTGATGCAGTTGCCAAAATGGCTGCTACTAACTTTTTCATATTTCACCTCATTAAATTATGTGATTTTTTTGTGCTCCGAATTAAGCACACTTCATAACTTAATGATTTTTATAGAAAATGTTGTTGTATTACTGTAGCGGTTAAGTTAACAAAAGATAAATTTAACAAGTTAATAGTATGTAAATCAATTAAGTGTTTGATTTATATAGATAAATCAATAACGCATATCAGCGTATGGAATTAAAAAATATTTTTTAATTCCAAAATGATTGTAAAATTTCTTTGATTACATAGGACCGTTATCCTAAAAACTTGTTTTGATCAGATTTGTTAACGTTTTTGAAGCGAATATCAACAAAAAGCCTAGGATGGGTGTCCTAGGCTTTTATTATTGGCTTAATTTGTTAAGCAAAATTCACTTAGATTTTTAGCGATTTTTCACCGCGCGCCAAACCGCAAACACCAGTTCTCGATGCCTCAGTGACATCGGCTGATTCTGAAAGCGTACGTAAGAGCGCATCAAGCTTGTCGCTAGGGCCGGTGACCTGAATCGTATAATTGCGAGGACTGACGTCCACAATTTGTCCACGGAATATATCGACGCTGCGCTTTATTTCAGCTCTTACTTGTTCCGTCGGAGTGGCTACTTTCACCAGCATTAACTCGCGTTCAACATGATCGCCATCGGTTAAATCCGATACCTTAAACACATCGACCAATTTGTTAATTTGCTTGGTGATTTGCTCGATCACCTTATCGTCGCATTGGGTTGTGATAGTAAGACGCGATAATGAGGGGTCAGCAGTTGTTGCTACGCATAAAGAGTCAACGTTATAACCACGCTGGGAGAATAACCCCATGATTCTAGATAGTGCACCTGGCTCGTTCTCTAATAAGACTGAAAGGATCCTTCTTTTAATCATTAGGTACGCTCCGTTTTACTTAGTCTCATTTCATCCATAGCACCAAATTTGATCTGCATAGGATAAACGTGTTCGTTCTGGTCAACGGCGATGTCCATGAATACCAATTTGTCTTTCATTGCCATACAACGTGCCATCGCATCATCAAGTTCTGATGGGTGGTCTACTTTAATTCCCACGTGGCCGTATGCTTCAGCAAGTTTTACGAAGTCTGGCATCGACTCCATGTAAGAATGTGAATGGCGTCCTTTGTAAATCATATCTTGCCATTGTCTCACCATGCCCAACGCGCGGTTGTTCAATGAAATAATCTTGATAGGTAAGTTGTATTGCAAGCAGGTTGATAATTCCTGAATATTCATTTGAATACTACCGTCACCAGTAACAACCGCAGAAATAGCATCCGGGTGTGCAAATTGAACGCCCATGGCGGCAGGTAAACCGAAGCCCATGGTGCCAAGACCACCAGAATTAATCCACTGACGAGGCTTGTCAAACGGGTAGTAAAGTGCAGCGAACATTTGGTGCTGGCCAACATCAGAGCTGACAAACGCTTCGCCATTAGTGTGCTTGTATAGTGATTCGATAACCTGTTGCGGTTTGATTACTTCGTCACTGGTCTTATAGCTTAAGCATTTTCTGGAGCGCCACTGTTCAATTTGCTGCCACCAATCTGCCAACTTCTCTTTTTGAGTCTCCGGAGTGATGTCTTTAACATGCGGTTTTAACTGTTCAATAACTTTTTCAACTGAGCCCACAATAGGTATGTGTGCATTGACAGTTTTAGAAATAGACGCCGGATCAACATCCACATGAATGATATTGGCGTGCGGGCAGAACTTAGCCACGTTATTGGTGACTCGATCGTCAAAACGCGCACCTAATGCAAGAATGCAATCTGCATTATGCATAGTCTTGTTGGCTTCTAGAGTGCCGTGCATTCCCAACATACCAACGAACTGAGGATGGGTTCCAGGAAACGCGCCTAGTCCCATAAGCGTGTTGGTTACTGGCGCGTTAAACTGTTCGGCAAGCGCGATGATGTCTGCGCTGGAATCTGCGGCAATGGCACCGCCACCAACGTAAAACACTGGACGCTTGGCGGCTTTTAACGCCTCTGCGGCCTTTTTAATCTGTTTGTTGTGTCCTTTGGCCGTTGGGTTGTAGGACCGAATATCAATATTTTCAGGGAATTCGTATGGGTGCGACTCCTGGATGTTGACGATATCTTTTGGTAAGTCGATAACTACCGGGCCTGGGCGACCAGAATTAGCAATGTAATAGGCCTTGGCAATGGCAACTGGAATATCTTCAGCTTTTTTGACCAAGAAGCTGTGTTTTACAATGGGACGTGAGCATCCCACCATATCGGTTTCCTGGAACGCATCTTCCCCAATGTGCATCGAAGGTACTTGACCAGACAAGATAACCATTGGAATGGAATCCATATAAGCAGTGGCGATACCGGTTAAGGTGTTTGTCGCACCAGGACCTGAAGTGACGAGCACTGTACCTGTGTCACCTGTTGAGCGCGCATAGCCGTCAGCCATGTGCGATGCCCCTTGTTCGTGCCTGACAAGAATGTGTTTCACTTCATCTTGTCTGAATAAAGCGTCATAAATATCGAGAACGGCACCGCCGGGGTAACCAAACACGTATTTAACGCCAACGTCTTTAAGTGCCCTTACGACCATTTCGGCACCTGACATCATTTCCACTACTATGTTCTCCTAAGTGATAATTCGCCGATGATATCCAGTGGACAGGCATATAAAATCCGCCCAATATGGGCGCAAATATACGGGACATAATTAGAATAAGATACCGAAAACTAGAAATAGTTAAGTTTATGTCCCTAGACTTAATAAAATAGGATGCGCATCCTATTTAGGGTGTGTTAAATCGTCATTAATGGGTTTAATTTCCTATATAATTACAAAAAATAGGAGGTTAATCCTCACCTTGGCTTATATCAATTTCAGTGTCTAACGGTTCATCATCGTTACTATCGTCACCGGCGTCTGCCGTGTCAGTGGTGCGTTTACCGTAGATACTGCCAGTTTTGACTCTATTGATGCGTTTTTGGTACTTCACCCAAGCTTTTTCAGCGTAACTACTTGGCTGCGCGTTTTCTTTTGCGACTGCCAGTAATTGTTCATCCTCAGGACAAGACGGCTTGAAGCTGCCAGATAACAGTGCTGTAATAAGATTTCCATATCCTGTAAGCGCCTTGGCTTCGTTTATGGAGAAGTCTCCCGAACGCGAGAAACCATAAGGAAAATTCTTCGGATCCATAAAGGATCGGTTTAACAATTCATCTCTAGTCAACTTGGCCATTTCAGTCGCTTCCAAAACACAAACAAGTATTCTTATAAACCTATCAAGTGAACCCTGAGAACGAGAAGATCCACTTAAACACGTGAAGAGCATTTAATGCTTCTAGTGAATTTTTAGGCCGAGTTTTGGGCTTAGTCAATACTGCAATAAAAATTTAATTTTTAGCAAATAAGTGCATCATTTTTGGCAAGGTTTTGAACCAATTTCTGAACACCAAATTGATTGTTGATGTTTGTCAAATAGGTTCTATTGGAAGAGGATGTCGAGACTATCGCGGTCTTAAAGTGGGAACCAATTGCAACTTTTTACACCTAAGGAATATCTATCGGAGATACTACAAACCCTTTAACAATTGCTAGAAAACGAAGTTTGTAATGCACGGAGGAAGCATTAAGTATGAATACTTGTGTTTGACTGAGAACGATGAAAAAAATATTAGAACAATTGAGTGAATTGCGATGTGGCGTTGCAATTCTTGTTACATTTATTAGCGTACTTGGATTTATAATAGTCGAAATCACTCGTTTTCGCTTCTTCGGTGACTCGTCCTTAACCTACATTTATCTACTCGCACCGAACGTGCTCATTGCTATGGTATCGTTTTATTACAATATGCAGATTCAGAGCGACAAGATTATTCCTTTTTTAATTGCTATGGCACTTAACTATGCAGGTGGAGCAGTCGCCATAGAATTGTTAATCGACACAATGGGCATTGCCCCTATATTTGGTGCATTCCTTCCCTTTTTACTCGGTTTCGGAGTTTTCATTATTGCGTTTCTGTTGTTCTTGGAATTTAAAACGAGTGTTGATTTTGATGATAGAGTCGATCAAGACATTTAAATATTTGCTCTGCCTAATTACTGAAAAAGGACGGGGTAGTGAAATGTAGTTCGTTTGATTGCAGATGGCCCTGATATAAAAAAACCCCGCGACTGCGGGGTTTTTTAAAAGTATCAACTTGGCTCTATATTACATTGTGTAGTTTAGGCCTAAGAAGAAATAACGACCTCTAATACTTGCAGGATATGCAGCGTTAGTGATGAACGGCATTTCATCAGTGATGTTGTTAATACCACCGTAAACCATTAACTCGTCAGTTGCTCTGAAGGTCATATTGATGTCGTGGATGAAGGTTTCTTCCATCATCACAGCGTCACCGTATAGCGCTTCAGCTGTTTCAATCTCTACGAATTGAAGCAACTGCTCGTCTTGGTACTGAGTCTGCCAGTTAACATTCAAGTCACCCATAGTCCAGCTAAGGCTTGCGTTACCCGCCCATTCTGGACGTCTGATTTCGCCAAGCTCTGGATCTACATCAGAAAGATCAAGTGGGTTACTGAATTGGTTTAGTTTGTTAACTTTAGTACCGCCAAGGCTTAGACCAAACTCGTGCTCGTCATAGTTAAAGTCATATGCAACTGCAAAATCCCAACCTGATGTCTCAAGCTTCGCGAAGTTGATAGACGTAGACGTCATCGTGTTGAAGCCACCAAAGAAGATTGAATTAGAATCCGAGTTACGACCGAGTAGTGAACAGAAGTTCTGATTCAAGCTTGGTCCTTGGTAACAGCCGTCGGCAATGTTTTGACCACTAACCGCAGCGATTGCATCTTCGATTTCAATGATCCAGTGGTCAACAGTAATGTTGAAGCCTTCTATGAAGTCTGGGCGATATACGAAGCCGTATGTTTGCGTATCTGCTGTTTCTTCTTGAAGGTTAACGTTACCACCAGTGAAACCGCCGAATGCCGCTGATAATGGATCAGAGAAGCTGTATACGCCGTTTTCATCAAATGGGTCTAGACCGATAGTTGCAAAATCAGCAACACAGTTTGCTTGAGTCTGATCGGCAAGCGTACCTTGACCATTCTCGCGAAGTGCGCTGATTTGTGCGGCATCACACGGGTCAGCTGGACGGAACGTAGTACCTACTAGTGGACCGAACAATTCAGTAATGTTTGGCGCACGAACCGCTTGAGAAATGGTAGAACGAACCATCAAGTCTTCGATTGGGAACCATTCTAGGTTTACTTTCCAAGTTTCAGTTTTACCAATGGTGTCGTAATCCGAGATACGGAATGCCACGTCAACTCCCAAAGACTCTGCGAAAGGCATACCCTCGAGAAGTGGAATACCCGCTTCAACATAGATATCCCATACGTCGTATTCACCCGTTTCGTTGCGAGTAATAGTCTTGGGACGGAAAGTTAGCTTAGTGTTGTCTGAAATGTCAGCGATGTTACCACCAACAAATGGAGAACCTGCTGGAAGTACACCACGCTGCCATGGGTCAAAAATAGCTTCCGATTCTTCTTTGCGATACTCACCACCGAATGCAAATTCAATAGGACCTGCTGGTAGTTCGAAGTAATCACCTAAGTCACCGGCAACAGAACCCGCAATAACGTGTTGCGTAAGTGTGATTTCAGACGTTTCAGTAGTTGTTACCCACTCAGCTGCGGCATCTGTAATACCTGCTTGACCTGCCCAAATATTTAAAGGCACACATTGACCCGCTCCTGGCGTAAACGAGAAGTAACCTGGATCATAATCTGGAATGTTAAACGGTGTACCTTGTGCTGGTGCTGTTGGATCAACATCTACACGACACGCAGCTTCGCCTGTTGCAGGGTCAATAACGGCATCAATGGCAGCCATAAAGCGGTCATTGATTATCGCATTTTCTTGCGTTACTTCACGGTTGAAACGACCGTAAACGTAGCTTGCGTCATATACCCAACCGTTGTCGAACTCACCGTTGATGCCAAGTACAAGACGAGTGGTTTCACGCTCTGTGGTTTGTGTTGCATCACCGATACCAATTGGGTCGATAGTAATTGCTACACCACCTGTTTGCTGAGCAATAGGCTGAATGAATGCTGGCAAGTATGGGTTATCCGGCGCGCCGAACAATAAGTCCCAGAACGACGTGGGTTGAGTCGTTGTATAAGTTTCCTGAGAAACGTGTTTCGCTTCCCACGTTAGCAACATATCGTCAGTTAATTCATAACTACCGATTAGGTTAAGCTGGATGTTTTCTTCAGGGTTCAACAAGTAACTGTTTTGTTGAGTGATGGTATTGAAAGAGTCACCCCCGAAACCTTGGAATCCGTTGGCGACTAGACCGTCTTCGATTACGCGGTAAGTACCGTCTGGGTTAGCTACCCAACAGCCACCCAACACACCGAATGATTCTGTACCAAACACTGAGTTGTAACCTGTCCAAGAGTCGTAACAGTCAGGTGTGCCGTTGCCGTTTAAGTCGATTGGTGTGCTCGGATCAAAACCTGCAAAAGTATATGGGTTACCAGGAATGACATAACCATAACCTGAGGTGAATGGGAATGTACGACCAGGCAATACCGCACGGTTAGGCGCTGCAGCCGCTGCTTGGATGTAAGCTAATTCAGCTGCGGTAAGTGTTGGTGCCATGCCAAAGGCACTGGTATAAGACGCGATAAAGTCATCGGCACTGCCAGGTACAGCTAAACCGAAAGTAGGTCTGTCGTTAGCTGGGTTATAGTACTGTGCGAAGTTAGGCATGCTGCCTGCGTCGATATCACCTTGTTGGAAACGCTTGGCTGGGTTGACCCAGTCGCGACCAGAACCAACAAATACACCGCCATCACGTTCTTTTGCTTGTAAACCTTGGAAATCTGAATATTCCAAACTGACCGCAAAGTTACCTTTATCGTTGTCGAAATTAAAGCCGTAGGTTGCAGCTACCTTCGTTTGCTCTGAATCGCCTTCAGAAGACACACCTTGTTGGATGTCGAAATCAAAACCTTCGAAATCCTTCTTAAGGATGAAGTTAACAACACCTGTTACAGCGTCAGCACCATAAATTGCTGATGCGCCACCGGTCAGTACTTCAACACTTTCAATAAGTTTAGTTGGGATAGAGCCTACATCTACAGATGAGCTACCTTGAGCACCACCGATGTGACGGCGACCATTAACAAGCACTAGTGTACGGTTTGAACCGAGGCCGCGAAGATTGAGTCGGTTACTACCTGCAACTAACCCAAAGTCACCGGAGTTTTCTGCGGTGGTAGATGAAAAAAGTGCAGGAATATCGTTAACTACGTCGGCGATTGAGAATTCACCTGAAGTTTGAATATCCTCTGCTTCGATTGCTTGAACAGGAGAAGGGGCCGCAAGGTTAGGATCGCGGGCAATCCTAGAACCTGTCACCATTACGCGTTCAACATCTGCTGTTTCGTCTTCGTTTTCCTGGGCGAAAGCTTGGTGAGAAAGTGTCAATGCAGCGGCCATTGAGCCAACATATAATCCTTTCAACACCGCAGAATTAAGCTTTGAAAAGGCAAAATTCTTCATACTATGCTCCTAAATTGTAGTGTGTGTTCTATTTTTCTAATGAGTATCTGGTTAAGTATTGCAAACTTTTCGCAAAAAAACGTAAAAGTTTGTGATGCAAATTATTTAGTGTGTCTCATTCCAAATTAGGATAATCAGCATATTTTCTCTCTAAATCAAGTCTAAATAGTTTGATTTCCATGCAAATATTGAAACCCAATTGCATATTTATGCTCAAAAAACAGTTTTGCTGTTTGTTTTTTAACCCTTTGGCTTTTGCTGAGAACTAAAATTGTGCAGTCACACTCAAATGCCTTCTCTTGGGACATATTGCGGGGCGCAATGTGCCTTTATGGGGCAAATTGCACAAAACCAGTGCTTTAAGTTATTAAATATTTATTCAAAAACAGATCTTTGCAAATTATTTGCAAGATTTGGGCTTGAATTTACAAATAGACATTACCAATGATGACTTTTATGGATTTTAGGTGCAATCTCGTCGCCTTAGCATTGGGAGTGAAAAGTATTCAAAGGGCAGTTTACAATGCCGAAATAGCGAGGTTCGCAGAGCAAATCAAATTCTTGCCCAGCTGAGCAATCGTAATTTATTAAGTTTGGGTATTTTAGAATTTGGAGCGGGAAACGAGATTCGAACTCGCGACCCCAACCTTGGCAAGGTTGTGCTCTACCAGCTGAGCTATTCCCGCATATTTGGCTACGTGGTATGTACCATTAACAACACGTCCTGTGGTCTGGTTCCGGCCTCGCCGTCCTGGCGAGTCGTTCACCCCTGACAAAGCTCCACGCTTTCGCTTTGTCTATTTCGCGGTTCACCCAGCTGAGCTATTCCCGCGTAATGGTGTGGTGTGAAGTAAAAAAATTGGAGCGGGAAACGAGATTCGAACTCGCGACCCCAACCTTGGCAAGGTTGTGCTCTACCAGCTGAGCTATTCCCGCAACTTATTCTACTTACCTGCTTCTTGCGAAGCGGGTGCGCATTTTACAAAAATGATGCTGTAGTGCAAGTGATTTTGTGAAAAAATTAATTGTGAGCGGAAAATTTAAATGTTGAAGATGTGTTGGCGGTAGTAAACCAATTCTTCGATAGATTCTTTTATGTCATCCAGAGCAAGGTGTACGCCTTTTTTATTGAATCCATCTAACACGTCTGGTTGCCATCTTTTTACCAGCTCTTTAATAGTGCTGACGTCGATAATTCGATAGTGGAAATATTCCTCTAATTCGATCATATGTCTTTGCAAGAAGCGTCTGTCTTGTCCGATACTATTACCACAAAGAGGTGATACACCTTTAGGCACGTATTGCTCCAAGAAGGCAATAGTTTGCTCGATAGCGTCAGCTTCAGTAATTGAACTGTCTTTGCATCGTTGAGTTAGGCCTGATTCACCGTGAGTTTTGGTGCACCACTCATCCATATTATCCAGTATGTCGTTTGATTGATGAATGGCCAAAACAGGCCCTTCTGCAAGGATATTCAAATTGGCGTCAGTAACAATAGTCGCAATTTCCAAGACTTTGCAGACATCCGGGTCGAGACCCGTCATTTCGAGATCCATCCATACTAAATTGTCTTTACTGAACGACATGTCCTGCCCGCCTACAACGCTTATTCTTATTCCACTATTTATCGACATCCTCGTTAATATTCTAGTTCTACTTAACTAATGAGGTTACTTTGTCATTCGTGGCGTTTACAATGTTACTAATATACTTAATTTAGCAGTGATGTGGCAAAAAGAAATAAACTAACTGAACGTCAAAAACGTCAGGTCGGCAAGAATCTCCGTAAAAAGCTATCTCAAAAGTCGCAAGACATCAGTGATGACAAGCTTGGTGCCGAACAACACGGTAGAGTTGTTGGGCGTTTTGGGCAGCACGCTGATGTGCGAGATGATGCCGGTGTTGTTCGTCGTTGCCATATAAGAAGGACTGTTGATTCCGTTGTTTGTGGCGATCATGTTCAGTTTCGTGCGCTGGAGGTTGAAGAGGAAACCATCAAAGGGGTGATTGAAGCGGTCATTCCCAGAACCAGTGAACTGTCGCGCCCAGATTTTTACGATGGTATTAAGCCAATTGCGGCAAACATTGACCAGATCATCGTTGTTAGTTCTTTATTACCCGCTTTTAGCAGTAATATCATCGATAGATACCTAGTAGCAGCTGAAGATGTGGGTATTACTCCAGTTATTGTACTCAATAAAATCGATTTGATGACCGAGGACAATAAAGCGGAAATACATGAGGCGCTGAGTAATTATCAAAAAATTGGCTATTCTGTGTTACAGGTTAGCGGTAAAACCCAAGTGGGTGTTCAGCAACTAGAGACTTTGGTGAAAGACAAGGTCAGTGTATTTGTAGGGCAATCGGGTGTTGGAAAATCCAGTTTGATTAACGCGTTGATGCCCGAAGCAAATGAATTGGTTGGCGACGTTTCCGAGACTAGTGGCTTGGGACAACATACGACAACCAGTGCCAAATTATTACGCTTTGCCAAAGGCGGTGAGTTAATAGATTCGCCGGGCGTTAGGGAATTTGCGTTGTGGCATCTTCCAGAAGAGAAAATAGCCAACTATTTTATCGAATTCAGAGATTATCTTGGTGGTTGTAAGTTTAGGGATTGTAAACATTTAGACGATCCCGGTTGTTTGCTGCGTGAGGCCGTTGAAAATGGTGCGATTGCAAAGAGTCGTTTCCAAAACTATCACAGCATTGTGCAGACAATGGAAGAGCAGCGCCCCTCATTCTCTACACTAAAGCGAAAATAATATACAATCGCGCTCCACATTTTAAAGGACAGATAGAAAACGTGTTTTCAGACAGTTTTAAAATAAAAATTCAATATGTGATGCCGAAGCATCTGTTGTCTCGCATTGTTGGTAAATTAGCCGCGGCTAAATTGGGTTTTGTGACGACAAGTTTGGTTAAACTATTCGCGAAGCAATACAAGGTCGATATGCAAGAAGCGGCCAATGAAGATTTGTCTAGTTATGCCATCTTCAACGAGTTTTTTACCCGCCCATTGAAAGACGGAATACGTCCAATCGACTCAGCTAAAGAATCAGTGGTTTTCCCAGTTGATGGTTGTATTAGCCAGTTCGGTAAAATTGAAAACGACCAACTAGTACAGGCAAAAGGGCACAACTATTCGGTTCAAGCCTTGCTAGGTGGTGGTGAAGAGCTGAGCGCTCACTTCACTGATGGTGATTTTATGACAATTTACTTGTCGCCAAGAGATTATCACCGAATTCACATGCCGATTGACGGTACTTTGGAGAAAATGATTTATGTGCCTGGAGAGTTGTTCTCTGTCAATCCACTAACCGCTGAGAACGTACCGGGGCTGTTCGCAAGAAACGAACGCGTAGTCGCAATTTTTAACTCTGAGCATGGTAAGTTTTCGATGGTATTGGTGGGAGCAACAATCGTTGCCAGTATCGAAACGGTTTGGGCAGGCAATGTTACGCCACCTCCAGGGAAAAAAATACGTCAGTGGACTTACCCAGCAGATTCAGACACGGCGGTTTCCTTGGCAAAAGGTCAGGAAATGGGACGGTTTAAACTCGGTTCCACCGTGGTCATGGTGTACGAGTCTGGCATGCAAAACTTCGCAGAACTTGAAAACGGCGACGTGACTCGTTTGGGTCAGGTTAGCGGTCAGCTTCTCTAGCAAGTGGACGGCGTCAAAAAGAGCTTAGTGGGTTTACACCTGGCAGTTGTACTGCTGGGTTTGACGGCGTTGTTCTCGAGAATTATTCCGCTGTCAGCAACCGATATTACCTTTGGACGCTCTATCGTCGCTTGCCTTTGCCTGTTTGTTATCCTCAAAATATCAGGTAAATCACTACGCTTTTTAAATGCAAAAGATTTGGGTATCGGCATTTTATTGGGCGTTTTAATGGCTGTGCATTGGGTGACCTATTTTGCTGCGATGCAATACTCATCGGTTGCCGTTGGCATGATTGCGCTCTTTACCTTTCCAGTTATCACGGTGCTTTTGGAACCTTTCTTCGAAGGGATTAAATTGGTCTGGCAGGATTTAGTCAGTGCGGTGGTTGTCACCCTAGGGATTATACTCATTGTTCCTGACGCGTCATTATCCAACGATGTCACACTCGGAATCGTCGTAGGTATGCTGTCTGCTTTGCTTTATGCGCTTCGCAATTTAATTCACCGCAAGTACTTCTCTCACTATAGTGGTGCGCACGCGATGACTTTGCAGACCTTTGTGATAGTGCTTTGTTTGGTATTTTTTGCTTCTGAAGAGTTCTACAGCATGTCGATGGGTACGTTGATGCTGTTGGTTGTACTGGGCTCAGTTTGTACTGCCGCGCCTCATGCGCTAATAGCGTCTAGTCTCAAGTATTTGCGGGCAAAGACGTTCTCTTTGATTGCCTGTGCACAACCTTTGTACGGGGTGATATTTGCCATGTTGGTGCTCAATGAAAACCCTAATATCCAGACGTTATTGGGAGGGATCTTGGTTATCAGTGCTGCGGTTTACGAAACGGTTAATGCGCAAAAACTACATAACAAAGCCGAAAACAAATAAGTCATGAAGATTTACGCTCATCGCGGTGCAAGTGGCGATTATCAGGACAATACCTTGCTTTCTTTCGAAATGGCCATTGCACAGGGGGCCGATGGCATTGAGTTAGATGTATTCGAAGCCGATGGCGAATTGTATATTTTTCATGACCGATTCTTGGATAAACTGGGATTGCCTGGTGTTCTAACAGAAAATGCTTTGCGTGAACAAATAAGCTCGTTACGGGTCGATGGTGAACATCCTGTGCCCACACTGCAAGGTGCATTGGAAAAAATTGCTGGCCGCTGCACGGTAAATATCGAATTAAAGGGTATCCGGAATTTTACTTTATTAGTTGATGCTGTGTCTGAGGCATTAAACTCTTTCAATTTTGTAGAGGAACAATTTTTGGTATCAGCATTTGATCATCCAATGCTGATTCAAGCAAAAATGCTTTTACCTGCGTTAGATTACGCTTTCCTAACAGCGTCAATCCCTATGAGCTTTGATACGTTTGAGCAACACGCAATAACAAGTTGGCATGTTGATGTGAATGTTCTAACTAAAGACGCGGTAGCAAGAGCGCATCTTCAAGGTATCGCGGTTCGCGCTTACACCGTGGATAGAGAATACGATTTGGTAACTCTGCAGTCTTGGGGAGTTGATGGAGTATTTACTAATTTTCCCAAAAGAAGTCGCGCAATATTAGCCAAACACGTCAAAAATTAGAAAAGCTCGACGTCTTCGCCTTTGTCTTCGTCTGAGTTGTCTAGTTCACTCTGTTCATCCTTGTCGTCTTCCACCACATCAAGCGCAGATATGCAGTCGCCGATCATGTCTTGAATACGGTCTAACTTGGAACTTTCCTCGCGCGAGCGTATTTCCTTTTCAATCATGTTCAAGAAAAAAGCTTCTTGGTTTTCATCCATATCGAGTTGATGAAAACTCATGCCAATTTGCAATTCAATGTTTTCCATCAATTGACGTTTTTCGGTTTCCATCTCAGAAACGCCCTCCGATAGCATGGCCATCGCAGTACCCAATTGTTCACGGGTTTCAAGTAAAGATTTGTGTTCACAAATCGCGACAAAGCGAGAGTTGATAGCGGGTATTAACTTAGCGGCAACATCAAGCATGGCATCGTATGACTTGGTGGCATTAGCCGGCATGTTTTTGACGAGAATCGATACGTGTTCATCATTAAAAATACAGCGCTTACCGAAGTTGTATATTCGTCCCATACCTTTTAGTAAGTCGAATATTTGTAGCTCAATGTCACTACAGGACTCTTCGTCCACGTCATAAGACATGACTTTCCCAGCAATGCGCAATTGCAATGCACAGTGAAAGCCCTGATTCATAAAGTTTTGTAACACTTCATCGGCGAGCTTTTCGACGGTAGTGCATTTGTTTAGACGCGATACAAGTTCAAGTGCATTGCCATATGATGCGGCTTGCTTCATAACCGTTTCGGTCATGGATTGAATATTTTGATCTTGTTCCTCGAGTGCTTTTATCTTCTCTAGATCGCGAGAAAGTCGTAGCATACGCTCGTGAAACGCAGTGACATTAAACGGTTTGGTAATGTAATCGCCAGCACCAAGCTCATACGCCTCTTTTACGACAGCGTCGTCACTATCTGCACTTAAAATAACGATCTGAGGGCGATTTTCAGCTGGATAAGTATTTAGCTCTCGACACACGTCCAGACCCGTTTGGTCAGGCATGTGAATGTCTAGTACAAGAATTTGGAACTTGTTTTCGGATATGAGTTTTAATGCTTCCTTAGCATTTTCAGCAAATTGCAGCCGAAAACTATCCTGAAACATCAGTTTCAGTAGTTCCCTTAGATGCTCATCATCATCTGCAATTAGTACGTCATGTTTCACGGCTATCCCTACATTGAATTGAGTACGTTCTCAAACTTTCAATTTATATCATATATACTTACATAACAAAGCAAGTCGGACTTGCATAGTTAAGATAATTAAACCAAAGTTTAATTGCCATGTTATTGAAAATAGTTGAACTTTTAAACCACGCCAAGAATTTATGTGTTTTAAAGTGAAAAAAAAAATTATGTGCTACTTTATTCTAAGGGGCATTTGGCAATACACTTGATTTTTTGTGACGGAATTCTAAGGACACCGAAGAAATGAAAAAGATACTCACTGTTGATGACTCGGCTTCAATGCGCGCAATGGTTGCGTTTACGCTAAAGGCACAGGGATTCGATGTGACCGAAGCTGTACATGGTCAGGAGGGTCTAGATAAAGCCACTGCGTCTACTTTTGATTTGATCATCTCAGACGTCAACATGCCTGTTATGGATGGTATAGAGTTCATTACTAACGTTCGTAAACTCGAAGCCTACAGATTCACTCCCATCTTAATGCTTACCACCGAGTCTGGTTTAGACAAGAAACAAGAAGGTAAAAGCGCGGGTGCAACTGGTTGGATAGTTAAACCGTTTGACCCACAAAAACTGGTAGCTGTAGTAAATAAAGTTTTGAAATAAGGTAACGCCGAACCATCCAGGGATAAGGTAGAAAACACGATAAATGTAGGCTGGTAAGCAATATGAGCGACCCGTTAGAGCGATTCAAAGCGGTCTTTTTTGACGAAAGTGCCGAGGCTATTGATGCTATAGAACGCAACTTATTGAACGTTGATGACGCTTCCGATATGGATTCGGAAACCATTAACGATATTTTCCGCTCTGCTCATTCACTAAAAGGTGGTAGTGCCACTTTCGGTATGGGCTCGTTAACTGAATTTACACATGTCATGGAAACTCTGCTGGACAAGGTTCGTGCTAACGAACTTAGCCTGACGCAGGATATCCTCGACTGTTTGTTTTCATCATTAGATGTATTGAGGAATTTGGTTTCTCATTATCAGTTCGAAGATGAAATAAATGAGTCCAGTATGATTGAGGTACGCAGTGAGTTGGAGCGCTTGCTCGACCCGAGCGCCTCCTCCAGTGCACCAGCGGCTGCGGTAGCTTCCGCAGCTGTACCAGCCTCTGCTCCTGCGGAGTCTGCGACTGACGGTACCCATTGGCGCATCGAGTTTGCGCCAGATCCGCAGATCATGATGACGGGTAATGATCCACTTCGCTACATTGAGGAATTAACCGACCTTGGTGAAATCGAAGTATCTTGCAAGACCTCCGGCGTCCCGCAATTTGGCACGCTTGAACCGACTAATATTCATTTGATTTGGACAGTTGAAGTCAAATCTAAAGAGCCAATAGACGAAGAAGCTCTCAAAGATGTCTTTTTGTGGATAGAGGACGAAGCCGAATTCACCTTTACCAATTTAGGTGGAGCTGCACCAGCAGCTGTAACACCGCCAGCACCTGTCGCTGAAGCGCCTTCAGGACAAACTCCTGTTGCAACTCCCGAGGTGCAACCGCAAACTCAAGCGACTGCTTCGCCTCCTGCAACCGCACAACCTGAGAAAAAAGCACCAGCACAAGCGCAGGCGTCGAAGAAACGCGCCTCGCAATCTATTCGGGTCGATTTAGAGAAAATAGACAGCTTAATCAATTTACTAGGTGAATTGGTAATCACTCAATCTATGCTGAGCATCTATGGCGACGAGGAAAAGTATCCTCAGTTTGAGCGCTTATCCGAAGGCCTCTCTCAGTTAGAGCGCCACACTCGTGATCTGCAAGAAGGCGTTATGCGAATTCGCATGCTGCCGATTGATTTTTGCTTCAGCCGCTTCCCAAGAATGGTGCGTGACCTTGCAAAACAGTTAGACAAATCCATTGCGGTGGAAATCATTGGTGAGAATACCGAAGTGGACAAAACGGTTATTGAAGAACTCAATGACCCACTTGTGCACCTAGTGAGAAACTGTGTTGATCATGGACTTGAAACTCGCGATGAACGTATTGCCGCTGGCAAGTCGGAAACCGGCACGGTGACTCTAAAAGCCTTCCATCAGGTAGGTAATATCATTATCGAAATTTCAGATGATGGTGCGGGTTTGAATACAGAAAGAATTCGCAAAAAAGCAATTGAAAATGGGGTTATAAAAGCTAACAGTCAGCTTAATGACCAATCAATCCACGAACTGATTTTTGCACCGGGATTTTCCACTGCCGACGCCGTTACCGATCTGTCGGGTCGCGGTGTAGGTATGGACGTGGTTAAACGTAACATCCGAGGCTTAGGCGGTACGATCGACGTGCGCTCTACCGAAGGCGAAGGTACCGTATTCACTATTCGCTTGCCGTTGACGCTCGCTATCCTTGACGGCCAACTGCTCAAAGTGGGTACTGAGACCTATATCATTCCAATGTTGTCCATCATTGAATCTATTCAATTAAAATCTGCAGACATCAATAAGGTAGGTCGGCGCGATGTTTCTTTTAAATGGCGTGGCAACTTTATTCCTATTTTAAACCTCGCTGAGGTCTTTGACTGCCCGATGGAACAAGACCAGTTAATTGAGTCTGGACTCGTTGTTGTCGTCGAGAGTGACAATAAACATTGCGGTATATTGGTTAGTGAATTAACCAATCATCAGCAGGTCGTGGTCAAATCCTTAGAAGCCAACTACGATAAAGTAGAAGGTCTTTCAGGTGCAACTATATTGGGCGATGGCTCGGTGGCATTGATCATCGATGTAGGTGCGCTAATTACAAGAGTGAGGATGCACTAATGGCTGAGATTCAAAATAATCCTGCCAGTCAGGCAATCGAAGATATTGATGAGTTAGATGAAAACGTAAAGTCGGAGTGGCTGAGTTTCAAATTAGCAGGTCTCGACTACGCTGTAGACATTTTACGCGTTCAAGAAATCCGCGTGTGGCAAGCGTCAACGCGCATACCTTACTCTCCTAGCTACGTAAATGGTTTGATAAATCTGCGTGGCTCCATCGTGCCGATAGTGGATTTGCGTACGCGCCTGGGAATGGACACCAAAGAATACGATTCCGAAACAGTCGTATTAATTATGGACGTAGAATTTGAAGAGGGCGGCAAAACCATTGGGATCATCGTGGATGCCATTTCTGAGGTGGTTCAAACCGATGTCAATAATTCTCAACTGTCCCCTGAATTTGACCTGTCGATTGATAAAAACTTTGTCGCCGGAATCGCGGATGATGGTGACAAGATGGTCATTTTATTGAAAGTCGACACGTTACTGGATTTAGATATCTAAAATCGGCTGTACGCCGTAACTTGAGAGCAAAGCACATGGGAAGTAAAGTTAAAGTCGTTTGCCTGACTAGCCTATTCATTCTTTTGGTGAATGTGGCGTTAACGTGGCACTTAGCACAAGGAAGCCAACTCTTTTATATCGTTTTAGCTGCATCACTTATTGTTGCTGCGTTGTTGACATCGCTGATGGGTGTGAAACTTGTTTCCTACGAAAAAACACACCAACTTATCAAACAAAAACTGACCTCAAACGGCATTGTTGAAACTGACACATCACTTACAGAGTTAGCTGATCTACTTGGTGACTTTAGACACGCTTTTAATGGCGATATCGAACGATTAAGGGGCGAAGCACGTGAAAACGCTGAGAAGGCTCGCATTGCTGAATCCGGTATCGAGTCTGTAGACAGCCCAATGATGTTGCTGAGTGCGTCGGGCGAAGTGACTTTTACCAATGGAGCTTGTTCTAGGTTTCTACAGCAAAATCAGTTGGCGCTGCAGCAACAATACAGCCAGATGTACCAGGGCGGCTTATTAGGAAAAAATATAGCGTCCTTATTGGGAATAAGTTTATCGCAACAGTCCAGCGAACTCGCTATCGACGCTGCTGGCAGCAGCTTTATGTTAAAAACCTCGACATTGGGTCAGTCAGACGGCTTCCTCGTGCAATGGTTTGACATGTCAAACGTTCAAAAAGAAGCGGCCGCGAAACAACACATGGCACGTTTGCAAACCGCAATCTCGGCGGTACAAACAAATGTAATGATTGCCGATGAAGCTTTTAATATCGTCTATATCAACGAAACTTTACGTGAAATGTTCGAACGCAACCAGGGCACGTTTGCTTCAGCCTTTGGTAACTTTAGCACCGACGCGTTGATCGGCAGTAATATTGATATCTTTCATAAAAATCCTGCTCACCAACGTGGCATACTGGAATCGCTAACCTCTACCTATAGCTCTGATGTTGATATCGGCGATCTCACGTTTGGATTGGTAGTTAATCCGATTTTTGGCGAAGACGGCGCTCGCATTGGCACTGTAGTCGAATGGGCGGATTTAACGGAGCAAAAAGCTAGCGAAGAGCAGGCCAGAGTAAATGCCCGAATGAAGGTCGCGTTGGACAATGTTAGTACTAATGTGATGCTTGCTGATAATGACTGCAATATCATTTATCTGAACAACAGCTTACGCGAAATGATGCGTAAACATCGCAGTAAATTCCAAACCCTTGACCCACAGTTTGACCCTGACAAGCTAATTGGCGTCAATATCGATAAGTTCCACAAAACGCCTTCTCATCAGCGTAATTTACTGGCGCAGTTGAACGGAACCTATCATTCAGAGATTTCTCTGGAGGGACTCGTATTCTCACTTACGGCCAACCCCGTTGTCGACGATAAAGGGGAGCGCATTGGCAGTACGCTTGAATGGGAAGACATTACAGCTGAAAAAGAAGCTGAAGTAGTCGCAATGGCGAATGCACGCGTTAAGGTAGCGCTTGATAACGTGACAAGTAATGTGATGCTTGCAGATATGGATTACAACATCGTTTATGTGAACAACGCGGTTCAAGAAATGTTGTTAACCGCCCAGTCTGACCTTAAAAAAGAATTGCCCAATTTTGATGCCCGAAATTTGGTTGGCCGCAGTATCGACCTGTTCCATAAGAATCCTGCGCATCAGCGAGCCATGCTAAGTAAGCTCGAAAGTACTTATAAAACCAAAATCAAAGTGGGTGTCAGACATTTTGATCTGATTGCCACGCCGGTATTGGACGACAAACGCAATAAGTTGGGCGTTGTGGTTGAATGGAAAGACATTACGGCACAACTACAGATTGAAAAAGAACTCGAAAAACTTGTTGAAAGTGTGAGCACCGGTAAATTAGGTGCGCTTATTAGCACTGACGATAAAGAAGGCTTCTACCTTACCCTGTCAGAAGGGTTGAATAAGATTTCGCAAACCGTAAATGGGTTTGTCAGCGATATCAGTGCTAGCCTGCAAAAACTCGCTGACGGCGACCTTAGTATCGCCATTACTAACAACTACTCCGGTATGTATGAATCGGTTAAAATGTCCGTTAATACGACCATTGCCAAGTTGAATCAGGTGATCACTGACATTCAGTATTCCTCTAGTGAGATTCAGTCTGCAAACCAGGAGATATCGCAAGGTAACGATCAGCTTTCTGCACGCACAGAACAACAGGCATCTTCGCTTGAAGAAACTGCTGCCAGCTTAGAAGAGTTAACTAGTAATGTGAAAGCCACGGCAGACAGTTCCAGAACTGCCAATAATTCTGCCGCCAATACCCGTAGTCAAGCTGAAAAAGGTGGTGAGATTGTTGCCGAAGCAATGGAATCGATGGCGGCGATTACCGAAAGTTCTAACCGTATTGTTGAGATCATTAGCGTTATAGACGAAATCGCCTTCCAAACCAATCTACTCGCGCTGAATGCGTCTGTTGAAGCGGCTCGGGCAGGTGACCAAGGACGCGGCTTTGCAGTGGTGGCCAATGAAGTTCGTAACCTCGCGCAGCGCTCGGCTGTTTCGGCCAAAGAGATCAAAGAACTCATCGACCAGAGCTCGGAGCGCGTTGCTACCGGGAGTGAACTGGTTACCCGTTGTGGAACCTCGCTTAACGAAATTTTAAGCAACGCAAAAGAGCTATCAGACCTCATCGCAGGAATTGCAAGTGCCACCAATGAGCAAGCCGTGGGTATCGGTGAAGTTAATGTTGCACTGAACCAACTTGATGACATTACCCAACAAAATGCGGCGCTATCAGAGGAAGTATCGGCTGCAAGCCAGTCTTCGGTTAAGCAGGCTTCCGATATGGTGCATTTGCTAGAGTTCTTCTTTGTTAATAAAGGACAGACGAAGCCCGCAGCGAGCATGCAGACGCAACGCTCGACGCAAGAGTCAGCTTCGAAGAAGATCGCTTCGGCGCCTAAACCAATTACTAAGCCAAAGGCTTCTACCACCAGCAATAAAAACAATCATAATGGTAGCCTAGGTACAACAGCCTCCACTCAACCCAAAGTTAAACTGTCCAGCCCGCCGCCTAAAGCAGCACCAGCGCCTGTGACCATGTCAAGTAAGGACGATGACGATGATAATTGGGAAGAGTTCTAATGATGGACACCTATTATGAATATGAATGAAGTGCAACTGCTCAGTTTTACATTGGGCGACGACATCTATGGAATTGATATTACCCGGGTGCAGGAAATAAGAGCACTTGGACAAATACGCAACCTACCCAATACGCCGAGTCATTGTGTAGGGGTGATTGATTTCCGCAATGTTATGGTTCCTATCCTGGATTTGCGAGAAGTGTTTAAATACGACATAAAACCGGTTGATGCACAAACGGTAATGGTAGTCGTTTCCGTTGGCGATATTGGTTCAGAAATGCTCATTGGCATTATTGTCGATACTGTTTCTGACGTTATCGCCGTCGATGAATCTGATATCAAAACGTCCCCTCGAATTGGTGGCAAGGTTGATACAAACTTCATGAGGGGTATGTTCAAGTATCAAGACAATATTGTAGTCATGTTGTCGTTAGAAAATATATTTGAAGCCGAAGAATTTGATGAGTTAAAACATTTGGTAGAACACGAGAAGGCACTGGCGTAGACCACGAATATGCGAGTTATTGCCTGTGTTAACCAGAAAGGTGGTGTTGGTAAAACAACCATTTGCGCCAACCTTGCATACGCATTAAGTGTTCAGGGAAAACGCGTACTGGCCATTGATTTAGATCCTCAAGCCCAGCTTGGGCAAAGTTTTGGGTTATTTCAAAATAAACGCCCAGGTGTAGATCAGGTCTTGGCTGGCAAAAAAGGCTTTGCTGAGGTGGTTCAGGAGTTGTCGCAAACACTTGGGTTCATATCAGCCGGTCCGAGTTTGCAGCGATTGGAATCTACGCCGATGGGCAAAGGTAGAGGGCTATTGCTCAAAAAAGCACTAAAAAACGCCAATCTCGACTATGACTTTGTTTTGCTAGATTGCCCGCCCTCATCCGGGTTCTTGGTGGTTAACGCTCTGGCAATGGCCAATGAATTACTGACGCCGGTGACACCAGATTATTTTGGTTTGTCAGGGGTATCGACACTGTTAGCCACAGTGAAAAATTTTGAAAAAATGCTGGGTAAGTACAACAAGCACTGGTTAGTGGTGAGCCGAATGCAAAAACGCAAGCTGACCGATGATGTAATGAAAAAGCTTGAGCACTACTTCCCTAACAATTTAGTTTCCGTGCAGATAGCGGAAAGAGCCGTTTTGGCCGAGTGTCCGAGTCACGGACGTCCAGTACAGGCTTACGCACCCAATAGTGCGTCTAGTAAAGACTTTGCCGTATTAGCAGAAACAATTCTCTCGGGAGAAGCGACATGACAATTGAAGATGATGATAGCCGTTTGGGGCACGATCCGCTTGAGTGGTTGCAGGAAGATGATTCTGATGAACCTACAGCAGAGGTAGAGGCACAGAAATCTGTCGCAGAGCAACCTCCTGAGCCTGAAACTGCAGAAGAGCCTGAAGCAGAAATCGTTAGCGCCGCAGAACCTGAAATGAGTGAAATGCCAGAAGCGTCTCCTGAGCCAGCGGCAGAAGTAGAGGTTGCGCACGACGTTGAAGTTGAAATGAATGCACCTGAGCCACCAGCCGAGCCATCTAGTTTACAAATTGACAATCACAAGGCTGCTATCGTTCTGCCAGAGCGTTTAACCGTTCACGTCGTTGAAACATTACACAGTGAATGGAAGGTATTATTTTACGACATCCCTCAGCAGCTTGAGATTAACGCACAAGATGTGCATGACATAGACGCGGCAGGCATGCAATTGTTATATATCATGGTTCAACAGCTGGCGTTCAAAGGCTGTGATATAGAAATTACTAATGTGCATCACAACTTACAGCGTAATTTTAATTTGGCTGGATTAAATGACTTTTTTGCCAATTACGTGGTAGCTGCTTAAGTTGTAATTTATGAATAGACCTCGCGACGAAAAAGAATTTAACTTTACCCGACAGCATTTCGACAAGCTTCGACAGCTGGCCAACAATTACTCGGGTATTACTGTGACCGACGAAAAGTTTGAAATGTACTATTCGCGTCTCACTCGTCGCTTGCGCAAACACAACTTAACTGATTTCGGAGCCTACGTTGCATTAGTAGAACAGGATGCCATCGAATTCAAAGAGTTCATCAATTGCATCACTACCAATGTGACTTCCTTCAATCGTGAACAGCATCACTTTGAGTATTTACAAAAAGTCCTCGAGACCTGGCCGAAAAAGGAAATCAACATTTGGTCTGCAGGGTGTTCGTCAGGTGAAGAGCCTTATTCAATCATCATTAACTCGTTTCCTATATGTGATAGACGCGGCATAAAAATAAACATTACTGCCACCGACTTGGACACTGATGTGCTGGAAAAAGGCGCTAAAGGTGTCTATCCCGTTCGCTCCGTCGAAATTTACGATATGAAAATCAAGCGCCAGTTCTTTCAAAAGGGAACGGGCAGTAATACTGAGCTATGTAGAGTCAAACAGCCGTTTCGGCAAATGATTGATTTTCAACAATTAAATCTGATGCACAATTGGAAGCTTAACCAAAAGTATGATGTGATATTTTGCCGCAATGTGCTTATATATTTTGACAATCCTAAGAAGACTAGGCTTGCGCGAATGTACTGGGAACACTTGCAAGATGACGGTATTTTGTTTTTAGGCCATTCGGAAACCCTTCACAAAATAAGTGAGGACTTCGACAGTGTTGGCAAGACAATTTACAGGAAGAGAGGGTAGCACGAATATGCCGCCGATGGGACAGATTGAACCTTGTATGGACGGGTTTGAAACCATCAATCGTTACTACGATAAGATGCAGGGGCTCGTTACGGCGAAAATTCTGCCGGGCGAATATTACGTAACAAGAAACCAAGAAATGATAACCACTGTTTTGGGGTCTTGTATATCGGTTTGCGTGTATGAACCAACACTGGGCATGGGGGGAATGAACCACTTCATGCTGCCTTCCTCAAACAGCCTTAATGACTCAGAAGACCTGTTGAGTGATTCTTTCCGATACGGCGATGTTGCCATGGAAAGAATGATTAATGACTTGTTAAGAAACGGCGCGGATAAACGTAGGTTAAAATTCAAAGCGTTCGGCGGCGGCCAAATTATTAGACAAATGACGTCAGTGGGCGACCGCAATATCCGTTTTTTACGTAAATTTATGGTACTCGAAGGTTATAAACTCGACGCACAAGACTTAGGTGGTATACACCCTAGAAAAGTAAACTTCTTTCCTCTTGAGGGGCGGGTTATGGTGAAGAAACTGCAGCACATGCACAACGACACTATCGCCGCTCGCGAGAACCAATACAAAACAGAGTTGGACAAGCCGGAGGATATTTCTGGCGATATCGATTTATTTGATTAAGGACGCTAAGGCGGACAGGGTATGAGAAAAACAACGGTACTCATTGTTGATGATTCGCAACTGATAAGAGATGTGCTAACGGCCATCTTGTCAGGCGACCCTCGTATTGAAGTGGTTGGCACCGCGATTGACCCTTATGATGCGCGACAGAAAGTCAAAGATTTGGATCCAGACGTCATCACATTGGACGTGGAAATGCCTAAGATGAACGGCGTCGCCTTTCTAAAAAATCTAATGCGCCTCAGGCCTACCCCCGTGGTTATGATATCCACCCTTACCTCTGAAGGCTCGCAAATTACGCTGCAAGCCCTGGAAATAGGCGCTATCGACTTTATCGAAAAACCGCATGATTTGGGTGCAGCAATGGATGAATACCGAGAGGTAATCGTTGCTAAAGTTCTCGCGGCATCTAAAGTCTCAAAAGCCAAGCTTGAGCTTTTTCAGTCTCGTCTGAGTCGAACCAATGAATCCGATAAAACAGATTATCGAAGTGTACATAAAACGGTAGCGCCAAAGGTTAATCCAGGGAGCAATAAACCCGCTAGTACTTTTGCTGCTATCGGCGGTTCAACAGGTAGTCTTGAGGCGTTAAAAACCTTGCTCGAGCAAATCAAGTTTACCGGTAAAGAGGCGATGCTCGTCACCTTACATTTACCAGGGCGTTTTACCGCTTCTTATGCTGATCGCCTTAACAGCGCATTACCAGTTACGGTGACTGAAGCTAAGCCGGACGAACCCATTTTAGAAGGTCATATCTATATTGCTCCGGGTGGTAAGCATTTAGAAGTTAAAAAAGCAGGTGCAAGTTTTCGCTGTCACGTTACCGATGAAGAGCCGGTTAATCTGCACAAGCCAAGTGTGGATGTGTTATTCGACTCTGTAGCGAAACAGGCCTCTAATAGTGCAATTGGGGTGATTCTCACTGGTATGGGCCGAGATGGTGCCGAAGGACTCAAACGCATGCGTCAAGTTGGTTTTCAAACCTATGCTCAAGACGAAGCAACAAGTGTTGTATGGGGTATGCCAGGCGCTTCCTATGAAATCGGTGCCGTTGACAAGGCCAATGTACGTAGCCTGATCAAACTAGGGCACATGGTTGATAGTTACTTTAATGACTGAAGGATTCCACTTTCGTACAAGACAAAAGTACAATTGGAGCTACATTTTTTTCTTACTGACGCCGGTCAGCTAACCTCACAGCTCTGACAAGACTTACAAAGTCTGATATTGATAACGTGTGCAATTACTATCAGCAAGGCGCCCAAGGTTACCGCGAACGGTTCAAGGTTCTCACCAAACAAATCTTTATTCCAATACAAAAGACCACCCATCATCAAACTATATAAGGGATAAATCTGTCTGTGGTATCGGAAAAAGCCTGCTAACAATGCGGTGAAGCCAATAATCAAAGACAATACCAATATGGTTCGCTCAAACCAATGCTCTGCGAAAATAGTCGCGCCAAGTAAGGGAATAGCAGGCAACAAAATTGGGAATAATAAACAGTGAACTGCGCAGAGACTAGATGTCCAAATGCCTAGCCTGTCAATAATGTTGGTCATAGGGGTAGGTGCTGAAATTTAAAGGGGTGTGATAATATAACATTTTATCATTTCGGCAAGCCATTTCTTGATTATTTAAAAAATAATGTGATCGGTTGTTCCATATACAGCGAAAAATATAATATTAACTATACTCATTTTATTCTGACGTAAACGCGTCTAACTGTTGGTGGCTATGAGATAACTGCCAAGCAGTATCAACCTCACTAAAAACGGAAAATTTATGGGATTTCTGCAGAATTTACTAGGCGGTTCGGATACTAACAATGGTGCATCAAAACAAGAGCAGGAGGACTTTTTAGTCTTCTCGGAAACGGTGTCTCAGGCGATTGATGCGGTTGTAACGATTGACGAAAACAATAACGTCATTTTTTACAATGACGCTGCGCAGAAATTGTGGGGCTACAGCCGAGAAGAAGTACTGGGACAAAATGTCCGAATGCTAGTACCCAAGATAATTCAGGCTAACCATGACAGTTACGTTGATGCAAATAGAAGTACTGGTGTCGATAAGATTGTAGGTACCAGTCGCGAAGTAGAAATTCAGCGCAAAGACGGTTCGAGTATTTGGGGCGCCTTGTCACTTTCTAAAATACAGCTAGAAGGTAAAATCTTTTACAGTGCGTTTGTAAAAGACATAACCATAGAAAAGGATGCACGCGACACCATAGACCAAACCCTAGAACAGGCGCTTGATGCGGTTGTTACGATAGACGAACAAAACAATGTTCAGTTTTTCAATAAAGCGGCTGAGAAACTGTGGGGCTACAGTCGCGACGAAGTTATGGGCAAAAACGTTAAAATGTTGGTGCCGGTGGAGTTTCAAGCCAACCACGACCAATTTGTTAATGCCAATAGAACCACTGGTCAAGACAAGATCGTGGGCACCAGTCGCGAAGTGCGAATTGAACGCAAAGACGGCAGTAAAATTTGGGGGCAATTGTCCTTGTCTAAGGTGGATTTAGGCAACGGCCGAATTCGCTATACCGCTTTTGTCAAAGATATTTCCCTTGAGAAAGAGCAACGTGAAACTATTACCCAAACGCTCGAGCAGGCCATAGATGCGGTTATCACCATAGATGAACACAATAATGTGGTGTTCTTTAATCCAGCTGCTGAACGTTTATGGGGCTACAACAAAGAACAGGTGCTTGGCAAAAATGTGAAAATGCTAGTGCCAAAATTGCTGCAAGCTCAGCACGACGATTTGGTAAATGCCAACCGCAAAACAGGCGTAAACAAAATCGTTGGAACCAGTCGCGAGGTGAAAATCGAACGTGCCGATGGCACTGAAGTTTGGGGTTCGCTTGGGCTTTCTAAAATAGAAACCGAAGGCAAAATTTGTTATACGGCCTTTGTAAAAGACATCACCGCTGAGCGAGAGTTGAGGGAAATTGTCGATCAGACGCTCGAGCAAGCCCTCGATGCTGTGGTACGCATAGACGAAAACAATGATGTGCAGTTTTTCAACAAAGCAGCGGAAACCTTCTGGGGTTACTCACGTGATGAAGTGCTCGGTCAAAATGTGAAAATGTTGGTGCCACATGCCATTCAGGCTCAGCACGATGACTTAGTGAATGCAAACAGGCGAACCGGCGTTGATAAAATTGTTGGCAGTGCACGTGAGTTACTGGTGGAACGCAAGGACGGCTCGAAAATATGGGGTTCGTTGGCACTATCGAAAATACGCGTTGGCGAGAAAATTCTGTACACCGCGTTTGTAAGAAACATTGATGCTGAGGTGAAACAGCGCCGCATGGTGGAATTGCTGTCGCTTGTTGCCAACGAAACAGATAACTCTGTGGTTATTACAGACAAAAACGGCCTTACCGAATATGTTAATAAAGGCTTTACTAAGTTAACTGGCTATACCATGGAGGATATCCAAGGTAAGAAACCGGGGGACTTGCTGCAAGGTCCCGATACTGACCCAGAAGCTAAGCGTCAAATTAGAGAAGCACTTGATAACAAGCGTCCAATTTATATTGAGATCCTCAACTACGCCAAAGATGGCACCAAATATTGGATTTCGTTAGCCATTAACCCAGTATTCGATGACAAAGGTGAAATTAAGCAATTCGTTTCCATTCAAGCCAACGTCACCGACACCAAGTTAAAAGCGCTAGAGTTCACCTACAAGTTGGACGCGATTTCGCGAGCAAATTTGGTCGCAGAATTCTCGGTAAACGGCGAACTGGAAGAGGGCAACGATTTATTCCTTGAAGCTATGTCGTTTAGAAGCCTTGATGATGCCACACGCAACAATTGGGGAACCCTGTTGCATACTGACTTCACCAGTTCGGCAGAGTATTCGACTTTCACTAGCAAACTCGCCGCCGGTCAGTTTATATCTGACGACTTCAAGTTCAGAGCGGTGACGGGGGAAGTTTGCTGGATTAACGGTTCTTTCAACCCGATTAAAAATACATCGGGTGAAATTACCAAAGTCGTCTTATTTGGTACCGATGTTACGGGGCGTAAAGACGGGACTGACAAGTTAGCATTTGCGCTAGAGGAGCTGGAGAGAGGCGATTTAACTGCAAGGGTCACGGGCGACTTTGGGGAGGAGCTCAACAGAGTTCGCGATTCGCTGAATGCGTCCATGCAGCACTTGCAAGAAACGGTGAACAGCATACTCGATCTTGCTGATCAGGTCAGACACGGTACGAGTGAAATCGCCAGTGGTAACACCCAGCTTAACGACCGAACAATTCAACAGGCATCCAGTCTAGAAGAAACCGCAGCCAGCATGGAAGAGATGACTGCGACGATTAAGCATAGTGCTGATAATGCGGGCAAGGCAGCTAATTCAGTGTCCTCAACCAAAGACTTGGCGCAGACTGGGCAATCAGTAGTGAAAAACACCGTCGACGCTATGCAGGAAATTTCTAGTGCGAGTAAGAAGATTGCTGATATCACCAGCGCCATTGATGAAATCGCCTTCCAAACCAACTTGCTGGCGCTAAATGCCGCGGTAGAAGCCGCGAGAGCGGGAGAGCACGGGAAAGGGTTTGCTGTGGTCGCGTCTGAAGTGCGTAACTTAGCACAGCGCTCTGCGACATCAGCAAAAGAGATTAACGCATTAATTAGCGATAGCTTGACGAAGGTAGAGTTGGGTGTGAAAACTGCAGGCGCCTCGGGAGAAACACTGCAAGAAATTGTTGATGCAGTTGTGGATGTGAGTGAACAGATGCAAGACATCATGGAAGCGGCGCGGCAGCAAGAGGAAGGGATTTCTCAAATCAATGCCGCTATTGCTCAGATGGAATCGATGACGCAAGAAAATGCCGCGCTGGTTGAAGAGTCAGCTTCGGCGAGCCAAATGATGCTTAATCAAGTCACGCAAATGCGTACTGATTTGAGTTTCTTCAAAATAGATGAAGAATAATCGGTTAGTTACGACAGAGCCCGCACAGTGCGGGCTTTTTTATATAAACTCTTCTTCTTTTTATCTTACTTCGTCTCAGTGATGAAACCGCTTTTGTGTGTTGCCTATTAGACTAAAGTACAAGCCTCATATTGGTCTGCTGTCTGGTGTTTGCTATTGCACCAAAATCTACAGGTACTACACTAAATTGAATGGAGATAGCTGGCGCATATCGCTGATTGCGTCACGGTTAAAGTAAGTCTATCTACTTGTTATAAAAATAAAAAAGTTTATGTCGAAATGAGAACACGTCTAAGAGGTATGCATAATGCTGTCTAACCTTATTGCTCGCCTGAGCGGTGGTGATACGTCCGGTCAATCCAAAAATGAAGTAAAAGAACTAGGTTCTATCTACAACGCCATTGATCGCGTCCAAGCCATGATCCAGTTCACACCTGATGGCACTATATTAGACGCAAACGATAATTTTTGCGCGGCTATGGGCTACCAGAAAGCTGAAATTGTAGGCCAACATCACAGTATGTTCGTAGAGGCGAGCTTTGCTAGCAGCCACGAATATAAAGCCATGTGGCAAACCATTAACCGAGGCGAATACCTCGCGGGCGATTTTAAACGGATCAACAAAAATGGTGACGAAGTCTGGATCCAAGCATCCTACAATCCCATGTTCGATCAGGACGGTAAGCTCTACAAAGTAATCAAGTTTGCCACCGATATTACCGAGCAAAAATTACGCGATGCTGACTTCCAGAGTCAATTACAAGCTATAGGTAAATCGCAAGCAGTCATTCAGTTTGAGCTAGACGGCACTATTATCACCGCCAATGATAACTTCTGTAATGCCATGGGTTACCAGCTTAGTGAAATTCAGGGGCAACATCACCGCATCTTTGCGCCTAAAGAACTGGCAGATAGCAATGAATATAAAGACTTTTGGGCAAGACTGGGACGCGGCGAATTTGAATCCGGTGAGTTTAAACGCATTGCCAAAGATGGCTCAGAGGTTTGGATTCAAGCCACTTATAATCCAATTTTTGATAGTAATGGCAAGCCTTTCAAAGTGGTTAAGTATGCTACCGATATCACTGCACAAAAGCGCCAGAATATTGAATATGAAGGGCAACTAGCCGCCATTGGCAAGTCGCAAGCGGTCATCGAATTCGAGTTGGACGGCACTATTATCACCGCCAATGATAACTTCTGTAACGCCATGGGCTATTCACTGAGTGAGATTCAGGGGCAGCATCACAGTATGTTCGCGGAAGAAACGCTTAAGAATAGCCGTGAATACAGCGAATTTTGGCAAAAACTAGGACAAGGGCAATTTCAGTCGGGCGAATATAAACGCATTGGTAAAAACGGCAAAGAAATATGGATCCAAGCCACCTATAACCCTATCTATGACCCAGACGGTAAACCTTTTAAAGTCGTTAAATTTGCAACCGACGTCACCCAAGAAAAACTGAAAAATGCCGATTATGTTGGCCAACTTCAAGCGGTAGGTAAGAGCCAAGCGGTTATCGAATTTGAACTTGACGGTACTATTATCACCGCCAACGATAATTTCTGCAGAGCGATGGGCTATTCACTTGGTGAAATTCAAGGCAAACATCACAGTATGTTTGCCGAACCCGCTGTCGCAGCCAGCAATGAATATAAGGAATTTTGGAAAAGCCTCAATCTTGGTGAGTTCTCTACAGGAGAATATAAACGACTTGGCAAAGGAGGAAGGGAAGTTTGGATACAGGCTACCTACAATCCCATCTTAGACCTTAATGGCAACCCATTTAAAGTGGTGAAATATGCGGCAGACATTACCGCGGAAGTGAAGAAAAGAGCCGAGTTTGAAAACCTGTCACTGGTATCCAATGAAACCGATAATTCAGTTGTCATCACCGACAAAAATGGTTTAACCGAATATGTAAACAAAGGCTTTACCAAACTGACAGGTTATACCCTTGAAGATATTCAAGGTAAAAAACCAGGTGAGTTGCTTCAGGGGCCTGAAACTGATCCGGAGACCAAACGTGCGATTAGAAGAGCGCTGGATGAGGGCAAGCCAATTTATGTTGAAATTCTCAACTATGCCAAAAATGGCGACAAGTACTGGATCTCACTTGCGATAAATCCTGTGTTTGACGAGAAGGGCAAAATTAAGAAATTCGTATCTATACAAGCTAATGTTACCGACACCAAACTCAAATCACTCGAGTTTACTTATAAGTTAGATGCGATATCGCGAGCTAATTTAGTGGCTGAGTTTTCGGTATCTGGTGAGCTTGAAGAATGTAATCCACTTTTCCTCTCGGCACTTGGGATAAAAAGCAGCGAAGAGGCGAAGCATTACAATTGGGGAACATTACTACATCCTGATTTTACCAATTCAGCCGACTACTCAGCCTTTAGTAGCCAACTTGCTTCAGGCCAATTTGTTGCTGACGACTTTAAGTTTAAAACTCAATCTGGTGAGGTGTGTTGGGTAAGTGGTTCCTTTAATCCTATCAAGGATACGTCAGGCAAAATCACTAAAATGGTACTTTTTGGTACGGATGTCACGGGGCGAAAACAGAGGACTGATAGACTAGCATCAGCGCTGGAAGAACTAGAACGTGGCGATTTAACGGCACGAGTATCGGGCGATTTTGGTGAGGAGTTAAACTTAGTACGAGACTCGCTAAACACGTCTTTGCAGCATTTACAAGAAACGGTGAACAGTATTCTTGATTTGGCAGACCAAATCAGACACGGCACCAGTGAGATTGCCAGCGGTAATACACAGCTAAATGACCGTACTATTCAGCAGGCCTCTAGTCTTGAAGAAACCGCCGCGAGCATGGAAGAGATGACAGCGACGATTAAACAAAGTGCTGACAATGCCAATAAGGCAGCTAAATCAGTCGGATCAACCAAAGACTTGGCGCAAACAGGGCAATCGGTGGTGAAAGACACCGTAGATGCAATGCAGGAGATATCCAGCTCAAGTAAGAAAATTGCAGATATTACCAGTGCTATCGATGAAATTGCCTTCCAAACTAACTTACTCGCGTTAAACGCTGCGGTGGAAGCGGCACGTGCGGGTGAACATGGTAAAGGCTTTGCTGTTGTGGCTTCTGAAGTGCGTAACTTGGCTCAGCGTTCTGCAACTTCTGCGAAAGAAATCAATGCACTTATCAGCGATAGCTTAACCAAAGTGGAATTGGGTGTTAAAACCGCGAGTGCCTCTGGCGAAACGCTGCAGGAAATTGTTGATGCTGTCATGGATGTAAGTTCACAGATGGTGGACATTATGGAAGCAGCTCAGCAGCAGGAGGCGGGTATTTCTCAAATCAATTCTGCGATTACTCAAATGGAAGCGATGACTCAAGAAAATGCGGCGTTAGTGGAAGAGTCTGCTTCGGCGAGTCAAATGATGCTCAATCAGGTTACGCAAATGCGTACTGACCTGAGTTTCTTTAAAATTCAAGATTGAAGCAAGCCTTGAGCATTGAAAAGCCCGCTACAAGCGCAATGCAGTTCACTTAAGTGGAGCAGCATTGCGATTGACCGGATATCGGGTTTTTGAGATCTTAACTGCCCTGGGTCGTGATGGCCTAGGGCGTTT
>WKFJ01000011.1 GCA_014872785.1 Alteromonadaceae bacterium
AATCGATAGGTCATTTAACATGGGTAGATTTACGGGCAAAGCCCTTTCATGAATGATAACCACCTACTGAAGTAGGTGGTTTAGGGCTGAAAACAAAAAGGCCGATGCAATGCACCGGCCTTATAATTATCGCTTATTTAAACGACTTACGCTTTGGCTTTGTGAAATGCCTTATTGATCGTGTCGTTCAAGAAACCTCTATGAATCTTAGTAGCATTGTCACCGCGTTTCATATTTAGTTCATCTTGAATTTTACGAAGTTCATGCGTTGCAACCGCTTGAGTGAAGCTATCCACTTTGCTCGCACCTTCCAGACCAGATAAACCGATAAGCTTCTTAACATAATGGACTTGCAGATTACGTCTGAAGCTGTTTACCGTGCCTTTTTTATCAGCATCGAAGATAGCCGTTGTCAAATCAGACATGACTTTATCAAGCGTGTATTTGTTGCCGTACAAACTTGTGTCGGTGATACGCTTCAACACATTTGGATGAAGAACATGAGCCAATACTCCGCCCTGCGCTTTGAGCACCATGTCGTGGATCTTAGGATCTTCGTTTTGTCCGAACATATTAAATGAACGACGCTGGCGCTGCATAAGCGGATATACATCGTTCATTGCTTCATACGCGTCAGGTGCAAACACGTAATCACTCAGTGTTTTCATCGCTGATTTTTGCATTTCCATAGGTGTTGGTGTGTACGGTTGAGTAGCGCCCTCCTGTCCAACGTGGGCACGGTCAATGTAAACACCACCGATGTAACGCGAAGCGACATTAGCCTGACGTGTGAACTCAGTGAACATTGCGTTTACACCAACCACTAGATCGTTGTAACTATCACCTTCGTTAAGAGAATTCTCTTTGATTTTACCAAAAGAATCTTTGATAAGTTCGAAGCGATCACGTGCATAAGCAACCGCATCACCAGACATATCAAAGATATTGATACGAGGGTCAATGTGACGACCAGGTGCGCGCATGTCATCTGCGTCATTACCAAATGCAAGAAGAGGATCCGTTGAACGCGAAAGGATCTTGTTCAGTCTTTCTTCCTCTGCAGCGGCATCATCAACTGCTGGAGAGTACCCATATTCGATTACCCAGTCATCATATGGTCCTGGACGGTCAGTGTAGAAATCACCTTGCTCTTTGCCAACAGGCGCGAAGTTAACAGACGGATAGTCCATAACAGAACCTGCCAAAATACCTTGAGTAACTGACTCATCGTGAACTACGTCGTTTGAATGAATTTGAGTGGCGCGCATGTTGTGATTCAAACCGAGTGTGTGACCCACTTCATGAAGAATTAGGTAATACATAGTTTGACGAAGCATCTTATCTTTTGCGATATCGCCCATACCTTGTGCAAGCGCGGTTGCCTGACCGAAAAGTATATTGGCATTTAGTGCGTGACCTAACGAACAATGCAAGCCTTCAATGTGGTGATTATCTACCAGTTCGCTCTCTGAGAAACCATCACTCAAGAAGTTAGCTAAAATCCAACGACCTTTCATGAAGGTGTATTCCAACATAATGTCAGCCGCGACAATTTGCCCGGTGTAAGGGTTTGCCACACTTGGACCATAGCCACCAAATGGAGGTCTTGGTGAACTCGTCCAGCGCATTACGTTGTAGCGTACATCATCAGCCGTCCAGTCTGCGTCATCAGGCTGTACTTTAACCTCAATTGCGTTACTTATACCTGCTTTTTCAAACGCGGTATTCCACGCTAATGTCGCGTCTCTAATAGTGTCTCGCCACTCTAGAGGGGTTGTATTTTCAATCCACCAAGTAATAGGCTCAACCGGGTCTGAAACCGCCGCACTTGGGTCTTTCTTAACTAGGTGCCAGCGATTGATAACATCGCGGAAGTTAGCCGTTCTATCTGAAGTAAGGTCGTTTACTTGTTGCGTAAAATAACCTACGCGGGGGTCATCACGACGAGGAACAAAATCGTTATCCGGCAGTTCAATAAACGCGTGTTGTAATTCCACAGATACATAACGTGGATCTGCTAGCTCACGGTTACCAAATGCTTTGGGGTTGCTGTCTTCAAAGACGTAGTCAACCGATACATGAGTGTTTTCTGGGAAGTTAGAAATATTGGTGATACGTGATTTCTTATCACTAAACTTGCCCAACTTATAGCGCTTTTTATCTTTAGCCGCAGCAGGATTAAACCAGGGCGATACCTTGTGAATCGCTTCATTCATGAACAATTCTTTAAGGCCGATAGTATATTTACCTTCGTCTTGCTCTTTGATAGCAGCTGTTAACAGCACTGCTTCGCTGATGTTAGCATCTGCGGCTTTGCTTACTGCGCTGTTAGGGTCAAAGTAGAAACGTGGATTAAGCGCGACCACATCGATGCGGTCGTAATATTTGCGAAACTCAACGAGTTTACCTCCGCGATAGGCGCCTTTAAAATGCCCCGCATCTAGCGCGCCATTTACGGTAGAAGCAAAATAAAGATAAGGCTTGTTCAACATATTTTCAGTGATTAAAACCAAACCTGAACCGTCTTTTTCATCTTGGTAGATGCTAAAAAGACCTTCCATCGCCGTTTTCTCGGCCATTTTCTCGTCAAAAGTTTTCTCTTTTTCTTCTTCTACTTGCTCTTCTGCGTCTTTAGCTTCTTCCTCTGCCCAAAGTGGCGGTGCGAAAGTGAGTGACATTGCGATGAACAAGGACGAAAGTTTTAATTTCCTCATTATCATTCCTTCGTTATTTTTAGTGTTTTAGTTGTCGTTAAGTACTTAGTGTCGATGTTTTAGTAACTGAACATGGGCACTTGGTTGGCAGTTTATAGCACAATGTGCAACACATTTTCAGTTCATGTAACGTCTTTGAAGCATTTTGTTACGCAAATCTTGCTATTCCAGATCGGATGGTTGTATCGATTCATAGGTTTGGGCACAGCCTTGGGCAACGTCAATCCACCGGTCAATGTCAAGTACTAGCGTTACTCGAGAGGAAGTGACCATATTGGGTTGGTCTCGACCGGTAATAAAGGTAAACAACTGATTAAACCCCGGGTTATGACCGAACAGCATGACGCTTTTATGTGAATCGTCTAGGTTTGAAATGAAATGTATTAATTCATCAAGTGAGGCTTCGTAGAGTGTTTTGTCGAGAATCAAATCGCCTATATTCCACAATTGCTCTTCGAAGTACAATAAAGCTGTAGCGTAAGCACGTGATGCAGGAGAAGACACTATCAAATCCGGTTTTGTGATGGGGTGTGCGGCCACAATAGCGCCTTGTCTGAGCCCTCTCTCGTTAAGAGGTCGATAAATATCTTTACAGGGGAATTTCCAGCTAGATTTGCTGTGGCGACACAATATTACCGTTTTCATATATTGTACCTGCTAGTGTTTAATTGCGATGCGTAAGAAGAGTCGGTATTCAAAGTTTTCGCGTTGCAACTATAATTAAAAACTCATCAACCTGCTTTAGTATTGTCCAACCAATACACCATTTTATCCAATAGCGCTTCTCTAATAACGGGTTTAGCTAGGTAATCATTCATGCCAAGTTCCTTGGCTTTAGCGACTTCTTCTGGCAACACATTGGCGCTTAATCCCAGTATGGTGACATCACTTTTCAATGAATTACGTATTTTCTCTGTCGCTTCGTATCCATCCATTACCGGCATTTGCACATCCATAAGAATCAATTCAGGCATAGACTCACGCAATGCATCAATCGCTGCAGCACCATTTTCCGCATGGCGTATATTGAGTTTAAATTCCGACAACATTGCCAAAATAACCTCTGCATTTATGCTGTTGTCTTCGACTAACAAAATATCTCGATTAACCAGTACATTCTTGTGGTGATTAAGCGAAGCGTCGGCAACCGACTGTTCCTCACTTATGCGATATAACAAATCGATTAAAGACTCACGATTGAGCATAGTAAAAAGCGGGTAAATATGCGTAGGAAGCTCTACATTCTGGATTAAATTTTGCTCTGCACCAAGTATGACGACCTCTCCGTTTGGCAGTGGAGTGCCCTCGGCTTCGCGTTCTAAGAATTGTGACAACGTAAGGAAAGTGACCAGTTTGCTGCCGCGATTAAAGGTTTTTATCCGACCGACGAGCTCTTTAAACGGCGTAGAAAAGGTATTCGCCAGTTCACCTTCAAAATTAATATCAAGATTCATCAGGACTTCCCGTAGTCGCTGCTGACTTGCGTTTTGCTGCGCTATCTCGACTGGGAAAGAAGCGGTAAATACACTTCCCTCGCCTTTTATACTTTTAACATCAATGGAACCACCCATGGTATCGATGATCTTTTTACAGATTGAAAGACCCAGGCCGGTGCCACCAAACTTACGTGTCGTTGAACCATCTTCTTGTACAAACTCATCAAACAAATGTTCGAGTTTGTCGCGAGCGATACCAATTCCCGTATCTTTGACTGACACTATTAAGTTCATCTTGTCGTCAAATGGGACAACCTCTACCTTAATGGTCACCTGTCCATGCTCGGTAAACTTAATGGCGTTATTGGTAAGATTCAATAAAACTTGTTGAATGCGAAGTGGATCGGAAGTGATGGCCAATGGCATCTTTTCTGGAAGTTCTACTTGAAGCATGAGTTTTTTCTCTTGCGCCGCATATTCACAAAGTTCCAGTACTTGCTCAAAAATCATATCGGGACAGAAACTGACCTGTTCAATACCGACTTTCCCAGCGGACAGCTTAGAAAAATCCAGAATGTCATTAACAACCCCAATCAAGGTTTTACCTGATAGAAAAATCTTTTCGATATATTGTTTTATTTGTTCAAGATTATTACTTCGCTGCGCGACCTGCACTAAACCCAATATACCGTTAATAGGTGTGCGGATTTCATGGCTCATGTTCGCAAGAAATGCAGATTTTGCGTCCGCGGAGGCTTCTGCTTTCTCGCGCGCTTCTTCCATGCGTTTAAAGCTCTCCTGCTCAACCAAGTGCATTTCCGTTAACGCATCATTTAACATATGCAATTCATCGTTGTACTTGAGCTTGGGTGGTTCGAAAGGTTCTCCCCTATTTTTACGATTGATACTATCTGCAATTTTTTGCACTGGCCGAAGCACAAAATAACGCATTAACACATAGCCAAATACACCCAAAAACAACACACTCAACCCGATCGCAATAGCAATAAGAAGTCGCATTTCCTCGACAGTTTTATGCATTTTTTCGCCCGTGAAGCGAATCAGCATCAGATATTCTTTAACTATTGCACTCCGATTGGGAATAGTCTTGATTGTGTAACTAAACCAAAAATCGTGAGAAGATAACTCGGCGAATATCGGTTCAGGCGAGGTCATAGCTTGCGCTATGTAGGGCTTCACCTCATCAGGCAGCAACGTCAAATCACGCCTGTACACAAATGAACTAGAGGCAACAATCCTCTCAGTCCCCTGATCTACAAAAATCACATAATCGATTTCCTGGCTGCTCGCAAGACTAGAGGCAACTCTTAAAAAGTTACTCTTCATTAAATTACCTTCCAGAGCAAGGGTTGCACTATCGGCAATTTCAAAAGCGCGTGACTCGGTCATATTTAAAAGCAGACGCTTAGAAGCCTCTGACAGAATCGCGTTCACAGCAAAAAACACCACAATCAACAACAAAGAAAGCGGGAACAGCACTTTAAAAGCAACAGTTTTTATTCGCCAGCGAAGCAATTTCATTGAATTACTGATTTCCTCGCATTTGCCCTGGTTTAACTAACATCATAGATTTGACACTTTGACCGTCTATATAAAGTTTATCGAAGGCATCAATGCAAGATTTCATGTTGGTTGGATTCACTCCACATGCTAGATTGAAAGTGTTAATTAAGTCTCCTTTCATAAACCATTCTTGCCTGTCTTTGGGAATCAAACGTACACCGCTCATTTCTTGCTTTGCAGTTTCTTTATCACTGTTAATTTGCAGTGCAACAAACTCTGCGTAAGCCTCCGGATCTTGCTCAATTAAGTCAATCGCCGACCACCATATCTGCTTCAGTAACTCAGCCTTATCCTTACGTGACTCTTTAAGTACCATGATGTCAGATACTAAATAAGGTATTTCTGAGGAGTCAAAGACGGCATGCAGCCCATCATGCTCTTCAATTAATTGCGTCGAAATAGGCGGATATGTCGCGTACGCCTCCAATTCCCCTTTGGCAAAGCTGTCACCAGCACTAACTTGTTCGATATTTACGAATTTATAATTAGGGTCATGAATTTCTACCGTAGAAAATGCAGCATTGACAAAGTAGTGCCCCAGCGCATCCCATTCAAAGCCGATTCGTTTACCATTTAAATCTTCCATAGATTTTATGTCTGCAGTGGCAATAATGACGTCTCCGCCGTTAGAGTAATCTGCCGCTAAAACATAGACGAGAGGCTCGGCGATTAACATATTGGACTGTGCTAGTTCCATGTTTGAACTGATAAACCCGTCGACATGAGATTTTAGATTGGCGCGCCTAAAGTCCTGTACCGACATAGTTTCAACAATGTTTACATCGGCATTAAAACGTTCGGGTATCCCACGAGCTACAGCATAATACAAAGGATAGTATCCGACCCAAGGGGTCATCGACATCGAAATAACGGTTTTACTGCGCTTCGTATCCAGGCAAGACGATAAAAGAGCACATGCGATTAGCGTTATTCCCACTTGCGCAAATCTTTGAAGCAATTTTAACTTTTCCTCTCTTAACAACATGACTTATTGAAGAATTATTCACAACAGCTCATTTGTCTAATTATAGTCGCAACTATTACATGAGTGGACGATAGTTAATACAGATTTTTGGATAATTTTATATGTAGTTCAGAAACTTAAAGGGAATATGCAGAACAGCCAAAATTCCTGAGGCGTAGCAAATACCAGAAGTGAAAAACGCTTATAGTATCTTAGCGTTCGACAACATTGAAAATTAGCCTGTTTGTTTTGGGTATGTATTACTCAACTTCAATTCATTTTTCTAAATTGTGCAGCAAGAAAGTCCACCAGCACTCTCACCCTTACCGATAGGTGTTTTCGATGAGGGTAAAGCGCATAAACGCCCATTTCATTGGCTTCCCATTTATCAAATAAAATCGTTAACTTTCCACTGATAACATCCTGACTGATGACATACATTGGACAAAAGCCAATACCAACGCCGGCAAGCGCCATTTGACGAATAGCTTTAGGTGAATTACCCGTGAAATAACCATTAACCTCAACTTTTTGTAGTTCACCATCTACATTGAACATCCAATGTCTGCCTCCCCTGTAATTTGCATCAATCAAACAATTGTGAGTTTTAAGATCCTTTGGAAGCTTAGGAGTACCTTTATTTACTAAGTATTCCGGAGATGCACACAAGCACAATCTCATAGGCGCGAGTTTTCGGGCAACAAGTGCAGAATCTGGTAAGTTGCCAATACGAATTGCTAAATCGACTCCCTCATCCACCAGAGACACCTTTCGATTGGACAGATCCACATCAAGACTGATGTCAGCGTATTTTCGTTGGAATTGAGCAAGTGCCGGCAGTAAATGCAACTCCCCAAAAGCAGTAGGCGCGGTAATTCGGATACGACCTTGGGGGGTACTGTTTTGTTGTTTTACAGCATTTTCAATTTCATCAAACTGGCCGATCAAATCGTTACAGCGTTCTAAATACGCGGTTCCTGTCGCATTGAGATTTACTTTTCGAGTGGTTCTATCGAACAACTGTACATCTAGTCTCTCTTCAAGCGCCTTTACGTATTTACTGACAGTTTGCACCGCCATGTCCAGCTCTTCAGCCGCTGAAGTGAATGACCCTCTCCGTGCGACCACACTGAACACACGCATCATTTCGATGGAGTCCATTTATTTTCTACATTTTGTGGATAGTCATTCCACAATACGCCTATTTTTAAACAAAATAAATGGATATAGATTAATTACGTAGCTTGAGTTAGCTCTCAAGCACATCACCAAACTCAGGAGATAACTATGAAACTATACGATTTAACATTATCAGGTCATGCCCACCGTGCAAGGCTGATGGCAAGCTTACTCAATGTCGAGTTGCAGCTTATCCCCGTCGACTTGCTCAATGGAGCACACAAACAACCAGAATACCTAGCAAAAAATCCATTCGGTCAAGTACCTACTTTGGAAGACGGTGAGACGACAATTTATGATTCAAACGCAATATTGGTCTACCTTGCCACAAAATACGATAGCACGCGCACCTGGTACCCAGAAGACCCTGCAACCGCTGCTCTGATCCAAAATTGGCTCTCGCGCGCAGCCAATGAAGTCGCCCACGGTCCGGCTAAAGCCAGACTAGTAGAAGTGTTCAATGCGCCTTTTGAGAGCGAACCGCTAATCGCAAAATCAACTGAACTACTCAACATTATGGACGCACACCTCAGTGAGCGTGAATGGTTCGTTACGCAACACCCAACAATCGCTGATGTGGCACTTTATTCATATATAGCCCACGCGATCGAAGGTGGAGTAAATGTTCCAGCCTTCCCAAACGTAACTGCATGGTTGAATAGAGTCGAATCTCTTGATGGCTTCTTAGCTATGCCAAAAACAGACACTCTTTTAAAAGCCCAATTAGTTGCTTAGTCAATCAAATTTAGTGATCTCAAATACGGAGCCAGACGATGAAACAATATCCATTACCAAACTTAACTAAGGTACGTGAATTTTTTCGCAAACTACACCCAGGAAATTGCGGTTATGTAAATTGTCATCAACTGGCTCAATTTGAGTTGCACTCATGGCCATTGGAGTCACTTAACGAAATAACCCGCAGAAACGATACTAGTAAGGCTTCTGACATCTGTGTGGAGAAAAAGTCATGACCTTCTCTAGCGACGAGGCCATTTTTCACGAAGGCGAAATTGCGATACAAACGCGTTTAGGAATATCAGATCGCATGGAAAAGTTTGGGCGAAAAATGATCCGCAGTTTTATGCCTGAACAACACCAAACGTTTTATCAGCAGCTCCCTTATTTATTTGCAGGCTACCAAAATAAGCAAGGTGAAGTGTGGGCGTCCGTACTTACTGGTGACAAAGGATTTATTTCACCCCAGAACGAATTTCAATTAGCAGTTTCCGCGCAAAAAATTAACGGAGACCCCATTTATGATGCAATACAGCAAGATCCCAATTTGCGAATTGGGTTATTGGGCATTGATTTAAGCAATAGGCGTCGCAATCGAATGAGTGCACAACTTAGTAGCGTGAACTCCAATTCGTTGATGCTGAACGTGCTTCAAGCCTTTGGTAATTGCCCGCAATATATTCAAACTAGAACACTGCAGAAAATAACGCCCCCCTCGGGTAAACAGCAAGTTCAAAGGATAACCACATTTAATGAAGCTATCACCAAACTTATAGAAAATGCAGATTCCATGTTTGTCGCTAGTAGTAGTCAAAACGCCATTAACAAGACAGCTGTTGGTGCAGAACATGGTGCAGATATGTCATATCGAGGTGGGCAGCCCGGTTTCATCCGCGTTGATAACAACAACACGCTTACTATCCCTGATTTCTCTGGAAACAATCATTTCAATACGCTGGGCAATATAGAAGTGAACCCAAACGTGGGTTTATTGTTTTTAGATTTTGAAAACGGAGACATTATTTCTCTAACGGGTACAGCCAAAATATTATGGGACTCCGACGAGTACAAATTATTCAAAGGGGCACAAAGACTGTGGCAATTCCAAATGCAACGAGGAGTTGTACTGCCAAAAGCTTTACCTTATCGTTGGACACTCGAACAAACATCTCCCAATAGCCTTATGACCGATACTTGGTTGGAATCTCGACAACGCGTAGAGTCTGCTAAAACAATAGCGAAGAGCGATTGGCTAACTGCAAAAGTAAGTCAAATTAGCGATGAATCTGCACCCATACGCTCCTTTTATCTAGATTGGCCTACGACACAAGCTCCCGATTTTAAAGCAGGTCAATTTGTCACGATTAAAGTCACAATAGACAATCAGACCTATATTCGAAATTACACCATTTCGAGCGCGCCGGATGACAAGAATTTTAGAATAAGTGTGAAACGCGAGAAGAGTCGTGATGGCTTGAGCCCTGACGGCAAAGTATCGAGCTATCTACATACTCAAATAAAGGTTGGCGACGAGATTAGTGTGCGCCTTCCTCAAGGACAATTCACAATAGACCCGAGTGAAACGCGAACAGTTGTAATGTTATCTGCTGGCGTCGGTATTACTCCAATGGTGTCGATGCTCAAAGACGTGTTTAACCACGGTATTAAACACCGACACTGTCGCCCGGTGATTATGCTCAATAGTGTTCGAAATGGTTCAGAGCAAGCATTTGCCGAAGAATTACAGACGATACAAGAGAATAGTCAAGGCTCAATTGCGGTGCTGTGGAACTTCACTCGTCCAAGTGAACAAGACGAAAATCAGAAGAAATTCCACCTCAATACCCGATTAAACAAAGCGCTTTTGCAACGACTTTTACCAATCGATCATTATCAATTCTATCTATGCGGCCCTGCAGAATTTATACAAGACACTTATAACTTGTTGTTATCTTTAGGCGTAAGAGATGAAGACATTGAAGCCGAGGCCTTTGGTCCTGCTGGTTTAAAACGGCAAAAACCAAAACTAAGTAAACAACAACAGCAAAACCAAGTTGCTCCGAATGCGATTATTGAATTCGCTAGCAGCAAAGTGGAACAGAGTTGGGACAATACCCATGATGATTTATTGAGTTTTGCTGAAGCACACGGTTTAGAGCCAGTTTACGGATGTCGTACGGGTCAATGCGGCGCATGTGCGGTAAAAATTAAAGCTGGCAAAGTCATGCATTCTGATTCAGCGACAGCCACCATTGGTAAAGATGAAGCCTTGTTGTGCTGTGCCAAGCCCAAACGATCTGTAAATGGCGAAATACCAGTGCTGACATTACGTGCCTGATAGATAAGTTAGCTACGCTAACGCGCAGCTAACTTAATTATTAATGCTGATTATTGATAACTGTAATTCATAGTCACGCCGCTGTAGGCGCTGTAACCACGGATACCAACATGCCACGTACCGGCAGCTGGATTGTTAAATGTACAGGTTTCCTCGTTGCCACTGGCATATGGACGACAATCCCAATTGCTGGTTGTAGGCTGTGATCCAAAGCGCATGTAAAGATCTGCATCGCCTGACCCACCAGTAATAGTGACCTGCATAGTTGTTACACCAGCAGGAATTTCCCAAGTATATCTATCCCATGCACGGCGAGCACCTGATAGGTTGCTTAGCGAGCCATTTACTGGGTCAACGTTGCCGCCGTTATCACCGTCACCGTTGTCACCACCACCATTACCGTCGCCTGAACACCCATAAGTATTTAAGTAGTTGTAAGCGTCCGCTGATTGCACAATCCCATAACCGTAAAAGTTATCTCTACCTGACGAACCTTTGTCTTTCGATGTTACCTGCAAGGCACTTCTGATTTGTTCATTGGTACACTGAGGGAAAAAACTCCATACTAAAGCTGCAACACCTGCCACGTGAGGCGTAGCCATCGAGGTTCCGCTTAACGTAGCGTAGGTATTATTGGGATAAGTCGAATATACCGAAGAACCTGGGCCAGCAAGTTCGACTTGACTGTTGTATTGAGAATAACTGGCATGCGATTCGTTAGAACCAACCGCAGCTACTGATATAACCGCATCGTAAGACGCCGGATATGAAAAAGTGCTATTTCCGTCGTTACCCGCTGCCGCAACTAACATAACACCTTGATTAACAAAGTTCTGCATGGCATTTGATTCTGAAGTTGAAGAACTGCCACCACCCAAACTCATATTAACTACATTTGCGCCCGCATCAGCACATTGCTGAATACCCGCAATTAAGTCAGAAGCAAACGTCCAACTACCGGAATCATCAAATATTTTAACCGTATGGATATCAACTCCCGGATAAACCCCAACAACACCTTCGTTGTTTGCAAGTGCAGCAATGGTTCCCGCTACGTGTGTTCCATGGCCATTGCCGTCGTTGTACCAGTTACCAACACTGCCATTATTTGCCTGACCTGTTGCGCCATTGTTTTGGTCTGGTAAGTCAGGGTGACCCAGGTTATATCCTGTATCGATAACACAGACTTTACGTGCGCTTAAATTGTTTTGAGATAACTGATTAGCCTGCACCATGGGAATTCCATATGGCGTCGTTTGTGCCATCAAATAACGTTTTGGATCCGTTTCCACCGTTGCAACATAGTGACTGGCTGAAACCGTATTAAAGGTTTTTTTATCCATATTAGCGACAATGATGTTGTGCTTAGCGAGCGCTTTTATTGGCTGGGCTCCCATTGTAGAAAGAAACTCAGAAGCAGCATCTACCAGTAGTTCGCCCTGACTGCCGAACAGCGATTGCTTTTTACCCATTGTTACCGCACCATCTAATTTTGGCGCTGATTTTTTAAACACAACGATATAGCGCTCTTGTGTTGCTTCTTGAATTAACAATGGCGCAAGCTCTGTTGCGTTGTTATCAGATTCAGCCGGCACCATTGAACCGGCAGCCATAACGCCCGACGCAACAAGTGATAACGTCGTTGCACCAATTACCTTCAAAACACTTGATTGATTTTTCATTATAAGTTCCTGTCGTAGAGTTTTAATAAAGGCATCAAATGAGGACTTGTCTTTAGCCCTTTCTAGATGCCGATTAAAATACTTACCATTAAAAAATATTTTTGAAGGACAAATTGCGTCGCTTAACACTGGTATGACCTCGATTACAATTAGTTACAAATAACTGCAAACTATTGTTTTTATTGATTATTACATTGGTCACTAGTCTTATAATGTGCTGTAGGAGTCGCTAGCTGACTTGTCAACCTAGGTTTGCGCTGTATAAATTTTGCACGCTTGTAATGTGAACATTTTGCTTGCAAAGAAGGAGGGATTATTGTTAATTGTTTAATGGGTTATTATTTTAACCCCTTAATCTACTGGCGATGAGCAAAAACAATAACAATCTCTTCGCTATTCACAATCAACAACAAGTGAAGAATATGAAAGCTACAAAACTAAATTCTTTTGCCTATTACATTTTTGAGAAAATTAGCGCGTAAATTAACAGTCGAGTCTTAATTTACAATGCTTATTCGTCTGATTTTAACAATCAGCCACGGTTTTCTATTGCTTAAAAATCGTGTAGCTAGAACTTATTACCAAGCTTTGGTGGTAGGTCTACTAGTGTTATTACCGAATGCGTCAACGGCACTTGAAAAAACACTAACGGACATACCAAACACACGTCTGTCAGGCCCTATTGCCCTAAATAATGAGCATGCCCTATCAGCGAATTCTGGTACCGAATACTTGGTGACTTCGTTTTTATTACTGATGATTACAATACCGACAATCATCAGCTTGTATATGAGTGTCAGGCACTATAAGCACAAGTACTACACAAATCAGAAGGCCTTGATTCAAGCCAACACACATCTATCAGAACAAAGTAAAAGCTTGCGAGAGTCACTCGCTAGTAGTGAGAATCAATTGACGCAATTGAAAAAAGAACAGGCAAGTTATTTTTGTGATTTAGGAAATGAACTGCGCAACTCGCTTACTGTTCTAAAAACCATTCTGGATAACCAGTCCAACGCATCATTTCAAAAAGCCAATACAGTAAGCGAGTTATGTTTAACAAGCAGCTTGTCTACACTTGAACGGGTTAGTCAACGTTCGCTGTTAATATCTGAGTTAATGCAAAATCAGCCGCTTGCTTGGTGCGATGCAAGCTCACTTGCGATACAAATATCGGAACACTTCTACAACCAGTTCCCGCACTCGTCTTGTCAATTACACACAAAAATAGAAGCTAATTGTGAAGTGTTCGCAAATGAAAGAGCGCTGAGTGCACTATTAGAAACACTCATTGCAGACGCTTATATGGCATCACCAGATGAATCTGAAATTTATATTTTTATGAAATTCGAAGATGACAGGCTTGTGTTAACGGTTGCGGATCAAGGTTCGCATCACGGTAGCAACGATGACGCATTTAGTTTTAATCAATTGCTAAAACAACAGCTATTCCAAGCATGTTCCGCTACGGCTACGTCAATTGTTAAGCCCGACATTGGAAAACGTCTTAGCATTATTTTCACAAAAGCGCGCAAATCCGAAATGGGTAAATGTGAACTAGGTAGTTTTACTTGCCAAACGGCACATGTAACACGTATTCACAAGCCGTTATTTGAATATGAAAGCTCAACTCCAAATGCGCCTCGATGTGTACTTGTAGAGAATAACCCAGAAGTTCAATTATCGTTTTCCGAATTGCTTAGTGAACACTTTCACGTCGCCGCCACCTCTGATTACGACACGGCTTTAGCGCAAATAACTGAAGCGCCTCCACGCATTATCGTGATGGATATCTCTGTACAAGGAAAGATGGGATTTGAATTTATAAAAAGCATCAGGCAAAACCCTGACTTTCTCGATGTCCCGATACTGGTTGTAACCGCGAATAGCTTGGCACATGTTCAACTCAAAGCAATTGAACTAGGTGCTCAATTATTTCTATCAAAGCCCATCACTAGCGAGTTTTTAAAAAATGCTGCTTTGACATTGTATCGGCGCATTAGCCCCTCATTGAGCGTAACTAACAACGCAAGTGAACTCGCATTCACTCAATCAAAAGACGCCATTTTCCTAGCTCAGCTAAATAGTTTGATTCAAGAAAACTAGTCTAACAAAGATTTTCATTTTGAAGATTTTTTTGAAGATTTTGCGCTATCCAAAAGACAGTTTTTTAGACGAGTTAATACATTGACAAGGTGCACACCAAAACAGTATTTAATCGAGCGTAGACTTGAGCTAGCCAAGTATTTACTGACAAATGGATTACAAATAACAGAAGTCGTCGAGCGCACAGGCTTTAAAAACATCAATAGTTTCAAAAAGCTTTATGCCGTTCATTTTGGACATGAAATTATTTAGGCAAGTATTCATTGCGACGTGTTAGATATGTCATCTATCGAAATTCACTCAGTTTTTGCCCATTCTTATTTTATATTTTCAGAATATTTTTGGGGAACAGCATGAAAAAACCTATCATTCGAACACTCTTCATCGCTTTGCTTATTAATTTTCAGGTTAATGCAGTGCCCAAAAGCGCTGACTCAATCCTTCAAAAAAGTATCAGCGTACACGACCCAGAAAACCAATGGTCGAGGACTATATTAGAACTGCACATTCAGGAGCCTCGCGTTGGCAACCCGGCGAGATTTTCAAAAGTTACCCTACTGCCAAAAATCGGTGAATTCACACTTATCCGAAACCGAGAGCAATCTCTCGCAACCTACCAAATCAAAGCAAATGGAGACACCCAAGTCTATCTAGACGGGCAACAGGTGGATTCTGAGGAGATTATACGGAAATATCGCTAACAACCTGAAAGAGTCGCGTCATACAGACATTTTTACCTGCATATGATTGGGCTACCCATGAGTTTGCCTTCTAATGTAAAAAGCATAAGTCGCACTGACGATGTTACCTTCAACCAAAGGCAAGCGTATGCCCTTGATATTACATTGCACTCCCCAGTATTTACGGACAACTGGATAGTGTATGTGGACAAACAGGATTATCGATATCTAGGTATGGACATTATTGATAATTCTATGGCCGAAAACAGTGAAAGGTTGATTTTTGAGGGTGATTACACGTACGAAAATATCAACCTACCCCGTTTTAGGCATTGGTATTATTTGAATTCGAATAGGTATTTGGGTAGTGACATCATTGTCGAATAGCGATTTATTGAACGCTCTGCAAACTATCTCGAACGCACTGCAAAACAAGAAGCGACAGCACCGAATAAACTGACCTCAAGTTAATCAGCATCTAATAGCAAAGAGGTCAGCACGATGCCAAATACTATTCAACATCTCATTATTGGAGCTTCTGGTAAAACGGGTTCACGTATCCACGCTAAACTAACGAAGCTAGGCTTCCAACCAAAAGCAGCGTCGAGAGACGGTGAAGTCAAATTTGATTGGAATGATCCTACCACATGGTCACAAGCACTAACCGGTATCGACAGCGTTTATCTAACCTATTTCCCCGACCTTGCTATTGCCAAAGCACCGGAGGACATATCCAGATTTTGTGCATTGGCTAAAATAAAAGGCGTCAATCACATTACTTTATTGTCAGGGCGCGGCGAGCCTGCTGCACAAGTGTGTGAAAACATCGTTAAGCAATCTGGAATGAGTTGGACCATTGTTAGAGCATCCTGGTTCAATCAAAACTTTAGTGAAGGGCTTTTTAAGCATTTCATCATGGGTGGCCACATTGCACTACCGGTAAATGCGGTCACAGAACCTTTTATTGATATTGACGACATTGCCGATGTCGCCTGCGCGAGTTTAATCGAACCAGGGCACAGCGGACAATTATACGAAGTGACCGGACCTGAACTGCTGAGCTTTGCCGAACTAGCTTCGCGTTTTTCTCGAATTTTGGGACGAAAAATCGACTTTACACAAATCACCTTGGAAGATTTCAAACAAAAGCTAGCAAAAGACCAAATCGATATTGGCATTATAGAAGCACTTAGCTATTTGTTTACTGAAGTACTTGATGGCAGAAATGAATACTTAACCGATGGCGTAAAACGCGCTCTTGGTCGAATGCCGAAAAGCTTTGACCAATACATTGTAGACAATGCACATCATTTCACGGAGGGTAAATAATGACAACATTATCTTTATTGCCCCTTATTGAGACAGTTATGCAAACATCAATGTTAATCATGACTGGCCTGTATTTTGTGTTTTCCAACACCATAATGAAGTCACTTATACAGCATGAAAATGGGGCAGATGTCATGGTTACGATTAACATAGTCATCTTAAACCCTCTATTCATGAGCCTGTTTATTGTATCTGGATTGAGTGCATTTTATTTTGTCGCATTTTCAAACGGTGCAATTCGCATTAGCGGTATCGTATTTTTTGTCGGAACGACCTTGGTTACCATCATGAAAAATGTCCCCCTGAACAATCAATTAAGAGATTCGATAGCCAGTTCAACAAGAGACGAAACCTGGCAGGTCTATTTATCAAAATGGGTATTTTGGAATCATATTAGAAGCCTTTCAGCTATTACCTCCGGTTTTTTGATGGTGCTGTGAATAGCAGATATAGTGTGTGCCTAACACGATGAATTGAAAGTTCTAGTATGAGATTTGACTACAAAAAACGTGCAGCGACCCAAATTGAGGATCAACCTATAGGCAAATTGCTTGATACCTTGAGGATGGAGAGCGCGTTTTTTACAAGTTCTACCTTTTCAAGCCCTTGGTCTGTAGGCATGCCTCCAATGTCTAATTGCATGATGTTTCATCTCATTGTGGAAGGACAAGCTATGTTTCAACTCGGGGATAAGCACATTACGTTAACAGCTGGTGGCTTCATTTTATTCCCAAAAGGCAGTGGTCACAGTTTTTCAGACGGCACTTGCAAAGTCGTTACGCCATTATCGGATCTCCCCATCAAAGCCATTACTGAGCGTTATGAAACGTTAGATTTTGGTGGTGATGGCGCAATAACCAAATTGGTTTGCGGCGTTCTGCTGTTTCAACATCCTTTAGCTTTGAAGTTACTCGGCGTTCTTCCGCAGCACATTATTATCGATAAAAGTGACGATACAGGCGCCAGCGTGGTAACAACCATCAGTGATTTATTGCAGTCGGAAACTCAACGAGTATCAGTAGGTGCCGAAGCTGTGATAAGTCGGCTTGCCGATATACTTGTTATTGCTGCGATGCGACAATACTTAACAGAGCTGCGTGAAGATTCACTAGGATGGTTATCGGCACTGAGCGATGATCGTATTGGTAAGGCTCTAAAACGCATTCACGATCAACCTGATAAACACTGGTCGTTAGAAGAACTCGCTCATGAGGTGGGGATGTCGCGAACTAATTTTGCACAACAGTTCAAGCGACTTATCGGCAATACCCCTATGGAATATTTAACCGAATGGCGCATGTCTTTGGCCTTTTCTCGTCTCCAACTCACCAACGACACAGTCTTGGCCATTGCCTTGGATATTGGTTATCAATCAGAAGCATCCTTCTCTCGAGCCTTCAAAAAGGTCATTGGTAAAAGTCCAGGTGAGGTGCGCAAAGACTACATGGCGCTTACCGCATCCTCTACGTAGCATTTGATGCAACAATTGCATTCTCAATAAAATGACAGTGCACCTCGCGAAACAGTAACTCCATCACTACTCCGCTTTTTCTGCACAGGTTCTGCGATTTTGAAAATTATCATCTGCAAACATAACTCAGGTTCATTGATTACATTGCATGTGAATAACAATGCTACAAATACGTACGTTTTCGAAAAGTCTGATTGTGACGGGGGTATTGTCACTCGTTACAGCATGCGACGGCTCATCTGGTGATAATGAAGTCGTTGATAACGGTCAAACATCGCCGACAACGCCCACTACACCAACGACTCCAACAACCCCCGTTACGGATACCTCGTGCGAAAATCCTGTTTCGACGCTGCCAACGATATTTTTGGAATTTAACTCTTCCCCAAATGTAACAGCGGTTCTTTCAGAGGATGGATGCTATGTCACTATTGAGTCAAACGGTAAGCCAGATCACACCTCTTCATATTGGGATGCGGGCAATGCTAGCGGTTTGTACGTCGAACCTGAAGATCCCGAACTATTCGAGCGGCAGCGTTCACCGGGAGATATCGAAGACTATATTAATGTCTATCAATTGACGGTACCCATTGAGCCCGAATTAGCAGAAACATCCTCATCAACGCCCTTAGGCGCGATTGGAATTGCGATAAGTGGCGCGCCTATTTTCAACGATTCAGAGGGTAATGGCGATGTATCATTGGGAGTCATTCAAGGCGTCCTACTATGGGGGGTTATCCACAAGTACCTCTTGCCCTATCTTTTTTATTTGGTATTTGGCGCACATATATTAGGCGTGCTCAAGCACCAATTTATCGATAAGAAAAAAGTATTACGCCGCATGGCATCATAACCTTTTAGGGGTGTATGGCTATGCGCGGGAATTATCAAATAAAGTCGCAATTCGGTCTTGCAACGTCGTCAAACGAAATGGCTTACTTATCGTCGTCGCTACACCGAGCTCGACCATTTCAGTAAGTGAATTCCCCGCGGTGTAACCGGAAGCAATCATCACTTTTACGTTTGGGTCAATGTTACGAAGCGCCAAGTAGACCTCTTTACCTGACATTATTGGCATAATCATGTCGAGAATGACGAGATCAATATTGTTCTTTTGTGATTTGAATATCTCTAGAGCTTCTACACCATCGGGGGCTAAAATGGTTTCGTACCCTAGCGCCGCCAGGGAATCTTTGAACAATTGACGTACTGCTTCTTCATCATCCACGACTAAAATAGTCTTGTTGTTTTTATTGGCCGTGTCAGTGTCGGCAACACTGATGGTATCAGATTCACCCTGAGCATTGACGATAGGAAAATGCACAGTAAAGCAGGTGCCTTCATTCGGTTGGCTGGAAACCTCAATATGACCACCTAATTGTTTGATTGCACCGTACACAGACGCTAAACCCATACCAGTGCCCTTGCCCACCTCTTTTGTGGTAAAGAAAGGTTCAAATACTCTTGGCAGTACATCGCTGTTAATTCCGTGCCCTGAGTCTGTAAATGTAAATTTAACTGCAGAGCCCGATACGATATTTTGTTCAGCATCGGTAACGTGACAATCCGCCACAAATTCTGTAGCAAGTATGATTGAGCCACCTTCTGGCATAGCATCCCGCGCGTTTAAGCCTAAATTTAACAATGCATTTAATATCAGTGACTTGTCACCATTAATATGGCTGTATTGTGACGTAAATTCAGTAGCAATGAGAATACGTTTATCTATTGAACGTTTTAACAAACTCACAAATTCTGTCAGTAACTCATGTAAATCAACCACTTCTAAATTGAGATTCTGTTTTCTAGAAAAGGTCAGTAGTTGATTGGTCAAGTTACCCGAATTTTCCGCTGCCGAAATGATTTGGTTAACGTACTTTTGTAGTTTGGGTTCATCGAGTTTACTGGCCAATAACTCCGCAAACCCCATAATACTGGCTAGTTGATTATTAAAGTCATGTGCAATACCGCCGGCAAGATGTCCGATGGCTTCCATTTTTTGTGACTGCCTTAGCTCTTCTTCTAACAATTTGCGCTCGGTAACGTCAACATGCGAGCCGATCATTCGAATGGGCTGACCAGATTCATTGGTTATTACTGAACCATGTGACAAGATCCAGCGATAATTACCATCTTTATGCATTAAACGAAACTCTCTTTCATGATTAATGTTTCGCTCAGCAATACTCTTATTTACAGCGTCTAATGTGGGTTGCAAGTCATCTGGGTGGATACGACTGGCCCATTCATTAAAATCATTTTGGAACTCCTGTTCGGTATAGCCTAACTGTTGCTTGTATTCTTTTGAAAAGGTAACGTCATTGGTGATGATATCCCAATCCCAAATCCCGATATTCCCAGCCTTTACGGCTTCGTCTCGGCTAAGCACGCTGTTTTTCAGTTCCACTTCGGCTTTTTTACGCAGCGTAATATCTTGAACCACAGACCATATTGACTCCTTGCCGTCCAGCCCAATCATTTTTACACCAGAGAGCAAAACAGGGTAACAGTGTCCTTTTTTATGAATATACTCTTTTTCGTAAGGGCCATAGTGTCCGCGCTCCGATAACATCTGAAGCTGCAGCTGTTCTTGCGCCTCATATTTCTTAGGTGTTAATTGCCAATAGTCCATGGCATTAAGCTCATCAATATCGTACCCGGTGAAATCGCTAAATACATGATTGACGTATTGAAACTCTCCCGTGTCCATGTGATTTATCGCGATGCCCACCGGCGCCAAGTTGACAAACTGTTCAAATTTCTCTTGCTCAAACTTATAAGCTGCTTCGAGCTGTTTTTGCGTATGAATATCTTCAAGACTACCTACCATATAGACAGGTTGATTTTCGTCATTGAATTCGGCTTTACCCTTAACTAAAAACCACCTGAATTCGCCGTCCTTACATAACAAGCGAAACTCGGTTTCATATTTACTTTTATTACAAAGATGCGCGTTTAAGGCGTCAAAGACTCTATCTTTATCCTCTGGATGTAACCGAGCTTCCCACTCATCGAAACTGGCTTCGATTTCTTCGTTTTCATAACCTAGTAGTTCGTAAAACTTCGCAGTCCAATAATTGTCATTGGTTGGCACATCCCACGACCACAATCCAACACCTGTGCCCTCTATCGCTAAGTCATAGCGATGCACACTTTCCTCTAACTGTTTTGCATATTTAGCTGTGAGTTCTTTTTCCTTTACCAATTCAGCAGTTTTTAACGCTACTTCTGCGGTTATTTTTGAGTTAACTGCTTCTAGTGTGGCTTCCTGGCTTTTGGTTTTGCTAATGTCGGTTACATAAGCAAAGGCAAATTCTTCGTTCTTATGGGTGAAAAAATGAGCTTTTATTGAAATAGGGAAAACTGTTCCAGACTTGCTTTTGTGTTTACTCTCAAGTTGTTTATGTTTTTCAGCCTTTAACTCACGCCAAAAATCTATCCAAACACTTTCGGGAAACAATGGGTCTAGCTCCCAAACAAACTTGCCGGTTAACTCTTGTTTGGTATATCCCAGTTTTAGACAGGCTGCCTCGTTAACGTAGAATATTTGTGCGTTTGCACGCAGCCAAAAGACTTCGTCGGCCGCTAACTCAACCGATAGCTTCAAAAATGAAAGAAGATCTTGTGAATTCAAAAAATCGGGAAATGACGTTTGTGCTTCGGCATTTTCTGCCTTGTGAATAGCTACGTTAAGACCTTTGCTGTCGCCCATAAAAGTGTGAGTGAATCTGTTTTATCATTTATATCTTCAAAAAATATAGAACAAAAAATGACAAAGCGATGAGTAGCCACACAAGATTTATGGCTTTTGCTCAATTCTTTGCTTGTGAGATAACAATGAGCTCGGAAAAAATTCATTGTTGAAAACGGCGACAAAAGTCGCCGTTAATTGCAAGTGAATTCGATTAGTTTATAACCTCATCGTCATCCTGCATCTCGTACTCTTCCTCAACCACTGGAATAACCTCGGTAGAGGTATAGTAAACCGTGTTTGGCACCGAATAATTGGGCACATCATCGTACGAGAAAATGGAATAATATTTAGGGATATTAGGGTTGCCAAAGTTATCGTAAGTGTATTCGTCTTTCCCACCATATAGTTTTACACCGTCAAAAGGTGATTTTGGCGGGTGAAACCGATTGCGAACCACAAATGTACCCACGTGATCTTTGTCTTCTGGATTTTTCCAGGTCAGTTTTACCTGATTACCCTCATAGTTCACCTGCAGGTCTGACGGCGCATTTAATGGTTTTTTACGCCTTTCGATATATTTGATGACGAGACGCGCTTCGTTATCACTATCTTTTGCATGCCAGTCCACTAGTGCACCTTGCTCATCCGAGGACGCGGTTGCCCGAATAATAAAATAGAAGGGTTTGTTCTGCTCATGCATGTCTTCAAGCTGCTGTTTACAATAACTATCAAAAATAAAGTGATGTTCTTTGCGCTCATTTAACTGCGCATTACTTACCTCGTAGCCAATAAACTCTTTTTTCTGGCGCGCTTTTACACTTTGATAATCAAAATCCTGAAGTTCCGCCAACTCAATCGTAAATCGAATATCGCGATTGGTGTTCAATGCGCGTTTGTTTTTCATCACTAAATAGGCATCAGTGATCACAGTGCGGTGGGCATCAGGTAATTGCTCCAAACCAAATGCCATTTGTCCGTATACAATGTTGCCATCTATATCAAAACCAGAGCAAAGTTCTGTTTCTACGACCTCATTGCGGTATATGGTATTGAGCGCCGCTGGTGCCATTTCAATTTCTCTGGGTTGTCGAGAATAGATAACCTCAATGTTGGGGCGATAGTGAATTCCAGAACCGAATTTGCCGTAGCCAATATCAAATTGCATCATTTGCGAATCGGCGCCCAAAGGCAATTTCCATGGTCCTTCAATGCGAAATAGCAGCTTGCCATCTTTGATAGCATTTTTAAGGATTTTTCGCTCTGCCACATTAAACTGCCACTCTGACCACATTCCCTGTGTTAATTTATCCGACTCAATTGAATCACCTAAAGTTTGAACCGGTGTCGCTTGATGAATTTGATTAAAATCAGTGAAATCAGACACGTCGTTTGTATCCAAAATTGACACTGTCCACTCGCCAAAGTTTTCGACTTTCGCATTGACTCGGTTCATTGGATACAGTGAAAAACGCGCAGCCTTTACTTTTGCATCTTCAGGCAAGCTATCCAAAGAAAAACAGATGACACCGTAACACACCCCTTTGCGCTTATTCACTCCCACAAACAAGGAGTTATAACCGAAGTGTTCACGGTTTTTCTCAATGGTGTATTGCCCTACATAACCCACTTGAGTCTTTGCAGGAAAAAGCGAGCGCGCGTACTCGTCGTGTGACAATCTTGTCTTTAGTTTCACCTCTGGCGAAAATGGGGATTTGATCTTGGTGACCCGGTCAACCGCGCGAATGTTATAAAAGTATTTTTGACCACTTTTAAGCTGTTTATCGGTGAACTCCAGGTTACGCGTAACAGCTACTAAGGTTTCGTCACGACAAGCATTTTTAACGGTTTCAGAACGATAAAGCTCAAAATAGACGTCTTCTGTTAAGTCGTAGTCCCAGGAGAGTGTTAAATCGTAAATTCCCAGTTCTAAAATACTGAAATTATCGACTCTACTAGGCGCAAATTTGGAATAATTAGTGGCCTCAGAAAGTGCGTAAGTTAACGCAGGAATGTTCTCATCAACGCTCTGAGACATGTTGGTGAGATAGTCAGGAATATTGCGTGTGCCAACCTCAACAACTGTCGCAAGTATGCCTAACGAATAGTAGTACTCTCGGCCACTGCCATGAATCAAGTTAGTGGGTGGCTTACCGCGATGGATACCGTATTTCCGCCCAGTCACCTTGTGAATTTCTCGATTCATATTAGCGCACAAAACGTTTAAATCGGTTCCTTCGATTTCCGATTCGTGATTAAACTTGTGCGCCGGAAAAAACACATTACCTTGGGAGTGGTAGTCTAAGGCAATGGTAATATTCTCATGATCGTGAACAAAGTCTCGTATTGCAGCTGTTTCAGGCTCTGAAAATGCTTCCGGGCCACCATAAGTATTCAAATGGGTTTCGGTACTACGCTTAAAGCGCACGCCAAAGTTACGGTTTAAATCGACACCGAAAGTACCATCGCCATTATCCCTTCTATTTTTACGCCAAAAAGAAAAGTGATTACGAGAGAATTCAAAACCATCAGGATTAAGGCAAGGCACCATATAGAGGGTATTTCGAGTTAACGCCTCTTTTAATTTCGGGTCGACGCGGTAATTTTCGATGACATACTCAATGAATTTAATCGCCAACTCGTTGCCAATCCACTCACGAGCATGAATAGTGCCCGTATACAACATGGCCGGTTTTTGATCCGCGTATTCAACATCCAAAGAAATTGTCGCCATCATGATGGGACGACCTTCCCAAGTCGTTCCAATGCTGCTCACACGGATTAAGTGTGGGTGTTCTCCCACGGCTTTTTCCAAAAAAGCGATAGTTTGCTGGTATGACGTATATTGTTTTTTCATAAGTAGTCAATCTAATCCGAATAAGCAGTTACCTGCTCTAACTTGTTCAAAATACTTCGATAAACGAAAAACAAAAATGCACCTTACCGGGCTAAAGACCCAAACCGTAAAGTGCATTGCGGGTTGAAGAGAATCTTGCTCGTATTTACAAAGTCACTCGAAACTCGTCCCAATGTGACATAATCGCTTCGTATTTTTTCTGTTTAACATTCTTAACCGCGAGTAGTTTCGACGGATCTTTCATTAGCGCCTCGCTGGTTCCTTTAACACCTAATGTATCTAGGATCGCGCTTCGCATTTTAGGACCAACCCCTTTGACACCCGCGAAAAAGCTAAACAGTTGTTCTTGGGACAGGCTCAGTTCGCGCTGAGGCTCAATCTCGATGCTCCCCGTTTCTGACTCAACATCTTCCAGACCTACATCTTCGTGTTCCAAGTGCAAATCAACTACTCTGCTTTGCAATGCCCTTGGGACATAATTGTCTTGGCGATTCCAAATCTCGCTAGGCCATTCTTCGCCTAGGCGCAATTCAACTGGCAATAGTGGATACATTTCCCGATTCATCGACTCCAAGCTATCGGCACAGTCATAACTGGGCGTGTATTCACCAAACGTGATATGACGCATTGTGCGCAATACCGAACTGCGGATCTTGCCGAGTTCTTCCCAGTTGAAAGCTGGAATATAAGGATTTTTTATTTTGCCTTCAGAGAAAAGACTCATCAGATATTGCCCAATCCAATCGCGAATGTAAGGGAAGGCGGCAAACGCCGTGGCACATTCTAATATTCTGAACTTACCGTCTTCTCCCAACGCAATGTCACATGCCCAGTATTCGGCGTTGGCCGCCACTGATGCTTTCACCGCTATATCAAGTGCTTCTTGCGGGACATTTTGATAATCCATTGTGCCGCCCTGACTGGTATTGGTAAGCCACTCCCCCTCTGGAGGACGACGCCAAAACGCACACATTGGACGATGCCCGACAACCATTACTCTAATATCGGCTTGCATCGGCACGAATTCTTGCACATAGACTGGGTAATACTTCTTTTGTGCCAGCAACGCCTTAGCTTCGGTAATATCATCTACCTTATGTACGAAGTAGCCACCGTAATTGGAAGGGCCATAAGACTTTTTGATTATCTTGGGAAACGTTGTTTTTTCTAGAAACGCAATGGCTTCATCTTTTTCGTAAAAGATATCGGTTTTCGGAATAGGTAAATCGTGTTTTTCACAAAAATGGGTAACATTCTCTTTCGACTTATTCGCAAACTGGGCATCGAGTGAAGGTACAAAACGCACTTCAGGCAACTCTCGAGATATTTCACGAAAGGTTTCATATGCAGTTGCGGGAATATTGCCAATAAGTACATCAATTTTTTTGCGTTTTACTTCTTTGATAAAGCGTTTTTTATCGTTACCCCAGTGATAAACCACTTTTTCTATTTTGTTAGGCCAACCTTTAAAGTTGGAGTTATCGAAAAATCGCAGTACGTGATCCAGGTATAAAAAACCTAATTTAGGAAGCGCCTTTTTTTTAGCCATGGGTCTAGTTCTCAAATTTTAAGGATTGTTGGGTCTTAGAGTGTTCTTTTGCTTTGCGCTCGATAAGATCGACAACGCGGTCAATTTTGGCGTCATTGAAATTGAGGCCGATTACTTCTTGCTCTGGGGTAGCAAATGCTGGAATACCATTAACTTCTAGCACCACGTATTCTTCGCGATCCATATCGTAAATAATGTCGACACCAGCTATTTCTAAACCGACAATGCTCGCGGCTTTTTTGGCCAAGGCGATAATCTCATCATTGGGTTCACGAGCGATGACTTTGCCGCCGCTGGTAACGTTAGTTTTCCAGTCGTCTGAGGGAGCCTGACGGCCATAACAACCGACATAATGACCATCTACAATATCAATGCGATAGTCCGTCATGTCGTAGTTCACAAAACGTTCTACGTAGTAAAATGGAATGTTTGTATGGTCGAGAAACGGGATCAACATATCCAACGAACGTTCATTTTCAATTTTTACGATCCCCATACCGCCCCAACCATCCGTGGGTTTATAGATCAATCGACCATCCCATTCACGAATGGTGTTTTTAAGTGTATTTTTTTCAGTTTTGTTGCACAGGCGATAATCTGCGGTTCGAACGCCGGCTCTATTGAGCATATGGGATGTGCGGAACTTATCTTCACACAGTGCAAATGAGGCATAATTGTTCAAGCATGGTAGTGATTCATTCAACACTTGATACATGTACATCTGATAGGATGTTTGCGCCCCGGCGTTGTAGGAATAAAAAGCGTCTAACTCTTCCATTACAACGTTGTGACAGGTAATTTGCCCATTGTGGGCTTTAGCATGGGCGAGGTTTAAGTCCGTTATTACGGCGATATCCCTCTCTCTTAATTTATTAACAATCTTTGCTTGGATGACTTCTCCGCCACCATTTTTGTACATCCACATACCAACGGTATATTTCAACATGTTTGCTCACACCTCAAAAACCATTTTATCCTTGTGTCGTAGGGTCAATCTTCAAATTGCTTGAAGACGCTTTTTACGCAATGAGATAAAAGTCAAAAAGTTATAGTCAAAAAGTTCCTGTTTTATTCCGCCTTTCCAATGGCGAAGGACCTACAAGTCATCCGTACAAAATGCGAAAGCCGTTTAACCTGAACGGGGTCAAACGGCAGACAAAGTTTATTGTTATGAGTTATGTGATTTGTCTCAGGATCCCAGCACATCCCGAAAACTTGTATAAAAACGCGGCTAGTAAATAGCACTACTGTGACCCTTTTATTACCGTCACAAAAACGCCATCAAAACTTAATTTCTCTGCAACTTTAATTGGAAAATGACAACTCAATGACAATCGTTTTGTTGCCATAAATATGTCATTTACCCGCAATACAATCGCGGCGCATTTTTTAACCAAAGCCATACATTAGCGAGACCCTACAGTGAGCAGCGATTACGATTTTTCAGAACTAAAACGCATCATCGAAATAAATTCCTACACCAAGAACAAGGCGGGTGTAGATAGAATTAATGACATCTACAGCGAATGGATGCAGACACTTGGCTTTAACGTGCACATTCACAAGCGAGAAGACATTGGCAATCATGTGCATTACACCAGTGCTAAAACAGAAGGGTTAAAAATCCTTTTATTAGGTCATCAAGATACGGTTTTCCCACAAGGCAGTTTTGAACAATTCAATGAGGATGATGAGTGGATTTACGGCCCGGGCGTATGTGACATGAAAGGCGGTAACTACATTGCTATTCAAGCACTTCGCAACATCAAAAAAACTCACGGTGAAATTAAAAATATAGATGTTTTAATGGTCAGCGACGAAGAAACCGGCAGCGATGATAGTAAGGCATTGTCTCGCGAGTTAGCCAAGCAATATGACCTTTGCTTAGTGTTTGAAGCGGCAGGGAAAGATCACGATGTCGTCATCGCCCGAAAAGGCATTGCCACTTATCACATTGAATTTGAGGGTAAAGCCGCACACGCGGGTAATCATTATGTAGAAGGTTTAAACGCCAATCTCGCGGCAGCACATGTGCTAATCGAATTAACCAAGCTAACTGATTTAGCAAAAGGTACCACCGTAAATGCGGGCAAAATGAAAGGTGGTATTGGCGCCAACACAATCTCACCTAGTGCGAGTTTAGTGGTAGAAGCAAGGTTTACGCAATCAGATGAAAGAGACAGAGTGTTGTCTGCATTTCCTGCCATTTGTGCTGCCCCATTTGTCGAAGGCGTAAAAGTAACGTTAAGCGGTGGTTTACAAAGAGATGTCATGCAGCCAAGCGAAGCACAAGCCGAATTGGTGAAACAAATCGAAGAAATCCTAGGTTATCAGCTTATTCTAGAAAAACGTGGTGGTGTCAGTGATGCCAATGTAGTTAGCAGTGTTGGCTGCCCTACACTTGATGGTTGGGGGCCTTTTGGTGATGGTGACCACACCGTTCACGAGCGAGCATTGAAATCTAGTTTTGTGCGCCGCGAGCAAGAAGTTACCCAAATACTCGATGCGTTTTGTCCTCAATAAAGAGTTAAAAATACGCCATAAAAAGTAACTATGGCGTATCATTTACAAAAAACTGGTCAAAAAAAGGCTTGGCATGATGTGTTTCGCCAAATAAAATAGCCGACGTTGAATTAAAGTTCACTTTTTTGGAATCACATTTTAAAGGATTAAACATGAAACAAATTGCTATTGTACTTTTTCTACTTTTACTCACACCTTTTCAAAGCAAAGCAGATGCCGACACCCGTGCGGCAATTGAAAGAATGTTTGCGCTTACCGATATGCAAGCGATGCTAGATAGTACTTACGCACAGATGGACGCAATGTTTGGGCGCATGGCACAGACACAAAATATGAGCGCCGAAGAACGCGCAATATTTGAAAGCTACATCACTAAGTTCTCTCAAGCCACGCGAGAGTTGATGAGCTGGGAAGAGATGAAAGAACCTATTATCGATGCTTACGTGCAAGTTTATACAAAACAAGAAGTAGAAGAATTGATTGCATTTTATCAATCGCCGACTGGCAAAAGATGCCCGAACTTATGCAAGCGACAATGCAGACAATGCAAAGTTTTTCACAAAAACTAATGCCGAAAATGCAACAGCTGCAACAAGAGCTACAAGCTGAACTAAAAGCAGCCAAGAACTAAGCTTTTAATAACAAAAGGGGGAAGCGTTTTTTCTTACCTCTCCTCATTTTCTCTTTTCCTTCATATTTATTAAGAACCATTGAAAACGTTAACCCTCAAAATAATTGCTGCTTTAGCCTCACTGTTACTTTCGTTCCCAAATCAAATGCGCGCTAACGAATCTATGCAAGGTATCTGGCAACATGCAGGTAAACCGGCTGAACTACTCATCAATTTGCAATCAGGTTTGGTGACAGTGCACTCTCATCAGTTAAGTCCAGATTCGATTGGCTTAACCGTTATGAAGAATATTGTTGTAACGAACAAAAAACAGAAGCTCAAATGTTTAATGGCTACAAAGGTGATTTTGAAACGGTGACACTACATTTTGATGGCTCATCGACAATAATTGTTAGAAATCAGAATGAAAATGAAGTGTTGAGACTCATAAGGCCGTAACGCCTGTTCATTTGTCCTTGTTATTATCACTCAAATTTCGTCGCTTTAACGTTTATCAGTCACTATAAGTTCACTAGAATCGATTACAACTAAGATGGTCTGGAAAATTGGAATATAGAAAAGCAAAGCCACAAGATAGTATCGCAATTATTGAAATGCGTGACAAAACCCGAGAAAACCCGGCAACACCTGAACAACTAGCCGCAATAGGTATAACGGTTGACTCCTGGACACAAGCAATTAGCGAGAATGCCATTTTGGGATATGTCTGCTGCGATGCGAATACAATGCTTGGTTACTGCTTCGCAGATTGCGAGACAGGCGAGATACTTGTTGTCGCGATACGGGCTGAAGCCGAAAACAAAGGGCTTGGCAAAAAACTCATGCAGTTAACCATTTCTGAACTGGCAACTATCGGACATAAGCGCTTGTTCTTAGCCTGCAACCCCAATCCCAAAGGACGTTCTTATGGTTTCTATCGACACTTGGGTTGGACATTAACCAACACGTTCGATCAGCATGGCGATGAAATTTTAGAGAAGTTTGTAGATTCATAGTTCAACTATGCATTACCTAGTCATTTCAGATATTTTTGGAACAACCGACGCTTTGCAAAGTTTGGTAGGTACGCTAGACATCAAAGCGACGATAATAGACCCGTATTGCGGGCAATCTATGCATTTTGCTGATGAGCATGAGGCCTATACTTATTTTACTGAAAATGTTGGGCACGACACCTATCAGCAAACTATAGCCAAACACTTAAATTCAGTGTTTGAATCGGTTGCAGTTGTTGCATTTAGCGTAGGCGCCTCTGCGGTATGGGCACTATCGGGTTCGACAACAGCTAAAGTGTGCTGTGCCTTGTGTTTTTATGGTTCTCAAATACGCCATTTCAGGGACACCAAACCCAATTTCCCTATACAATTATGGTTTCCTCAACAAGAGCCACATTTTGATGTGGATAGCCTCAAAAACGCGTTACAACTTACGCCAAATGTCCAAGCCAAAACGCTGCCTTATTTACATGGTTTTATGAATAGACTTTCCGCTAACTATGACGAAGAAGGGTATCGCTTAGGTGTAGAGCTAATACAGTCTTTTTTGAACGAGAATAATGGATGACGCCCTTATTAAGAACTTTTAAACAAGAAGACGCCACGAGACTTCAGCAGATATTAAACGATGCAGATATGGTTAAATTTTTATCAAGTAGGATTCCTTTCCCCTACACCTCTGAAGATGCGACATGGTGGATTAACGAAGGCAGCCACAATGGTTTTGTTAGAGCCATCGACATTGACGGTAAACTCGTAGGTTGTGTTGGTGTCACACCGGGCATATTTGAATATAGCCATTGCGGTGAAATCGGCTATTGGCTAGCAAAGGACTATTGGGGTAATGGCATCATGACCAAAGCAGTCAATCAATTAGTGGAATTTATATTCACACAAACCGACATCAGCAGACTGTTTGCAGTTGTATTTAGTGCTAACCGCAATTCGCAGAACCTATTAAAGCGCTGTGGTTTTGAACGAGAGGCCATATTGAAAAAAGCAATTTGTAAAAATGGCGTGTATTATGACAATCATCAATATGTAAAGCTCAAATCATCGGTGTGACATAAAATGGACATGAAGCTTGCTCAATCTTTTCTGCAGAAATTAAGAGAACAATACTTAGAAACCGAAGACGATGCTCTTTTTTGCGAAAATCGAGTTATCGCTATTAAAGGTGAAGATTATAAACTCAATGTCTGGCAGGACTTTTTAGGCACCGACATGTTGGTAATGTTTCAATTAAAACCAAACTCGATACTGAGTCCAGATAGCTACTCCATCGCTATTCGCTATTTAAGCGGCATTAATCGACAAGAGCTATCACATTCCCAATTGCAAGACTTGGGAGTCGTCTAATGAGAGCCGTCGTTCAGGTTGTATTACTTGTCTTATTAACCTTTACAAACATTGAATTATTGGCTTCTGAGCAACAGAATTTTGGGCCGAAGAGCTTTGCTCATATAAGTAACAAATGGACAGCCATTGTTGCCGCGTATGAACCAGAAATTAAAGCCATTGATGCAGCTTTTGCCAAAATTGACGCAGCACAAATTAAAGAGACGCGCTATTTTCGTGGTGTTAAATACCAACTGGGTGAATACAAAGGTGAGCCCATTGTGATTTTTAGCACTGGTGTTAGCGTGCCCAATGCCGCCATGACGATGCAAATGGCGCTCGATTATTTTCCCATTGATCGCGTCATCATGATGGGAATAGCCGGTGCAATTAATCCCAAATATGTCCCAGGTGATATCGCCGTACCAGAAAGGTGGTATTTTCACGACGAATACGTGTACGCCAACCCCAAAAAAGATGGCTCTTCCGAATATGAACTGCCCCACTATTACCTGAACATGCAAAACACCTATAACAATCGCAAAGATGATCATGCTCCAAATTATGTAAATTTTGGGTTTATTCATCCTAATGAAGTGTCGATAGTCAAAGATGGATGGGAATCACGCCGCAAAGTCCCCTACTTTTCAGCTACTTCTGAATTGCTTTCTCAATTAAAAACCGCTATTGCCAAAATGCCGCCAATTAAATTGCCATCTGGCAAAGCCATTAACGTTGATATTGGTGGTAATGGTGTGACCGGCTCCATCTTTGTAGATAACGCAGAATATAGAGAGTGGTTACGCAAAGTTTATCTTGCCGATGTCGCGGAAATGGAATCGGCAGCAGTAGCTCAAGTGTGCGACATCAATGAGGTTGATTGGATCGTTATTCGTTCTGTTAGCGACCTTGCGGGAGGTCAAAAAGGCAAAAATGCAGAAAACGTATTTGATGCTATAGCCTCGGGAACCGGAGCAACCTTACTTGTAGGTCTGTTAGACGAGCTTACAAATAAGTAATGTCCACTGTTTAGAAACACAAAAAATGGACGTAAAAGTAGATGCAAATTATTCAACAACGTATCCAGCAAGACACTGACACACTAAAGAAGTTACAGGCCGCGGGTGATGATGAGCAATTGGTAAGGTATGTAGATCACAGTTTCGAGTCTGACGACGAAAACAAACTTACCCAGTTGCAAGAACAACTTACTTCAATAGGTTTTGAAAACTTTGACCTGCACTCGCCAAAAGAGACGTCCCAGTTTCTGCTTGAATGTACATCAATTGATTGCACTGAATTTCACAATATTGCGAAAACCAGTGTATTAATGGCGTTGCTCGCTGAACATTACCAAGTCACCTACTCTGGTTGGGGCTGCGCAGTCGCAAGCGAGTCAGTTTAAGCAACACAATAACTAATCAAGGAGAGTGACATGTACAAGGCGAGTTGCCTGTGTGACGCAGTTCAAATCAATATCAAAGGACCTATCAAGGACATCATTCACTGTCATTGCTCTTTGTGCCGAAAATCAAGTGGTACTGCTTATGCAACCAATGGATTTGTAAATGCCGAAGACCTTGTCATTGAAAAAGGCGAGGATGAAATAAAAGCATTTGAACTACGTCCCGGTAAAAAACGACACTTCTGTGGAAGCTGTGCATCCCCAATATACAGTTCTAATGCAGCTGATCCATCTAGATATAGGCTTCGTTTAGGCATTTTAGATAGCGATATTACAGAGCGCCCTATTTCTCATAACTTCGTGACTTCCAAAGCCAATTGGGAAGACCTCGATGCAGAAATGCCACGCAATGAAAGGCATGAACCGGGAAGAGTCTAACAGTAGAGTTAGTTCCTCTTTACGAATCTAATCTACTCGCTAAATATAGCGAGTACTAAACCGAAGGCGCTATTTTCTTGGAATAGCGCCTTTTAGTTTTATCTTATTTATTTTGCTATGGGTCTCGTTTGGGTATATATTTATCCCGAGTTAACTTTTAACCTGCATCAGCGGCATTTTTATGAGCGGTATGCCATTCGTATATTTCAAAATGGAAGACTCATTATGTTGGACAAGTTATTCAAGTTTATTGTTGAAAAATGGCAGCAAATGCCAAGAGAAGTTCAAGTTTTCACCTATCTGTTGTTCGTTTTTCTATTCAGTTACCTGCTGCTAGTTCCACAATATGTGGACGGAAAGTTAATGGGAATTGATGAGCAAAACCGAGAATTTGCGATCCAACATGAAACATTCGAATTAGATGTTGATGGACGCACGATAAGATTTGTCACCAATAGTCGCGGACGCTTTGCGATACCCAAACCTGGTAAATTGCCGGGTAACCAAATAGCCCTTACTTTTTTTCCAGATGGTACGGGACACGGAGCTCATGAGGTAGACGTCATCATTCCATTTGTTGATACTCTGCTAGGTCGCACGAAAATCCTTGTGAAAAAAGGAGAATATTACACTGCGAATTATCAGCCCAGTAACTTACCGAGTCTATTTCCAAAAGCCTACGCACAAGATGCTATGCAGGCCGACAATAATACTCATATCAGCGCGATTGATACGATAAAAAAGGCTTTTCCCGTACCTATAACGGCCGAAAATAAATCCCTTGCAGAATTAGATTTATCTGCCATGCAACTTTCAGAAGTTTACGCACAAATTGAACGTGAACACGATATCGTTATTAACACTGACCGCAATCAGATAAAGTCAATTTCTGACCTTGCCAATCTGATTGAACAGCAAAAAGCTCCACAAAGTTGGGAAAGTATTATGTCTTCAGCTTGGGTTAAACCAAAAGGTGTTTTTGGACAGCAATATGTTTTACCTATTACTGGCACTGATTATCAAATAAAGCCCATGAAATTACTTGATGACTCAGTTCAATTTCAAGTCGCATCGGCGGACGGCAATCCCTTATTTACCGGTAATTTATATCAAGGTGAAAGAGTGAATTTTGAATTGGAGGGACAAACTTATTCCGTTGAATTGGAAAAAGTTGATAACGCTGGCTTAGACTTTTTATTCAATCCCAAAGCGGCGTACTTCAACGTCAATAAAAATTAGCCTTTACATAAAGCCGAATCCACTGCAGGTCACCTCATCTGTAAGACGCAGTGGATTCTGTCATTGCGTTATCTGATTACCATACTCATAACAGCGACTCAGAATATCGTACCTAGAAAATTGTTGTTGTCCCGGTCAAATGCGCTGTACAGCAGTACCATAAATTAATGGTGAATGCTCAAGTGACTTAAAAAGAGGGCATCCCCCCTAAGACTAATACTTTCAGATGATTGCAATAAACTAGCGTCATCATATAGCATGTCGCCAACAAGAATACATGGAAAATATTATGCGCAAGTCAATTATTGGATTATTCGTCGCACTGAACACTACAAGCGTGCTTGCAGATGAGAATAAAGCTCAAGGCTTCTATGTCGGTGCTGATTACGTACTTTATTCAGCAGATAATAGCCGCAAATTACAAAATGCCCCCCTAGCCCAAGCTGACGATGGAGATGGCGTTGGATTCAGGCTCGGATACACCTACTCTGAGTTATGGGACTTCAGGCTCAGTTACTCAGACATTCAAGTTGAATCTTCTGGGACCGGCAGTTATGACTTCGATGGCTCAATTTTAACACTCGATGCGCTGTACTCTCCGTGGGAAGCACCTACCTTTTTAAGTTTTGGTGTCAGCCAACTAGACATGGAATCTAAAAACGAGGCATTCAGTATCGGTGCCGGGTTAAAACAACATCTAAGTGAGAGACTTGCCGTCACCGCAGAAGCAAAACGCTACTTCGGTATTTCAGACTCGCTCAACAGTGATGTCTCTTTACACTTCGGTATTGACTACAAGTTTGGTGAGACTAGTAGTGTAGCTAAAACCGCACCAGCAGATGGCGATCGTGACGGTGTCGTGAACTCACTAGATAACTGCCCGAACACTGTCTTTGGAGCGCCAGTGAATGGCAGCGGCTGTGCAGACAGTGACCGAGACGGGATATTAGATATTAACGATCGCTGCCCGAATACAGCACGCGGCACTCGCGTCGATGGCAATGGTTGTAAAGTAGTTCTGGACACTGACAAAGATGGCGTATTAGACAATGTTGATGCCTGCCCTAATAGCATCTCAGGCGCAACAGTTGATTCGCGTGGCTGCATGGTTAAAGCTGAAAGCATTGAATTAGAGGTGCTCTTCGCACATGACTCTAGTGAGGTAACAGCACAATACATGACGCAATTAAGAGAAGTTGCCGACTACTTGGCGCGCCACCCTAAAGTCACCTTAGAGTTAGGTGGGCATACCTCAATCGTTGGATCTGACACTTACAATCAAGGTCTTTCTGAGCGCAGGGCAAACGCGGTTAAAGCTATTCTTGTTGAGCAATTGGGTGTTTCTAGCGCCCGTATTGAAACCGTGGGCTATGGCGAGTCGCAACCAAAACACGCAGGTTCTAGCGAACAAGCTCATCGCAAAAACCGCCGTATTGAAGCTACTTTCAGCGACCAATAATAGTTAACTATCAAGTAATGACAGTGGTGCGCTTCTTGCGCCACTGTCGCATCTCCTGCTTAAAAGATATCACTGTTCCATCAACTGTCTAAATAACACGACCATCATCTCGTCGGTAACTCGACATCACTTAGGTCAAAAACGTCTACAGCGAACAAATAATTTCACTAGTTTTTATATTCCCCCATATAATACCGGTCACATTGTCTAATGCGTAGAATGCATATTAGCGCTTAAACGATGTTTGCAAGCGCATCTGATGATGCATTTTCAAACGTAGCCAAATTGGAGCAATTGCTGTGACGGAGTCCAACAGCCAAAACACTACACTGACAGGACAATGCAACTGTGGAAGCGTTAAATTTGAAGCCTCCCAAAACAATGGTGATGTTTACATTTGTCATTGTTCCATATGCCAACGCAAAAGTGGTGGAAATGGCGTTGCCGTTATCATTGTGCCCAAGGAAACCTTTAATTTTTCTCAAGGTTCCGAACATATTACCCGATGGCAAAAACCAGGACACGACTGGATAAATTGTTTTTGTCGTTCCTGTGGTTCGCCTGTTCCAGGGGAGAATAGTGCAGAAAGTTTATTTATCCCGGTCGGGCTCATCGATAAATCGACACAACCGCTATTGGTAAAAGGCCATATTTGGGTAGATTCAAAAGCGAACTGGGAAACCATCGCTGACAATGCCGTTCAATACCCCAAAGACTTTGGTTCCAATGCCTAAATTGCTATTGGTATTTTTGTTGTGTTTTGGCATTGGCAGCTGCGCAAACATGCCTCTAACCACTCTTTTAACACTATCGAGTTACAATCAAATCGACTTGTTAAACATCCCCCCTGAGTCGCTTGAGGTGGGTGTCATTTTGAGCGGACGCGATATTGGCATAAACTCAGCTAATTTAGAGATTAAATTTCAACAAAGTAACCAAACCTACAGCTACTTACTAACCCAAATTAGTAAATCAAAACGTGACAAAACCTGGTATTCATCTTTAAAAACGCAATACAACTTTAAATTGGATGACGATAGCGTCTTAGCATATCGAAAACTACTAAGCTTTCTCGAAAAAGAACCCAACGACAATTTAGACAAAGCAGCCCCCAATTTCTCAGCAGCAATATACTTTAATGAGCCAATTCGCCCTGATGAAGTAATTTTATTGAGCGTGACACTTTCGCACCCTCACTTTGAACAACCTTTGACGTTATTTAATGAAGTGCCAATCAAAACAAATGCTAGCGATCAATAAGTACCCTCACTGGGTTAATTTTCAATCGTAACGTAACTAGAGCCTGTTGATCTTTGTTGTTGCTTTTTGACTTAGCCCACTAGGCATGCAAAGCAATGCCGAGACCCAAAAGCGTTCAGATTGAACAAAAGTTATACCGCAAGTATCAACAGGCTCTAGTAAAATTGATACCTTTGTCTAACATGAATGAAAAAGAGTTTTTGGCTATAATAGTCAGCAATTCTCCTGCTAACCGGATGCATTAACGTTAATGAAAAAGCTCATAACATTAATGGCTTTATTGATTTCTTTTTCGCTAAGCGCGAATGAAGCTGCAAAAGAGCCACCGCTAGACCCTAAGTACATGGGTGTGCATAAGTTTGTATTGCTTGCCAACAACACAACCATTTACGCGTACAATCTGGCGACTTACGACAAACCGAAGAACTACCAGATCCTTTATAAGGTAACCAGCATTCCAACTGCTTTGCGCATTATGGTGCGCGATGCACAAGCGGATGGTAATCAGGTTACTGTTATTACCAAGCCGTTCAACCTGGAAAGAATGCTCAGAGGTCACGATTTCGAGGTTACTGGCGAGGTATATTTAGGTCATTTCGATCGTGGCGGCATGTCTGTGTACCCAGAACTAACCATGAGTCTAAGCGAAAAGCTTTATGTGCGAGAGCTAACTGATTTGGAACCATCAAGCAACCGTCACATATATGACGAAGTGCGTTTGGATCCGACCACCAAAATATTAGTCAAACAAGTGACAATGGCACCGAGTTTTGCCAATGTAATATTATTTGATGATGATCGCAGCTGCGTGAAAGAGTTCTATACATCAAGTTCTACCCCCTCACAAAACGAATTATTCATGAAGCTCACGCTGTGTGGCTCTATAAAGCCGATGTACTTTGAAGTAGAAGATTTCTCAAGCTAAGTATTTTTGCCGTTGGCGAGGCTCACTTTTATCACTCAAAAGTGAGCCTAATTCACAAAACCTTTCAATTCTGTCTCCCGTTTGCGTCCTTATTCTGCATAACCACGATAATGCGTTGAATAATATAAGAAAAAACAAAGTTTCCGCTTACACATGGACGCGCCCTGTATTACTCTATGGTTCAGGAGGCATAACCACTAATGAAAACCATAGAAAAGTCCACAAAACTCAATAATGTGTGCTACGACATTCGTGGCCCAATATTGACCGAAGCAAAGCGTCTCGAAGACGAAGGCAACAAAATCCTCAAGTTGAATATAGGCAACCCTGCCCCTTTTGGTTTTGAAGCCCCAGAAGACATCCTCAAAGATGTCATCCATAATTTGCCCAATTCCCAGGGGTATGCTGACGCCAATGGACTTTATGCCGCCCGAGTGGCCGTAATGCAATATTATCAACAGCGCAATATCAAAAACATTCGGATAGATGATGTGTTTATTGGCAATGGCGTCAGTGAGTTGATCGTGATGGCGATGCAGGCGCTTTTGAACAACGGTGACGAAGTGTTATTACCGGCTCCAGATTATCCATTGTGGACAGCTGCGGTCAGCCTATCCTCTGGTACTCCAGTGCATTATATGTGTGATGAAAAATCCAATTGGTTTCCGGATATTGAGGATATCAAAAGCAAAATCACACCTAATACCAAGGCGATTGTATTAATTAATCCAAATAACCCTACTGGTGCGGTTTACAGTAAAGAATTGCTACTACAAATTATCGATGTTGCGCGCGAGCATGGATTAATGATTTTCAGTGACGAAATCTACGACAAAATCATCTACGACCGTGCCAAACACATATCAATAGCATCATTAGCCGACGATATTTTCTTTGTAACCTTCAGCGGCTTGTCGAAAAACTCCCGTGTCGCCGGTTTCCGTGCCGGCTGGCTATTTATCAGTGGCAACAAACGCCTAGGTCGCAGTTATATTGAAGGCCTTAATATTCTCTCGTCTATGAGGATGTGTGCCAATGTTCCGAGTCAACACGCAGTACAAACGGCGCTTGGTGGCTATCAAAGCATCAATGAATTAATCGTAGAAGGTGGGCGACTGCGCGACCAAAGAGACGTGGCTTGGCAAAAACTCAACGATATTCCTGGAATTCGCTGCGTAAAACCCAAAGGGGCTATGTACTGTTTTGCCAAAGTGGATGCTAAGAAATTCAATATTCAAGATGACGAAAAAATGATTTTGGACTTGCTGCGCCAGCAAAAAGTACTGTTAGTTCACGGTTCGGCATTTAACTTACAGGCTGGTATTTATTTCCGCTTGGTATTTCTACCCCATGTTGACATTCTCGAACCGGCTTTAGATGGGATCAGTAAATTTTTCGGTACTTATTCGCAAAGTTAATATGAAGTCGTCAACCCAAAGTCATTTTTTCGCACATTTGGCCAGAATGAAGCTGATTCAGCGCTGGCCATTAATGCGCAATATTCACTCTGAAAACGTGCAAGAGCATAGTCTTCAAGTGGCCATGGTTGCCCACGCATTAGCGCTTATTAAGAACCGTTTTTACAACGGTGATGTTGACCCCTATCGCATTGCGACCATCGCCATGTTTCACGATGTTTCTGAAGTACTGACTGGAGACTTACCTAACCCAGTTAAATATTTCAACAACGCAATTAAGAACGAATATAAGAAGATTGAAAAGGCAGCTGAAGAAAAGCTTGTGGCAATGGCGCCAGAAGAGTTTCGCGAAGACTATGCGCAGTTAATCGATCACAAATATCACTCGGATGAAGAAGCTTTCTTAGTAAAGGCGGCAGATGTAATTTGTGCTTACTTAAAAACGCTTGAAGAGCTTTCAGCCGGAAACCAAGAGTTTAAGCTGGCAAAAAAGCGACTGGACAAGACATTACAGGATTACCAATCGCCTGAAATAAGCTATTTCATGGAAAAATACGTAGACAGTTTCAATCTTAGTTTGGACGAAATCACACAAGAATAAATAATGACAGAAAACGTCTGGCATCAACGCCGATTTAAGAATAACCCTCAACGCCAAGGCGACCACCGTTCTCCTTTTCAGCGTGATAAAGCCAGAATTCTGCACTCCGCTGCTTTTAGACGATTACAGTCCAAAACGCAGGTTTTGGGCGTTGGTATTGGTGATTTTTACCGCACTCGTCTGACTCACTCTCTTGAAGTGTCACAAATTGGTCAAGGTATCGCGGCACAACTCGCCATTAAATTCCCTGAACTTACACAAACCTTGGGATTAGATTCCAATTTAATAGAGGCATTATGCCTCGCTCACGATATTGGACATCCCCCCTTTGGTCACGGCGGCGAAATCGCTTTACATTACATGATGCACAAACACGGTGGGTTCGAAGGCAATGGACAAACATTCCGCATCATTACGCAACTTGAACCCTACACCGCTCACAACGGGATGGATTTGAGTAGGCGCACCGTTTTAGGTTTAGTCAAATACCCAAACACTATCGAAGCGTTGAGTGCCAAAGTAACGCCAAGCCCTTGTATTGATCATCGCAGTGTTCAGGCTGGACAATGGCACCCGCCCAAAGGGCTTTATCAAGATGATAAAGCCGCCTTTGAGTGGTTACTTGAGCCCTTCTCCTCTAGCGACAAAGCGCTTTTTACCAGTATTCGACCGCAACACAATGAAAACAAACACGCTAAGACGCGTTTCAAATCCTTCGATTGCTCAATTATGGAATTAGCGGATGATATCGCCTACAGCATTCATGATTTAGAGGACGCTATTGTAATGGGCGTAGTGCAGCAGCGCGCATTCGAACTTGAACTAGTGGAGCCGATTTGTGCACTTGCTGACAGCCAATGGTTCCGAGAGAATTTACCTGTATTAACGGCCAAACTCTTCAGTCAACTCCACCACGAGAGAAAAGACGCTATAGGCGCGTTAGTAAACACCTTTATTACGCATATTGAGATTGCCGAAAGAGACAACATGTTCAATGACGAGTTGTTGCGATACAACGCCGTGTTCCCGGAAAACTATAGTCATGCACTCGATTGCTTCAAACGCTTTGTTTTTAAATGGGTCATCAGAAAATCAGATATTCAACAACTTGAATATAAAGGGCAACAAGTTGTTATGGAACTATTCACCGCGTTTGCTTCAGATCCAGAACGACTTTTACCAGAAAACACGAAAAAGCGCTGGCAAATAGCGGAACAAGAACAAAGGGGCTTACGCGTCATATCTGACTATATCTCTGGGATGACAGACGAGTTTGCCTCTCGCATGCACAGTAATTTATTCATGCCAAAGAGCCAAAACATGAATAATGGACAATTATATTAACCATTTATAACTAAAATAGCGCTTCAAGTGTGACTTGAAAACCATGTATTTAAAGTTTTAGCTATAATGGCAGATGTAGTCTTTACAATCAGTTAAACAATTTTTCATGGCTATTCACGACATCGAACAAGAACCATCAATTGGCCTCGACGCTCAACCGATTTTCGAATTAGAAGATGAGGTAACATTAGTCGAGCCGGTAGAGTTTGAGTTAGAGCAAGCTAATGATGAACCTTCGCAAGAATTCGAACTTGAAGAACCCGAACTTATTATTGAGTCGGTAGTAACTAAGTCGAACGATGAAATCGAAGAAATCAGTGAAACGGGCGCCCCCGCACCGGAGACTGAGACGCCGCCTGAGGAGCCAGTACTTTCAGCGACTGATGAATCGATAGTCGCTGATGACATCGAGAAAACGCACACATCAGGCCTCAAAGAGACATTAAACAATCCTGATTCGCCTAGTGATGTTTTGACGTCTGTTGAAGCTGAACACCCGCATACCGAAATTACCCACGACCTCGAAGCACTTAAACAAGCACAACTGCATCAAAGAGAACTTAATTTAGTCGCCAAAGTCGATGAATTGATTGAAACCCTAAAAAAGCGAACAGAACGCAATAAAATTCCCGAACAATCAGCCGGTAAACAATTCTCAACGGGAATTCACTACATTAAGTATGAAGACAATCATTACTTGGGAGCAAAGTGGTTTCGAAAAGCAGGGCTACAAGGGCATGCTAAAGCACAACTTTATTTAGGCTTGATGTTCATTAAAGGCGAAGGTGTTCCTAAAAGCCTATTTCACGCCTATGCCTGGATCACCCTAGCTAATTGTCAAAAGCTTCCCGAAGCTGAAAACGCTATTAAACAGCTAGCTCAGCACCTTACAGCGAAACAGAAAAGTGCGGCTTCAAAGCACGCTGCCGACCTTTTAGAGCAAATTCACACGCTGTGATACTTTTTTGAAGTTTCCGTTGGGAATTTTTCCGATCTTTTCACGTTCAATACTGTACAAAAGAAGCTGTATATTTTGGGAAAATCATTATGTTTAAAGAGCAATCAATCGGTAAAGTATTAACTGAAAACGATGTCACCGATGAGAATATCTTCCTCAATAGGCGTAAGATGCTGAAACGTATGGGATTTGTTGGTGCAGGTTCTCTACTAGCAACAAGCCAAAATGCAAACGCAATAAGCTTGTTCGGCAAAAAGAAAGAAAGCTTCGTCACTGCACCTGTAGCGCATACTAAAAATACCGAGTACCAAATAACAGAAACACTCACCCCTGAGTCTAAGGTAACCACCTACAATAATTTTTATGAATTTGGTACCAGTAAAAGCGACCCGGCAGAAAACGCTCAATCACTTACAGTCAATCCGTGGGAAGTAAAAATTACGGGCGCTGTAGAAAAGTCTTTTACTCTGTCTTACGACGACCTCTACAACATGTTCGACATTGAGGAAAGAATCTATCGATTTCGATGTGTTGAAGCATGGTCAATGGTAATTCCATGGTTGGGTTTTCCTTTATATAAGCTAATCAAAAAAGCTAAACCACTCAGTAAAGCGAAATATGTTGCTTTTAAAACCTTGTATCGCCCCTCAGAAATGCCTGGGCAAAAGAGTCGATTTGTTGGTGGCGGAATTGATTATCCGTATGTAGAGGGATTGCGCATGGACGAAGCAATGCATCCACTGACCTTAATGTCGGTTGGTGTATATGGCAAAACCCTGCCCCCACAAAACGGTGCTCCCATTCGCCTTGTGGTACCTTGGAAATACGGCTTTAAGAGTATTAAATCGGTTGTTGAAATAAACTTCACTGAGAAAGAACCTCCGACCACATGGAACATTTTAGCACCACAAGAATACGGTTTTTACGCCAATGTAAACCCTGCTGTTTCTCACCCACGCTGGTCACAAGCGTCTGAGCGCAGAATTACCTCTGGCGGTTTATTGACTCGAAATAGAATCGACACCTTACCATTTAATGGTTATTCAGAGGTCGCTAGTCTCTACGATGGTATGAACCTGAGGAAATACTATTAGGAAGCATTAGCGAATGGTACGGATAACCCCAAAGCACGTACTTTTAATAAAGTGCGTTATTCATCTAGTTGCATTGAGCTATTTGATTGTGCACTACTACTGGGCTTTTACTGACAATCTAGGCGCTGATCCAGTTAAGGCCATTATTCATTTTACCGGCATGGGTTCCATTAACCTGTTATTAATTACGTTATGTGTTTCGCCAGTGGCTAAAAAATACCGACAAGCTAACCTAATGAAAACACGCAGATTATTGGGTTTGTACACTGCATTTTACGCGCTTTGCCACATTAGTAATTATCTGTTTTTTGATTTGCAATTCGATTGGGGAAATCTATTACAAGATATTATCAAACGTCCTTACATTACCGTTGGTTTCTTATCGTTTGTCATTCTTGTGGCACTATCTATTACCTCCCCTAGTGCGATTCAAAGAGCAATGAAACGAACATGGCAAAAGCTGCACAACTATGTATACCTATCGTTAGTATTGGGAATTACCCATTACCTCTGGTCTCTCAAAACTCTCACCACAGAGCCACTTATTTACCTACTTATGAGTTGCTTTTTACTGTACTTAAGAAAAGACAAAATCACTTTATTTAAGAGACGAGTCACTTAAACATCATTAACTCAGCAAGAATTTACAGTCACGGTTAACTTAGCAAAAAAACCAACATTTAATTCACTAGTACAGTTTGCCTTCGCATTTTGTATAAAAAATTAGCAAATTATGCTTGCATGTTTTTCCATACAGCATTACTGTTTGTTTATACAGTTTTATACAGGTATTTATCCATGCTTACTGAAAACGTACAAAACAACGCTACAACGCCATTAACAAGCGCTCCTAATCTGTACCTTTGCGAAGAACAGTTAGAAATGGCGGACAAACAGTTGGAAAACGAATTTGCAAAACTAACCAAAGACCGTTTTTTCATCTGGGCAAACTTTACCCAGCAACAAAAGTTGAATGCTTTGTTTTTGAAATTAGTTAAGCAAAACCGTTGGATATACTTTGTACATGATGAAATTAAGATTAAAGCGGAAGAGCAACCCATTTTACAAGTAAAGCTAAAGCCTCATCATAGTCAGTTTGAATGTTTAACTAGAATTGCGCAATGCGGGCACACCAGTGCGATATTGGTGGAAAAGCTAGAAATGAACGCAGCTGAGTTTATGGCGTTAAATCAAATATGTGCAGAAGCAAATGTTTTATTGGTGCTATTGGATCAAAATCGTACTTCAGCTAAAGTCCACTAATTGCGAGTAGTTAATCGAAAGACTGTATGAAGTGTTATTGCTGTAGTGGGAAGAGTTTTAATGAATGTTGTCACCCCTTCCTTGAAGGAAGCAATAAGGCAGCAACTCCCGAACAGCTAATGCGCTCTAGATTCAGTGCGTATTGCTTAGAAAACTACGAATATGTGCTTAACACCTATGCCCCATTAAACAGGAAGGGGTTGTCAGTAGTAGAATTGGCCAACTCTGCCAAGGACACGTTTTGGTTAGGGTTACAGGTATTACAAAGCCACAATCGAGACAGCGATGGAATCGTGGAGTTTATTGCTACCTATGCGTCCGGTAAGTCTATTTACAGCATGCATGAGCGTTCTTCCTTCGCAACAATACATGGGACGTGGTATTACACGACGGGGGAAATGCTGGAGCAAACGGGTAAGGTCAAGATCTCCAGAAATGATCCATGTCCTTGCCAAAGTGGCAAGAAGTTTAAACAGTGCTGTTCACGCAAACTTTAGCGAGATATTAGTTCCCTCAAACCGCGTTATTCCACACACTGAAACAGCGCTGCTCCACCGAATCAAATTGCCGCTAAGCCCATTTCTTGAGTCTGTTTTATTTGTTCGTATAACATTGTTTCGTCAACGTCGACGGTTTCACTAATAGCTTTCATCATTCTCAGTTGAGTATGTACTTCACAATTTGCGATAACTTCATCAGGAATTTTTTTAGCATCGTTGTTTAAAGACAAGGGCGTTGGATGCATGCACGCCAACAGGTGTGCCGTTTTTAAATCGTTCTTATTCACCGCATTGGCAAATTCCGATTGTATTTTGTAGTGCTCTGGTTTGGCACTCAAGGGGACTTCAGGATAAAAATTGAATTGTTCGATGGGAATTAACCCAACTGGAGCTTGTTCTTCTTCCGCTTCTTTCAATGCCAGACGCTGGGTAACGTCTTGCTGCATCATCGCCAGTAATAAAGCAAAATCTACTTGGCCACCTTTTCTCAGGGTCGACGAGACATCAGAATTAAACTCCGCCTTGCGAATGCTTAAATTGTTAACTGCTGTAGTTTCTGTCTGCGCCATTTTATAGACTTAAGGTTGTGCTAACTTGTTATCGTAGTTGCAAAAGAAAACCTTTAGATTTTTCTGACAAAGCGTGAAATTCCATGTCTTTCAAGCTCTTATTCGCTATATGACTTGCTTTCCTGCATATTCTCAGTCATGTTTAACACGAAGTTACAAATGCATGACGAACTGCGATTAAATGACCACCACTGATTACTCGGACAAGTCAGTTTTAATAGTAGATGATCAAAAACCTTTTTTGATTATGCTCAAAGGCATCATTAGTAGTTTAGGTGCCAAACAAATCCAATCCGCCGGAAGCGCCGAAGCAGCGTTAAGTGCCTGTCGCAAAGAAAAGTTCGATTTCATCATTGCCGACTTGCATCTAGGTGCTAACAAAAAGAACGGGTCCCAACTCCTCGAAGAAATAAGAGTCAGCAAAAAAGCCAAGCCCGATACTGTGTTTATCATGGTCAGTGGTGACAGTCATCGCCCCATAGTGTTGGGGAGTATTGAACGAAGTCCCGACGATTACATCATTAAACCCTTCTCTCAGGCGCAACTGAGTAATCGACTCAGCAAAGCGCACAAGAAGAAACAAATTTTAAAACCAATTTATGTCGAGATCTTTAAAGAAGATTATCAAGAAGCCATAAACGTTTGCTTAGATTTGATAACCCAAGGCTGTAAATATCGCCAAACCTGCGCGCATTTATTAACCGAACTGTATTGGAAACAAGAGCAATTCGATGCCGCTAAACACATGCTGGCCGCAATTCTAAAAAATAAACCCGTAGCATGGGCTCAGGTAGCCATGGCAAAAACCGAATTCTTTATGGGTAACTATGAAGAATCAATCGAATTGGCCAAGAAAGTATTGGCGGCACGCCTGCACTTACTAGAAGGTCATGACATTCTCGCAAATTGTTATCTCGCTCAAGAACGCATCGAAGATGCGCTCAGAGAAATACGTTTTTCATTGGATCTGTCACCGTTCTCCATGGAACGTCAATATATGGGGGCAACAATTGGCAGAGTTTCCAGAGACTTTGAATTTGCGAGACAATGTTGTAAGGAGCTTTTTGAGCAGAGTAAACGCTCCGTTTATAAAGACCTATCACATATGTGCAATTTTGTTAGAAGCATTCTGGATGCGGCACAATACGCTGAGGACAAAGGCAAACGCAATAAGTACCAACAAGAAGCATTGTTGACTCTGCAAAGACTGAGAAACGATGAACTCGTCATCCGTAAAAGCGATGAATTCGATTACAGCATTTACGAGAATATTGTCTCAGCAAGAGTCAATATGCTTGATGGAAAAGCACTGGACGCGAAAAGACTCTTGGCTGAATCGCAAATGGAAATAGAACAGAAATTCCCTTCATTCCCCATGGTATATGCACCGGACTCTATCAAGGTAATGACCGACTTAGGCGAATTTGCAGATGCACAAAAGCTAGCCTCTAAAATGAAAGAAAGCGATTACCCGGTGGACGACAATATTCAATTTGTCTTAGATAACCTAGACGAAGTCGCCAACAATCAACTCAACGAGTTTACCCGATACAATGAGCAAGGTATTCAACACTTTAACGAAGGCAAATATCAGGCAGCCATGGACGATTTTAGCAATGCGTTGAAATACTCGCCTGTTAATGCAGATGTTGCTATTAATTTGCTGCAGTGTTTACGCAGACTAATGTCTCAAACACAAAAACCTGAACTTGTGATGATGGTAGAATGTAAAAAGACATTTAGACTAGTCGAGGGTATACCCTTATCAGAAAAGCAAACGGCTGAGTTCATTGAAATTAAAGAAGACCTATCAAAATATATGGATCTTAAATAATGAGAAAACTAATTACATGCGGCGTTATTTCCAGTGCAGTCTTTTTATCAGGTTGCAGCATTAACGATAATCCTTGTGAAGAAATCGTTGAGGTGAATAAACAAGAAAGGATGTGTATGGATTTAAAGAAGCAGATGAATAATTCCAAGCGCCCTCAAATTGCCCTCACCGCTCGAAAGAGATATGAAGAAGCTTGCGTCAACTTTCGTTACTATAGAGATGAATTTGACACCATTTGTAAAGGCGATGAAAAAACGACGACGAATCGAAACGAACAGCAGTAGACTTGTAAAGTCCTAAACAAGTCAAAGCCTACTGTCGCTTTCTTCCCAATGTGGTGATCATTGAACCGATTACCACCAAAAGCGCGCCAGCATAGGCAAGTCGTGTTAGCTCAGATGCAACAAAATAATCGGGAAATAGGCTTATCGCGATAGTCATTGTCAAAATAGTAAATATTGGTGTTAGTGTGATGACCGCGCTTACATTCGCCGCTTGCCACACAGAAATTGCCTTGGTGAAGGCACCATAAGCAATCAGCGTATTTACGCAACAAAAAAGTAACGCCAATCCCGTTAACCAATCTAGTTTGCTGATGGCAGACAATTCACTACTCGGCAGCAAAAACAAAGCACCTAAAAAATATATCACCAACGTTAATTGTTTTGCTGTGAAGGTATGCAGCAGCCATTTTTGCAATAGCGCGTATGCGACCCAGGCGATGGCGGCCAAAAACACAATTAACACCCCTTCAGTGTACTGTCCCATTCCAGAAAACAACACGCCGAGGTTGTCATAGAAAAACATGATGAACCCGAGCAATAACACAAAAGTTCCCAATATTTGCATTTTTGAAAATGTTTCTTTGAAAAATATCACCCCGCCCAACATTAGTAAAAACGGCGCAAATTGCATAATAACCTGCACAGATTCGGGATCGATTAGTGCCAGCCCTACTACATTTGCAACATAATTAATGGTTAGTCCCAAACCAGAGGCGAATAGCACCCACACAATCTTCTTCGAAAATTGTCGTTTATTAGGTAGTTGTTGCAAGAAGTAGGATGTGCCTAACACAAATAAAAAGGCGAATATGAATCGATAAAAAGTAATCGTCGAGGCATCTAGTGTGCTTAATGTTATTTGTAGAAAAAGAGGTAAAACACCCCACATGAATGCGGTCAATAACGAAAGTAAAAAACCTTGTAACGGTTTAATTGGCAAAGAAGTAGTCCTTTTAAGGCTAGCTGCCCTCCTGTAAATCGCCTAAATCTTCAAGCAGATCATCAATTTTACGGAGTAGCCTAGTTTTTTGTTTACGGGTCAGTGTGTCTTTAATCACCATCACCATTTCGGCGTAGATTTTACGGTTTATCTCAGAATTAGCGACCAATAAATCATGTTTGTAATCGTCAGGATTTGCTAATAGAGCCGTCAACGCTTGCTCAAATACAACACCTCTATCCTCTAAGAGAAACAACTGCTTTGCCTCTGCCTGTACCGTTCGTCTGTACTTGAGCCACTCAGGTCGGTTCACCGCGAAACGAGGGGCAAAGTCAGATATGATTTGTTTTTGCGCCTTGGTCAATTTTCCGATGTACTCTTTTACTCGCTTATTTAGTTTTTTATCTAGTTGTTCAATGCGTTCCTCTTCTGAGTCGTAAGTGATTTCCTCTTGCGACTCTTCATTGCGTTCCTCGAGTGCATCAAACATAGCAGTTACTTGCTTTGAAGATAGGCTCTTCGCCATATCCACCAATTCCGGCGCAACCCGCGATCGCAACCTTTCCCAGTGCATTCTGGCCAATTCAGTTTCGCGCTGAAAAACATCTTCATTGATACCGTCCGTTTCCACTAAATCACGAACTCGCAATAACTGCGTTTGGTAACGTTTAAGCTCTTCTGTGCGATGCCATTGTTGCCAGACAACAAATTGCGCATCAAATTGGGCTTTTTGAGGCTTGTCTAAATCAATAAAATCATCAATATACCAATGGATGAGCCAATCCAAATTATTGTAGGCAAATTGCGAACTACAACCCGCCATCAACACTAGCAAGATTGAAAAACAAGTGAATTTGAATTGTTTCAATGAAAACACTGGTTAGAACCTCATTCTTAAATACTGTGTTGGATGAATCACTTTACTTTCCTGGCTGTGGAATAAATTCGCTGTCATCGCCAGGAATTTTCGGAAACTGGCCGTTAGCCCAGCGCTGTTCTGCTTCTTGTATTTTCGCCTCGTCGTAGGCAACAAAATTCCAACGTAAAATAGGCGCCTTCTCAAGTTTCTTGCCGCCTAATAAAAAATATCGACTGTTTTCTATGGTCTCAATGGTTTGTTCATCTTCAAGAATAATAAACTGTCCCGCAGAAAACGTATCTTCACCAATTTTGACACTGCCAGACACAACATACACTGCTGTCTCAGACTCGTGGCACGGTCTGTCCACCAATGCTCCTGTTTCAGTAATGGCATCGAGATAAAACATGGGTGAATAAGTTTTCACTGGCGATGTATAGTTGTAGGCTTCACCTGCAATCAATCGCATTAATAACTTTTCCTTGTGAATGTAGGGCAATTGCGCTCGATTGATGTGGATGAAGCTTGGTTCCATTTCTGTTTTTTCTTCGGGTAATGCTATCCAACATTGCAACCCATCCAACACGTGATCTTTACCACGGGTTTCAATAGTCTCGCGTTCAGAGTGGACGATTCCCTTGCCTGCGGTCATCCAGTTCACGTCGCCGGGGTTTATCTCTTGGATTGACCCCAAACTGTCACGGTGCAACATGGAGCCTTCCATAAGGTAACTAATTGTCGCCAACCCAATATGCGGATGAGGTCGTACATTAATTCCCTTGCCGGCGGGAAATTCAGCAGGCCCCATGTGGTCAACAAATACAAAAGGCCCGATAAAGCGTTGTTTAATATTGGGAATAATACGAGCAACAGAAAACCCGCCTAAGTCCTTGCGCGAAGATTGTATTACAAATGCCATTAACTACCCCTTTTTGATGCTAATTCGTTTACGGAGGCTAGGTATATCTGAGATCAATTATTTATCCGAATTAATGAACATGAAAGAAATAATTAACGAAGAGTGCAACCGGATATAAATGACGAAAGAAAACCGATGAATAATCGATTTGAAGGCTATTTTCGATTTTTGAAACAATAATAGTTGTCATTTTTCAACATATAACCATATAGTTTTATGCATCAATGAAGTAGGTATTTGAGTCAATCCATGAAAAGAATTGGCGTATTAACATCAGGTGGTGACGCGCCTGGAATGAACGCATGTATAAGAGCAATTGTACTCACCGCAGAACATTTTGGCATTGAAGTGGTCGGTTTTAAACACGGTTATTACGGTGTTTTAAACAGTGAACATAAAGAACTAACGCCAGAAAGGGTTAGTAATATCATCCAAAGCGGTGGCACGATCCTTCATAGCGCGCGCTGTCTAGAATTCAAATCGGATATCTCAGGTGCTAAGGCAGCAAATTGCTTAGATGCGTTGGGAATTGAGGCACTCCTCGTCATTGGTGGCGACGGATCGTTTCGTGGCGCTCACCACCTAGGCAATTTTTGGAACAAACCAATTATTGGCCTACCCGGGACTATCGACAATGACATTGTGGGTACAGACGCAACCATAGGCTATTTCACTGCCATTGAAACAGCACTGGAATCGATTGACAAAATTCGAGATACCGCCGATGCGTTTGAGCGGATATTTCTCATTGAAGTTATGGGACGACACGCTGGATTTATTGGGTTGAGCTCAGCAATTAGTTCAGGCTCTGACCAAGTACTTTTGCCCGAAATTAATAGTGATAATCAAATTGCCTTAAGCAACATCGTACGACGCATTGAAACCACTCGCGAAGTCAAAGGAAAGTGTAGTTACATTATTGTTGTTGCGGAGAATTTATGGCCAGGAGGCGTCACCGCCTTGGCCAGCACGCTTACAGAAGAAATGGGCATCGACTGTCGTCCAGTGGTATTGGGGCATGTTCAGCGAGGTGGTTCCCCCGTTGCCCAAGATAGACTACTTGCCACCAAGCTGGGGGCTTACGCCGTAGAATGTGCCATGCAAGGCAAAACCGATATCATGGTAGGCGAGCAAAACCATCAACTCGTTGAAGTGCCACTCGAGCAAACCTGGTCAGGCCAAAAAGAACTAGACCCTTATCTGGTGCGGATCCAAACCGAGCTATTCGATATTATTGGTTAATGTACTGCTAGGCTAACACTGTTGGTTGGAACGCCTTCATCCAAGGTGCTTGATCAGGACATAGCAAATGGATAGTCCGGCGCGTTGATAACGATAAACCTGTGATAATGTCGCCGTAATAGGCATCATACAAACGGCTCCATTCACCATTACTGGCTATCTTGTCGAGGCCAGCTTTGATACGTTCCGCCAATTCTTGTTGCTCTGGATGAACATAAAACACCAAAATAAGCGGACAATACAGCATCACGTCAGGCACGATTACCACAGAGCACTCACTCGCGGAGAATTGTTCCAATATGGCTTCAACTTCATTCATCCCCAAGGACGAAAAGTCAAAGCGGTCTCGTTGTAGGCGTTCAAAGTGATCATCCAAGCTACCCTCTTCCACTACAGACAATCCATTGTGACGAAATAGCTCAGCGTCAACCCAAGTACTCGGTACCCCAACCTTATGTTCACGTAATTCAGTAAGTGACGTCACTGACGAAAACTTCGCTGCGTTTGGTTTACAACACAATAGTGCGCGGTATCCCAACAAACCTTTGTCCAGTGCAATCGGTACCACTATTTTATCGCGGTTGGCAAACTTTTCATTGCCTGCGACTGTCACAATCACATCTGTACCGTTAATAAAAATGTCGCTTTCATCAAGGGCTACAGGATAATCAGTATTATCAACCTCAAGCGAATAAGCGCCATAATCAGCGGCTGTTGCCTGCAAAACTGCACTGATAATTTCAGGCTCGTAGCGGCCTCTTATTTGTGATTTATTGCCATTCCAAAATTTAATTGTACGCAAAGCTTTACCTCGAGGTTAGTTGTGCGCCACTTTCAATCACAATTGCCGCTTTAAAGCACTGAGAAATTTGTTACGCTAAAGGTTCAGAATGAAAAATGGAATAATAATGAAAAAACTAATTGGATTACTTTCTTTATCATTACTCTCAGCATGCACCCTGCATGACCAAAACGTGAATGCCGACGCAGAGGATAACAAAATCACTCAACAAATTGAAAAAGACAGCTTTGCTTGGTTAGAAGACGTGGAAGGCGAAAATGCCATGACCTGGGTCAACAATCAAAACAGATTGTCTGAAAACGAATTGACCCAAAGTGCCTTTTTTGAGCCAATCAAAAATGAGCTTCTAGATATTTACAATTCGAAAGAAAAAATCAGATATGTGCGTATCTTAGGTGACAAGGTTTACAACTTTTGGCGCGATGAAGATCACCCTAGAGGCCTCTACAGAGAAGCACTCTTAGTCGACTATGTGGCCAATAAACCCAAATGGGAAACCGTGTTAGATATCGGGAAGTTAAATCAGGAAGAAAACGAAAATTGGGTATACAAAGGCATGAGTTGTTTGTTCCCAGATTATGAAAAATGCTTGGTTAATTTGTCACGTGGCGGTGCTGACGCCAAAGTCACTCGCGAGTTTCACATGCCAACAAGAACCTTCGTACAAGATGGTTTTTATCTGCCAGAGGCGAAGTCGCAAGTTTCATGGAAAGACGAAAACACCCTCTACGTAGGAACCGATTTTGGTGAAGGAAGCATGACTGATTCAGGTTATCCCAGGCTCAGTAAGTTGTGGCAACGAGGTACCGACCTAACTGATGCAGCGCCCGTTTTTGAAGGTAAAAAGGAGTCGGTTTCAGCAGGTGCCTATCGCTACTTTAGTATTCACGGCAACTTTGACTTTGCATATGAATCAACCTCGTTCTACACCAATAAGTGGTACATAATCGATGATGACAAGCAAATTGAAATTGTAAAACCTGATGATGCTAGCCTTTCTGGCATATACAAAAACCAAGTATTTATTACCTTAAAATCTGATTGGGACTATCAGGGTAAAGCATTTAAACAAGGCTCGGTAATCAGCGCCAGTAAAGACTCTTTGTTGCAACAAAAACCAAACTATAAGGTGTTTGTTGAACCTAGCGATGAGAAAGTTGTTGAAGACATCTCCTTTTCTAAAAGTTACATCTGGGTCAATTGGATGAATGATGTGAACTCAGAAGTTGAGCGTTTCACCATGGATGATGATGGTAACTGGAGCGCCACTAAATTGCCGTTTGATGGAAAAGGCTCACTTTCACTTATCGGTATGCAAGAATCCAGTGATGCGTTTTTCGTTAATTACAGTAGTTTTTTGCAGCCCAGCACCCTTTATTACATGGACGGTGCAGAGCTAAACAAAACAGAATTACAAAAATTACCTGATTGGTTTGACGCAGATAAATTCAAGGTAGAACAGCACTTTGCCACCTCGAAAGACGGTACTAAGGTTCCCTACTTCCTCGTTATGGCAAAAGATGCCAAATTAGACGGCAAAAATCCCACTTTACTCTACGGATACGGTGGCTTTGAAATCTCACTACAACCCTATTATTCAGCCACGGTCGGTAAAGTGTGGTTGGAGCGAGGCGGTGTTTACGCCTTGGCCAATATTCGTGGCGGTGGTGAATACGGCCCGCGCTGGCACCAAGCGGCACTGAAACAGAATCGCAACAAATCCTATGAAGACTTTGAAGCCATTGCCCAAGACTTGATTGCTAAAAAAGTAACGTCTCCACGTCATCTGGGAGCGCAAGGCGGCAGCAATGGAGGCTTATTAATGGGTAACATGATTACGCGCAGTCCAGAACTGTTTAACGCCATTGTTTGCCAAGTGCCACTGTTAGACATGAAACGCTATAACAAGCTACTTGCAGGTGCTAGCTGGATGGCGGAATACGGTAACCCTGATATTAATGCCGAATGGGAATTTATTAAAACCTTCTCGCCGTACCATAATCTAGACGCCGACAAGTCTTATCCAAAGGTTTTCTTCACTACCTCAACACGTGATGACCGAGTACACCCGGGACATGCTCGCAAGATGGTGGCTAAAATGCTATCGATGAATAAAAATGTTTTGTACTACGAAAACATTGAAGGTGGTCACGCAGGTGCCGCCGATAATGTTCAGCGAGCTCACCTAAGCGCAATGGCATACACCTACTTATTTGAACAACTCAAATAATCAAAGTTGTGCATATAAGAAAGCCCATCAATGATGGGCTTTCTTAATTTATAACCTTATATTATTAATTGCGTGCGGCGATTTCTGTAGTTTCTTCAAAGCGAACTTTCTGACCGGGACGCAATCTCTCCGCCCCACGAATAACCACATTATCCGCATTTTGCAGGTCACCCATAACTTCTACGCGATTCCCCAATCCAATCCCTGTGGTAACTGGAACTTGATGCGCATTATTTTCTTCGTCAATCATGTACACAAAGGTACCTGCTTGACGCAAAACCAAGGCATCGCGCATAACAGTAGTTGCCTCGTGGGCTTCGCTATGCGGTAATGCAACGCGAACCGCACTACCAATGGGGAAATCCCCAGGTTCTAATGCCACTCGAATCTCCATCATTCGAGAGCCAGAATTTCCAACTGGAACAATGGTACGAATGGACTCTGTTTTTTCTGAGTTGCGATTTTTAACAACCACCTCAGCGCCTTTCTCTATAAAAGGTACTGCGGAAAGAGGCGCTTTAATACTGGCTTCAACATTTGAGGTATCCACAATGCGCAACAGGTCGTTTCCAATAGAAGTAAACTCGCCTGGTGTTTGTAAACGTTCGACTACCATCGCAGTAAAAGGGGCTTTCACTTCAGTTTGTGACAAGCGGTACTCCGTTTGACGTTTCGCGATATTTGCTCGTTGTACTTCTTGCTTGGCGATTTCAAGATCAGATATTACCTGATCTAACTCATCCCTAGAGGAGTTATTGAGTTTCGCCATCTGGCTAATACGCTTTTTCTTGCGCTCCAAAAGCTCAACACTCGACTCCCACTTCGCGATGTTAGACACGTTTTGCTCAAACTCGAGTTTTAAAAGCGCATCATCTAACTTAGCAAGTACCTCACCCTTTTCTACCACATCACCCACGTCAGCAATCCAGTCAATGCGACCAGATACCTCAGATGCAATATGAGAATCAGTGCGACTCATGACGGTTCCAGGTACCCAAATAGTTTGAGACACCATTTCCACAATAACATCATCGACTTCTACCAGTGCAGGAGGCGGCCCTTGGTTTTCTTCTTGAGCCAATGCCACTGACGCTGCACCAAATAAAGTGACGGATAAAACAAGACGTTTAAAAGTTTTCATAGTTCAATCCCGTAAAATTAAATTTTGTCGTTAAGTTTCTGGCTTTTTGCCAGGTGCAGAGCACCACCTGCGGATACTTCCTCAGATTTACGCTGCGTGAATGTTAGTTGTAATAAAGTCGGCAAAAGAATGAGTGTAAACACCGTACTGATAGTCATCCCACCGACGATAACGGCGGCCATGCCTCGATAAATTACGCTCCCAGCACCTGGAATAAGTAAGAGTGGCAACATGCCAAATATGGAGGTCAAGGTACTCATAAAAATAGGACGTAGACGAAGTAACAATGCTTGATGCACTGCATCGCGACGATTCAACCCTTCTGACTCAGCTAACCTCGTTTGATGTACCAATAAGATTGCGTTATTCACCACCAGACCCAGTGCAATAATGAATCCAATCATGGTCAACAAGTCCAATGGCTGGAAGGTAACTAAGTTAAGTAAGCGAATAGCCGCTACACCACCGACCGTTGCCAACGGAATACTTAATACGACCATGAGACTGTCTTTCGCGGAGCGGAATAGACCAGCCATCAAGATGAACAGTAGCGCCATAGCAAAAGCAAAGTTTTTAGTCATGGTATCGATGACTTTATTTAAGCTGTCAGCGCTGCCACCATAATTAATCGCGCCATCAGCCGGTAGCATTGACTTGATTTCCGGCTCAACTTTTTCTTTCACCAGCTTCATAGCTTCTTCAAGCGACATATCATCAGGTGGATTAAGAGACAACGTAAGGGTTCTGCGACGGTCAATACGCTGAATTTGGCTCGGTCCAACTTTGCGCTGCACATCCACAAGTTCGCCTAATTGCACCATTTCACCCGATGGCGTCATAATTGGCATTACTGAAAGTTCTTCTGGCGTCTCCCATTGCTGTGAGCGGAAAATGATATTCATACGCTTGATGCCATCAAAATACTCACCAACATACATACCGTCGCCCATCGTACGAACAATATTGGCAAGACGTGGACGGTCATAACCGACTTCCATCATGCGCGTATCGTTAGGGATCATGCTCAAAAGCGGCTCAGATTGCTCCAGAGAAGGTCTAGGCTGAACATTAGAATCAGGGAACACTTCTTTAAGTACATCCATGCCATGCACAGCTGCGTTGGCAAGCGCTTGTTCATTTGTAGACTGAAGATAGATATTGATATTTCGGCCACTACCAAAGCCGCCAAAAAGGTTGCCTTGCATCGCAAATGCTCTTGTATCTGGTAAGTCCTTAAGTACTTCATTGCGCATGACTTCTTCGAGCTCTTTCACTTTACTTTGGTCTTTAGCGCGCACACCAATTGTGCCGCCATTTGGCCAAGTAATAATGTAATAGTTCTTAAGTGCCGGCTCTTTCATTCCATCCATGTATGGCTGAATACGTTCAACTACCAGATCAACCACTTCCTCTTCAACAAACTTACTGCTAGCTCCCGCAGGAAGGTTAAAGAATGCATCCACGGCGTCACGCTTAACCGGCGGTAAGTAGTCTAGTTTGGGAAACAGCAAATAAGTCGCAATCAGCGGTATCCCCATCAATGCTGAGGCAAGACCAATGCGACGTTTGTTTGTCTTTGTGGCACGCATTACAGTGCCCGCAATCTTTTGCCACACAGGCTCAAGACGGTCTTTAGGTACGTCCTGGTTTAACCAGCGGCTCGCCGCCACCGGCAGAATAGACACAGCGACCGCGAAAGAAATCATTACGGCAATGGCAATGGTTAGTGCAAGGTCTGCAAACAGCTGCCCTTCAACGTCTTTCAAGAAAATAACGGGAATGAATATAGCGACGGTGGTTGCAGTTGACGCCATTAACGCGCCAAACACTTGTTTAGTGGCTTTTTCTGCAGCTTCAATGCTACTTACATCACCGCTTCGCGTTCGCACGATATTTTCTAACACGACTATCGCTGCATCCAGTACCATGCCTACAGCAAAAGCAAGCCCTGCAAGTGATATAACATTCAGCGAACGTCCAGTAATTTGCAGGACGACGAATGTGCTCAACAAACAAATTGGAATAGATAAGGCAACGATAAGGGTGGCGCGACGTTGACGCATGAACCACCACAAAATACCGACCGCAAGTAGCACACCTAGTATCAGGTTACTGGTAACCAGGTTAATCGCGCGATAGATAAATACTGAGGCGTCAAAAGATTGCACCATCGTGAGTTGTTGTTCGGCAAGGATCTGTTCATTAATCTCAGCAACTTTAACTTTTACCGCTTCTAATGTTGAAAGCACGTTAGCTTTACTTTCACGGTCAATACGGATAGATATTGCTGGGTTGCCATTTTGTACGCTAGCATAATTTTCATCGCCGCCCTGAATACGGATTTCAGCAATATCTCCAAGGGTAATAGGACTGCCATTACGCCACTCAAGTATTAACGAACGCATTTCTTGCGGCGCGTATTTGCCCTCAAAACGCAAGGTGTATTTGCGACGACCAACATCAACAAAACCACCAGACACATCATTTGCCGACCCTAAAAGACGAGAAATATTGGTGATATCTATGCCCAGTTCAGCTGCGCGATAAGGGTCGAACAAAATTTGGAACTCTTCTTCACTGCCGCGTCCACTTTGCATTTGGGCACGGGAGACCCCTGGTATGCCCTCTAACTGCGGACGAATAACATCGTCAAAGTAATTAACGTATTCAGTGATTTCTTTGTCGTTGCCAGGCAGCTTTTGCAAAAAGAAATACGTTAAGGCCGGCGTACCGCCTCCCCAGCCGCCCATCATAATATTTGGCGCCAATGCGTCACGAGGCAGTGGCGGAATACGGTTCATTCTGCTGATAACGTCGATAAGTGTTTTTTGCATATCGGTATCAAGGCCGAATTCCAGGTTAATCCAAGCACCGCCTTGGTTTGCCCAAGCACTAAAACCGCGCAGTCCAGGAATACCCTGTAAGACTTCTTCTTGCGGTTCTAAAATTTCAGATTCGATTTCTTGAGGTGACGCCGCACGCCATGATGTTTGAATACTGATTTGCGGTCTTTCAATATCAGGAAATAACTGAATAGGAAGGTTGGTCAGACTATACAGTCCTAGAAACGTAATTATGCCCACGAGTATTGCAACGCCGGATGCGTTTTTTAAGGCCGCTTTTGTGATGTCCATGACAATTAACCGAAAGTAAATTTAGCTGGTTAAAGCATAAGTCGTTAGCAGGACGAAGAAAGTTTAAATCCGTTAGCAGCCTATTTATCACGATAAATAACATACGCCGTGAAAGGTGTTACAAACTGTGTTTTTTGACACAAATGCACATAAATAAAGGTTTGCGCTAAACCTTACAAATTGTAGGGTAAATAACTTTTTGACTATTGATTAATCGCAGAAATCAGGATACAGCTGAAAAAGATGACAAAAAACCATGCCCCTAAAATAAACGCGTCTTTTGCACGTCCGAACCGAATTGGTAATTGCCTCGTGACAAGATTTCCATGTTTTGCAACGTTCAATAAAAGATATGCCACACTTATAGTGACTAAGGCGCCTGATACATTCCACCAAAACCAAAAGACCTGAGTGACATTTAGCCAGAGGTAAACATTGGTGAGAACACCCAATGCAATTCCAATATTAATGTGCACAGCTTTAATACGCGAATCGAAATACGCCAAAAAGAAACAAGCTAAAATAGGCCCGTAAAACACGCTCCCGACTTTGTTAATTGCCTCTATTACGGTGGGTGCAATATCTCCGGCATAAAACGACAAGAGTAATGTAACAGAGCCCCAAAAAACACCTGCGAAACGCCCCATCAGCACCGAATCTTTATGCTTTAATCTGAGCAATCGTGAGGTGTCCTGCACACTCACCGCAGACAGGCTGTTTATGGCAGAGCTTAAACTTGACATCGCCGCTGCCAGCATTGCCACCAACAGCAACCCGGTCAGTCCCGCTGGTAGGTAATTTGCGATAAAAATAGGCATCATCCAATCTGGTTTATCACTCGGTATTTGGGCAGCGAACTCAGGGGTCATACTGACAAATGTGCCAATTACTATGCCTGCCGCACAGTAAATTAGGGTAATCGGGAATCGCAATATCGACGCAGCCAACAGCATTTTTCGCTGCTCATCTAGATTCTTTGCTGAAAGTGCGCGCTGCGCTTCAGACTGATCACAGCCGTAGTAACTGGCGTAGAGAACAAATCCACCAAAAAGCATTGGCCAAAAACCGAAACCCTGTCCATCAAATCCGACCGAACTAAAGTTAATCGCCGTTAATCGTTCAGCATCGACATTATTGACCAATGACTCTATACCGCCGAGCAAATGTAACCCCATAAATAAACAAATAAGAGCACCCGCGATAATCAATACCATTTGCACAGCGTCGCCGTACACGACCGCTTTCATTCCCCCCTGCAGAGAATAGATAATTGTAACCACACCAATAAGAATAACACTGGCAATAAAGTCGATGCCCATAGTGCCTTGTAACACGATTGAAATAGCGTAAATCATCATCGCGGTGGCAAAAGAGCGACTCACTTGAAACACCAAGCTAATAACTAATCGCGTCGACAATCCGTAGCGCTGTTCAAGGTAGTCATAAACACTCACAACGCCTGCTTTATGCAACATTGGCAGTATCGTCCAAAGTAAAAACAACATAGCCAGAGGCAGAGCGAGTTCATAAGATAACCAAATTACCCCCCCGCCTTCGCGCAACCCGACAAAGGCTGGCGCAGAAATAAAGCTGATAGCGGACAACTGCGTCGCCATTATAGAAAGGGTTAAGGGTTGCCAACCGAGGGTTCGTCCTGCGAGAAAATAATCTTTTGAGGAGCGGTTATTGTTGCAATAAACGCCCAAAGCAAGCAGTCCAATTAAATATATCGCCATGACGGCGTAGTCTATTCCTGACATATGAGCCCGTTAGGGTAAGCTTTTGGATACCTCTACAAGACTAAAAAAGCGACACTAGGTCAAGTAATTTCATTTCTGGACAATATTCAGACGAAAAAAAACGGCTTTTAAAAGCCGTTTTTTTCAAATATCTGTGATTAGACCTTAATCATATCTTTAACGCGGTCTCTATGGCTGCGACTGACTTTGAGTTCAGTGCCATTGTGCAGCACCAGATGGTATTCACCGCTTATATGGCTAATTAACTTATTAACAAAGTTGATATTTACAATGGCAGAGCGATGCGCGCGCACGAATTTTTTCGGATCCAGCTCGTCCTCCAGCTCTTTCATCGTTCTGCGCATAATATGTGTACCATCTTGCGCGTGCACACACATATAATCACCCGCAGCATCAATCCATTGGATACTATCCACCGGTACTCTAGTTACTTCAGAGCCGTCTTTAATTGCCAGTACTGACGGGTAAGGGTTGGTATGAATCGCCTCACCTTCCGCGAGTTTTCGCAAAATATCTTCGCAATCATCACCCGTAAAATCTGAAATAAGGCTTACCAGTTTATCCTTATGTCTCTCTTGTTGCTGCATCTCAAACGTCTGCTCGACTTTAGTTATCGCATCTTGCAATCGTCGGTCGTCTACTGGTTTGAGTACGTAATCAAGCGCGTGTATATCGAAGGCCTTAATGGCATAACTGTCAAAGGCAGTAACAAACACGATTAGAGGTAAAGTCACCCCATTTTCTCGCAGTTTATTAATTACTTGAAAGCCATTGAGCCCCGGCATTTGTATATCTAGAAACACCAAGTCGGGCTTGAGTAAAGGCACTTTTTCAACCGCCTCATTGCCGCTGGTGCATTCTCCAATCACCTCCACCTGGTCAAAACTGCCCAAGCGAATCGATAGTCCTTTTCTCGCTAACGGTTCATCGTCGACGATTAATGCTTTAATCTTCTTAGCCATTGTCATTTATTTCATAGGGTATTCTAATGCTCACCTTGATCCCTGCAGGGTCATTGTGAGACACAACAAAGGAGTAGTTATTGCCATATAAGGAATATAGTCGTTCCTGTATATTGGTCAATCCAACTCCGCCACTGCTGCTAGAGCGTTCCATCTGCCCATTAACAATATTTGCGCCTGGGCCGTTATCGGATACTTCTAGCAATAAGTCTCGACCAAACAATTTAGTCGCGACACAAATTTGCCCGCCGTTTTCCATTTTTGAAATTGCATACTTGATAGCGTTCTCAATCAGAGGTTGCAAAATTAAGCTGGGAACAAGTGCGTGCATTGTTTCGTTGTCGGTTTTCCAAACCACATCGAGTCTTTCGTCAAAGCGCACTTTTTCGATATCTAAATACAACTCTAATGCTTGCACTTCTTGCTGTAATTGCACTTTCTTGATGGGGTCTTTGTCTAATGAATAACGCAAAAAGTCACTCAACCTACTAACCATCCCCTCTGCCGTTTGATTTTCTTTCATCAAAATCAACGTTGATATGGCATTCAATGTATTAAACAAAAAGTGAGGATTCAGCTGATATCGCAGCATTTTAATATGTGCTTGGTGCGCCATTGCACTTGCGGTAAGTGCATTTTGCTTTTCCTTCTGTAACATCTGATAGTTTTTTATGCCGAAATACAAACCACTCCAACACATCAAAATAAACAGAGAATCGGCGCTATTAGACAAATACATATACCATTCGTCAGGTTGCCAGCCGTGCTTGTAAATTTCCCAATAATGCAGGTTTTTAACCACCTGCCAAATGGTGCCAAATACAAAACTGGCACTCACGATGACAATAACCATTAACCAAGGCGGCTTTGCCCATACCATTCTGTATATGTATCTCAAAGGTATAGTCAGAAACCAACCAGCTAGCGCATTTAAGATTATGATGAATATCCATATGCTGCGCATGTCATGGAGAAAAGAGCCAATATAATAGACTAATGCAAAGCCAATCCAGCCCCCAGTATGGAGTGTCCAGAACAGCTTTTCCCTATCCTCAAATATCTTTTGCAACTGAATCACAGTGCATCACCTTCATAACTTTGATATTAAAATTATACGCAAATGCTAGGCGGAGCGTTTGTCACTAATCGTAGGACAAACGTCATCCATCGCATAAATCGAGAAAAGTTCTGAATATCAGACTGATATCGGCAACATGGTGGCCATTTTTTTACACCAATGTAAAGCAATCATCGGCAAAATTGGCTTACTTGTAAGAAATATTGAAACGCTTAAACCAATGCACCCACCACCAGGCAGGCCCCACCAGTAAGAATTGTAAATCCTTTAGAAACGATGGTTTCTTGCCTTCAATATGATGTCCTACAAATTGCAGGATCCACATAACAACGAACAACGCCAAGCTGAATTGCCAGACTTCAATGCCCGCTTGATACACCATATCAATGGTGACAAAGACCCCAATGGTTAACAATGTCATAGCGGCGCCAATAGGGCCAGATAATTTGAAGTAGTAATAAAGCACTGGAATAACCAATACGTGTGCCCAGGTCACGTTAAAAAAGGCCAACATCTCAGGGGTTGGAATTGACCATATCAGCGCAATCGTCACCCAATAGATTGAGGGTACCGCAATGGCATGAATTAAAATATTGAGCTTATTGGTGTGGCTTTCACCGTACTCTTGGAGAAGTGCGTCAATCTGACGTGATTCAATTTGTTGCAACATAATATGTAAATGAGTTGTTATTATTATGTTACAGAGGATACTTTGAAACGAGGGGTCGGAGCAAGTTTTCCGACCCAATGCGAACTAGAGACTGACCATGAGTCTGTCTAACAGACGCCTTTTTTCCTCATTGTCTTCTTCAAAACGAATACCGTAGTAGAAATTGAGTTCGTCAGACTTGATATTCATGATACTACCTTTGAGTTCAAACAACTTTCCTGACGGATCATTGAGATGCAATACCACTGAATTTTGCTCTATCTTGCGATTCTCTTTTTTCTCCGCAGCCACTCTGCAACCGCTATTTGAAATATCGAGCACCATGCCTATCGCAAGACGTTTCTTGGCGATATCTGACACTATCTGAGCCGGAGCTCTGATTTGCGCGCGTTTCTCCCCTCTGAGCCCCTGGCTTTGTATACTGTCAGGAAAAGACAAAAACAAAAGATGTACAGGACTTCTGACTATCGCTTTTAGGGTAGTCTTAAACGCGAGAATTTCGCCTGTCTCGTCCAAGATAACGCGCATGACAACGGGTCTATCGGCGTATAGACCATCACCTAATCGTCCGTATTTGGTCTCATCTGGATAACGCACGATGATCATCTTCATACCATCAATACCAATGTATTCGCTTCTGACACGGCGAACAGTGGTAGGCATGGTAATTTGTAAATCTATAGGCGTGCCGGGGCGAAGTGACCGCAGTTTATTGATGTCGGCACTGCTTAATCCTTTTTTCTCTGAAAATAGAGCCATACGTGAAAATATCTACTCCAAACAGTTTATTTTTTTAGGTTCCTGACGTTATTGTGCATCACTCAAAGGAATTATCACAATAGTAAATAAGTCCAATGTATTGAGACCAATCAATTTTATCTGTGTTAGTTGTTAAATTTTCTATTAATATGAAAGGTAATCGTCAGAAAAAGTAAAAACATGAACATAATCGAAAGCCAAAAACATCTCGTTAAAAAATTAGATACCAAACTACATTATCGAGTTCAGGTTGAGTCAATAACTCGGCATCTATTCCGTGTTGAGCTGGAAATCGATTGTTCAGAGCACGACGAATTAACACTTTCACTGCCGTCTTGGATCCCAGGCAGCTACATGATCCGTGATTTCGCAAAGAATATTGTTGAAATCAAAGCTTGTGACCCACAAGAAAATTCGGTGGATTTGCAACAAGTAGACAAGCAGACCTGGAAATTAAACTGCAAGCAAAAAGACTCTATTGCAGTAATCTACTCAGTTTACGCTTTTGACTTGTCAGTCCGCTCCGCTTTCCTTGATAAGGAATTTGGCTTTGCTAATGGTACTAGCCTATTTTTATGCGTCAACGAGATGCAAAGCCAAGCGATGCATGTGTCCTTTAAACCAGTTGAGATTTTGCCGAACTGGGAAATTTTCACAGCAATGCCGCAAACTAGACTCAGTTGGCAAGGCTACGGTCAATATCAATGCAATAACTACCTTGAGTTAATCGAACATCCCATTTTGTGGTCTGAACCTCATAAAATTAAGTTCGAAGTGAATGAAATCGAGTTCGAAATGGTTTTTGCAGGTGGTGTTGATGCCGATTTACATCGAATTAAAAAAGATCTCATTAAGGTCGTTGGCCATCACCTAAAACTGTTTGGCAAGAATCTCAACATTAGTCGCTATTTATTTATCACTATGCTCACCGAGGGCGGATTTGGAGGTCTTGAACACACTCACTCGACCGCACTAATGTTTGATAGAAAATCATTACCCACACAGCCACAAAACGATGATATGCCTGATGGGTATAGAGACTTTTTAAGTTTGTGCAGCCATGAGTTTTTTCACACATGGCATGTAAAAAGAATAAAGCCCAAAGAATTTAGTTGCCCAGACTTAAGCCGTGAAACCTACTCTGAACAACTGTGGATATACGAAGGCTTTACGTCGTATTACGATGATTATAGCCTTCTTCGAGCGGGTTTAATTACGTCAGAATCCTATCTGGAACTACTCGGTAGACAGCTCACCAGATTGTTACGCAACAAGGGCGCCTTTAAACAAAGCGTGGCCGAATCTAGCTTTAACGCCTGGACGAAATTCTATAAGCAAGACGAAAATGCCGCAAACGCCATCGTCAGTTACTACAACAAAGGCGCCATTATTGCGCTGTGTCTAGATTTAATTATACGCAGTCGTAGTAGAGGCACTTACTCTCTTGATTCAGTCATGCGCTTTTTGTGGAAACACTACGGTGCGACAAACATAGGCACACCAACTAACATCATTAATCATATTCTGAACGATGCGATGGGCGTTGATTGTGATGAGTTTATTGCACAAGCCGTATATTCAACTGAGCAGTTGCCCTATGAAGAACTGCTGGCTGAAGTCGGCGTAAAAGTGTGTTTGCGGAGCCGAAGCGGTAATCAAGATAAAGGTGGCAAAGCGTCGACAAACCCATTGAAACGGGATTTTGCTGCGATTTACCAAAAAACACCAGCGGGCTTCAAAATCAAACAGGTTTCTGAAGCGGGAGCAGCGCAGCTATGCGGGCTTGCTAAAGACGACTTAATCATCGCTATTAATGGGCTACAGTTGGGTCAACTGGATCTAATGGAAGAATTAGGGAGATTAGAAGTTAATAGCACTGCACGGCTTGATTTGTTCAGACGTGGGCAGCTTATTCAGCTGCATTTACCGGTAATGCCTGCTCCTCTGGATACTATATATTTAGAAGTAGAATCAGAAGATAAAAGTAAAGGCTGGTTGTGCCCAGGCTGGCTAGCAGGTTAAGCCTATAAGGGAGCGAGCGGTCATAAAACGACACGACCTTACTTTGAGCCAAACTTCGCCTTATATTTGGAGGTAAACTCTTCCATTTGCTGGGCGTCAATATAGGGCAAATGCGCAGAGTAATGCTCTTGGCTACCCGCAATAGTGTCGAATACTTCATTAACCTCAGCTACGACTTTTGCACCAAGTTCAGATTTACTGCAGGCAACGTGTCCCAAGACGAATTGGATTGCCCCCGATAATCCCAGCCCTTTTGCGTTCTGAGGATTGCCCAAGGTCGCCATCTGTCTCCTAAACTCACCCGGATTTTCAACCGTAATATCGGCAAAGCCTTCCACTAACAATTTAGGACTAGTTTGATACCGATTATCCACGTTCAAATATTGAATTTTTTGTTCTGGAATCAATTTAATTTGGTCATCGATAAAGTGACCATAGGAGGCATCTTTGACAATGGTTAGCTTTGCCGTCGGATTGGCGTCCAAAAGATGCATCAGTGATAGTAAATGACCTTCTTCATCTAGCAAACCTTCACCAATAGTTAGTTTGTCACTCATGTAGTAGACGCGCGGAGTCGGATGTAGGCTAATTGGGGAGCTAAATACGCTGTAGTTTTCACGCGCTTTGGTTTTAATCCGATTGGCAACGCAGGTGTTTTGGGTGTTTTCCAATTCGTATTTCATACGAGAAACAGAGGTGAGCTTCATTTGAATATCAAACGAAGTAAGTCTGCTGGTAACTAAATAGACGACATCAACACTGATCGAACGTGGCTTGCCATCACGCAAATGCATCAGTTCTTTTTCGTCGTCTACCAACCAAAAAATCCTTTCATTGGCGTTAACAGCTAAAGGCATCAGCAATACCATGAGTATTGTTGTTTTAATTGTATTTGATAAATCCATTGTCAAAAATACGCTAACACTTAATCTTCATTACTCTCTTGACGGTACCAAAAGACCCGGGTCTACTCGCTTTTCGTGCCAATTCATTCTCCAGTCTAGATGCGGACCGGTAACACGTCCAGTATCACCGATTTCAGCCACCAGTTGCCCCTGTTCTACGATATCCCCTACCTTGACGTGGCTTTTGTGTAAATGCAAAAAAGTAGACGAAATACCATGGCCATGATCGATGATCATCGTGCCGCCGGAATAGTACATATCTGCCACGAACAGGGTTATTACGCCACTTGCGGGCGCATAAACCGGCTCACCAATTGGCGCCGCTACATCAATACCAAAGTGTGGTCGCTTCTTTTCACCGTTAAGCACGCGTTGACTGCCATAAACGCCACTAATTGGCCCCTGTGCAGGCCAAATGAAATTCTCTATAAAGTCGACGCTATCTGCGCGTAATGCTCTTGCCTCGCGAACTTGTTTAGCATCAGCACTAATCTTTTCAAGCACCTCTTTTGGCGGCGTCACCATCTTTTGTGGTAATCCATCAATACGTTGGATTTTGTACTCTCTTTTGCTCAGCGTAAGTACTTTTTGTTGCAATTCTTGCTCAGGGAGCTGCCATTTCAAAGTGTGTTGTAAATCATCATCTCGTCCAAAGCCAAATGCGAAATGTCCACCTTTGGAAACGGTTAATCTGCGTTCGTTTAACCACCCCTTTGTACCTGGAGCCACTTTTCCACGAATGAGACTTCCTTGAGTCATCTCGCCCATCAACACCGGTTCTGCCGCCAAACTCACAAATGACAAAAAGGCTAATATGATTAGCAGCAAATATTTACGCATATGCGATAGCTCCTTTACCCACACCTTCATAAGCGAATATTTGTATCTCATCATCTGGCATCATTGATTTTTGTTCATCCGCAATATACTGCGCCAAACATTCAACGGTACTGTCAGTGTCAATCAACTCGCACGCAGTCTCTGGCATTACCAGTTCAAATTTACCTTGTGACGCTTCGTAGGAAAAACACACTTTTTCATTGCTGTTAGCCGTGGCTTGAATCATTTCACTCAATTGGCTAAAAGGAATAACATCAGACGATGTACCGATGTATATATCCCGCCACCTCTGCGCCCAATACGCCTCTTGTTGCGCGGCATTTTCACCGTTACGCATAACCGTTATTTTGGAGCGATGCCCATGTGCAATGCGCTGACAATTGCCATCGTGCTTCTTCAAACCATGGGTGTAGTGATAAAACGGCGTGGGTATCTGCTCGGTACGCAGGATCAATTCAATATTGTTGACGTTGTCAGGCAAATGAATCGCTAACACATCACGAAGATAGCCAGATACTGAGGTCATGGTCACTTCATCAGCATAGACAAAAGCAAACGACTCAGCCGGACAACTCAGATAAATCTCGTGACCAGGTCGGTTGAAACTCACCACTACATTGTCATTCAGAGGATCGGTCTTAGACTCTGTGTAAGCGTGTTCTGCGGGAATAACGAGTTTGTGATCAACGTATTCATCGATGAGATATTTGAGTTCTTTTTTTACTTTGCCGAAGTCCAGCACCATGCTCTCTTCATTTAAGGAGCCGTGTAAGATAACATCGACAATCCAGCTTTCACCCACCATTCCTCGCTCTGGGCAAAGATAGGAAAAATCCATTACGGTGAGATCATTGACAAAAAGCTGCATTATTCTTCTTTTACTCTACATTAAGGAACAGAAACTTGGCTGCTAGTATAGCGTTCAAGTGTTTTTAACGAAACTACCAGACCCAAATGTCTGGCAGTCTTGGTGATTTAATCCTGCCAACGGCTAAGCTGGTCTTTGAGATTGGGTGGAATACCTTTGATTATTAGGGTATCCGAATCTTCTTGATAAACAATGCGGTCACCTAACATTTTTCGGTCAAAGCTGATACTCACGCCGCCACCGGCACCAGAAAACTTACTCAGTGACTTTATAGCCGCTTTATCCGCTTGGAACTCATCTTCCAACGGCTGTTCCATAGATTGATTAAACGCGCTGAAGTCTTGCTTTTGGTCATGTGTCGCCAGTTTTTCCGCCACATCCGACACTTTGATTTCTTCCCCCGTATCAATTTGCTCTTTGTAGTAATCGACTAACTTCTCGCGACTTGCTTGCTTCTCTTCCGGTTCGAGACGTTCGCTCTCTAAATATTCTTCTACCGACTCAATGAGTTGTTTGTTTTGTTGTTTGATGTCTACTTGTTCATCGCAATGCAAAAAGTCCAAGAAAAAGTCGGAAATTTTGCGACCTGCTCGGCCCTTTATAAAGCTCACATAACGGTTTTGTTCTTTATTGGTTTGCAGCATGGTTAAATCAATGCGCGCAGCCAACTGCATTTTGCTGAGATCCAAATGAGTCGCAACGGACAGTTCGAGGTTCTGGTTTATTTCCACGTGTTCCTTGGTATCTAACACGGCAATCATCAAATATTCCGTAGCTAAAAATTGAAACTGAGAAATGATGACAAAGCCCGTCTCTACCGCGCCTAATTCTGTCACCGAGGCCAATAATTTTTTGCAGGTTTCCACGCTAAAATGTTGGAATGAGTACTCGCCACCTAAAAATGCATCAAGTGCCTTGTCAAAACTGTCTTCTTTTTCTTCTTCATTAAAAGCACCAATACCTTTGACTGGCTTGTTGTTGTATACCTGGTTCAATTGCTGAACAAACATTTCGATGTCGGCGTTAACGTCAAAAATGTCTGGACGAGTTTTGACGGTTAATGACTCTTCTTCTAGCTTAAGTTGATGAACAATAAAGTTTTTTATGATGACTGACATCTAGATTCTCAATCTCTAATAATTTGACAGGACAAAGTAGTCTTGGTTGGAGCTTCTTGAAAATACTGTTACCATCAAAAAGACATTTCCCAGAGACCTAATATATGCCGCAACAGTCTAAATATTCCAACGAACAAATTGAAGCATTAATGTCAGACGTTCTGCTTACGCTGAATAAAGATGGCGACAATAATACCGAATTGATGCTTATGGTGTTGGGCAATAGCGTGACCGCGATATTAGAACAAAACGTACCCGCAGGCGTGCGTAAGAGCGTAGCTGAAAAATTCAGTGAAGTGTTGGTAAAAAGCGTCAGTTAAGAAAAGCTTATGATTCTATCAGAAACACCGAGACGTCAGCTTATAGCTCGACTCGTCTCTTGGGGACACTGGTTTTCACTGCACAATATCGTCATTGCCATCGTCATTGCCGGTATTTATCTATTTGGATCCAACCTACCTACCACACCGTTTGGTGTGATGTACTTATTTAGCAATTGGTTCAGCCACATCAGCTTTTTAACCTTTATCGGGTTTGTCATTCTGATTTTACCGCTTTGCTATCTAGTGCCTAATAGTAAATTTATTCGCGCATATAGCTCTTTTGTGGCCGCCATTGGCTTGGCGTTGCTAGCGTTCGACGCCCTGCTATATACGCGACACGGTTTACATATCAGTATCAACTCGGCCGACTTGATACAACAGCAAACCAACAGCGTTATCGCTGACTTTGGCTGGCAACAATGGAGCTTTCTAGCGGTACTATTTGTCGTTTGGTTCTTGTTCCAACTGGCACTGGCCAACGCGCTATGGAAGCGTATTGAACGGTTTCAGAAGCTAAAAGGGGGCGCTCCTATCACCGGCTCACTGGTATTCTTGTTCATCTTTAGCCATCTCGCGCACATATGGGCCGATGCAAAACTGTATGAGCCCATACTGAAGCAAGATAATTTGTTTCCGATTTCTTACCCAGCGACCGCAAAAACATTGCTTTCAAAATATGGCTTTATGGATTTGTCCACCTATAAAACCAAAAAGCAACTTCGATTCCAGCTGGATGTGAATGAGTTTACCTATCCAAGGGAATCGTTTTATTGTGCCGCAAACCCCACCCAGAAATGGCTGTTACTGTTTACTGACAAAGACACGACTTTGACGACACAGCTTGCTTCTCGCGGAATAACCAATCACTTTGACATGTCCAGCAATACAGATGCTGCAGTTACCAATATTCTTTTTGGGTTACCCGAAATTTTCCATTCGTTTGTGTCAGAGAAAACACCGCTTTTACTCGATATTCCGACCAAGTTAGGGGTGCCCGTACACCTGTATGATGAGCTATCAAGCAACGCAGATAGTTCAGCTGATACCTGGCGAGATTTTAGTAGCCAACTCAGCACGCAAAACAAAGGGTTATTTGTCGCGTTTGTGAAGGAAAGCAAAATAGCCGTGTTACTCAACAGTCTCACATCTGCTGATTACTTTTTTGCCACTCAGTTGAATTCGGGCAATCCAGTTACCACTATTACCAATTTCGAAATCGCAGACGGTATCGCCGTGAGTAGCCATAACGATATTGCGACCACTACGCTCAATGCAATGGGCTGTAGTGTGCCAGATGCGTCTCACTCGACCGGACAAAACCTGCTTAAAATGCCGCGAAATTGGGTGGTTTCCGCACAAGACGATCAGATAGTAGTGCTTCACGGTAACACCAGAACCATAATCGATAGTAATGGAAACTACCAACTGTACGATATAACAGGAGAGTCGATTAACAATGACGATCTGAACATCGCGTTGTTAGGTCAGGCAATAAAGCTTCTCAGTAGCTTTTCGCATGGGAAATAAATTCTAGTTACTTTATCACGGTTGCTTGCTAATATTTAAAGCGAACGTGTAGAACAGGGAACTGACGTTGAAGTTGCAGTCTGTGGTTATAAAAACCTGGATTATCAGTATCTTGCTTTGTGCAAATGCACAAGCGAGAGAGACGCTTGCTGTCATTTATCCCGATGTACGCTCTCCTTTTGACCAGATTTTTGCTGAGATAATCGAAGGAATCGATCAAGAATACGGTAGCGACATTCGCCTTCGCTCCTTGAAAAAAAGCGATAATCCAGACCAGGCCATCAAATGGTTGCGCAATGAAAGCGCAGACATGTTAATTGCGCTGGGAGGTCGTGGTTATAAAGTCGCTAAACTTATTCATAAAGACAAACCCGTCGCCATAGGCGCCCTGCCCATCCGTCCAAATGGCATATCCGGTATTTCTTTGTTGGCAGAACCTAGAGTGTTATTCGAAACACTTAAAGAGCTCGCGCCCAATATTACCAACGTGCATGTTGTCTACAGCCCACGCAGTCGATGGCTTATTAATATTGCTCAGGAACAAGCCAGCGTATTGGGTTTGAGTCTCAATAATATTGAAGTAAAGAGTAAAAAGGCCGCCGTGCAAATTTATGAACAAATGCTGCGAAATATCGACCCAAGTAAGGATGCCGTCTGGTTGCCACTAGATAATGTGTCTGCAGACGAACAAGTTATCTTACCCAACTTACTCGAAAAATCCTGGGAACAAAACCTAGTATTATTCTCCTCCAAACCAGAGCATGCCAAACGCGGCGCACTATTTTCTATGTTTCCCGATCACGAAGCATTGGGCAGACAACTGGTGAAAATGGTGACCAAAATGTATCAAAGCAAACAGGAAGAAGGTGTTGTACCACTGCAAAAAATGAAGTTAGCAGTCAATTTAAGAACGGCTGCTCACTTGGGGTTTGATTATAAAAACCAGCAAAAAAGCCAATTTCACCTTACCTTTCCGCAGTAGTAATTTGGCATGAACGAAGTAACTGAATCTCAAAAGTTAGAAAGTGAAAATGCTGCCAATGCGCTAGGTAAGCCGCTCAGTGTAAGACGCCAACTACTCACTTACATCGTAGCAGGTGTATTTGTACTGCTCGTATTATTCAGTATTGCTATTAGTTGGTTGGCAGGTAAAGAGACCGGCGGATTGCTCGTAAGTAATGCACAACAAGTAACGCGTGCCCTCGCCCAGCAATCGGTTTTGGCACTGTTAACTGAAAGTGAAGAAAACGCCCAAACGGCGCTAGATCAGGTAATGGCATTCCCTGATGTAGCAGGAGCAGGACTGGTAACCAATAACGGCGACATGATAAGTTGGCGCGGCGACCGACAGGGCGAACTGTTCTTCAAAGACAAACAATGGCAAAATATTCGCAGCTATCTGATAATGGATGAAAATAGTGACTATTGGTTCATTGCTGCCGCTGTCATTCTCACCAACAGCTCAGAAGATGATGAAGCCGATATAGAGCTATTTGAAGCCAACGAAGAGAAGTTAGGTTTTGCCATTATCGCATTCAGTAAAGACAGCTTGGATCAAATCAACCGAGATATCATTCTCACCATCGCGTTTACCGGTAGCATTGCGGTACTAGGCCTGATTTTAATCGTCGGAAGCGCTATCCAGCGTCTGCTCTCTCCATTACAAACCCTTTCTGCTGTAATGACGCATAACCATGAAACCGGCGAACATCAACAAGCCAATGTGAAAGGCTCCAAAGAAATTGAACAAATGGCAGAGTCTTTCAACGCCATGATGCATACCCTTGATGAACAAGATGAACATTTGAGAAATCACCGGGATCAGCTCGAGGCCGAAGTAAAAATTCGCACCAGTGAGCTAGTTGTAGCGCGTGATGCTGCACTCAGTAGCAGCCGGCACAAGTCAGAATTTTTGGCCAACATGACCCATGAATTACGCACGCCGATACAATCGATCATAGGTTATGTGGATTTAGTTAAAGAAGAAGCGGAAAACGAAGGCTTTTTCGACCTTAATGCCGATTTAGACAAAGTGACACGCAACGCTGACCGACTCCTTGGCATGATTAACTGCGTACTAGACTTGTCTAAAATTGAAGCGGGTCGCATGGAAGTTAATTTGAAGAGTGTTTATCTCAACGATATTCTAAGCGGACTTGAAGAAGCCACTGCCCCGCTAATTCCGGCAAATAACAACGTATTCTTATTGGATAATCACTGCGAAAATATATTGATGCGCATCGACAAAGAAAAGGTGCTGCAGGTACTTATCAACCTTGTAAGCAATGCCGGTAAATTCACTGAAAATGGCGAGATTACGGTTCGGGTTGAACAGCGTGGTAAACATATTCAATTTGACGTCATCGACACCGGCATTGGAATACCTGCAGATCAATTGTCGAATGTCTTTCAACAATTCAGGCAAGTAGAAGGCGGCGACGCAAGACGCTTCGGTGGCACGGGATTAGGATTAGCAATATCCAAACAATTCTGTGACCTTATGCGTGCCAAAATCTCTGTCTCCAGCGAACAAGGCAGCGGCTCGACCTTTACGGTACTCGTTCCTATCTAATTCTTATCTTCTCTAAGAGCAAAAACAGAAAATTCAAGGATAAATTTAAAACCTTGCACCATTGCTTTAATCTAAGATGTTATTGCCCATTGACGAGGCCATAAATAATCACCGCGTACGTTTTTCAACCACTCCTTGTATCCTTTTTCTACCATTAAGACTCTGATTTATATATTGTTTTTGAAGCTGCGCAAAAATCGTGTTAAAACTTGTTAAATACCAAATAACGCATAAACTGTTGTTATAAGTTATTAATTTGTCAGCGAATATCTGACAAAGCGCTCAACTTAATCGGAACCCAGATATGAAAAAACTACTGCTTGCTAGTTGTATCGCTTTCGCCTTTTCTTCCCCAGCCTATTCAGCATTGAGCTTACAAGACGAAATTGACCCTGAGGAAGAGTTTGGGGATGAGTTTGACGATGAATTTGGTGATTTTTACGGCGGTGAGGCGTTTGTAAGTATCGCGACAGGTACTAAGAAATCACTTGATAAGGCACCGGCAATCGCTTCGGTTATTACTGCCGAGCAAATTGAACTCATGGGTGCATCATACTTAGATGAAGTATTAGAGCTGGTGCCGGGACTGCATGTAAGTCCATCCACATCAAGTAGGCTAGATCCCGTCTATGGCATTAGAGGTATTCAAACAACCTTTAACCCGCAAATTTTAGTGCTGCTCAATGGTACGGAATTCAAGAATAGCTTCTCTGGCGGTCTACCCTACACATTTAGACTTCCAGCAAAAAATATTGAACGAGTAGAAGTCATTAGGGGGCCTGGCTCGGCATTGTATGGCGCTGATGCGTTCTCTGGGGTGGTCAATATCGTAACCAAAAAACACCACGAAACAAATTCGCTTTCTGTTGGTGGACGTGTTGGCTCTTTTTCCGGTAGAGATGCTTGGTTACACATGGGTACGCAATTAGGTGAAGTTAAACTTGGTCTTGCAATCGAATCACAAAGCTCTGATGGAGATGAAGACAGAATTGCAACAACAGACCTACAAACGGTATTCGACAATATCTTTGGCACGTCAGTTTCACTCGCCCCCGGCGCTCTCGATACCAATTATGACAATCTAGATCTTCATGCAACCGCAGCTTATGGAAATTGGACTTGGGAAACATGGTGGTGGCAGCAGAGTGATGGTGGAATTGGTCCGGGTGGTGCTCAAGCTCTAGATCCAAGGGGGTATCAAAATGTTGACGAACTCAGAAGTAAGTTATCCTACAACTTAACTGTCTCTGACGATTTAATTTTCGAAGCAGAAGCCTCTTACCTTGATGTCGCTAATGACAGTTATTTTGTCTTGTTTCCTTCAGGATCGGTGTTACCGATTGGCAGTGATGGAAATATCAATTTTGCCGATATTGCTGGCTTCGTTAATTTTACCGACGGCTATATAGGTAACCCTAAAAGTGATCATGAAGACACTCGTTTGGAATCTTCATTCAGCTACGCCGGCGTTGCTAACCATGACATAACGGTAGGGCTAGGCTGGTTAAAACAAGAACTCTCTGCTCAAGAATTTAAGAACTTTGGCCCAGGTATTATCGACGGCACACAGGCTGTAGTATCTGGAGAGTTAACAGATGTATCTGGTACTCCCTTCGTCTTTGTGCCAAACACTTCGCGAACTAACAGGCACCTATTCGTGCAAGACATTTGGAAGTTCTCAAAAGACTGGGAACTGACAGTCGGATTAAGATATGACGACTTTTCAGATTTTGGCAGCACAACGAACCCGCGTGTAGCTCTAGTTTGGGAAGCCGCCCACGATGTAACGGTTAAGGCTTTGTATGGAAGTGCATTTCGCGCACCTTCATTCAACGAACAGTTTTCCCAGAATAATCCAAGTACACTCGGTAACCCTGATTTAAAACCGGAAACAATCGACACCTATGAATTAGGTATCAATTACCAAATCAACTTCAACACCAAGCTGTCATTCAATCTATATAGCTATGAGGCTAAAGACTTGATCGCGCGCGCGCCAGTTCCAGGGACAACATCTTCTCAATCTCAGAACCTTTCTACATTAGAAGGTGATGGCGCTGAAATAGAGTTTGCCTACAAAACTGACGCATTAAAACTTGAGGCAAATTACGCACATCAAAATACGGAAGACTCAATTAGCGGAGAACAAATTGCACTCGTTCCCCAATCAATGGCTTATGTAGGCATATATTATGATATCTCAGACAATTGGAGCATTGGCTCAACTAGTCATTGGATAGGTAACAGAGATAGAGCAGCCTCTGATAGTAGAGATTCGATAGATGACTATTTAGTATCAAACATCAGTACATCCTATAAATTTAACGAGAATTATTCAGGAAAAGTAAGTATTAAAAATTTGTTTGATGAAGATATTTTCGAGCCAAGTACCGGTAGCATAAGTAATGACTACAAGATGCCAGGCAGAAACATTTGGCTAGAGTTAGAATACCTGCTTTATGACAACTAAAAATGAACGTAAAAGAGATGATGTTTTTGCGGAGTCTACGCCAACAGCCATTTGTTTAGAGGTTGCAAATCCAACAAACGAATATATTGCGCAAAAAAGGTATCTCAGAGGCTATGATGTTGAGTCACTGGCTCTGAATTGCGATTTTATTGATTCCCTTTATCTCAATTTGGTGGGTGAACTCCCTGAAGAGAAAGTCAAAGATGTCTTAAACCAACTTATGGTGGCTTATTCAAATTTGGGAGCAAGGTATGTTGGCTCCAGAGCGGCAATGAACGCTGGAATTGGCCGCACTAACATAAGCCATATACTACCTATTGCATTGTGTGCATCCTCTGGGAGTGTGGACGGTAGCCAAGCCGTAATTGATGCATACATCAATATTTCAAAACTGTCTAAGGCAGACATTACTGATGTATTAAATCAGTTTAAGCCTTTTCCCGAAAATGATCTTCCAGTTGGAGAGTTAACCGCAGGTTTTAATTCACTTGCCGGAAATAGAGACCCGATCGCGAATAGTTTACTGAAACAATTTCTTAAATGCTCCCTTGACCTTTCCACCACTAACTGGTGTTCAAATATTCAAGACAAACTAGAGAACACCGGGTTTGGTATCAGCTTAGGGGGATTATTTGCTTCAATTTGTATTGACCTCAAGATAGACAAAAAAACGTCATTGGTATTATTTCAAATTGCCATAGCGCCTTCACTTGCGGCATTTGGTCTTGAAAAATATGGTAAGCCGCTAACCGAAATGCCTTTTCTTTCAGAAGACAAATATAAGATTGAAGGGAAAGAAGATTGATGACAAATAAAGCTTTGGAAAAGATGAGACATCATCATGGCTTAATTCAATCAACTAAAGGTGGCTGGCGTATTGGTGAGGCTGTTTACAATCATGGCTTTAACATGTTGGAAGAGCTTGTTGGTGAAGTGAGCTATTTCCAGCTTGTGTTACTGAACGTAACAGGGGAACTGAAAAGTAAGCAACTTTGTGATTGGTTGGAGGCGAGTTATATATGCATGAGTTGGCCAGACCCAAGAATTTGGTGTAATTACATTGGCGCGCTATCTGGAGCGTCTAGAACAACTCCGGCGGCAGGCATATTGGCCGGAACGCTCGCGTCTGATTCAAAGATGTACGGTCCTGGTTCTTTGCCAAATTGTATGAAATTCCTAAAAGGCCTCAAAAGCAATTTAAGTAGTGGTATGAACTTCGAGGAGGTCATCAGGTTAAATCGAGACAGTAATGACGGAAAAATCAATATACCGGGCTTTTCTCGGCCAATTGCCAAAGGAGACGAAAGAGTTGGAGCAATGCAGCGCGTTGGGAAAAATTTAGGTTTTACCAAAGGTTCTTTTGAAATACTGGCACTAGAGTTTGAGACACATTTAAAAAACAACCATGATGAAAGTATCAATATTGGTGGTTACACATCAGCATTTCTATTAGATCAGGGTTTCACACCTGAAACGGTATACGAATTTACTAGCACCAGAGTTACCGCGGGAGTACAAGCTTGCTATTCAGAATATGCGAACAAAGCAAAAGCTGATTTTTTGCCATTGTCCATAGAAGATATTGCATATACTGGCCAACCTGTTCGACAGCTCCCCACAAAAAAGGCGCTGAAATAGCGCCTTGTATTACCCACCCGGGGTCGCAGATTCACCGTTAACGGCTATTCCTTTGACTCTGTCAGTCATTGGCGGAATTTCTTCTTTGTCGATGCGTACGTCAATAAGGGTTGGTGAGTTTTTGCTGAATAAGCGCTGATAATCGATAGCCTCGAGCTCTTCTACGGTATTTACTACCACGCCCTCAATTCCCATGGATTCAGCCATCATTGCATAATCAATTACACCAAGGTCAAAGCCGGTCTCAGCGGCGCCACCAAGACGCTGCCCGTGCATAACCATGCCCAACACAGCATCGTTGAGAATTACGTAAACAACAGGTAATTCCATTTGTTTAGCTACTGTGATTTCCTGCGCACTCATTAGGTAACTACCATCTCCAGTAATACACAAATGAGGGTGTTTCCTGGCATTTCCAGCTGCAGAGCCTACTACTGCACCAATAGCCCATGCCATGGCGCCTAGACCCATTGCAATGTGGTATTTGCCATCGTGTTCCGAGCGTTGGTAATACTGAATCGACCAAGCCCATGCGTTACCCGCATCAACAAACACGCGAGTATCTTGTGGCAGCTCTCTACTTAAGTGAGTAAACAAGCGTTGCGGTTTAATCGGATGGGCGTCACTTAAGCACATTTCTTCGTTAATTAACGACGTCGCACAACCATTGATATTAGTCTTAGCTGGCTGTGGTAAGCCGTCCCATTCTTTATTCCAATAACGCTGCGCACGATTCAATTTTTCGTTGATGATTCTAAAGATCGTCGGTAGATGACCACACACATGTAATCGAGCCATATGTGAACGCGTAAAGTGCTCTACCCTAGAATCTACGTGTACTAATTTTTTATTAATCAGCTCTTGCGCCCAGCCTCTGGTTCCGAGCTCACCCAGCGCGGCACCTATGGCGATAACTAAATCGAGCTCGTCGTCTTTGTCTTGCAATAGATCCTTTGCACTCTCGTTTCCACCAAAGCCAAACACGCCTCGATATAATGGATGCTTTTCGTTTACCCATCTTTTGCCCATGGGACCGGTAACAAATGGCGCATTGATCATCTCAGCAAAGCGCATAATTTCTTCTGAGGCGTCTTTACACCCATCGCCAATAAACAAGGCTACTTTGTTCACACTTTTGAGCTCGATAACCATCTGATCCATCGCGCCTTGGTCGGTTAAGGTATAGCGGCCTTTTAACGTACGCGATTCAATACCAGCACCTTGCGCGGCGGCGGTTCTTAACACATCGGACGGAATACTTACATGAACGGGACCTGCAGGTTCATTGCGGGCAGTCATAATGGCGGAAACGAGTTTGGTTTCAAGCTGTTCGTGATGGCTTACCAAGGTACTGTATTTAGTGCAATGATTGAACATGCCAACGGTATCTATCGCGGCACAAGATGAATCTTGTAGTGCACGTTTGCCAAATTTTGGCAATGGCGTTTGAGCGGTGATAACAAGCAGAGGGATGTTATCAGCATAAGCGGCCGAGACGCCGGTGATCAAATTGGTGGCTCCCGGTCCTGTCGTGGCACAGCACACGCCAATTTTGCCGGTTTCTCGCGCATAACCGTCGGCCATAAATGCCGCACCCGACTCGTGGCGAGCAACAACAGACTTAACACCGTCAGATGTTTTGCCTTTTGCCATCGCATTATACAGAGGTTCAATCGCACCACCTGGTACACCAAACACGTACTCTATACCTAACTGCTCTAAGTATTTGACGATTAGATCAGCGTACGTAAACACATCCATGTCCAAACCGGTTCCTATTTTTGAATCAGCCATAGACATAATACCACCTGTCCTCGTTAAGCCCTGTTTAATCACACATTAAACTGCAATGAGTAACCTTAGGTTATTGTTGTTATATTAATGAGGCGCGTAATCTACACAAAAAATAAACAATTTGATAGGAAAAAAAGAGAAATCATTACCCTTTTACTACATTATTAAATAATTAAGGTAAGTAAAAATACCGCATGCATAAAGCTTATGAATTGTTTATTAATTAAGCAAGATTAGCAGCCATATTTTTCTTCAATGACATCAATACTAAGCGGGCGGCTAATGTGATAGCCCTGCAAGTAATTGACACCAAGCTGTTTTAGTTCAATTGCCGTGGTCTCGTCTTCAACGAATTCGGCGACGGTGGTTTTATCAAGCGCACTTGCCACCTCGCAAATCGATTTAACTAAAGCCTTGTCGATTGGGTTATTAACCATGTCTTTTACAAATGAACCATCGACTTTGACGCAGTTAGCAGGCAGTTGTTTGAGATAACTAAAAGTACTAAACCCGGTTCCAAAATCATCGATTGAGAACTCGCATCCAAGCTCCATCAGTTTACCAATCATGTCTTGTGTCGCACTAAGATTAGTTAAACTTGCACTTTCGGTAACTTCAAAAATTATTTGTCCGGGCTCAACACCATATTGTCCGAGCTTTTCCTGCACCAGTGGCAACAAACGCTCATCACTAAAGGCTTGCGCTGATAGGTTGATAGCGACTTTTTTCAGCACTTTATATTCGCTAATCATACTCATCGCTTTAGAAATGACCTGATGATCCAGCAAGTTTATATCCTCAACTCGTTCAAGCGCTGGGATAAATTCGCCTGGCATAATCAATTTGCCATCAATTTCTAATCTAACCAATGCTTCGTAGTAATGCACTTCGCGTGTATCAGCATCCACAACAGGCTGAAAATGAAGAATCAATTGGTCATTGACTATTGCTTCTTGTAATACGTGTACCCATTGTACTGACGCTTGGAAGTCACCCGATTCTCGGTCTTCCTTACCAAATAAATGCACCAGGTTACGTCCGCGTTTTTTCGCAACATACAAAGCAATATCGGCTTGTTGTAAATACGTTTCCGGACGCTCTTCTTCGCCGTTAATTTCGGCAACACCAATACTACAGCTTATTTTATATATGCGTTCATCAAACTTGTAATGCCCTTGTTGCAATAAATCGCAAATGCTCTGAGCGATACCCTGCGCATCTACCTTGTTAGTTCTGGGGAGTAAGAGGGCGAATTCATCACCACCTACACGGCAAAACACATCCGATTCACGTTTAACTTTGGCGATAGTTTCCGCAACTTCTTTAAGTATGATGTCACCCTGGTGGTGGCCTTGCGTGTCGTTGATAACCTTGAAGTGATCCAAGTCTAAGTACAAAAGAGCGTGCAGATAACCGCTATTTTGCGCCGTATCGGCTAAACGCTTTAATTCAGTATCAAAATAATGTCTGTTGTATAAATTGGTAAGGGTATCGTGTGACGCCAGATGGTTTAGTTCAAGTTCCGCTTTTTTGCGATCATCGATATTGTCTAAAGTGACCGTTACGCCCGACACCTGACCTTGGCGATACAAATCGTTAAACTGAACCTCAACCCACATAGCCGATCCGTCTTTTCTGGCCAATTGAAATTCAATTTTTTTGTAATGCTCACTGCCATCAAAAATACTATCGAGGTGGTGCTTAACAAAATTTTTGGTGTTGTCATCGTCACCAAAGGCGAAGTCTACTAGAGGTAAGCCAACCGTTTCGCTTCGCTCGTATCCGGTTAAGTTTAACCAAGCCTTGTTAACAAACTTAATTAATCCTTCCGCGTCGAGCTCCATGACAACTGTGCTAAGGTGATTAAGTAAACGAGTATGCGCCTCGGACAAGTTTTTGTATTGGTCTTCGCGACGTTTTATCGTCAATACCTTTTCTTCAAACTGCGCATTACTTATTAGGTAGTTTTCTCTGTGCGCAGCAATACCAACTACTCTGCGCAACTGATCGCCTTTAAACGGCTTTTGAATAAAATCTACGGCACCTTTGATCATTAGCTCTTCGGCAAGGTTTGTGCCGCCATGAGCCGTCATGATGACGACCGCTTGTCTGGGGTTGATGCGCATAATGTTGTCTAACACTTCAGGACCACTCATCCCGGGCATTTGCACATCGAGTAATACGATATCGTACTTCGCCGATTCATATTTTTGTAAACCCTCTAGCCCCGTCATTGCCACATCAACAACATAATGGGAGGCTAATAATCTCGAGGCTAGCTCGCAGATATCCTCGTCATCTTCAACGATAAGCACTTTTTGGCTATGAATGGAGCTTTGCTTTTCTTGCAACAAGTTGGCAAGGGTAAAACCCAAATTTGAAAGCTTGTCAGAGGGGATCACACTGTTAATAGCAAACGCATTCGCAGTGGTTTCTGCAATGTGTTCGCAGTAAGTATCGGTCAGAAGAATAAAGGGGGTTTCTTGAGTACAGCGAAATAAATTCGCTCGCAACATGCGAACCAAACGCCATGCGTCCATGTCACCAATATCGGTTTCGGACACTATGATATCGAAGGTTTCTTCCTTTAATAATTCAACGGCTTGAGTACTGTTAGTCGCATTGTACGTAACGACATTGTGTTCAGCCAATAATGCTTGTATCTCGGTTCGCTTGCTTTGATTTTCCGTCACCAATAGAAGCTGAGTAGAATCGCTCATCAATTTCCTGCATTAATTGGTGGCCTAGCCACACACTGCTTATTTTTTTAAGCCTCATACTACTTGTAAAATGAGGAAACTAAAATACCCAAAAGTGTTAAATGGTTAAATTCTGACATGTACCAGAGAGGTTGTCCAGGCATCTGTGTATTCGTTTGCCTTTGGCTCTGTACTGGTAATTAAAATGCATTTAGACAACTGGGCAGCCCTACCCGCCCGCATATCAGAAATTTTGTCACCAACAATCACCGACTGACTAAGATCCAAATGATGTTCGTTTGCTGCCTTAATTAGCATGCCCGGCTTTGGCTTTCGGCAATCACAATCTAATTTAAATTCCCCATAGCCTTCTTTGGCGTGATGCGGACAATGATAAACCGCCAGCACATCGACTCCCTCCTCAGCAAATCGCTGCAACATCCAATCGGTCAGTCTCTCAAAATCAGCTTCACTGTAGTATCCGCGGGCAATACCAGACTGATTCGTTACCACAACAATAGCATAGCCCATCGCCTGAAAACGGCGACACGCATGAAAAACACCATCGATAAAAGTAAAGTCTTCAATTTTGTGGGTATAGCCATGATCGATATTAATCACGCCATCGCGATCCAGAAAAATCGCTTTTTGTAGGTTTGTTGCTGAATTTTCAGGCACTTACAGAAGGAATAAAAATGAACTCGAATGACCGAGACTATAAACCCTATAGCCTCGGTAAGCCACAGTGAACGTGGATATTAATACGCAAAAATGTATAAAAATATTGATGCGAGTAATTTTAAACGCGAGTACCGCCGTCCAGCTCAATTACGCGGCCAGTAAAATAGTCGTTTTCAAAGATGTACTTGGCAGTGTGACCCAACTCTTCCACCTGAGCCAATCGACGAAGCGGAACTGTGCTAAGAAAGCGTTCCATCATTTCTGGGCGCATTTGACGTGCCATTGCAGTATCGACAAGACCCGGAGCAATGCAAGCCGAACGAATACCAAAACGAGCAAGTTCTTTGCCCCACGTTACCGTCATGGCTGCAACCGCCGCTTTAGAGGCAGAATAATTGGACTGTCCCATATTGCCAGCACGCGAAACCGAAGATAAGTTGATAATGACACCTTGATTGCCAAGATTGACCATTGTTGCTGCCGCTTCGCGACCACACAAGAAAGACCCGGTAACATTAACATCTAAAACAGACTGAAACTGTTTTTGCGACATTTTGTCCACCACTTTGCCTTCTTTTACTTTTAGCAACATACCATCGCGCATGATACCTGCACTGTTGATTAGGCCGTTAAGTTGTCCAAAATCTTCTGCAATTTTGGCAAAGACAGCTTCGACATTTTCTTCGTCTGTTACGTTAACCGCATAGGCGTTGGCTTTTACGCCTTTGTCCGCCAATTCTGCAACCGCAGTGTTAAGCGCATCCTCTTGCATATCCAACAGTGCAATATGGGCACCTTCATCCGCAAGGATATCGGCCATAGCGCGACCCAAACCCTGTGCAGCGCCAGTAATGGCAATAACTTTATCTTTTAAATTCATCGTTGTTACCTAAAAATTAGTTGAGGTTATTTGCCGCGAGCAATTCAAAAATGCTGGAGAAGTCTTTTTTGCCGTTGCCTTGAGCGCTGTGAATACCGTACAAGTTTTGGGCAAGGGCGCCCATCGGTGTCATCGACTTACTAGAATTTGCCGCTTCCATCGCCAGACCAAGGTCTTTTTTCATTAAATCGACCATGAAACCGCCATTGTAATTATTCGACGAAGGGACTTGGGGCAACACATCTGGGCACGGGTTGTATAGTTCAAGCGTCCAATTGCGACCAGAGCTTTGCAGCATAATGTCTGACAATACTTTCGGATCTAACCCATTGTTGATGCCCATTTGCAATGCTTCAGAAGTCCCCGTCATCAATATTGCCAAAAGCATGTTATTGCATATCTTCGCTACTTGCCCGGCACCAACATCTCCCGCGTGGAATATGTTTTTTCCCATCGCTTCAAGCAAAGGTTTAACCGATGCAAAGGTATCTTCTGCACCACCAACAATAAAAGTTAGCGTACCAGCAGCAGCCCCTGCCACCCCACCAGATACGGGCGCATCAACAAATTTAAAACCAGCGCTTTCCAATTTACCGCCCACGCGTTTTGCAGTGTCAGCATCGATGGTACTCGAATCAATTACAGTAGTGCCTGGTAGCATGTGCTGCACAAGACCGTTTTCGCCGCAATAAAGTGATTCAACATGTTTGCCTGCTGGCAGCATAGAGATCACAACTTCTGCTTCTGCAACTGCTTTACTAGCAGAATCGGCGGCGCTTGCACCTTGCGCAACCAAACTGTCTACGTTGTCTTGTACTAAGTCAAAAACCACAACGCTGTGGCCTGCTTTAACGAGATTAGCAGCCATCGGACCGCCCATATTTCCCAATCCAATAAAAGCAATACTAGACATAATTATTCCTCGATATGTGAGAGTGGATGCTGATCGTTTGACCAGTCCGCCGTGAAGAAGCTATCAATGACATGTTCAGGAACCGACGCTACATCAGCGAACTTCCAAATTGGGGCGCCGTCTTTATCAATTAACAAGGCGCGTACGCCTTCCTTAAATTCTCCAAAACTTGCACACTTACACGCCATTATCAGCTCCATTTTGAAACATTCCAAAAGCGATAACTCACGCGCGCGTTTTAGCTGCTGAAATACCAGATGAGCCGTAATAGGCGAGCCTGAGCGCAATGTTTTTCCTGCTCTACTGAGCCACTTTTCGTCAGAATCGCTGAGCCCCACTAGGTTGTCGTAAATAAGCTGAAAATCACTTCCTGATACAATGTTTTGCAACAGTTCATAATGTGCGTCGATATTACCAACCGGAATATCAACACGAGGGGCACCTTTCAATTCAGCGAGCACTGAATCAACCACGGAAGAGCTATCGAAGTCACTCTTTGCAACGCGTTCGATAAAGTCTTCAACTTGGTAACCCGCAACTTGGTGTGTCGCCATTTTGAGCCTGATTGCATCGGCACCATTTACCTGCACGCCAGTCAGCCCCAAAAACAAACCTAGGTTATCGGGTACCTGATTTAAGAAATAACTGCCACCGACATCAGGAAATAACCCGATAGTAATTTCAGGCATCGCTAGACGAGTTGTTTCTGTGACCACGCGGTGTGAAGCACCGGCAAACAAGCCAATACCGCCACCCATGATAATACCCTTACCCCAACAGACAATGGGTTTAGCAAAGGTGTGAATCAAGTAATCTAATTCGTATTCTTCACTAAAAAAGGCTTTAACTGACTCGGGGGTTACACCTGGTTCATCGCGCATTGCGTTGTGTAGTGATACAACGTCACCACCGGCACAAAATGCCTTTTCACCAACGCCTGACAAAACCACCATATTGATGCTTTCATCTGTTTGCCAAGCAGTAAGTTGGGTAAACAACAACTGCACCATTTCCAGATTTAGTGCATTTAACGACTTAGGTAGGTTAAGCTGAGCGTGAGCGAGATGACCACCAGTGGTCATCTCATGTGTAGAAAAAATAACTGGCGCTTGCTCGGTCATTTACACTAGGTCTCCAGCGCCCTCGGCTAAGATCCTGCGACCAATGATAAGACGCATGATCTCGTTAGTGCCCTCGAGAATTTGATGTACGCGAACATCACGTACATGACGCTCTAAGGGGTACTCTTGAATATAACCATAGCCACCGTGGATCTGTAACGCATCATCACAGACCTTAAAACCGACATCAGTTGCGAAGCGTTTTGCCATCGCACAATATGCGGTCGCCTCAGGGTCACCAACGTCTAGTTTAAACGCCGCCAAACGCACCATCTGACGTGCAGCCACAAGCTCAGTGGTCATATCGGCTATTTTAAATTGCAATGCTTGAAACGCGGCCAGAGGCTTACCGAACTGAGAGCGTTCATGCATGTAACTTTTAGCAGTATTTAATGCTTGCTGCGCAGTACCAATTGAACAGGTAGCAATATTAATTCGACCACCGTCCAAGCCTTTCATAGCAAAGGTAAAACCTTGCCCTTCTTGGCCTAACAAGTGGCTTGTTGGTATACGCACATTTTCGAAGGTCACAAGACGAGTCGGCTGTGCATTCCAGCCCATTTTCTCTTCCGCTTTGCCATAAATAATGCCGTCGGCATCAGCAGGCACAACAACCGCAGAAATTCCTTTAGGTCCTGCTTCACCGGTTCTTACCATAACCACGAGCACATCGGTTTCACCCGCGCCGGAGATAAACATCTTAGAACCGTTAATTACGTAGTGGTCACCGTCTTTTTTGGCGGTAGTTCGCAGTGCAGCTGCGTCTGAACCAGAACCAGGCTCAGTCAAACAGTAGGATGCTAGTTTTTCACCCATCACAAGTTCTGGACACCAAGCGTCTTTAATTTGCTCAGTTCCCCAAGACGCAATCATCCAGGTTGCCATATTGTGAATTGTCATCATAGCAGTTGTCGCAGTACAGCCCATTGCCAACTGTTCAAAAATGATAGAACTGTCTAGTCTTGATAATCCTAAACCACCCGCTTCTTCGGGCGTATACAAACCGCAAAAACCTAGCTCACCGGCCTTTTGGATTACTTCTTTTGGAAAAATATGTTCTTTATCCCACTTGGCTGCGTTTGGCGCTAACTCTTGGTCAGAGAACTGTTTTGCTGTTTCAGCAAATGCAAATTGGTCTTCAGTTAAATTAAAGTTCATGGTTACCTCTCGCCCTACAATTAACGCAAATTGATAGTCATATTTGGACCACTTGGAATATCGTCTTCAAACCAACGTGCAGTAATGGTTTTGGTTTCTGTGTAGAAACGCACAGCCTGTTTACCGTATGCGTGTAAGTCACCGAAGAAAGAGTTTTTCCAGCCAGTGAACGAGAAAAATGGCAGAGGAACGGGAATAGGAACATTAATACCTACCTGACCTACTTCAATTTCGTGTTGATATTTACGCGCGGCCGCACCACTTGCAGTAAAGATAGAAGTACCGTTGCCATAAGGGTTAGCGTTAACCAAAGCAATTGCCTCTTCCAGCGTGTCAACGCGCATACAACACAAAACAGGACCAAAGATCTCGTCACGATAAATCGTCATATCAGGGGTAACGTCTGTGAAAAGGGTTGGCCCCATCCAGTTACCAGACTCGTAGCCAGCTACCGAATATTCGCTGCCATCGACTAAACAAGTAGCGCCTTGCTCTTTACCTTGCTTGATATAATCTTGTACACGTGCTTTTGCCGCAGGACTGATCAGCGGACCGTACGCTGCAGATTCATCATCCCAAAGTCCTGGTTTAACTTCGTTGAATAATGGCACGAGTTCTTCAATCCACTCTTGTGAAGAACCAACAAATACCGCAACAGAGATAGCCATACAGCGCTGACCAGCAGCCCCTACTGACGCACCTACAAGGTTATTAAGTACCTGAGCTTTGTTTGCGTCTGGCATAATGACACTGTGGTTTTTAGCGCCCGCGAAACATTGCGCGCGCTTCATGTTTTCAGTTGCAGTTTTGTAAATGTATTGACCTACCGGAACCGACCCTACGAAAGAAACCGCCTTCACATCGTTGTGATGTAGCAAGCTATCTACCGTAGTTTTGTTACCGTGCACGACGTTTAGTACGCCTTTTGGTGCACCCGCTTCTACAAAGAGTTCAGCAAGTAAGTTTGGCGTAAGAGGATCTTGCTCTGAAGGTTTCAGTACAAATGTGTTACCGGCGGCGATTGCCATTGGGAACATCCACAATGGGATCATTGCAGGAAAGTTAAAAGGGGTAATACCGGTACATACGCCCAGTGGCTGAATGTAGCTGTAAGTATCGATACCACGAGCAACATTCTCCACCGATTCGCCCATCATTAAAGCAGGCATATTGATGGCTTGTTCTACTACTTCAATACCACGCCAAACATCGCCTTTAGCGTCTGCGAACGTTTTACCAGTTTCTGAGCTCAATACCTTCGCAATATCATCGTGGCGTTCTTTGAGTAACGCTTGATAACGCATCATTAGGCGTGAACGTTCACTTACAGGCGTTTCTTTCCAACTTTCAAACGCGGCTTTAGCCGCAGCAACAGCTTTTTCTACTTCAATAGCTTGTGCTACAGGTGCTAATGCAATCGTTTCATTATTGGCAGGATTAGTAACTTGTATGGTTTCTTGGCTTGCAGAGGCGACAAATTCGCCATCGATTAATAAGGGTACAGTTTGCATGGCAATCTTCTTAGCTATGTTAAAATTATGTAAGCTACATTATCAGAGTTTTAACCTTTACGTTAACGTTAAGTGTCATTTTAATAAACGCAAACTGCCAACTTGCGCTTACACTGAAACGAACTCTATAACATTGAATTTGAAGATAGACGGAGCCAAGCGCAAAAGTACTTTATCCCGAAATTTAAAACCCTTCAGCGCCCACTAGGTGCTCGAGCGCACCGTGATCAACAATACTTTTAGCAAAGCCAGTATCGTTTTCTAGTGCCATTTGCTGAATATCTTGCTCTAGGCCTTGAGCAGTAAGCGACCAGAAACGCGTTAGATGTAGTTTTTGCATAAGAGTCAACATGCTCTCTTTGTCGCTCTTTTGAATGTCAGTGTTTAAGGTACCAAAATACAAGTTCTGCAACGCTCGTAATAAGCGCCCTTCTTTTTCGTGCAGTTTGGCAAGCTCCCGGTATTTGTCAGCGACTAGCTTGGGATACATGGTGCTTGCTAAAACCTGTCGATATAGCAATACAAATGAGATGAGCTCAGGACCAATTTCCAATCTAGCGAGAGTTTTATCTAATAACTCATGCAATGCACTGGATTGCCGTTCGTTCATTTGTTTTTGGGCAACGAATAGAAGCATCACGAGTTGCGTCGCGTCCAATTGTTTTCGGTACCGGTATAGCTTCTCAAACGCTTGCTCGATATTTTTGCCCTTTAATACGGCAAAACACAGAACAAAAAACGGTTTGTAATGACCGTTTGATGACACACAGTCCACTTCATTTAACGCGCTCAAGTGTTCTGCAACTGCGTTGAAAAACGCGGTTTTATCCTGCCCGTAAAATTCACCAGCTAGATAAGCACAGAACATACATTTAAGTGTAAATAAGTGGGTCTTGAGACGTGTCGTCTTTTGTTGCGAAAAACGCTCAGCATAATCACTTATAAAATGCGTTGCTTTATCCACACCTTCTTGAATGGTTATGAGTAATGCGTAACTTTCAAGTTCGTTTAATGTCAGTTTCTTATTGGCTAGCTGCTCTAAGCTACCCACAGCTAGTCCGAGTTTACCATTTTGGATTGCCCAAAACGCTCGGTAATACAAGCATGTGCGCGGCAGATTTTGGTCGTGTTCAGCCATCGCGAGCGTCGCAAGGAAAGTAGGCTCATTCCCGGTTCGAAATGAAATGTAAAGCTGTTCCCTGAGTTTGTCCCTTTTGTCAGAAATTTTTTCACAAATACTCCAAGCCAAATCTGGCCGGCCGCCGCGTAGTAGAATTTTAATTTTAAGTTGCATTAATTCATCTATCTGGAGGGGCGTCAATTGCGTTTGCTCCAAATGGCTTAATTGGTGTACGAGTATCCGCGGAGGAGCTTGGTCTAAATAGATAATGGTATTGCGGTACATGCGAATGGAGCGCTGGGCGTCTCTGATAGCCTGTATTAACTCACAAATGGAAAAGTCATATTCCAACTGTTCTACTCGCAAATGCCTAAATAATGCTTCAGCAGGAGGTGATTTTTCATGCGCTGAAACTATCACGAATTTACACCAGCTAGGGGTCAAATTTAAGGCGTTATAGCGACGAACGATTTCGTTCGCATCCAAATCGGATTCGGGGTGATCATAGACAAACACCATTGCCGGTTTACCAATGATGTTGCCGTTGAAAAAATGTAGCTGTTGTTTGAGCAGTGTTACCTTGGTTTGCCTAGAGCGCCCAAGCATAGTGATTAAGCTTGAGGCAGCACCGTTCACCGTTTCTACGATTACAATGTCTAGTTCAAAATTGTCGGTTTCAGGTAACACAGGTTACATCTCACAAGACTGCTAACATGCTCTTTTTATGATCTCAAAAAGCTGCCAACACTACATGGGCATATTATCTACCGTTGAGTAAGAAATATCTTAATATTGGGTGAGATATTTAACCTCTAAGTATAAAAAGTGCATTCATCTGCATACGCCTACTTTTATACAGCCACAAAAAAGCCCCGCTATCTGCGAGGCTTTGCCATTGTTTTTGGGGAACGCTTACAGCATTTCCACGGCAATTGCAGTTGCTTCACCGCCACCTATACATAAGGAGGCAACCCCTTTTGACTTACCTTCTCGTTTCAATGCGTGTAAGAGAGTGACCAAGATCCTGGCACCTGATGCACCAATTGGATGACCCAAAGCGCATGCGCCGCCATTTACATTTACTTTAGCAGCATCTAATTCCAGATGACGTTCAGCAAGCATGGTTACCATGGCAAAGGCTTCGTTGATTTCAAAAAGGTCAACATCGTTTAACGACCAACCCGTTTTGTTCATCAGTTTTTGCATTGCCCCTACTGGTGCGACAGTGAAGTTCTCAGGTTCTATTGAGTTTGTTGCGTGCGCAACAATACGTGCCATCGGCACTAAACCCAACGCTTTTGCCTTAGATTCGGACATCACCAACAGCGCCGCAGCACCGTCGGATATTGAGCTTGAATTAGCAGCGGTTACTGTTCCGTCTTTTTTAAATGCCGGGCGTAGATTAGGAATTTTTTCAGGCATTGCTTTACCTGGAGATTCATCTTCGCCTACTACAATGTCGCCCTTGCGACCTTTAATCGTGACCTCTGATGTCTCAGCTGTGAAATGAGATTGAGCAATCGCGTTTTTGGCTTTTTCCAATGACGCGAGAGCAAACTTATCCATATCTTCGCGAGTAATATTTTCAGCGTCGGCTGTGGCTTGTGCAAAACAGCCCATTGCTTGGCCATCATAAGCATTTTCAAGCCCATCTAACATCATGTGGTCTTGCACCGCACCGTGCCCCATACGGTAGCCGCCACGTGCTTTAGGCAATAAGTACGGTGCATTACTCATACTTTCCATACCGCCGGCGATGACTGCTTCTGCACTACCCGCTTTAATTAGGTCATGTGCCATCATCACGGCCTTCATACCAGAACCACAGACTTTGTTAATGGTCGTTACACCAGCAGACAAAGGCAACCCAGCACCAAGTGACGCCTGACGCGCTGGAGACTGGCCAAGCCCTGCAGGTAATACACAGCCCATGATGACTTCATCGATATGCTCAGCATCAATTTCGGCAGTCGCCACCGCACTGGCAATAGCATTAGCACCGAGATCTGTGGCCGAAACAGCTGAAAGACTGCCCATAAAAGCTCCCATCGGGGTGCGTTTCGCAGAAACAATAACAATATTTTCTGAACTCAAAATAAATCTCCTGAATATCGAATTCACCTTAAAACAAGGTTAATTCATTACTTCTAGCAATATCGTCTAGGCAGCTAAAACAAGACACTAGCCGCCAAGCGTTACTCAATGTTGTTTTTCACTATAAAGCAAAATGCTGGCGAAACTGTATGGTCAAAAAGATCCATATGTGTTCGCAGCGTACAGCTTTTTGAACAACTCATGTTTTAACCCTGACGGATTAAGCCAGTTCAATGTTGACGAGTTGTTAACGTTACTTTACCTTTACGTTAACCCACACTTTACGTAAACGTAAAGCTAATTTTAAGAATAAAGGTCATCTCTATGAGTGAAACCACCTATAGCATTGGGGAATTGTCGAAGGAATTTGATGTCACTCCTCGTTCTATTCGTTTCTACGAAGAACAAGGGCTGTTGGCGCCAGAGCGCGCTGGTCAAAGCAGAATTTACAGGAAAAAAGACAGAGTCAGACTAAAGCTAATTCTACGCGGTAAACGCTTGGGATTTTCGCTGGCCGAAACCAAAACCCTTTTCGAGCTCTACGACAGTAACCAAAACTCGGTTGCACAATTAGAAGAGATGTTGCGCATGACCAATGAAAAGAAACAGGTCTTGCACCAGCAAATGGACGATATCCAGATGCTGATGAATGAATTAAACGACGTTGAGCACAGATGTCAGGACGAACTGGCACAACTAACAGAGGCACGAGCTAAATGAATACAAGTTACCCTACATTGAATTTTGGACTTGGCGAAGAAGTCGATATGTTGCGAGAGCATATCTATGCATTCTCACAAGGTGAAATTGCGCCACTGGCAGAAAAAGCAGATCAAGATAATCAGTTCCCTAATGAATTGTGGCCAAAATTCGGCGAAATGGGCCTGTTAGGCATTACCGTTGGTGAGGAATACGGCGGCGTAAACATGGGCTATCTAGCACACGTTATCGCGATGGAAGAAATCAGTCGCGCTTCTGCCGGCATTGGCCTTAGCTACGGTGCTCATTCAAACCTATGTGTTAATCAAATTGCTAAAAACGGTACTGAAGCTCAAAAGCAAAAATACCTGCCAAAACTTATATCTGGTGAACACATTGGTGCACTAGCAATGAGTGAACCAAACGCCGGTTCTGATGTTGTCAGCATGAAATTGCGTGCAGACAAGAAAGGCGACCGTTACATCCTTAATGGCAACAAAATGTGGATCACCAACGGTCCGGACGCCAGTACTTTTGTCATCTACGCGAAAACCGATGTAAATGGTGGCTCAAGAGGCATTACCGCTTTCTTAGTTGAGAAGAGCTTTAAGGGTTTCAGCCAGGCGCAAAAACTCGACAAATTAGGCATGCGTTCTTCAAACACCTGTGAGTTGGTATTTGAAGACGTAGAAGTACCAGAAGAAAATATCTTAGGTGAAATTGGCGGCGGCGTTAAAGTATTAATGAGCGGCTTAGATTATGAGCGTTTGGTGCTGTCGGGCGGTCCTCTTGGCATCATGCAAGCGTGTATGGATGTAGTAGTACCATATATTCACGACCGTCAACAGTTCGGTCAGTCGATTGGACAGTTCCAATTGGTACAAGGAAAAGTTGCCGACATGTACACTCAGATGAATGCTGCTAGAGCCTATGTTTACACTGTTGCGAAATCGTGTGACCGTGGTGAAACCACTCGTAAAGACGCCGCAGGCGCAATTCTTTATTCAGCCGAATTGGCCACCAAAATGGCACTCGATGCAATTCAGCTTTTAGGTGGTAATGGTTACATCAATGAATACTCAACAGGTCGCCTATTACGCGACGCAAAACTCTATGAGATTGGTGCGGGTACCTCTGAAATCCGTCGCATGCTCATAGGCCGTGAGTTATTCAAAGAATCTTGCTAAGCATTTTTGAGCCACCCCACTAGGGTGGCTTTTTTCTGGAGTTCAAAGTGTCCAAAATACAGTCAAAAATAAACACTAAATCTCAAGCATTTGAAGAAAATGCCCAGCACATGCAGCAGCAAGTTAATGACTTGCGTGACAAAGTTGCTCAAATAAAACTAGGTGGCGGCGAGAAGTCTAACAAGCGTCACACAGACCGCGGCAAATTGCTCCCCCGCGAGCGTATAAACGCCCTGCTAGACCCAGGCTCACCATTTCTCGAGCTGTCACAGTTGGCCGCTTGGAATGTCTATGATGACTATGTACCTGCCGCTGGTATCATCAGTGGTATCGGCCGAGTATCCGGTCAGGAGTGCATGATAGTAGCCAACGATGCCACTGTTAAAGGTGGAACCTACTACCCACTTACCGTTAAAAAACATCTTCGCGCACAAACTATTGCTGAGCAGAATAATTTGCCATGCATTTACTTAGTTGACTCTGGTGGCGCCAACTTGCCTCGTCAAGACGATGTGTTTCCAGATCGCGAACACTTCGGTCGCATCTTTTTTAACCAAGCCAATCTCTCTGCCAAAAACATTCCGCAGATCGCGGTTGTGATGGGCTCTTGTACTGCCGGTGGTGCTTATGTACCCGCCATGGCAGATGAATCTATTATAGTGAAGAATCAAGGTACTATCTTCTTAGGCGGGCCACCTTTGGTGAAAGCCGCCACCGGCGAGGTGGTAACAGCGGAAGAGCTCGGCGGTGGAGATGTGCACTGTCGCACCTCGGGGGTAGTAGATCACTTGGCTAATAATGATCATCACGCATTACAAATTGCCAGAGACGCCATTGCCCGATTAAATCGCACAAAAACATTGAATATCGATGTAGCCAACACCGTCGAACCCGCCTATGACGGTAAAGAGATTTACGGAATTATTCCAAAAGATGCGCGCCAACCTTACGATGTTCGCGAAATTATCGCTCGCGTGGTGGACGGCTCTGAATTCGACGAATTCAAGGCACTTTATGGTTCAACCCTGATATGTGGTTTTGCCCGTATCCACGGCTACCCAGTTGGTATCGTAGCCAATAACGGTATTTTGTTTTCTGAATCGGCATTGAAAGGTGCTCATTTCATCGAACTTTGCGCGCAGCGTAAAATCCCGCTCGTATTTCTGCAAAACATCACCGGCTTTATGGTGGGGAAACAGTACGAAGCTGGCGGTATCGCGAAAAATGGTGCCAAGATGGTGACTGCCGTGGCTTGTGCCAATGTACCGAAATTCACCGTACTTATAGGTGGCAGCTTCGGCGCTGGGAACTACGGCATGTGTGGTCGCGCATATGACCCTCGCTTTATGTTTATGTGGCCCAATTCACGCATTTCGGTAATGGGTGGCGAACAAGCTGCTGGCGTATTAGCACAGGTTAAGCGCGAGCAAAAAGAGCGCGTGGGTGAAACGTGGTCAAGCGAAGAAGAAAATTCGTTTAAACAACCAATAATTGATACCTACGAAACCCAGGGACACCCTTATTATGCGTCAGCCCGTTTGTGGGACGACGGAGTAATTGATCCAGCAGACACCCGCATGGTGTTGGGATTAAGCTTATCCGCAGCCTTAAATAAACCCGTAGAAGAGACGCAGTTCGGCGTCTTTAGAATGTAAGGTGAATACTATGTCTGATTCTGTACTCTACTCAGTTGATGACCGCGGCGTAGCCACGGTTACCCTTAATCGTCCTGAAAAACACAATGCATTCGACGATGCGCTTATAAAAGAGCTCACCAACATATTTAAACAGGTGGGCGAAGATAAAAATGTTCGGGCCATGATTCTTGCCGCTAACGGTAAGAGTTTCTGTGCTGGCGCAGATGCTAACTGGATGCGCCGCATGTCGGAATATAGCTTCGATCAAAACGTTGCCGACGCCAATGCTCTTGCCAACATGTTGTGGGAATTAAATTATTTACCAAAGCCGACAATTGCAAGAGTTCAAGGGGCAGCATTCGGGGGGGCGATTGGACTAATTGCCTGTTGTGATATGGCGGTTGGCAGCAAATTAAGTAAGTTTTGTTTAAGTGAAGTAAAACTTGGTTTGATCCCAGCAACCATTAGCCCTTATGTGATTGCAGCCATGGGTGCACGTGTCGCGAGACGCTATTTTACTACGGCAGAAGTCTTTTCTGCTAGGCGCGCTAGACGCCTTGGTCTATTAAGCGAAACCGTTACCGAAGAAGAACTTGACGACACTATTAATGATTTAATCGAGCATATTCTTAAAAATGGTCCTCATGCAACGGCTGCGGCAAAACAGCTGATTTTTGATGTATGCGATCAGCCAGCAGAAGAAGAACTATTAGAAAAGACTAGCTTGCGCATTGCGACAATTCGCGTCTCTGAAGAAGGTCAAGAAGGCCTACGTGCGTTTCTCGAAAAGCGCTCACCAAGTTGGCGTAAGGAATAAGGTTAATGTTTAAAAAATTATTGATTGCCAACCGTGGCGAAATTTGCTGCCGTGTAATTAAAACGGCGAAAAAAATGGGTATTGCCACCGTCGCTGTTTATTCTGATGCTGACGCTTCTGCCCTGCATGTACAGATGGCAGATGAAGCGGTAAATATCGGTGCTGCTCCTGCTAAAGAGAGTTATCTCAAAGGCGAAACGATTATTGAAGTGGCTAAAGCCACGGGTGCTGACGCTATCCACCCAGGCTATGGTTTTCTTTCGGAAAATGCTCACTTTGCCAAATTATGTGCCGACAACAACATCGCTTTTGTCGGTCCTCCGGTCGGCGCAATTGAGGCTATGGGCAGTAAGAGCGCGGCTAAAAACATTATGGAAAAGGCCGGTGTACCACTTGTACCTGGTTACCATGGCGAAGACCAAGCAGAAGCGCTCATCAAACAAGCGGCAGATGATATGGGTTACCCTGTCCTGCTCAAAGCTGCTGCCGGTGGTGGTGGTAAAGGCATGCGCCAAGTGTGGTCTGAGGCCGAATTCAGTGATGCACTGGCTGCTGCTAAACGCGAGGCAGTGTCTAGTTTCGGCGATGACACCATGCTGGTTGAAAAGTACTTAACCCAACCTCGTCACGTTGAAATACAAGTATTCTGCGACAGTCACGGCAATGGAGTGTATTTGTTTGAGCGAGACTGCTCCGTTCAGCGTCGCCACCAAAAAGTTATTGAGGAAGCGCCTGCTCCGAACATGCCTTTGCACGTGCGCGAAGCTATGGGTGAGGCGGCATTAAAAGCAGCGAAAGCCATTGATTATGTTGGTGCAGGTACTGTTGAGTTTCTCTACGACGTAGACGGAAGTTTCTATTTTATGGAAATGAACACACGCCTACAGGTTGAACATCCAGTGACCGAAATGATCACAGGACAAGATCTAGTTTCATGGCAGCTAAAAGTTGCGGCAGGCGATTCCTTACCGCTGCGACAAGACGAATTAAAGGTCAATGGCCACTCTTTCGAAGCTCGCGTCTATGCTGAAGATCCAGACAATGACTTCCTCCCTGCGACCGGTACATTGCGGTTTTTACAGCCACCGATTGAAAACGAGCACGTGCGCGTTGATACCGGCGTACTTCAAGGTGACGATGTCTCAGTTTATTACGATCCGATGATTGCAAAACTAATTGTCTGGGACGAGGACAGAGACAAAGCATTACAGCGCCTAGCCAATGCTTTGAAAGAATATCGCGTTAATGGCCTTACCACGAATCTGCCATTTTTGTACAACTTGGCCACATCAGAACAATTCAAGAAAGTTGAACTAGACACAGGTTTTATTGAAAAGAACAGTGACCAATTGTTCAGCAAAACCGAACAAGATGTTGCCGATTATTTGCCGTTAATGGTACTGAGCGTATTGTTGAAAAAACAAACGCTAAAACCACATGCAACAAGTGCCGATAGCAATTCTCCTTGGAATCAAGTAAACGCATGGCGTGCCAACGAGTCACACCAACAAGTTGTTTCTCTAGAGTTTAACGGCACTCAGTATGATGTGACGGTGAAACAAGAAGATTCGGCTCATCCAAACTACTTCCAGTTACTTTTGGGCGATACAACGATCCAAATTGAAGGTGCACTTGAACAAGAAAACCTAATTGCCAATATCGATGGTCATCGTCAAAGAGCAGTGTTGGTGACTGATGGCAACGAAATGTCACTGTACACCTTAAACCGAGCAATTCACTTCCAAGAAAACACTCCCGATCTAGGCATTGAAGAAGCAGATGATGCGGTAGGTGGATTAACAGCGCCGATGAACGGTACTGTAGTTAAGCTGTTGGCGGAGCCTGGGGTCAATGTCGCTAAAGATACGCCTCTATTGGTCATGGAAGCGATGAAAATGGAACACACTATCAAAGCACCAGCAGCGGGAACCGTTACTGAGTTTTATTTTCAAGCAGGTGAATTGGTTGACGGTGGTGCAGAATTACTTAACTTTGAAGAGGCACAATCATGAGTTTCCCAAGTGAAGTAAAAATCGTCGAAGTCGGGCCAAGAGATGGCTTACAAAACGAAAGGCCGTCATCCCGCTCGAAAATAAAATAGCCTTAGTCCAGGGGCTTGCCGCTGCCGGTCTAAGTATTGTTGAAACTGGGAGTTTTGTGTCGCCCAAATGGGTACCACAAATGGCGGATAGTGCTGACGTTTTCAATGCTATCAGTAGGCAATCTGGCGTAACCTACTCGGCTCTTACCCCAAACATGAAAGGATTTGATGCGGCTGTTGCCGCGAATGCAGATGAAGTGGCTATTTTTGGTGCCGCTTCGGAGAGCTTCTCACAAAAGAATATCAATTGTTCAATTGCTGAGAGTTTAGAACGATTTGCACCCATCATGACAGCGGCAAAAGAAAAAGGGCTTCGCGTTCGCGGTTATGTTTCTTGTGTTCTTGGCTGCCCTTACGAGGGCGATATTGCACCAGAAAAAGTTGCAGAGGTAACCGAAAAACTGCTGGCAATGGGTTGCTATGAAGTATCACTTGGCGACACCATTGGTGTTGGTACGCCTGCGAAAACCAGAGTGATGCTAGAAGCTGTCTTGAAGATAACCAGCATAGACAAGTTAGCGGTGCACTTTCATGATACCTATGGACAGGCGCTGGCCAACATATTGGTCGCATTGGAAATGGGTGTTTCTGTCGTAGATTCTGCGGTAGCAGGTTTGGGTGGCTGTCCTTATGCTAAAGGCGCTTCAGGTAACGTAGCAACTGAAGAAGTGGTTTACATGCTAAACGGCATGGGCATCAAGACAGGTGTTGATCTTGATAAACTTGTCGATTGTGGCGCGGCTATCACTGAGTCGCTGGGTAAAGATAACAACTCGAAAGTGGCGAAGGCTATTTTAGCAAAACGCTGATATTTCACCGTTAACGTGGTTGTATTAACCCCTGTTTAGCCAGCTTTTCATAGCTGGCTTTTAACTTTTTGTACCAACGCTTGTCTGTATTTTTACTCAAAGATAAGAACGTTTGCGCCACAAACGCAGTGCCTTTATTAACCAAGATGCTGCTATCGTAACCCAAACGCGCTAGCTCAACTTCCATACGCGCTTGTTCGAGTAAAATAAAGTCGGCCTTTCCGGTTACCAAAAGTTTCATCATGCTTTCTATGTCTACAACGGTGAAGGTGTGCTCTCGCAACCCTTGTTCCACCATAAAATCGTGATAGTACATGTGTTTTTCAACCGCCGTAGTGTAATGCCTCAACTCCTCAATGTTGGCAATAACGGTATCATTACTCGATAAGCTGTAAAGATTAATCTCTACAGGAATATTGACCGGACCAATCCAATAAAAAAGCGCTTCCCGTTTTTGTGTGCGGCCAATTCCGGCAATGATAGTGTTAGGTTTTGATAATCCGTCTTCAAGGGTGCGTTGCCAGGAGGGACTAACCTGATAATGTGCAGAAGCGCCGACATCCTCCATGATAAGTGCAACCATGTTTTTTGCATGACCTTTAACGACTTGACGTTCTTGAAAAAAATACGGTTCCCAAGACACGTTTTGCACTGCAAAGGTGGACGCAGCAGCAGGCGTTACCAGCATGACTAGCAATGTAATGTTTAAAATCCATTTCATATTCACTCCTCGAAAAGCCACTACCGTGCTTCAATCAATTAGCGTCTAAAAATTATAGCTTATAGGGAACATAACCCAATGCTAAAAGATTTATTGTAATAATTGTGCATCGAACTCTTAGAGCCCGTTGAACTTTGCGCTATAAGTTTTGTTCGATAAGAGTGCATTCTGACCACGACATTGATTTACAGGTTCTAGCATCAAAAAGTGTCTTAACTTATTGAATACATATGCTAGTCTTCATTTCAGTGATGTTTTCTATATATGGTTTGTATTGAAGTTCGTAAAACGCAATTTAAAGATCCCCGACGATATGCGGGTTTCGCGTTATGAGCGCTTGCCCGAGATGGGTCCCAAAATGCTCTTTTTTAGTGGCGGTTCTGCCCTCAATGACTTCAGTAAAAAGCTGAAGCATTACACCCATAATTCTATTCACCTAATGACACCATTTGATTCTGGCGGCAGTTCTGCTGTGCTAAGACAAGCATTTGATATGCCCGCGATTGGGGATCTCAGGGCACGATTAATGGCGCTCGCTGATGATAGTGTTCGCGGCTTGCCAGATGTGTTCAGGTTATTTTCCTACAGACTGTCCAAGACTGCACCACACCCGGTACTGGAAAGTCAGTTACTAGAGATGGTAGAAGGCAATCATCCGATGGTTTTGGCGATATCGGAACCAATGCGTCAACTTATCCGAAATCAATTACAGTTTTTTCATCATCATAAACCCGATAACTTCAATCTTCGCGGAGCCAGTATAGGCAATCTCATCTTATCAGGTGGTTATCTCAACAATGCGCAACATTTAGACCCGATTATCTTCCTGTTCTCTAAACTAGTAGAGGTACAAGGTACAGTAAGGCTAACAGTGAACGACAATTATCACCTCGCAGTAGAATTAGCTAACGGAGAATCAATTGTTGGCCAACATCGCATGACAGGTAAAGAAAACGCACCGATTAGCAGTCCGATTGAAAATATGTATCTTGTGGATTCACTTGATAACCCCAAAAAGGTTGATAGCCACATCACAGACAAGCATCAGAAAATGATCGAAACTGCCGACCTACTCTGCTTTCCTCCCGGTAGCTTTTATAGTAGCGTGCTGGCAAACTTACTACCCAAAGGAGTGGGCAGCGCAATAGCCAAAAATTCAGCGCCTAAAGTCTATATACCGAGTTTGGGAACAGATCCTGAGATGCTGGGTAAAGACTTAAATAAAGCGATTGCGACAATACTCCATTACATTAAACGAGACTTGGATTACAAGGTAGACTCACATAACCTGCTGAGTCACGTGTTGGTAGATTCACAACAGAAAAACCAACTCGGGCTCGACATAAACTTTTGGTCCGAACAGGGAGTTCAGATCGTTGAAGCGGATTTGGTTGATGAAACATCTTCTCCCTATTATCAATCAGAGAAACTATTACAAGCGCTGCTTTCGTTTACCTGATGGAGAAGTGATCTATTAGCAGTAGTAACTCGAACAAAAAAGCGCAGGCTGATTTGAATAACAAGGTTAATTTTCACTGTCTAATAAATCGAACAATGCGCAAATTAGCAATAACCAATAAAAGTGAGCTGGTCGACTGATGACAATTCGCACTATTAATACATGTGTATTTTTATGCTGGTTTGTTACGTCATTTTCGGTGTATTCACAACCCGGTTTCCAGGGTATTGTACAAACGCAATTTGTGTTAAATGACATTGAGGAGCCAAGTTATTTTAATGGTGGTACTGGCATCATTAGACACGACTCCAGCGATAGGTTGACGATTTCACAAGCGCTTTTGTCTATCTCTGGCGATATCTCAAGTGCGTGGAGTTACCACGCAATTCTGAACTATACCGACTCACCAAAAAGCCACGCAGGCGCTACCCAAGCGTTTTTGAAATACAAACCTTTATCAGCCAAGGATTATCGCTGGGAAATACGTGCAGGTATGTTTTATCCTAAGTTTGGGTTTGAAAATCCCGACGTCGGTTGGCTATCTCCTTATACCTACACAAATTCGGCAATTAGCAGCTGGATTGGCGAAGAAGTGCGCACATTAGGAACAGAATTTCAAATATCGTTTCCTGGCAGAACACGCAGAAGCCCCCACTCTTTTGCCTTGATTGGCTCACTTTACAAAGGCAACGATCCTACTGGCACACTACTCGCTTGGCGTGGATGGGCACTGCACGATAGGCAGAGCCTGACAAATGAAAAAGTGTTTTTTGCTGATTACCCCACCATTGGCTCTGGCGAAATTCTAGCGCCACAGTCACCTTGGGTAGAGCCTTTTCGGGAGGTTGACGGTCGCTTTGGTTATCTGATGGGTGCCCATTGGGGTTACAAGCAATCCTTTAAAAGTCGATATTACTACTACAACAACAATGCAGACGAAACCGTGTTAGCCAGAGGCGGCCAATACGCCTGGCACACGAAATTTCACTCTGTTGCTTGGCAATACCGAGCGAATAGAAACTGGCGCGTCATCGGGCATTTGATGGAAGGCGATACGGCTATGGGACCGGGCGCTGTACATGTGGATTTCAGCAGTTGGTATTTGATGGCGAACTATCGCAATCAATCCCACAATGCCTCAGTGCGTTTCGATTGGTTTGATACCACTGATGTAGACTCGTTGGTTCCACAAGACATTAATGACGGACAAGGCAACGCACTCACCTATACCTACAAATACACAATTGACGACCACTGGCAAATTGGAATGGAATATGTTGACGTGGAATCGCATCAACGCTCTAGGAGCCAATGGCCTGATAAAGATGAATATTTAGACCAAGAGCTTCTAATGGCGGTTACACAATACCGATTTTGATCTAGAGCCTGTTGTTCTTTACAGTATTATTTTGCAGCAGTTTGTTTGGTATTTGTACAAGGCAGAGTGTTTGTAGTGTAGTTGATCTACATAAAAAGGCGATAACGCTGTAGAAATACCAAACGAGCGCTGCCCAAAGGGTTCTTCCTGAGCGCCTCCTGCTCTTTGTTATTGCTTTTTGACTTAGCCCGCTAGGCCTGCAAAGCAATACCGCGATCAGAAAGCGCTCAGATTGAACAAAACTTATACCGTAAAGCTCAACAGGCTCTAATTATCTGATAAATAAGGATTTGATTGGTACTCAATGCAGCTGCGACTTTACAAACCGAGGCCTACAAATATAGTATGCAATTAAACAGGCGCTAACCAAGATCATGTACAGACAAAAAACAACGCTTGAGCAATGGAGAATTCTACAAGCTGTAGTCGATTGCGGCGGTTATGCGCATGCCGCAAAAGAATTAAACAAGAGCCAATCTTCGCTTAACCACGCGGTTGCCAAACTCCAGTCACAACTCAATGTACAACTACTAGAAGTAAAAGGTAGGAAGGCGTTTTTAACCTCGGCAGGTGAAGTAATGTTGCGCCGTTCAAGGTTACTCAGTCAAAGTGCTCAAGACCTTGAAGAGCTGGCGAAAAGCATAAACCAAGATTGGGAGCCGCAAATCAATATTGCTCTTGAACTTGCTTTTCCTAAAGCCTTTCTCGTGCCTATCCTAAATGAGTTTTATCCACTGTGCCGCGGGAGTCGGTTAAACATCATTGATACTGTGCTCACTGGCACTGAAGAACTCATTAATGAAGGCTGGGCCGATATTGCATTAACTGCATCAATACCGAAAGGTTTTTTATCAGAGCCGGTCGTCAGTATTAAATTCGTGGCCGTATGTCATCCTGATCACCCGTTGGCACAAATCGACGAACAAATAGATCCGGAAGAGCTGGTACAACATTTGCAAATCGTCATCAAAGACACCGGAAAAGCCCCAATAGAGAAGCAAGGTTGGTTAAAAGCCGAGCAAAGATGGACAGTTAGTCAATTTTCCGGCGCAATTGAGTTATTACAAGCTGGACTAGGTTTTTGTTGGATGCCATTACATGACGTCTCACAATACCTTGATTCCGGTAAATTGAAGCAGATTTTTATTAAAGGCAGTAGCTTTAGAGCGATAACAATGTCGCTTATTAATCCGCATGCCGATAGAATGGGGCCAGGCACAAAACTGCTTTCGGAAATGATTCTGGCTAAACGCGAAATTACCCAGTAATGTCGCGTTCAAGGAACGCAGTAAATAAAATTATTAGAATATTGATACTTGGAACCAAAACATGTTTATGACGCGCGAAGAATTACACGAACTTATGTTAGACAGTGCTGAAAACGCCGTACTGTCGACACGCGATGAATTTAACATTGAATTGGATCGTACCCCTGAAAGCGTGCAATTAGTCGACGATGCCATTCTTAAATGGATAGAAAAGTACAACAATCAGGTACTTGAAGATAAAGCTATATTCACACTCTGCAATATCTATGGCGCTTATGTCGGCGAAGTGTTCAGGGAAACGATTGGCGGTCAATGGACTTATGACGAATCTAACCCTGACGCACCTTACGTATTACTTGAGTACGGTGGCCACTCATATGCATTTGCGGGTATCTGCTATCAACGCCTAGTTAACGACAGTCAAATAAGTGTTTATAACTACTTTTCCCAAGCGGTGAGCAATAACACTCAGTAGTTTTTTCCAAAAGGGGTTTCGAGACTCGGATTTATTAAACGAAATAATCTAAGAGAAAAAGACCAGAAGAGAAAAAAGAGAGTTGTGAGCCAACATAACATTGGCCACAACAACCCTCGCCAGCCTGGTAGGCCTCAATACCCTTCCATAGTCCTAAAAATCGTCTATCCCTAGAAATTTTTTGAGTAGCACAGTCGCGCTTTCTACCAGCGTTATCCATAACAGCTTGATTCCTTATTTTAGGCTGCTGTGTATAACAAATTGTCTATTCATCCGTGAATATTAATCGTCCTTAATATGTCTTCTTCCTTAAAGCTAAAGTTGCCTTCCTGGCGTCTACCTCAATCCTTTGAGCGTCATCCTTGAACATAAAGTCCATTACTTACAATTTGTTTAATCCATCCTTCACCGAACTTTGTAATCCACTGGGTACCAAATCCATTTAGGTACACCTGGGTATATTCCTTATACCCAGATTACAACACTTCCTATATCCATTTTCCTTGTCCATCAACTCATTCCTTTGAGCAGTGTATTCCTTTGCGTTCTCCAATCCTTGAAAACGCCGTTATAATAGAATTCGGATATGACAAACATATTGCAAAATATCAGACCATATTAAGCCTTGTAAAAACACAGACAGAAATGCTTTACACTTTCTTATGCGTCTTTAAAAGACAACTTCATCGTATTCTTTGCCGACGGTTTTAAAAACTAAATTAGAGCCATCAGGGTCAAAATCTAGGCCGCGAGCAAACTTCAAAAGAAAAAGGATTATGAACGAGGGTCAATTAAATTCATTTCATTAAATGATCACTAGTCAGCGCTATCAAAAATGAGACGCACCTAGTCAAATTTGCGAGGAAAACCATTAAAAAAGCCGGCATTTGCCGGCTTCTTTGGTAAAAATTGCTTTACTCGTATTTGCGCTTACGCTTTGTTTCAATGGTGTCAATGTAAGCATGCCATGAAGCGTACCCTAACAGCGGCATGAAAATAACGAAGCCGATAAAGTATGTGAAGTAGCCCACAAGTACTAGTAAGAAAATAATAAATGCCCATGCAAGCATAATTTTCTTGTTCACCCAAACTGCGTTCATACTTGTCAGCACCGCGGTTGCAAGGTCGACTTTACGTTCCATCAGTATGGGTTGTGTAAATGCACTAATAAAAAATCCCAGCGTAGTAAACCCTGCCCCGACAATAGTGCCGAGTGCTAAGAATGGCAGCAAGCTCTCAAAGTTTTCGTCGATGTATGGCGGGTACAACGCGTGAATCAAAGAAGCAACGCGTAGCCAAAAGATCATCAACACCATTAACAAAATACCAAATGCCCATTCGTTAACGGCATTGCGGGTAATTGCTTTGATACTGTGCCAGAGACTCGGAACGTGGCCTTTCTCCAGCTCCCAAGAGACATCATATAGACCAGCCGCTAAAAACGGACCGATCAACATAAAACAGACAAGCGCTGGCATTATTACCAAATGCCAGCCCGTTTGTAGTACTAAAAATTCAATGAACCAAACGAGTGCCGCAAACAATACACCAAAGAAAAAGGTTAACAGTGGCGCTCTTGCCATGTCTTGAAAACCTAACCTGAGCCATTTCCACGGGTCGCCCGGGTCTAACTCCTTACAAGGGATGACGCGAGCAATGTGGCTATCCGTGATGGCGTTATGAGGTTGCTCCTTAAAAGAATGCGACATATTCTCTCCTAATCTTCCAGTTCTTCTAATTTTTCGTTCTTCAACGGATTGTCAAAGGTAGAATCTTTACCAAGGTATCGCGAGCCAGCATCTGTTCTGCTTACAATCTGCTTCGCTTCATCAGCGTGCTCATCATCAGTATATACAAGCATAATAGCTTTGCCATTTTTTAAATCACTTTCGTAGCGACCTAACCTGTAATTACGATGGCTAATACCCGATAGTCCTCCTATCCAACCACCAAATCCGGTAAATAACAACATTAATAAGATCACATTAATTAATTGTATTTCCCAACCATACGGTTTAGCGAAGAATACAAACAATACGGCTAATACCCCGACACCCGCACCAACAGTGGCTGAGCGAATAGAACTGTGGATCAGATCTCGCTCTTCAAATAATGATGCTTCGTGGATAGAATGCCCTGCGTAATCAGCGCTATTTTCTGTCACGAAATGGATATCTTGTTCCTTGATGCCTGCGTTGACCAAATTTCCCTGAAGTTTATCCGAAAGAGTTAAGCTATTGAGTAAAAACTTATGTTGCATAGGAGCCCCCAGATGTTAAGACGTTAATTGGCTATTTTTTAAGCACTCAAGATCAGTATACGTAGTATCGATCTTTTAGCTTAACTTTATAGCCAATTGGTCTAAGCGGACTCTTTTCGCAACCTTTTCGAATTAAACAGGTAACCAGGTGATATTTTGCCCGTGTTGTTGAGCAAGTTGTTGATTTAGATCACGAAATAGTGTCACAGCAGAGGATTGACTGCTGACCATTTCGGAGACAAAGGTATGACAATTATTTTTTAACAGGTCGTACTGACGGTATTGGAAAATAGACTCAGATGCGCGTTGATCTGCCCCGTCAAAGACGACAGGCGCTAAATCATCGTCGCATGCTACATAAATAGTGTTACCGGAACGGTCGTGTAAAAATCGCTCTGGTGAGACTGAGCGGACAAGGCCATTGCCATTAAGCTCGATGATTCGATCCCCTACCCACACGCCGCTATGATCGAGTACATCATACACTTCACAACAAACAATCGATCCGCTAACGGGTGTCACGGTGCAGTCAAGCTCACCGGGATGCGCTGCAAATCCGTATTCTTCAGAATTGAGTCTGTTCGCGTATTTTACGCCTGTGTACGTGGCTAACGCCGCCGCACCAAGCCAAATGATAGGTAATGCCATCGCCATTCACTAATTGTTACCATCAGTACATAGTATAGGCAGTATGAGGATAAACAATATTAGCTTTTGTAAATGAATGTGACCAATTGTCAGGCAACCTTAATGATTAGGCCTCTTTGTATTTGACCGCCGTACCGCAAATACTGACCATTAACATACTGCCTTTATCACCCACTACCTGATAATCGATATCAATGCCAACCACTGCATTCGCACCTACACTGCGAGCTTCCTCTTCAAGTTCTTGAAAGGCAATTTTCCTGGCTTTGGTCAAAGACGCCTCGTAGGAACCCGAACGACCACCGACCACGTCACGCACACTGGCAAAAAAGTCGCGAAACACGTTCGCGCCCATTACGGCTTCACCGACAACGATGCCGAAATACTTTTCAATCTGCTTTCCTTGTAACTCATTTGTAGTTGATACGATCATTGAGATTCATCCTTAAAAATATTCAGTAAATTGTTTCTTTATTTCTGCCAATGCGGCGTCACTGTATGCTTTTGCTGGAAACTTTCCCCAGACAGGAGCAGGCCAAGCTTCATCGGTTTCATAGCGCGCAATATGATGAATATGCAATTGCGGCACCATGTTCCCAAGCGCTGCCACGTTGAGTTTGTCTGCCGATAAACCCTCTAATAAGAAATGCGATAATTGATTAGACTCTTGCTGTAACTGTGCCTGCTGCTCATTATTGAGCTGCACAATTTCACGCATATCGGGGATCCGCGGAACCAAAATAAACCACGGATACCGAGACTCATTCATCAACAGCACACTGCATAGCGGCCACTGGGCAATGACTTCACAATCGTTATTTAGTCTCGTATCAAGTTCAAACATACGATTTCCTCACCCAAACAAACTAGTTGGTACAACAGTTAGCAAAGCACGTTGACCAATGGCCACATTGGCATTGGGAAAGACTATGGCTTCGCCATCCTGCTCCGCGGCATAAGTTGCCCCTGTTTCTCTGGCAAATTGGTCACCCTTTTTGAAGTCAGAAAAGTTGGGCATTGCATCTGAAAAACACAACTCAAAATCATCGTGCTGTTTGTTGATAACTTGGTTCACTCGGTAAATGAAAAATTCGGCTTCGTTGTAGTCAGGAAAACTCAACTCAGTTTCTGAGACAAATGCCCTGAGTGTCGTTCTAGCCCCTGCAAAACGCGTCATGTCATTTTCACCAAACGGCATAACTTTACCCAATTCAACGGTAAAAGCATCAGCGTGAAAGTGCTTGCTACTGTGATAACTAAACGTAGTCGTTGGCGACTCTGACAACAAAATAGTATTCACTCCACAAGCGAGTAAAAACTGAAGCTGTTCCGCTTTGTGCTTTCTTCCATGTAGGAATGGATAAACCGCGAATTTTTCATTTTTTGAATCTCGAATTGCGGTATGCAAATCATAGTGATAGCGCTCGCGTTCTTGGCCGTGCTCGACGTTGAAGAAGTTTGCAACGCATTGTTCTAGCAATGCGGCTCGCACTCTTTCAGGGTTAGTTTCTACCTGCGGATTAGCATGCTCACCGTCGAACAAGCGATTCATATTTTCATGGACAAAACGCTGAGCAATATCCATCGCAGGAAGATTGCCAAAAATAACCAGTAACCTATGTTTGAGCGCCAACTCACCAGAGAGGATATCACTAACCAGTTCATCACATATTTCAATTGGTGCGGTCTCATTGCCGTGCACACCACAAGAATAAACGATGTCTTTAGCACTGTTATGAGCCGGTTTAAACTCAATAATGCCCTCAGCATGAATAGTTACCTGAACGCCATTTGATAATTGATATTGCAGTACTTGCTCAAATAACTGAGGCTGCTGGCGAGACAAAGAGAGAAAATTAGCGCCCGAACGCAACAATGAAATAACCTGACTCATGAATACCCTGCATAAAAAAATGTGCCGGGATTATACAGGATTTTTACAATAAAGTGATCAGACTGCTGGGCAGTTCTTTACCATTGAAGTGGTATTAATATGAGGATGCATTATCGAGTGAAAGGTCGCCAGAGTCTTGATTCAACAACATCAAAAATTCTGACATGGGCACGGCTTTGGAAAACAAGAAACCCTGACCGGCTGAGACTCCCACCTCTTGCAATATGTGCAGGTGATGTTGGGTTTCAATACCTTCGGCAACCACTTGGCAGCCGAGTGCTTCAGCGATAACTTTAGTCGCTTTTACAATTGCCACATTCACCGGGTTTTCACCCAACTGCATGACAAAAGTCTTGTCTATCTTAATCGCATCAATACTCAACTCACGAATGTAAGCAAGATTCGAATACCCCTTACCGAAATCATCAATGGCTATCTGCATGCCCATGTCACGAGCCTGCATAAGTTGCTTGTTCACCATTAACGAGTTCGACATTGCGACGTCTTCGGTCAGTTCTAATTCAATTAAATTAGGATCGACACACAAATTGTTTCCAAGCTCTCGCAGTCTGGGAATAAATTGTTCGTCATACAATTGTGTCGGGGATACATTAACCGCTAGCTTAATATCGTATCCATGCGTGCTTAATAGTAAGGAGCTTTTGAAAGCTTCTTGTAGTGCCCAATAACCCAGCTGATTCATCATGTTGTAAGACTCAGCAGCTTCAATAAGAGGCCCCGGGAACAACACGCCATCCAGTGGATGGTTCCAGCGTAACAAGCACTCAGCACCAACAATCTTTAATGTGGTTAAATCCACCTTGGGTTGGAAAAAGAGTTCCAGTTCGTCGTTATTAAAGGCTCGCTTTAAATCCGCTTTTAACGCCAGAGAGCGACTAGATTCATCTTTGCGCTGCATATTGACCAGCACAAAGTTATCGTATTTATTGGATTTTGCCTGTTTCAGTGCAGATTCTGCGCCAGAAAACAACTTATGAACATCGTCATTATCCGTGGGATTGATAACACCACCCACGTTGAAGTCGGCAGCAAACGAGCTATTACCTACTGCGATAGGGGTCTTGAAGTGGTCGTTTAGACGTCGATAGTTTGCTTGTAATTGAGCGGGGTTTGATTGGCCAGGAAAAACTACGCAGAAAACGTCTCCACCAATTCGACCAAGCGTTACTTCTTCACCGAATATCGTACGGATACGTCTGGCGATTTCGGACAAAATAAAGTCCCCTGCCTTGTAACCAAGACTGGCGCTTACATCAGAAAATCTAACAATATCAATCAGTAATAACGAAAGACGATTATCTTTATCCAACACCTTCTGCACGCTATCTAAGCATGCGTATCGGTTTGGAACCATCGATAATGTCTTGTGAAATACGCTCACGAGTACTACATCACCTCTCAACAGACGTTGGCAAATTTATCGTGTTTAGAGACAAATAAAAAGCCCCTAACTAGAAGTTTCGGGGCTTTGGACTAAAAAATCGTCAAAAAGTTGCAATTAGTCGACATTGCACGCCGATAATCTCCATATTCTATCCACATAATCCTTAATGGAGCGATCTGACGTAAATTTGCCCATATTTGCTGTATTGACAATCGCCATTTCCGCCCAAGCAGACTTATCTCTGTAAGCAGCGTCAACTTTTTTGTGCGCTTCTGAGTAAGATTCAAAATCAGCAAGTGCAAGGTAGGCATCACCATGGTCTAACAAACTGCGTTTAATAGACGACAACTCACCCGGCTTGCCTGGTGTAAAATAATCAGTATCCAACCAGTCCAACACCGCTTTAATTTCAGCATTTTGGTAGTAGTGATCATGTGGGTTGTAGCCTTTGGCCTTTAGGTCATTCACTTCATCAACCGTTAAGCCGAAGATGAAGATATTGTCTTCGCCAACTTCCTCGGCAATTTCAATGTTAGCACCATCAAGTGTGCCGATAGTCAAAGCACCGTTCAGCGACAACTTCATGTTACCAGTACCAGATGCTTCTTTACCTGCTGTTGAAATTTGTTCAGACACATCTGCGGCTGGAATCATCTTCTCAGCAAGACTCACGCGGTAGTTTGGTAAAAAGACCACTTTGAGCTTGTTATTAACGCGTGCATCGTTGTTAATCTTTTCTGCAACCTGATTAATGGCATAAATAATGTCTTTCGCCAGCTTATAACCCGGTGCCGCTTTAGCGCCAAAGATAAACACTCGCGGATGCATATCGTAGTTAGGATCTTCAAGCAATCGGCGATAAAGTGCCATGATGTGCAAAAGGTTCAGGTGCTGACGTTTATATTCGTGTAAACGCTTAATTTGAATATCAAAAATCGCGTTTGGATCGATATCGATGCCCGTTAGCTTTTTCACTTCGTGCGCCAATTCAACCTTATTCTGGTATTTAATGTCCATGAAGGTTTCTTGGAACGCCTTATCCTTAGCGAATGCATTCAGGCCTTTTAACTTGTCTAAATCCATCGGCCAATCTTTGCCAACTTTTTCATCAATCAATGAAGACAATCTTGGATTACAAGCTTTCAACCAACGACGCGGTGTAATACCGTTTGTCACGTTAGTTAGCTTACCCGGCCACATTGCTTCAAATTCTGGGAATAAGTTTTCTTTCACCAGCTTAGAATGGATTTCAGCAACGCCGTTGACAGCAAATGAACCGATAACACTCAAGTTACCCATGCGCACCATTTTTTCATGGCCTTCTTCAATAATGGACAACTTAGCCTTCACCTCACTGTCACCAGGCCATTTTTGTTCCACTTCCTTCATGAAGCGATGATTAATTTCATAAATAATTTCTAAGTGACGCGGCAAGATTTTCTCGATCATACGCGCAGGCCACTTCTCTAACGCCTCTGGCAACAAGGTGTGGTTGGTGTACGCAAATACTTTAGTACAGATTTCCCACGCATCTTCCCATGCCATGTGTGCAACATCGACCAACAGGCGCATCAATTCAGGGATCGCAATCGCAGGGTGCGTATCGTTTAATTGAATAACAACCTGATCTGCAAAACGGCTCCAATCATCGCCATGGGCACGCTGATAACGGCGTACAATATCTTTTAGTGAGCAAGCACAGAAAAAGTACTGTTGAATAAAACGAAGTTCTTTACCAGCTTCGGTTTCATCATTTGGATATAGGACTTTGGAAATAGTCTCAGCTTGCACAGTCTCTGCATGTGAATCAACATAACCGCCCGCATTAAATACGTCCCAGTTAAAGTAATCAGACGCCTGGCTTTCCCATAGACGTAACACGTTTACGGTATTACCGCCGTAGCCCACTACAGGAATATCCCAAGGTAACCCCTTAACCATTGAACCTGGGTGCCAAACCTTTTGAATTTTACCTTTCTCACCGTATTGGGTTTCTACGTAGCCGTATAATGGAATGTCTTGAATAGACTCAGGACGGCAAATCTCCCACGGATTGCCATAATCACGCCAGCTATCTGGACGTTCAATCTGCGCACCATTTTGAATTTCCTGACGGAATAAACCGTGCTCATAATGCAAGCCGTAGCCTATTGCAGGCAGTTCTAACGTTGCTAATGAATCTAAATAACAGGCAGCAAGACGGCCTAGGCCACCGTTACCTAGAGCCATATCAGGTTCCTGTTCCATTATATCCGTTAAGTTCATGCCCATTTCTTTGAGTGCACCATCAACGGTCTCAAAGATGTCTAAATTGTGCATGTTGTTAGACATTAATCTGCCCATCAAGAATTCCGCCGAGAAATAATGTACGGCTCTGGTGTCGTTGAAGTAATGGGTCTTTTGGGTCTTGCGCAGACGCTCTAGTACCTGTTCGTTTACTGCTGCACAGGTCGCTTTCCACCAAGCGTGGTTATTTGCCTTATTTTCATCAGTCCCAAGCGTGCAGTGAAGATGCTTCACTATCGACTCTTTCATACTGAGTTTCGCTGATTCAGGGGAGATACTTGTTTCAGTTGTTGCTGAAACAGTTTTCTTAACCGTTTTAGCTGACGCTTTTTTAGCTGCCGCTTTTCGTGTTTTAGGAGTGGTTGCCATCACAGATCCTCTTCGTAAAAGACGCGTTGTGGGTTTGATATTAAATTACAGTAATCCATCAAACTTTGCGTCATTTTGTAATAAAATTACAGATGACGCAAAGTTAACCACGTTTAAGAAGAAAAATTAAGAGGCAAAATGTTATTTTATTGTTAATTTTTTCGTTAAATTTTCGTGAAAGAACAATTTTTGCTATTTTTACCACATCTCATTAACATTTATTTTTCATTATCTAAACATTTGCGGATTCAAACACAGCAGTGACTAATTTTTGTGCTTCAGTTAGCAATCTCTCCAAATGCTCATCACCGTTGAAACTTTCAGCATAAATCTTATAAATATTTTCAGTTCCGGAAGGTCTAGCAGCAAACCAACCGTTCTCTGTACTTACTTTTACCCCCCCAATCGCAGCGCCATTACCTGGTGCATGAGTTTGGATTTGCTTAATCGTTTCGCCCGCCAGTTCGCTCGACGTGACACTATCTGCTGATAACGCTTTTAACGCCGCTTTTTGCTCCAATGTCGCAGCGACATCAATACGTTTATATGCTGGTGCGCCATACTGCTCAGTAAGTGACTGATAGTGTTCGCCGGGGTCTTTACCAGTAACGGCCAGAATTTCTGCGGCTAATAGGCACAGAATAATACCGTCCTTGTCAGTCGCCCAGACCTTTCCGTTGCGTCTTAAAAAGATGCCACCGGCACTTTCTTCGCCCGCAAAGCCAAACTCAGAGTTGAGCATACCTTGTACAAACCACTTAAAACCAACCGGCATCTCAGCAATGTTTTTACCAATACTTGCCCCTACTCTATCAATCATGGAACTAGACACTAGCGTCTTACCAATTTGAATATCGTTGGGCCATTGAGGTCTGTTTTGGTACAGATAGTTGATAGCAACGGCGAGATAATGATTTGGGTTCATTAATCCTGATGATTTAGTCACGATGCCATGACGATCAAAATCTGGGTCATTGCCAAAGGCCAAATCATATTTATCTTTAAGACCAATTAGTCCGGCCATCGCATAAGGTGAAGAGCAATCCATGCGTAGTTTGCCGTCTTTATCTCGGGTCATAAATCGGAATGTTGGATCAATACTGGTGTTGACAACATCTATATTTAGCTTGTAGCGATCGGCAATAATATCCCAGTACCCCATTCCCGCACCGCCGAGAGGATCGGTGCCGAGTCTTAGACCAGCATCCGCTATTGCTTGCATGTCGAGCACTTGGTCAAGCTGTTCAACGTAGTCCAAAGCAAAGTCTTTTTCTTGATAAAGATGAGAAGCAATAGCTTGTTTAAAGCTCATTCTCTTAACTGCGTTACCAGAATTAGCAATAATCTCGTTTGCTCTGTTTTGAATAATAGTGGTGATATCACTATCAGCCGGGCCACCGTTCGGTGGATTATATTTAAAACCACCATCTTCCGGTGGGTTGTGTGACGGGGTTATAACGATACCGTCTGCTAGGCCTGTGGTTCTGTCTTCGTTATAGCACAGAATCGCATTAGAAATAACAGGCGTCGGCGTATACCCTTGCTCAGATTGCACTACCACCTGTACACCATTTGCCACCAACACTTCCACAGCGGTTATAAATGCAGCTTCTGATAAGGCATGTGTATCTATGCCAATAAACATGGGGCCTGTAGTCCCCGCTTGCACTCTGTACTCCGCTAGAGCTTGGCTTATAGCGGCAATATGGTTCTCGTTAAATGTACCATTTACTGACGAGCCACGATGACCGGACGTGCCGAATGAAACGGCTTGTCCTTTATCCTCAGGGTCAGGTTGCGTGGTGTAATACGCAGCCATCAATTTAGGGACGTTTACTAACTGTGCGGGATCGGCAGGCTTTCCGGCTTCCGGGTGTAATGCCATAACAATTGATTCCTTAGGTCCTTGACCTTAACTAAAAATAAAAACATTGCGCGTACGAAGAAGATGAGACCAGGTAAACACGGCCGGACAAACGACGCCACAATAATCCAGGGTCAGCCATTCCATAAGTTAATGAAAACAAAAGTCATTTCAATGAAAAGTTTTGATTCTTTTAATTGGTTGGATGAGTAGATTATTATATGAGGTAACAAAACTCGATGATTGTGATGCTAAATCGCCATTTATCGACTATTTGCAATGATTAAATTTCGTAGAAGGATGTCTTTTCTTGCTTAATTACACCACTGCCGGTACCGGTAAACCTATCTTTCTTATTCATGGGCTATTTGGCAGTCTTGAGAACCTTGGCGTAATTGCTCGGCAGTTACAAAAACACTATCAGGTAACCAGTATCGATTTACCAGACCACGGCAAATCGTCTCGTTCAGACGCTTTTAGCTTTGATAAATACGGGGAAGCAATCAAACAAGTGGTTGAACAGGTCACGGAAAGCAAAGCCGTTCTTCTTGGTCACTCTTTAGGTGGCAAGGTTGCAATGCACCTATCGCTTCACTATCCCGATTTAGTTGACAAACTCGTTGTAGCTGACATCGCACCAGTAAGCTATGAACCTAGACATCAAAACGTAATGGCAGGTTTAAATGCAGTTGATTTAACTAAAATAACCTCGCGCTCGGACGCTGACGCAGCAATGACGAATCATATTGTCGAGCTCGGTGTTAGACAGTTTTTATTGAAGAGTTTGTACAAAACAGATACCGGATTTGCTTGGCGTTTTAATCTACCGCTTCTACAAAGAGATTATCACCAGCTTTCACAAGGCATTGATAGTAGTAATGCGTTCTTGGGTGAAACTCTGTTTATCAAAGGTGGCAACTCAAATTACATTACTGCTGATCACCAAGCAAAAATAAAGCAACTGTTTCCAAATGCACAAGCAAAAATAATGACAGGTACCGGACACTGGTTACATGCTGAAAAGCCCTTCGTGTTTGCCGGGATAGTTGAACGCTTTTTGGAAAACAGTAAATAAATCAAGACAAGCTTTGGCTAAACATCTTGGATTTATTGATCTAGAACTATTTTTACACAATTTACGTATTGAACTGACTTCATCTAATCGCAAGCTAAAGTCAAGTGTGCTATAGTGCGCGCCGATCAGACAGTACCGAAATGGAAAGCTATGTTAAGCGAGTATTATGAACAGATTGAGGCAATAGGATTAAACCTTGCCCTAGTGATACTTTTCATAGTGATGGGCTTTGCCGTACGTGATGTTTTGAAAAAAAAACAATGTTCCTAAAATGGGACAAATTGCTGTCTATACAGTGTTATTTTTAGGCACGGTCGGTTTTTTAGCAAAAGGCCTCATCCAGTTATTCTTTAGTTAATACTTGGCAACAAGTACAAAAATAGTGAGTTAGTAAATATGGCAATTGTTGGGTTATTTTTTGGTAGTGATACTGGTAACACAGAGCACATCGCCAAAATGATTCAAAAAGAAATTGGAAAAGACCTAATCGATGTTTTTGATATCGCCAAAAGCTCAAAGGAAGATATCGACAAATACGATTTTCTTTTGTTTGGTATCCCTACTTGGTATTACGGTGAAGCTCAGTGTGACTGGGACGACTTTTTCCCTGAACTAGAGGAAATCGACTTTACCGATAAACTTGTAGGCATATTTGGTTGTGGTGACCAAGAAGACTACGCCGAGTACTTCCTCGATGCCATGGGCATGGTAAGAGATATCGTAGAAGCCAAAGGCGCAATTTTAGTGGGTCACTGGTCAACTGATGGTTATGATTTTGAAGCCTCTAAAGGCATGGTTGACGACAAGCACTTCGTTGGTTTAGGCATTGACGAAGACAGACAACCAGAGCTGACAGACGAGCGTGTTAAAGCCTGGTCTAAGCAAATATACGATGAAATGTGTTTAAGCGAACTGGCTTAAACAAGAGTTCACAAAAAAAGCGAATCTAAAATGCGCTTTTTTTTCGCCTATAACTTTATGTGATTAAACTTTAAATTCAGATACCGCCTCATTCAAATTATTCATAAGAGACTGTACCTGCTCAGTAGCATCGTTGGCACTGTTGGTGGTGACTGCATTTTTCTCGGCTAAACACACTATGGTTTGAAGACGCTCTGCGACTGATTGCAACAACTGATCTTGCGCGTTGGTATCATCAACAATTGCCATATTAATTTTCGCGAGCTCTTCAATTATTAGGGTAATTTCGCCCACATTGTTGTTAACTTCGTTGATAATAGTCACACTTTGATCACTGAGTTTTTTACCTTCCTCAATTGTACTAACGGCTTTTTGTGCGTCAGACTGCAAGTTGGCAATCATTTTCTCAATTTCTTCCGTTGAGTTCTGTGTGCGGTTTGCCAAGGTACGAACCTCGTCTGCGACCACAGCAAAACCGCGCCCTTGTTCACCTGCCCTCGCCGCTTCGATCGCTGCGTTCAATGCGAGTAAGTTGGTCTGCTCGGCAATAGTCTTAATAACGTCCAAAATACTTTCGATTTTCTGACTATTTTCCGCCAGATTAGAAATGACCTGTGAAGACTGTTCAGCTTGATCGGCTTGCTGCAGAATCTGCTTCTCACCTCGACTCACCAACCCTTTGGCATCTTCTGTCTTCTGGGTAGCCTCATTAAGTTTGGTCATACCGCGATTAATTTGCTCAAGGTTAGTTTGACTCTTCGCACGCACCTCGTCAGTATTATCTGCCGTTTTGGAAATCTGGTCTCGCTGCTCATCAACCTGATCCAAAGTCTCGTGGTTGAGTTCAACACTGACTGCAGTCGCGTCTTTAAGCGAACCTTGCTGTTCCAGGATATGAATAACGAGAGTGTGTAGGTTTTCAGACAAAGCGTTGACCTGTCTTGCCAAGTCACCAAACTCACAGTGACTCGCCGCGTCAGCTTTGTGAGTCAAATCACCACTACTGATGATTTTCAGGCTTCCCGCGATTCGTTTGATAGGTACAGAAATACCTTTCGCTGTTAAGAAAGCGACAACGGCCGCAATCACGATACCCAAGACCATAATAAGTAAACCAGTTGCAATATTGTCTTCAACATTGTCTAAAATTTCCGATTGCCCTGCCAACGTCGATTCGTTCACTTCGCTAAACAGCGCGGCATAACTGGATATTGCTCTGTTCAAACTCGCCTCGGAAGCCAGAATGTTTTGTTCGGCAAGCGCGGCTATATCTAAAGCAGTTGACTGCTGTGTGACAAGTCCAGTGCTGCCGAAAATCAGCTCTCTTAAATTTGCAAACTGGGATTGGTAATCGTCAATTAGCCCATCGGTATTAACGGATTCGGCAAGGCGCAACACGAAAGTATTACTCTCCTCGATGTTGCTCACGGAAAACTGCATACTCTGTTTAATTTCCGCACTTGCGTCAGCACTTTTTGATGCAGCAAGTTCTTTTGCACTGTTGAGCAACGCTATTAACTGGGTATCGATATTGTTTCCCGCCCCAGCAAGTGCTTTTAAATCGTTATTGGTCTCAGCACCTTCTAGGTAAGCTAGATCCAATAGTGGCGCACTGGTGTCATCAACGGCAAAACTAACGGTTTCAATTATCTGTGCAAGACCCGCAACCTGTTCTAAGTAACGACCGCGATTTTGATACATATTGTTGACGTTTTCCAAGTAAAGCTCAGTATGCTTTTTGGCTTCATTGAAATTCGCTTTCGCGCTGCCAGTCATAGGCATTTTAGACAGCTTCGACAAGTTACTTTGGAATTCGTTATTTAAATTGCCAAAGATAGATTGGTTATTTCTGAGTAAAGATACATTGTTTAGGTAATAGTCACTAAGTGATGCCTTACCCATTGTTAGAATTTCTGTTTGCACTTGTAAGACTTGGCTTTGCAGCGGCATCTTCTCTGAGATCACCGATTGCGCCGATTGTTTGATATCGGATAAGCCCGAGTAAGAAATGATGTTGGTAAGAATCAACATTAAGATAAGTACCACGAAACCAACAATGGTTTTAGCGACTACGGTCAATCTCATTTCCTAAGCACCTATTTTGCGTAGAGTCATATTTTTATTCTTGTTAATAATAGACCAGATATAAACTTTGCACTGTTACTGCACATATTTGTTACACACTGGTACTACCACTTAACATTATCGTAACATCCCCACGAGAACTTTAATAGTGTCAATTAGTTATGCAAAGCTTTTAATCCTCATCAGTTCTCCTATAATAACGTCACAAAATGATGAACCAGCAAAAGCGACCCGAATGGATCAAAATCAAGAACTGAAAAAAGCCGGCCTTAAAGTCACTTTACCGCGACTAAAAATTCTAGAAATACTCAAAGCGCCGGAAAACCAACACATAAGCGCAGAAGACGTTTATAAAATCTTGTTAGAGCAAGGTGAAGATATTGGTTTAGCCACCGTTTATCGCGTTCTCAACCAATTTGATGACGCTGGTCTTTTAAATCGTCACCATTTTGAAGGTGGTAAATCTGTTTTTGAAATCAGCGACAAGAAACACCACGATCATCTTGTCTGCTTAGATTGCGGCAAGGTTATCGAATTTGAAGATGACTTAATCGAGCAGCGCCAACAAGAAATAGCCCAAACTAATGGCATCGACTTGACCAATCACAGTTTGTATTTGTACGGACGTTGTACTAAGAACCCCTGCGAACACAGAGACGACTAACCTACTTACCCAAATAGGTTTTGGGTACGCGCAGCGGCATTCTTGTCACTAGCTCGTACCCAATAGTATCAGCATAGCTTGCCACTTCGTTAACATCTAATCCAGAGCCCCACAGCACAACTTTATCCCCAATATTAACCGAGCCAATTTCGGTTACGTCGACGCTTAACATATCCATAGAAACACGCCCCGCTAGCTTACAACGTTTGCCATTGACCAATACAGGCGTTCCATTTTTGGCATTACGTGGATAACCATCGCCGTAGCCTATTGCCACGGTTGCTACTTTACTATCGCGCTCGGCCTGCCAGGTATTGCCATAGCCAACACAGTCGCCTGCAGGTACAGTACGCACGGCGATCACTTCCGATTGCAAACACATGACTGGCTTCAAATCCTTCGCAATTTTATGCTCCTGTGCAAAAGGCGACACCCCGTAAATCATGATCCCAGGTCGTATCCAATCGCACTGAATATCTTGCCAACCAAGGACCGCACCAGAATTGCAAATACTGGTTTGCAAGCCGTTTGCTCGCTCCCCTAATTGCGCGATTGCTTGTACAAAGCTACTTATTTGTTGGGTCGTAAAAGGCTGTGCAATAAGATCAGAACTTGCTAAGTGGGTCATTAAAATAAGGTCATTTTTACTATTCGCACTTGCCTGTAATCTTTCGAAAGCGGCAGTAATGTCGTCGCCCTGCAATCCCAATCGATGCATACCGGTATCAATTTTCAACCAACAAGATATGGGTTGTTCAAGTGCCTGCTGCTCTAGCGCTTCAACCTGCTCTAAATTGTGAAAGACAACGGCGAAGTCATTGTTACTGGCGACGACCAATTCACTTCCTGAAAAGCAGCCTTCCAACAATAATACGGTCTTTTCAATGCCCGCATTTCGAAGGTGCAGCGCTTCTTCAATACTGGACACCGCCAACATATCAACACTGGGGTCTATAGCGTTTGCGACTTCAATGGCACCGTGACCATAGGCATTAGCTTTTAGCACCGCGATGATACGACTATTGGGGGACTGTTTGCGTGCGATTGCAATGTTGTGTGTTAATGCATCAAGGTCAATCAGCATTTTAGCAGGTCGAGACATTATTGTTTTACCTGTAATCCACTAAATGATTGACGTATAAGTCTGAAAGCTGCTTTGCCATTGCGCCTACTTCACCGTTACCAATGTTGTGCTCATCAATGCTAACTATTGGTGCGAGCCCTTTTGAGGAACTGGAGATCCATACCTCATCGGCCGCTAAAAGTTCATCGACGGTGACCGGATGCTCTGTTACTTCCAGAGTAGAATGTTGTTTGGCCACATCCAATAAAATATGACGCGTAATACCAGGTAAAACTTGAGAATCGAGCGGATGGGTAAACAACTTATTGCCCTTAAGCACAAACACATTGCTAGTGCTGCCTTCGGTGACAATATTATCGTCGTTGTAAAGTATTGATTCGTGTGTACCCTGATCTTTAGCGTGTTGATAATGCAGCACGTTGCCCAGTAATGATGTCGACTTGATATGGCAATTGCGCCACCTTGTATCCCGTTGCAAACTCGCTTTTAACGGCTGTATCGCTTCTGATGCATTAGACTCGTTAATAGACTGAACCATAATCAACGATGTTGCTTTACACACATCAGGAAAGGCGTGATTGCGCTTTTCAGAGGTACCGCGAGTAACGTGCAGATACACACTGCCAGAGACAAGACGATTGCGGCCAATGACCTGATTTAATGCATCAATAAGTTGTTCTTGCGAATAATCTAGAGTAATGCTCAGCGCAGACAAACCTGTTTTTAAGCGTGCTAAATGCAGTTGAGGGGCTACTAATTCACTTTGTAAAACGGGAATTACTTCGTATATTCCCTCACCGAATAAAAATCCGCGGTCAAGTGGCGAAATGGTTACCTCTGAAAGTGGTTTATATTCGCCATTAAAAAAAGCAATTGTCATTAATCGCTTTACTCCAAAATCCTAATAAAAAAGAACAGACAAATAGCTTCGTCGCTTTTTACGCATGTAACTTCTACGTTAAATCACATTTAACAGGAGGATAACTTGGTGTGTTGCAGTTGCTGTTGTAGATGTCGATATCTTAATTGCGCTGAACTGAGTCGTGTTAACCTGAAAGAGACATACGTACCAGGTCGACATTGTGCCAGATTCCAACAATCAGGCAAAGCCACAGAACCAAATTTTGGATAGCCCCCTACCGTTTGTCTGTCCGTATGCAAAACTATGGGGACACCCGAGGGAGTAATTTGAATTGTCCCCATCGAAGTAGCTTCAGAAGGCTTAGCAAACAAGCTTTCGGGTAAGGACGATAGCTCAGACATTTGATTGCAAGTTAGTCGCACGCCCATCTTGTTACTACTTGGGTCAATGCTAAAAGCCGTAGACAAAAATGCCTTGCGAAATTTTTTAGAAAATTCAAAATAGTGGGCATTTGGTACGAGTGATAATTCCACCTTATCCTCTAAAAAGTTCGGTTGCCAAGCCTTGTCTAACTTAACTGCTGCGCTGTGTTTAGAAGGTAATATCGGTAGTACATCTCCTTTTTTCAGCGCCTGTCCTTGACCATTTAGACCGCCTAACTTTTCCCTAGTGCTGGTTGCGACACTGCCAAGTGTACTGTGCACCTGAAAACCACCACGCACAGACAAATAATTCCAAATACCTCGCTGTGGCCTCCCCACCTTCACAATGTCACCTGCTTTGATAGCATGCGTTTGCCACATTGGCACAGGCACATTATTTATAAGTAGCTGATTGTCAGCGCCGGTTAATGCAATCGAAGTGGCGCAATGACTGGTAAAGGTAAAACCACCAAAGCCAATTTCGACTTGTGGTGACTTTAGATGATTATTGTGCAGTCTACTGCCCCAATAAAAAGACAAATAATCCGCAGGCCCTGAGTTTGCTACACCTAAAGACTGAAAGCCTACCCGTCCAATGTCTTGCAGGCCAGTCAAAGCAGACGATTGCAGCACACTAAAACCACTAACGGCCATTATCAGCACCCGATCTTTCTCTATTTTTATCGCAAGGCACAAACCGCACCTTTTGTCCCACTTTTAATGGCGATGGTGGCGACTTCGTGGAATCAAACAGGTTAATAGGACAATGGCCAATAAGCCACCAACCACCTGGTGAACTTTGTGGATACACGGCAGTGTATTGATTAGCAATAGCTATGGCGCCAGCTGGCACTTCTGTTCTAGGTATGTTTTTGCGCATCACCTCGAGGCGCTTGTCCAACCCCTTCATGTAAGCAAAACCAGGTGCGAAACCTATCGTCGTAACCTGATATATTTGATTGGAATGCAGCTTGATGATTTCGGGAATAGACAAGTTACACCAAAAAGAAAGCTCTTCTAAATCTAACCCCGCACAGAGCGAATAATCTGCTGGAAGTTCCACTATCTCGTCATTGTTAGACACGCAGTGCCCATCCTCTACACTAGAGACAACTTTCTTTAAATAGGCCTTTACCTCTTGATACCTGACCTGAACACAATCGTATTGAATTGTCATACTGTATTCGCAAACAACTACATCGAATAGCCACGATAGCTTGGCTTGTTCAAGATTTTGCAGCACAGCATTAAAAAAGAATTGGCGCTGCTCGAAGCTAGGTTCTGAGGTGTTAATTTGAACGGCATCAAGGCCGCAAGCGCTAATCCTAAGCATAATGTCTGACATCATTTAGCTGAGTTATGCAGTGCTTGTGCAATCGCAACCGCGTTTGCTCCATCGCCGTGAATGCACATGGTGTCAGCAGCAACAGCAAGCTTTTCACCAGACTCGGTTACGACCTCATTGGCAACTAATATACCTTTACCCTGCTCTATTGCCGCGTCTTTTGCCAACACAGCATTAGGTTGATTTCTAGGAGTCAACAATCCACTGTCCATATAGAGTCGGTCACAAAATGCTTCCCATATGAGACTGATGTTGTACTTTGAGGCTAAAGATAGAATCTCGTCTCTTTTGGGAATTGCTTGCAACATTAAAGGAAGCGGTTTGTGATAACTGGCGACAGCCTTAACAATAACCTCGAGAATCGCGCTATTTGACATCATATCGTTATACATCGCGCCATGTGGTTTTATGTAAGAAAGTTGCGCCCCGTGAGTTTTGCAAATGCCCTCTAGCGCACCTAACTGATACCAAATGCAATGGGTTAATTCTTCATCTGACATTTTCATCGAGCGGCGCCCGAACCCTTCGATATCCGGATAGCCAGTATGAGCACCAATGACAACATCGTGTTTCATGGCCTGCATCACCGTCTTACTCATCACGTTGGCATCACCCGCATGATACCCGCAGGCGATATTGGCGGCGTGAATAAGAGGCATTATCTGTTCGTCATTGCCCATTTGCCATGAACCAAAAGACTCGCCCATATCACAGTTTAAAAATGGCTTTGTAGTACAGAGCAAGTTATTCAGCATTTGACCACTCATTTATTGTTTCTACTATCAACTTACTGGTAGGTAAGGGTTTTTCAAAGGGGAACATATGACCTACACCGCGATAACGATGGTGCTGCATACCAGGATGCCCTTTTAAAAAGCGACGTATCATAGGCGCAAAACAAGCGTTGGAGTATTGCGCTGAAATTAGCTTTGCGGGGCACTGCAACTGTTGGTCAAACGTGTGCATATTATGAGGAATATTGCGGAAAATTTGTGTTTCCACAGCCACTTCATACGCTAATCGCGTACCATTTTTTTCCTTTTTAGTCGCTGAGCGAACATAATCCACTAAGCAATCTTCATCAAAATATCGAAATAGTGCTTTGGGTTTAAAATACGCCAAAACATCTTCGTCATGATGCCAATGTGCCTTGCGCTTCTTAGACTTACCACTGGGAACTATGTGGTCAATAAACGGTGTTTTTTTCGCAATTTGGAAAAATGGGCTCATGGCACCAATTAACAACGGTGGATCCATCATAATTAAGCCGCGAAATAACTCTGGTCGTCGACAGCAGGCCATAAAAGAAATCACGCTACCAAAGGAATGCCCAACCGCGTAAACAGGTTCTCCTTGAGCTTGTTGTTCGACGAACTCAATGAGCTCTTCAACCTGATTTTGCCAATTATCTGAAACCGGATAGCGATCGTCATGGCCAAATTTATCTTTCGCAATGATGTTCCAATCTCTCGGAAATTGCTGCCACAATTTTTTATAGCTAGCAGCGGGAAAACCATTGGCGTGTGCGAAATGAATAATTGGCAAAGTACGGCTCTTTAGTGGTTATGGCAAAGTGTGCTCATTATGCACATCTTGACGAAATTGTTGAGGGGTTACGCCCTCCCATTGCTTAAAAGCCCGTCTAAAGTTGGCAACGTTATCATAGCCGAGTAAGTCACTTATATCCGCTACCGTATGCAATGATGTTGCTAAGTATTGACGCGCTAATTTTGCTTTCACTGCATGCAGTATTTGTCTAAAACTACTGCCCTCGGCCACTAATCGACGGTGCAACGTGCGACTGGTTATGCATAATTTGGCGGCGATATCTTCTAAATCAGGGAAATGGTGCCGCTCTTGGTACAGCAAATTATATATTTTATCTGTTACGTTATTGTCCCATGACAGTGCTTGTAATGCTTGCTTTTCCGCTTCAAAGCTCACTTTTGCCTGTTGCAGTGCTATGGGATCATCTGTCGCGAAGTGGCGATGTACAATCTCTGGGTTGAGGGTAATGGCACATATGGGTGCAGAAAACTGGGTGGCGCAATCAAAATACTTTGCATAAGCGGTGCTATAAGATGGCGCTGCATAGTCAAATGAAACCGCCGTTACCGCCTCCGCATTAGGTATGAGGTAATTAACTAGATTGTATATGCCAAGTGTCGCTGTCTCTATAAAAGAGCGGTAAACCTCCCCCACATAATTGGGGACATTTAAAACTAGCCTTACCTCGTCGTCTGCTCTTTCCACATGAACTTTCAATATCGGTGTACGGGTACACAAGTATCGTTCCAACAAATCTAAAGCCTGTTCTAGATCTTGGCAGTTAAGTAGTGAAAACCCCAACAAACCATGACTGCCGATATTCAATTTATTACCCACTTGCAAACCGATATCGGGCAATTTTGACATGCGAACTGCGTTATTAATTAACGACAAATACTTATTAACGGGGATATGTCCCTGGTGAACCGCGATTTGTTCTTCAGTAAGTCCTGACGCCACTAACCAATCTTTTACGAGTACACCATTTTCTTGCAATGTGCTTTTTATTTGCGGCAAATAGAATGTGGGAACTTGGCTTAATTGCATAACAGACACACGTGATTGTCTTCATTTTTTGCATAGGTATAACACAAAAATGTCATTTAATGACCCTTAAATTGTCATTTTTTACCTCTCAATACATTGACGTCTTAGATTACCTTTACGTTGTGTTAATAAATTGTTAAACGAAATATGCACTACTTAAAATTTTATCTGTTTCATCTGTTAGGCGTACTTACTATTGTAAGTATTGGGTTGGGTGGCTATTGGATTTACGCAGGCTACGCGGGGCTTACCCTGTTTATCATTGTGGGCGACGTTATGCTGGGCGAAGATCTATCCATTCCCAAAATACGGCATCCTTGGTTATACACGGCGCAATTATGGTTAGCACTGCCATTGGTTGTTGGGTTATTTTTAGTCTCCATGTATCAATTTGCCGCATCTGATGCGCTTATCCATACCTGGCTAGGGACTACCCATACCAGTTATTCAATGGGTGAATTCCTCGTAGCAGCATTATTTGCAGGCCTATTAATTGGCACCTTAGGTACCGTCACCGCTCACGAACTGGTGCACCGCAAATGGGGTTCTATATCACACCAAATTGGCCGCTGGTTATTGTCGTTTAGTTTTGACAGCAATTTTGCCATTGAGCATGTCTATGGCCATCATATTAACGTTGCCACAGAAAAAGACGCCGCGAGCGCGCCCAGAGGACGCAACGTATATCAACACATTTGGCGTTCAACCATTGACGGCAATCGCAGCGCTTGGCGAATTGAAGAAAAGCGTCTGCAAAGACAAAACTCCGCCACGTGGTCATTCAAGAACCGATTTTTAATGGGGGTTCTGCAGAGCGTTTTGTTGTTGGGTCTAGCCTACATGTTGGCAGGTACCAGTGGTTTAGTATTCCTTATCATCGCAGGCACAGTTGCCAAAATAGATTTAGAAATTGTTAACTACATGGAACACTATGGTCTGGTGCGCAAAGTGGGAAAACGCGTATTCCCACGCCATTCCTGGAACACAACCACCAAAATAAGCTCTTGGACTTTGTTTAACCTAACTCGTCACGCGCACCACCACGCCAACGCAAATGTGCCTTTCCAAAATTTAAAACCCTTTACCGACGCACCAATTATGCCAAGTGGCTACCTAGGTACTATGTTACTCCCTCTGATCCCACCACTTTGGTACAAGGTAATGGAACCAAAGCTTGCGCAGTGGGATGCAACTCATGCCTCCGAGGAAGAGTTAGCGTTACTTCGGGAAAGTGGCCAACTAAAAGGTAACGTTTAGTTTTTGCAAGCTCCGATAGCAACAAAGTCATTCTGGCTTTGTTGCTTTTTCTGTTTTCCCCCCAATCTATATTGTCTGTTGACCTTTGCAGTATTATTTTGCAGCTGTTTGTTTGGTATTTGTACAAGGTAGAGTCTTTGTAGTGTAGTAACTCTACATAAAAAGGCGATAACGCAGTAGAAATATCAAACAAGCGCTGCCCGAA
>WKFJ01000010.1 GCA_014872785.1 Alteromonadaceae bacterium
AGGTGGTACTACTGGGTCTGGCGTAGGTGGTGTAGTTGGTGTGGGTGGCACCGGGTCTGGTAAGTCATTTGAGTCGCTGCTACCACAGCCTGACAAACCTAATGCAGCGGCAACTGCCAATGCAAGTATACTATTCTTCGAAAATGCGCTTTTCATAACGATATTGATCCTCAACGTTCCTTGAAAATTGATGTGCAGACTTGAAATAATTTTCTACACAATAGTATGCATGATTATTCTGCACATACAATGTTAAATTCCTTAAAATCCCCTAAAAATTAATATTTTGCATACCTATTCATTAAAAAAAGAAACCTAGGTGAAATTATTACTCACTGATTAGTTATTAACCATCACACCTTAATAACACCTCAAATCCTCTTCCCTTTGGTTTGTGGCTTATTTCTGGCGTAAATAGACATTCCCGGAGTAGGTATTGATGCTCATTACTTGGCCTCCTCCATTTAATTTTGCTTGTAATTGCGAACCGATTTCGATTTTTTGGCCGTTCTCACGCTGTTTTTTGTTGACCTTGTCGACACTCTCAAATTCCGTTCCAAGTCCAGATAATACCTGGCCTTGATAGTTTTGCACTTCCACTGTCGATGCCGTATTTGCTAACAAACTTATATCAATATCACCGGAGTGGGTGGCGAATGAACTCGGTGCGCTATCACTAAAGGTATTAAACTCAATAACGATGTCACTGGCGTGAGTTTCAGCCACAATGGGCCCTGTGATCAGTGTGCCATTGATATTGCCAATATGAGATTCCACCTCGACATTGCCTGAAATATTACTGATATTGATACTATCCCCCGTGTAAAGATTAACGTCTAGTGAAGCGTTTTGTGGCACTTTGACAACAATAGCCACAGGCTTACTACCAAACTCACTTTCGATTTCAACCCTATTGCTGGACTCCATAATCTCCAAGTTGAACGCGGTATGAGATACTGGCGTCAACCCTTCGGTCGAACGCATAGGCTTGTTGGTGTCGACCCGTTTCCAATTTTTTTGCCATTTATCTTTGTGTTTATCGGGTTGAAAATCGTTTAAAACCTCCGCGACAATCTCTACTGTTTGCCCTTCATAGCCTTCAATCGTGATATTGCCCATATACATCTCTACATCGAGAAACATGGGTTTAGAGGGATCGCTTAATTCAACACTGTATTGACGCTCAGCCTGTTGTGCATATGCAGATGCCGAGAAAATAAGTGCGTTGGCAAGCGTAATGGTTTTAATAACAGTAGTGAGTTTTTGTAGTTTGAAATTTGTCATTTTGGGTACTCCTGTGCTGCCCAATTAAATTTGATTTACTTGACTTAACTGCTCGAGGATCTTGCTCGCCTCTGTCGACAGTTCTGTATTAGTCAATTGATTAGTTGTCTTCAAATAAACATCTTCATTTCCGGATAATAAGAGCATCTGAAGCACATTAATTTGTACCAGTGGATTGCGCTCGGTGTTGAGCACATCAATCAGTGCATCTGCGATAGGTGCTATGTTTTGAATTTCTGCAAGAGACTTAAGTGCAGCCAGTTTCACCGAGGTTGAATCATCTGTTGCCAACACTTTGAGTAAGGTTTGTTGTATTTGCGGTTCTTGGTCTATTAGGCTTGCACTGTAAGCAATACCATTTAATCTTTCTGTAGCCGACGGGTTTTGCAGCATAGATACTGCCACCATCGTCGTAAGTGATTTCACCTCGTTTTGAAGCGCGCTTATCTGTTGCGACTCATGATTTGTCGCAACTGTGTTGTTATCAATGGGTTTCAGATACCAGCCCAGTCCAAAACACACCGCCAACATGGCAAATTGATAAACCGGAGCTGGCATAAACCAACTCGATATCGCCTGCCAAATACCCGGCTGAAATCGCACTTCACCTGCATTGTTCTTTGTGTTGTGCACCCGTTGTTCTTGTACTACTTGAGCGCTGTTTAACATTTGATAAAACCGCGTTGACAATTGCGCTGAAGGTCTTTGCTCATCGGCCTGGGAAGTATAAAAATGCTCTACAAAACTCAGCTCTTGCCGCCAATCATTGTTAACCTCTAATGCTTGCTGCATTGGCAAGGGCATTGGCTCATTCACCTTGTTTTGAATTTGCTGCACCTTCCAAGCAATAATATCTTCGAGCTGTACAATAGATTCTTTACTCATTCGCCTTCTCCCGAAAGGACTTGGTAGTGGCTCTGTAATAAACTGAGCGCTTTTCGAATACGTGACTTAAAGGTATTCACATTACATCCCACCATCGTTGAGATTTCCTCATAATTAAGCTGTTGATAACGACTCAACACCAGACTTTCCTTGAGCTCTACCGGCAATTTTTGCAGTGCGGCTTCAAACAGTGACTGCTTCTCTTTTTGTTCCATGTTCTCTTGTAAAGAATGGTTCGCCGCCAAAGGCTCATCATCAGCATCTACATGTACTGACGTCGCGGCGAGTCCTCGATATTGATCTGCCATCGTATTTTTAGCGATGCCGTACATCCAACTCTTGAATGTGCCATTTGCACTATAGCTTTGCCGGTAAGCTAAGATTTTGGTGAAGGTCTCTTGCACCAAATCCTCACTTAATGCTGGACTATTACCAGAGCGCAAAAAGTAGTTGTAAAGGCTTACATGGTGCCGTTCGAATAGCACTGCCAACTTATCCAGTTGTCCCTGCTGTATCTGCTGCATCAATGCCGTTTCATCTGTCATTGAATCGATAGTTCCCGTGATTCGAATTCGAAAATCGTTCTGTTGTTTTTGAGCCTACATCGTTGCTAAATTGAAGACCATTGTTCTATTAGTGCATATCAATCTGCAATGCTCATTAGTAACTACCTAAGCAGATTACAAAAAGTTGATGAAATTGCTAAAAAAAACTTAAAAAATCAAAAAATGAGAAACGTTCTGGAAACGCAATAGGGAAAAGTGTGGATTGGAGAGATTAGAGTTCGACGAGAATTGAGCGAACTGAATCGAACTCTTTAAGCCTCGTCTGGGCAAAATAGACGATGCAAAACCGTGATAACCTCAATAACTTCATCGCTATCGAGTTGATAGTATATGGTCTGTGCTTCTCGTCGTGTTTTAACGTAATGCTCTGAACGCAACCAAGCAAGGTGTTGCGATAGCGTCGACTGGGGGATATCAATTATAGCGTTAAGCTCAGATACAGACTTCTCACTTGTTAACAGTGTACACAAAATCATTAGACGATAACGGTTCGACAACGCGCGCATTAACGTTATCGCGTTATCTACGTTTTCTCCCAATTTGGAGAAGTCCAATTCTTCGGCGGGTAAGCTCATTGTGTTGTTTTGCCTGCTCTTTTGGCCACATGTATTCCAATCAACATAAATATAATAAACACAATTATGTTCAATTCCAATAGGGCAATATTGGCTAGCACCGGGCCAGGACAAAGACCAACTATCCCCCACCCGGTTCCAAAGGTCGCAGCACCTATCACAAGCCTGTTATCAAGATCTTGTTTAGTGGGTAATGCAAATGCATTTGCAAAGAAAGGCTTGCCTCGTTTTTTGGCGATGAGAAAATATCCCGAACTATAAACAATCAGCGCAGCTCCCATCACAAAGGCTAAACTGGGATCCCAATTTCCAAAGATATCCAAAAATCCTAAGACCTTTGCCGGGTTGACCATTTCAGACAGAATCAAACCTGCAGCAAACAAGACGCCACTTAGTAACGACGTCAGCACCACCCAAAGTGGGTTTTGAAGTTTAGCACTCATTACCCTGCTCCAAATAGCCACGAAGTGACAAAAACAGTGGTAATTGCCATCACCATAAATATGATTGTTGCCACGATTGAACGGGCAGACATTCTGCCTATGCCGCAAACGCCATGACCACTTGTACAACCGTTGGCTGTATTGACACCAATCCCAACAACAAGGCCTGCAAGCGCATAAAGCCAAATGGGCAAATCTAAATTTTTAGTTACCACCACGGCATTCTCAGGTGAAAGGAAATAATAAAAAACGGCTGAACTACCAAATAAGCCGACCAAAAACGCCCAGCGCCAGATATTGGAACCAGCTCTATTTGCAAAAATTGCACCGGTGAAAATTCCCGAAATTCCAGCTATCTGCCCTATTCCCAACAGCAATATCAAAGAGGCAATACCAATTAAGGCACCGCCAACTGACGCATTAACAATCCCTTCACTAAGCATGAAAACCTCCTTTAAAAGTCATCGGAATCGCCAGGTAGTCATTCTTGTACTCGGTGGCGCCGGCTGCAATGTTCATCTGAATAGACGGTAATAGCAGTTTGGGAGCTGACAAGGTTTTATCGCGGCTCTCTCGCTTACTGACAAATTCATCTCTCGACGTGTTAGCGGTGATATGAATATTGCTTTGTTTACACTCGCCGATAGAAGTGCGATTGGCAAAGTCACGACCGCCTGCGCCATAGTCATGGCACATCCATACCACTGTATCATCAGATAAATGATACAGTTTTTGAATACTATCAAACAGAACACTGGCACTCCCCTGAGGAAAATCACAACGCGCCGTACCAGAGTCAGGCATAAACAAAGTATCGCCAACAAAAATGTTGCCACAAACATAAAAGGAAACGCTGTCAGGAGTGTGCCCTGGTGTTGAAAGCACTTGAATTTCATTTTCACCAAAACGCAGTAGATCGCCATCCTTAAAAAACTCATCAATGCTTGCTTGCGCCACCCTATCAGAAGCATTGGCAAACTTAGGCTGAAAGCGACTGCGAACAGAGATTAATTCCTCACTTAATCCTATCTTGGTTTGCAGTTTTTTCTTTAAATAGCTGGCAGCTGAGATATGGTCGGCATGAATATGGGTTTCCAGTAACCAATTTACGGTTAGCTGTTCACGAGTAGCCATCTCAACTATTTCATCAGCTGAAGTCGTATCAATTTCACCAGTAAACATATCAAAGTCCAAAGCACTGTCTATGACTACTGCGTGTTTGTCTTCGCCCCAAAGCAAATAACTAAATGTATTGCTTTGTTCATGAAAGAAAGATTGTATTCGAACCATATTACCTTCCGACGACATTATTGTTAGTGACTGAGTCGCACTTATCTTAAAACTAAAAAATTAATACTTGCGACACGCAATATATCGTATATCATAAATATACGTTTTACAAGATGCCGATTAACGATTTATTCTTGAGCAAACAGCGCATTAGTTTGGAGTAGCATGAACATCGCCCTTATCACAGCCACCATCATTGGCGCCTTAATCATAGGCCTAAGTCTTGGTTTATTAGGTGCGGGGGGGTCTATTTTGACCGTCCCTGTTTTGGTGTATGCCATTGCTTTAGAGGAAAAAGCAGCCATAGCCAGCGCCATGTTTATTGTTGGCGCAATAAGCATATTTTCGGCCACGAAAAAGCACCAGCAAAGTCCAATCTCTTTCTCAACCGTATTTTTATTTGCGTTATCCAGCTCACCCGGTGCGGTTGTTGGCAGCTATATCGCCACTTATCTATCAGGTGATGTACAGCTGGTGATGCTAAGTATTGTTATGGTCTTCGCAGGGATACGAATGTTATCGGGTAGTTCACTACAACATAAGGCAAGTCAAGTTAATCGAAAAAGGTTGTTTATTATTGGTTCTTCATTAGGGCTATTAACCGGTGTCGTTGGTATCGGTGGAGGCTTCTTAATAGTGCCTGCGTTAACCTTATATGCAGGTATTGCCATGTCACAAGCAGTAACCATGAGCTTGTTTATCATTACCCTTAACTGCGTTACGGGTTTTATAAGCTATTCATTTATGGAACCAAACCTGAATATACCTTGGTTGATTGTCTTTGCCTTTGCCCTTGTTGGCATTGCAGGCAGTGTGTTTGGCAGTCTTATTTTTAATCGCCTATCTCAAAAAACGACAAAATCAATTTTCGCCTACGCGCTTATTATCGGCGCCGTGACAATGGGTGCCGGTGAAGTATGGCAGTTGCTGAGCTAACCCACCTATTAAATTAATACCTTAAAGTAAATACGGGAGTTTTAATGTTGAATCTCAATCAATATATCGCTAACACAGAACAACATATTAAAATTATCACAACCGACGAACTGCGGACTCAGCAACGAGATGACAACATTATCATCGACGTAAGAGAGCCAAGTGAAATGGATGCGGGCATGATTGAGGGCGCAATTGGCATTCCAAGAGGAGTTTTGGAAATGCAAGTATTACAGCATCCTTGTGTTAACGATAAACAAACTTCAACACCATTACATCAACGTACTATTTATTTATACTGTCGTTCCGGAGCTCGATCCGCTCTTGCAGCTTTTTCACTGCAATCTATGGGATTTGAAAATGTATTCTCTGTCAGCGGTGGCTATCAAGCTTGGTGTGCCCATTCTCATTAGATTAGCGCTTAGCGAACATAAAAAAAGCGAGGTGAGATAACTCAACTCGCTTCTTGTTTGCACAAATCACTTTACTCAGGTTGAGTACTCGTCACTTCTGGCTTCATGTGTGGGAACAAAATCACGTCTTTAATCGTCGGTGAATCCGAGAACAACATTACCAGCCTATCAATACCGATTCCCTCACCCGCAGTTGGCGGTAAACCGTATTCCAAGGCACGAATGTAATCATCATCAAAATGCATAGCTTCTTCATCGCCCGCATCTTTTTCTTCAACTTGCTTAGCAAATCTACCCGCCTGATCTTCTGCATCATTTAGCTCTGAGAAACCGTTTGCCAATTCACGCCCACCGACAAAGAACTCAAAACGGTCAGTGATAAACGGGTTGTCGTCATTGCGTCTGGCAAGCGGTGAAACTTCCCAAGGGTATGCAGTAATGAATGTCGGCTGCTCTAGTTTTTCTTCGGCGACAGCTTCGAAGATTTCACACAGGTATTTACCCGGGCCCCAGATACCATCTACCTCAGGCTCTTTAATGTGCAATGTCTTCGCGATCGCTTTTAATCCGTCAAGATTGTTTTCAGCATCATTAATAACCGCGGCATCTACTTCTGGGTAATGCTTAATGATCGCTTCTGCCATCGTCATGCGCTCAAATGGCTGGCCGAAATTGTAGATAACTTCAGACACAAGCTCACCATTTTCATCTTTTACGGTGTTTCTAATGTCTGTTGTGCCCAACACATCTGTTGCTAGAGTACGCAACATATCTTCGGTTAAATCCATCAAATCATGGTAATCGGCATAAGCTTGATACCACTCAATCATTGTAAACTCAGGGTTGTGACGCGTTGACAGACCTTCATTTCGGAAGTTGCGGTTAATTTCGAAAACACGCTCAAAACCACCCACTACCAAGCGCTTTAAATAAAGCTCAGGTGCGATACGCAAATACATATCGATGTCCATCGCATTGTGATGCGTAATAAAGGGTTTGGCCGTTGCGCCACCTGGAATAACCTGCAGCATAGGCGTTTCAACTTCCATGAAATCACGGTCGGTCAAGTAGCGACGAATGCCTTCTACAATTTTACTGCGCATGACAAAGGTGTCGCGTGTTTCCTGACTCATAATTAAGTCGACATAACGCTGACGATACTTGGTCTCTTGGTCGGCCAGTCCGTGATACTTTTCAGGTAACGGACGCAGTGATTTAGTTAACAGCTCATACTCTTCCATGTTGACATAAAGGTCGCCTTTGCCTGATTTGTGCAACGCGCCTTTCACGCCAATAATGTCACCAATGTCTAAATTGCCGTATTTTGCTTTTAAATCTTTTTGTACATCTTTTGCAGCGTAAGCTTGGATACGCCCTTTCATGTCTTGCAACACTAAGAACGGACCACGTTTAGCCATTACACGACCCGCTACGCTAACTTGTAAGTCTAAGTCCTGTAAGCTTTCTTTGTCGTGTTCGCCAAAAGCAGCTTGTAAATCGGCACTGTAGTTTTCACGGCGAAAACTATTAGGGTGGCCATTGGCTGAGCTACCTTCTCTAATTTGCTCTAATTTGGCACGGCGTTCAGCGATTAATTTATTTTCATCGAGTTGTTCAGACATTGATAAATAATTCCTGTCTTTAAAGGCCAGATTTCAGACTGGCTTGAATAAATTTGTCCAGATCGCCGTCCAGCACGGCCTGGGTATTTCTGGTTTCGACACCAGTACGTAAGTCTTTAATTCGCGAATCATCTAAGACGTATGAGCGAATTTGGCTGCCCCAACCTATGTCAGATTTACTGTCTTCCATAGCTTGTTTTTCTTCATTTTGCTTTTGCATTTCATATTCATAAAGTTTGGCTTTTAATTGTTTCATCGCCTGATCTTTATTTTTATGCTGCGAGCGGTCATTCTGACACTGCACTACGATATTAGTTGGCAAGTGAGTAATACGCACGGCTGAATCAGTTCGGTTTACGTGCTGACCACCGGCGCCAGAGGCTCGATAAGTATCTATGCGCAAATCTGCAGGATTGATATCTATTTCGATATCGTCGTCCACTTCTGGATAAACAAAAGCGGAAGCGAATGAGGTATGACGACGATTACCTGAATCAAACGGTGACTTGCGAACTAAACGATGCACACCGGTTTCGGTTCTCAACCAGCCAAACGCATACTCACCCGAGTAACGAATTGTCGCACTTTTAATGCCGGCGACTTCACCTTCGGATACTTCTATTAATTCGGTTTTAAACTGATGTTCCTCGCCCCAACGCAAGTACATTCTCAATAGCATATTTGCCCAGTCTTGTGCTTCTGTGCCGCCAGAGCCGGATTGAATATCAATGTAACAATCGTTGCCATCATTCGGGCCTGCAAACATTCTACGAAACTCTAATTCCTCGAGTTTCGAGACAAGAGCTTGCAGCTCTGCTTCAGCTTCGTGAAACGTTTCTTCGTCTTCGGCTTCAACCGCAAGCTCCAGAAGACCTTCTACATCTTCAACACCCTGGTCAAGTTGTAATATGGTGTCTACCACATTTTCCAGGGCGACTTTTTCTTTGCCAAGGGCTTGCGCTCTATCTGGTTCATTCCAGACGTCGGGAGATTCCAGCTCTCTATTTACTTCTTCTAGGCGTTCTGACTTATGATCAAAGTCAAAGATACCCCCTAAGCAAATTGGTGCGCTCTTTTACATCAGCAATACCATTTTGCACAGGATTAATTTCAAACATGCTTTGCTCTATTAACGAACTAAAATAAGGGGCTGGATTTTAACGAATTTAGGCTCGACTGCATAGTACTAGAAACGCTATGTTATTGATGTTTTTGCGGCTTTGACATAAAACACTAGTTGTAACCGCCGTTTTTACCAAACTTCATCAACTTGCTAAGCCTTTAACTTAGCGCACATTGCGGCCACATCACCACCAATAGACTCAATACCCTTTTGTTGTCTTTCATCAAGCAACACCCCCTCTTCATTAAAGGCTTCAAATGCTCGACTAACTGCACGTTGGTTTGGAATCACATGCATGCTCAAGTTGCCTAACAGCATTCGCAGGCTTACCAAACCACGTAAGCCTCCGAGTCCACCAGGGGAAGCCGCCATAATCCCAGCAACTTTACCGTTAAATGCCGCCAATGGCGCTTCGCCCGGAGCGCTACGCGATGCCCAATCAATCGCGTTTTTGAGCAGTGCACTGTAACCGCTGTTGTACTCTGGTGACGCTATTAGCACACCGTCATGTTGAATTAATAAGTCTTTGAAAGACTGCGCGGCCTCAGGCATGCCCTTTTCGGCTTCTAAGTCTTCATTAAAAATAGGCATATCGAAATCGTTCAGGTCTATTAACGTTACTTCCGCACCCGCTTTTTGTGCGCCATTAGCGGCCACCGCCACTAATTTCTTGTTGTAAGAGTTTTTTCGCGCACTTCCAGCAAACGCTAAAATTTTAGTCATTAGCCATACCTCATAAACCATATTTGTCTATAAGACTAGTTGGCGAATTCAATATCGACAATTCAATCACAAGAAATCAAGTTAAAAGTAGATAGCGGAACAATGGAGTCAAGTTTTTAGCGCTTTGCCCCCTTCTTCCATTACACCTTAAAGCCGTTGGTCAAACTTCATAAATGCTCCTACCGATTCCTTCGACTGTTCAAATAGTCACCAATTAATACTTGACCACGCATACTATGTGATATACAGTACAAATATACTATGCAACATACAGTGTTCTATACATAGTATCAATCACATGCTGCACTATCTGATTGTGTGTGCCATAGACAACTGATTGAGGCTCTCTTATGAGTGAACAAGAAAAGTTAGACAAACTAAAGCAAGAACTAAGGCGCGGCGCTTTAGTGTTAGCCGTGTTGCTGCAATTGCGACACGAGCACTATGGTTATTCGCTTCGTAAAGCGCTAATCGATGCCGGCATTGAAATTGAAGAAAGCACTCTTTATCCGCTTATCCGTAGGCTTGAAACGCAGGGTTTACTGGACAGCGAGTGGCGAGAGGAAGCGAAGCGTAAGAAGCGCTTTTACCGAATCTCAGACATGGGTCATACGATTCTCCAACAGCTACTTAAAGAATGGCGTTCAATGAACCAAAGTATTGAACAAATATCGACAACATTGGATTAATACAGGAGCGGCATTATGAAATTGGTTGAGAATTATTTAGATGAGGTGGCGTCACAACTGCCACAAACCGACAGAGAAGACATCATCGCTGAACTGGGATCTATTATCGAAGCCAAAATGGATGACATTACCGAGCGCCGCGGCACTGAGCCTAATGAAACACAAGTCGCCAGCATCTTAAAAGAAATGGGACACCCCAATAAAGTTGCTGCTCAGTACGGTGCCCAACAATACTTGATTGGCCCTGGCTTGTTTCACCCTTACAAAAAAGTACTGAAGTTAACCGTTATTGCGGTAGTCACCATTCAACTGCTTGTGGCGCTAAGCAGCACTATGTTCACTGATGGCGTACGCATATCGGCTATTGGTTTGATGTTTGATTTGGCTTCTACAGCACTCTATACCGGATTTTGGGTGACAGTTGCTTTCGCCACAATGGAATACTCTGGCGACAAATTAGATTGGTTTGATAAATGGGAACCGTTGGCGCTTTCTAGAGCAAAGCGCATCGCTGCTAGTCGCGAAGATGCCAACATTAACGTCATTACCGATGCAGTGATATTTATTTGGTGGAATAACTGGTTCGGCAAAAACCATGACATGCCATTTACGCCGAACGATTTCCCAGTAATGGCGACCGGGGTGTACGATATCGTCTATTGGCCAATCAATGTATTGTTGATTACTAGCTTAACGTTTTATACCTGGCAATTGGTTCAATGTTACTGGACGAAACTACGCCTACAGTTGGCCATTATAATTGATATTGCGTCAGTTATTGTGTTGGGTTACATGATTCAAGCTGGCGATTTATTTGCATTGAAAGTAACCAATGAAAATGCGGCAATCATTCTCGACAAAGTAAATTTTAGCGTCAGCGTCGTCTTAGCTGTTATTATTGGCTTTGTTCTATACGACATTTATGGACACCTTAAGAATTGGCGCAAACTTGCCAGCTAATCCAGATGATTCCTCCCCTGTGTCAACGCATGATTCAGGGGCGTTTTTTTGAATCACTGATGCGCTCAAACTATCAAAGATTTTTTGTCCCTCAACGCGGCCAAGATAAATTGCATAAAGTGCTTAATTCTAGGCGTCTCAATTAGATTCTTATGAGTTAATAACCACATCTCTTGAGCCGAAATATGCTCCGGCACAATGGGTTGCAACTGCTCAAATGCAGCAGCAATGTACTTAGCACCAATCACCAACCCATAACCATCTGCCGCAGCTTTATGCCTTAAGACTAAATCATCGATGGTCAAGTTTACTGGTGCGTTGGGATAAGGTGAACGTTTCAACATGGTTTGCACAAATGCAGTATCACTACTCGTTATCCAGGCATATTCGTTTTCACTCACCCCATCGAGATAACGCTGAGTGGCGTAGAAGCCTAGCGATACAGGAAACAATCTATAACCCACTAAATCATCACCGGGTTTATCAGCAACACGAAGCACAACATCCGCTTCATTTAGCGCTACATTAGCAAAACTATAACCCGTATCAACGTTGAGTTTGATTGCTGGATGCCGCGAGGTGTACTCGGTGATATCAGGTAACAGCAAGAACTCCAAAATTGCAGGTGGTACAGAAAAAGTAATGGCACCGGACAGCTCAGTATCATGCTGATATGCGCGTTCACGAGTTTGAATTTCGCGTTGTATCCAGTGGGCGGTTATTAGCATTTGCTGACCGTAGTCACTGACTCTTAAGCCTTGCGCATGTTGTTCAATTACCAGACTGGGATGGGTGTCATTAATACGGGCAATTCTGCGAGAAAGCGTCGCGTGGTTTTGATTCAACAATCGCGAAGCTGCTCTCAGCGTTTTACCCTCATGTACCGCGATTAAAATGCGATAGTCATCCCAATTGTCCATACTGCCTCTAATCGTTATTGTGTGAACTCGGGTTTGTGCACAGTGAAGGCTGCAATTCGCCAGCCGCTGTCACCATTTTGTACCAGATAAGTGGCACCGACTCTATTGAATACTTCGCCGGCCTTGTCAAATCTCACAGCGACATTTTGAACAAGTGCTAACTTGGTGTCGAGCTGGGTTATATTCACGCTCTCCCATTTTACCGAAGCAACACCCTGGGACTTTAAACTACCCAAGAAACGCTGTACCTGGGCATCCATTTGATCAGCAGTGGCAACAGACTGCCCACTTCCGTTTGAAACCAACATGACGTTGTCATGGTAAAGTTTGATGTTGTTATCAAACTGTTCTTCAGAAATATACTGGTTGTATTTATTCATATAGCTAACAAAAAGCGCTTCGATTTGCGCCTCATCAGATGCAGTTGATTTGGCTTGAACGCTAACAGTTGAGCTTAAGCCAATAAGTAAAACGACAACGACTTTGAGTAATTTCATAGGTTGTTCCTCACAAGAATAAGTGAACTAAATACTAGCAATGGGTTTACTCAACTGTCGTGGTTCATTTTTATTTTACCTATAATTAATTTTGAACCAATTAATACTAACGCAAAAAAAACCGCCTGACGGCGGTTCTTTAAAAAAATGTTTTTTACATTTTTTCCATGGTATCGATACCTAGCAAATCCAATCCTAACTTCAAGGTTTTAGCTGTTGCTGCAGCAAGCTGCAAACGGCTATTTTTATCAGACTCACTTACATCGGCCTTGAGTATTGGGCAAGCCTCGTAAAACGACATGAAATTACTTGCCAATTCGTAAAGATAAGTACATAGCACATGTGGAGTCGCTTCATTAGCGACTTGTTGCAGTGCCTCTTGGAACTGAACCAACTTGACTGCTAATACTTTCTCTTGTGGCGCCTGTACCGAAATATCGCCTTTAAGCTCAGTCGCACTCACGCCAGCTTTTCGGAAGATACTTAAAATACGGGTGTAAGCATATTGCAGGTAAGGTGCTGTATTACCTTCAAAGCTCAGCATTGAGTCCCAATTAAAGATGTAATCGGTGGTGCGGTTTTTACTAAGATCCGCATACTTTACTGCACCAATACCTACCTTACGAGCGACTTCTTTTGACTCTTCTTCCGTTAAATCAGATTCACGCGCCAACACCAATTTTTCAGCCCGCTCAACCGCTTCATCTAACAAATCAGCAAGCTTAATCGTGCCGCCTGAGCGAGTTTTAAAAGGTTTGCCATCGGCACCTAACATCATGCCAAATGGACAGTGCTCATAAGTAGTTTCTGGTCGACTGAACCCTGCTTTGCGGCCAACAATTTCAGTTTGTTTAAAGTGCAGCGCCTGGCGCGCATCAGTAAAAATAAGGTTGCGATCAGCTTGCAAATCGAACGAGCGATAACGCATGGCCGCTAAATCGGTAGTGGAATACAGATAACCGCCACCCGACTTTTGTACAATGTACACCGCTGGGTTACCCTCTTTATCTGCTAGCTCTTCGATGAAAACGACCTGTGCGCCTTGATCTTCAACGGCAATCCCCTGCTCTTTTAGCTTGGCAATTACATCTGCTAGTTGGTCGTTATAGGCGCTCTCACCCATCACATCTTGGCGCGAAAGAGTAACGCCCAATTTTTGATAAACATCTTCACTATGCGCGATTGAGATATCGATAAACTGCTGCCAAAGTTTCATGCAATCAGCATCGCCGCTTTGCAGTTTAACCACTTGCTCACGGGCGCGGTTGGCAAAATCTTCTTCTTCGTCAAATCGTACTTTTGCAGCTCGGTAAAACTCTTCCAAGTCTGATAATGCCGTTTCTGCAACTTCATTGCTCTTTAGCTTGTCGCTGAAGTGCGCGAGCAGCATGCCAAATTGTGTGCCCCAGTCACCCATGTGATTTTGACGAATGACGTCATTGCCCATGAACTCAAGCGTTTTTACCACTGCGTCACCAATGATGGTAGAACGCAAATGACCTACGTGCATTTCCTTAGCGAGGTTTGGGGAGGAGTAATCTACCACAACTTTTTGCGGTTCAAATTTCTCGTATCCTAGTGTCTCACTGGTATTAATATTGGCCACTTGGCTTGCTAAAAATTCTTGAGCCAAATGTATGTTTATAAAACCCGGACCTGCCACTTCTAACTTCTCGGCAATACCATCGAGTTCTACTGCTGCTACGATGGAATCAGCTATATCGCGTGGCTTTTGTTTCAACGCTTTTGCAAGCGCCATGGCACCGTTAAATTGGTAATCGCCAAAACCCGCTCGCGTGGCTTGTGTCAATGGAGTGGGCGCGTCTTCTGGAGCACCGATTGCAACTAATGCGGCTTTAAATTTGGTTAGTAGTAATGAATGAATGTTCATTGTAATCCTTAAATTAGTGCTCACGTGTATGGTGGAATGTGACCTCAGGGTAACGTTCTTGAGAAATTGACAGATTAACCATGGTAGGCGCGATGTAAGTAAGGTTATCCCCGCCATCGAGTGCCAAATTAGGTTCACATTTGCGTCGGAACTCATCTAACTTTTTCTGGTCGTCTGATGTTACCCAACGCGCCGTGGCCACGTTTACCCCTTCGTATAGTGCATCTACGTTATATTCAGATTTAAGGCGTGCTACCACAACATCAAACTGGAGCACACCGACTGCGCCAACAATCAAGTCGTTATTGATAAGCGGCCTAAATACTTGCACAGCCCCTTCTTCAGATAACTGAATTAAGCCTTTTAGCAACTGTTTTTGCTTTAACGGGTCACGTAAACGAATGCGTTTGAATAACTCCGGAGCGAAGTTTGGTATGCCTGTGAATTGCAATTTTTCACCGGTGGTAAAGGTATCGCCAATTTGAATAGAACCGTGGTTATGCAGTCCGATAATATCTCCTGCATAAGCTTCTTCTAATACCGAACGATCCCCAGCGAGGAACGTCAGTGCATCAGAGATGCGTACGTCTTTACCAACACGTGGTTGATACATTTTCATGCCCTTTTCGTATTTTCCCGACACGATTCGGCAAAAGGCGATACGGTCTCGGTGTTTGGGATCCATATTGGCTTGGATTTTAAACACAAAACCTGAGAATTTGTTTTCTTCAGCTTCAACAGTGCGAACCTGAGTTTCGCGAGATTGTGGTTTTGGTGCCCAATCAGTTAGACCATCTAACATGTGATCCACACCAAAGTTCCCAAGTGCTGTACCAAAGTACACAGGTGTTAGGTCGCCACGTAAGAATTCATCTAAGTCGAACTCATGAGAAGCACCTTGCACTAGCTCCAACATATCGCGAAGTTCATCGGCATAAGAACCGATCGCCTCATCAAGTTCAGGGTTATCAAGTCCTTTGATGACCTTGCCATCCTGAATGGTATGCCCCATTCCCGTTTGGTACAAAATGGTCTCGTCGCGCAGCAAGTGATATACGCCTTTGAATTCTTTACCCATGCCAATCGGCCAGGTAATAGGCGCACACTTGATATTCAGAACCTCTTCCACTTCATCGAGTAACTCAATGGGATCTCTGATGTCGCGGTCGAGCTTATTCATAAATGTCACAATTGGCGTCGTACGCAAGCGCGTTACTTCCATCAGCTTAATGGTTCTAGCCTCAACACCTTTAGCCGAGTCAATCACCATCAAACACGAATCTACTGCGGTGAGCGTACGATACGTATCTTCTGAAAAGTCTTCGTGTCCCGGCGTATCCAATAGGTTCACTAACTTATCAGCGTATGGGAACTGCATGACGGACGTAGTAACTGAGATACCACGTTCTTTTTCCATTTCCATCCAGTCAGACTTAGCGTGCTGACCTGATTTCTTGCCTTTAACAGTACCCGCTGTTTGCAACGCGTTTCCGAATAAAAGAACTTTTTCGGTAATGGTGGTTTTACCAGCATCGGGGTGCGAAATAATCGCAAATGTGCGGCGCTTATCGACTTCTTCTTGATACGACATAAAGTGAATTCTGAATTAAATTTTCGCGTTTATAAATTGGCTGCGGAGTATACCTGTTAACAGGCGATTTTTGAATGCGTAGAAGAGTTTATCTGTGCTTTAGGCCAGTATCTTTTTCATGATGAGCGCATCTTCACGTCCAGAATCCGCAGGATAGTAATTTTTGCGTGTTTCAATGAGTTCAAACTCGTAGGAACGATAAAGGTGAAGTGCAGCCGCATTAGATGCGCGCACTTCCAACCAACAGTCGAGTGCTTTGCGAGATTCGCATTGTTCAATGAAACGTTCGAGGAGCTTGCGCCCATGGCCTTGCCCCCTAGCCTGTTCAGCAATACCAATATCCATTAGCGTAGCCTCTACAGCGGCTAGCAGCCCCACGTAATACCCCGTAACTTTGCCATCCACCAGCAAGTGTTCACAAAAATAGGGCTCGGTTAAACAATCTACAAAAACTTTTTCAGACCAAGGAAATTGATGACAGGTTTCTTGTAATAAAAACGCATCGGAGTAATTTTCAAGAGTGATGGTTTGAAACATTATGGAACTTATCGTTCGACAGCAACCGCGCCGTCGTGAACTGTAGCTGTTAAATTATGCCAAATAGCTTTTTTCGCCGATGCTGTGAAAGGCTGCTCGATAGGCGAACTGGATAAGGAAAGGCGGCATAAATCTGGATCGGGCGATAATACCGCTTTGTAACGAACAGTTTTTGTCGAAGCCTGTTTAGACAGGTATTGAATCGCAACACCCAGCATGTCACACGCCAATTTGATGTCTGACATGCACTTTGAATCGGCAATGAGCAAATCGTCAAACAAAATCGCATCGATGAATTCTGGCTCTGGCTCTGGCTCTGGCTCTGGCTCTGGCTCTGGCTCTGGCTCTGGCTCTGGCTCTGGCTCTGGCTCTGGCTCTGGCTCTGGCTCTGGCAAAACATTCTCAAAAACAGAAGGTTCTGCAAGTTCTTCTACCGCTTCTGTAGTTTCCGATTGAACCGGCTCAGAAATGGTTGATTCACTTATACTAGATTGCTCCACAGCCATATCAGCTGAAGCACCCACAGTCGTTTCCGACTCTGTTAGGCCTTGCTTATTAGTAGGATGTGATTCAATTAAATCTGGATTAACTAACTGCCAATCTGTGATACCTAGCTGGGCTAATACGGCTTTTTGATATGGAGACTTAGACATGTGATTTGACTGTCGCGAGTTGGCAGGGGTGGAGGGACTCGAACCCCCAACCATCGGTTTTGGAGACCGCTGTTCTACCAATTGGAACTACACCCCTAACGCGACTAAGCACTGGACGCGGCATTTTACTGAGAAATACGAAAAGGTAAAGCACTTTCGAAATATACGTCTTACATTTAGTTTGTTTGCAGTTTAATTGAACAATACGCCACTTTTTTGCACATTATTCGGCCATCTTTTCGAGTAACTGCTCTCTTAAGTTTTCTAAGTCAATTTCATTCATATCGTAGCGTTCCAAAATAGAGTCCTCCACCTGCGCCCACTCTGGATCATTAGCGTCACCATTTGTCTCATAGCTAACTGCATGACGAGCTAACTTCAAGATACTCATGAGATCCAGTGCAGTATCTGACAACTCCCCGGAGGTGTACAACCCTTCCACATCCATCTGATAGTAAATAACTTCAATCATAATGGCTGGCAATTTCCATTTCTGTCCCAGTATCGCACTAATAGTGCAATGGGAAGTGCCATATTTACCACGCTCCTCTTCCACAACCGCTGGCCAACCTTCGGACGCAGCCATATCCATCATCTCACCATAGTCATCGTATTCGAGCACCATGATCGGAATACCGGCGTTGTGAAACAGTCCTAACATGTAAGAGTGGTCTTTTAAATTTGGCTTTCGCATTAAATCTGCAGCAATTGACGCTGCATTGGCGACTTTAGTCGCGGTATCCCAAAAATCTGCAAGTTTTTCGGCCTGCCCCATAGAGCTTTTTAGCGCAACTGACTTAACGAGCGGCAGCAATCGTTTGAAACCTAAGGTCATTACCGCTTGTTGGATGGATTGAATCTCTTTGGCTCGTCTAAACGCCGCAGAATTGACAACTTGTAGCACCGCCGATGAAATACCCACATCAGCTGCAATGGTAGAAGCGATCTTAGATACATCAGGCTCTGGCTTTTTCGCCTCCTCACCAATTTTTATTAACGCTTCAGGTCTAGGTGGGATTGTTATTTTTTGAAGAATGGCCTTTTCGGTGGCAGTGATTGCAATACCCATAATGCTCTTCTAGTGGTTATTGTTATATGCTTAATTTAGCTCATTAAAAGCGTTATGCCACAAGTTATAGGTAAAATCTACAATGGGTATCATGTCCGATACTTTTTTGCTTAATTGAGAAATGTCCAGCGTCAATCTTGCAGCGTATATCTGCAAAAACTGCTCTTGTTCTCGAGCATTCATGTTGTTGATTTTCATCGTTGATGCAAGGTCAAATGCGCGGTGTCCTAAACCCGCGTATTCCCAGTCGACTGCAATGCTAGGTTCAGCATGAATAATATGTGAAAGCGATAAGTCATTGTGACAAAAACATTTGTCAGTATCGCTGTCCAGCAGGTGTTCAAACGTCTCCATGACATCTTTGGAGTGGGTTGTTCTCTGGATAATCTCAGAATATCGTCGCCAGTTTTTAGGTAAGTTAACTCTGTCGGCACGGCTCGGAGTACACTGGTGAATGTCGGCACTTATACTTGCCAACATTTCGACTTCTAGAAGTCGGCTCATAAACTTAGGTTGAGCAGTAATCCATTTTTCCACCCAAAGATTTAGCTCACTATCAAACAGCACCGGCTCTGAAGCCAGTCCAGCTTCGTGCAACTGCGTTTGTAAATCAAAAATATCCTGTCGATCAGCGGTGTAAAGAGCATCCGTTGTAAATGTCTTAACTAAATACTCCGCGTTTGAGGTTACCAATTTCATCGCATGGTTCGAGGCGTTAGCAGAGATAGGCTCGAACACTAGCGACTGAGAATTCAATGACTGCTCTAAATAGTGAATTTGTGCCGCTGAAAAGTACGAAGACATAAAATTGGATCACATTTTAACGTTGCGCATTATTATTCATCGTCGATGATGCCATATTTTATTTCGCGTTGCCTGAGTCGACGCCAGTTCACAAAACCGTATACCGACAGTAAGGAAACCACTATTGAGAGAAACGCAGTCTGTGTAAGTCCCTGTTCGAAGTAAAGAAAGAAGGTCAATGCATTAATGATAATCCAATACAGCCAACATTCAATTTTTCGATAAATAGTCAGAATCGTGGCGAATACGCCACCAACCGTGACAGTCGCGTCCAAATAAATTAATTCGTGTTGAAAAGCTGAAGGCACAACGAGTACGGCAACAGAAATGATAACCGCAGCAATAATGATTCCGAGTATGTGCAACCAATAGGGACAATAGGAGAATCGACTTTTACGAATCAACCCACCATTTTCAGACCACTGCGCCCACCCCCAAATAGCCATTATCATGTAGAGAATATTCAGTGTAACTTGCGCACTGAGATAAACGCCTAAAAAGATAAACGTGTAAAGAAAAGAGGTTAGGAAACCCGAGGCCCAGCACCAAATATTACCTTTGGCGCTTAGCAAGACATAAATGACAAAGCAAAGCACTGCCAGCAATTCAGTCATAGGGTGTGTTACAAAATCAAGCAGCATAAATCGACCTTCCCGGTCATCTCGTCACTACAATGGTGGAGAACATCGTGGTATTAGTTACACAGTTAACTCTTTTAAAATGGGTTTAGCAAGCCGATATTCGTTAACCGAAAACTTAGTTATTGGTGTTCGCAACACTTGTTTGATTATCCGAGGGAATCTCCGTTCTTTGCGAACTGCGCCACTTAACAAATCCGTAAACGGAAAACATCACATAGCCCACGAACAACACGCCGGTTAACACCAATCCAGCGGAAAAGTACAAATAGGCTGCAAGTGAATTGATAATCATCCAATACAACCAGTTTTCTAAGACTTTTGTTGCCATAAGGTAAGTGACAGCCGCACTTGCTACAGCAACTAGCACATCTAAAAACACGATGGTCTCGGCAAAAATACTGGTACTTACGTAAAAAGTTATAGCGGTGGCAATGGCAATGCCTACCAACGTGGCGAGGTGCTGCCTGAGCGGCCAACTGACTACGGCTTCCCCTTCTTTTTCATGCATTTTCTTCCAGTACACCCAGCCATAAACTGCCATGATGAGGTAATAGAAATTAAGTACTGCTTGGAAAAACAAGGAAACATCCCAGAATATCCAGGTGTAAATAGCTGTGCTGAACAACGCGCACGGCCAACACCAGATATTCTGTTTCGCGGCAAGAAGCACATAGGCAATGGCAAGCACCACTGCAACTATCTCAGCAAGTGATTGCTCTGCAAATTGTGTCCAAAAGGCATCGATCACAGATCGATGCCTTTGTTGAGTATCTTGCAAACAAAAACCGCTTTCTCTGTTTCTTGAAAGGTCTGCAACACTTCGTCTTTGACAAGGCTCATCACATCGTCAAACTCGCCTGTTAGTTGCGTGCTCATGTTATTGGTTTTCACCTTTACATTAGACGCCTTCGCTAACCTTTCAACCGTCTTGGTAATGATCTCTAAATAAGCATCATCAAGCGGATAAAGACTCATTTCTACTGAGATTTGCATAACAACTCCTAGAATTGATATTCGACCGTTGCGCCCATTTTACGTCCATCAGCTATTTGCAGATAAGGACCGAATGTCGTGTACTCGTCTCTTGGATCGTTAGGGAATCCCGCAAAGCCTCGCGTGTAATACTCTGTATTGAATAGGTTTTTGCCCCACAATGACACAGTCCACTGATCCCAACTACGGTTCACAGTCGCGTGATAAATAACATATTCTTTGGAACGTTCGTTATGGCCATCAGAATAAAAATGCTTGTCTTTACCATCAGCCTCAATCGTCATATCCCAGTGCTCGCTCAAGCCAATATCCAATGAAACATTAAAGCTGTAGGCAGGTGATTGAGCTTGGTCTCTCTTGCTTATTTCGTTGCCGCTGGCATCCGTGTACCCAGAGAAAGACGCATCTAATAGTCCTAAGTTAATATTAAGTGCACTGCTTTCGCCCAGAAAATAACGCGCTTCAAGCTCAATACCGGCGTTTTTACCATTGTCTGCATTATCGATAATATCAATGAAACTTGAGCCCATTGAGTCGTCGATTGAAACAACTGCAAAATCACTTACCTGTGTATTCTCTCTATCCATGTAGAACATTGAAAGTCCTACGAAGATGTCACCATCAGCCAAATATTGTTTAACGCCCGCTTCGTAGTTCCAATTAAATTCAGCATCATACACGCGTTTTTCGCCTGAAATACGAGAGTCTGGATTGAAGCCGCCTAATTTGAAACCTCTGTTCACACCAGCGTAAAGCAATGTGTCTTCATCAAGCTGATAATCAGCAACGAGACGACCGCCTATCATAGTCTCATCGGTTTTATCAGAGAAACCGTCAGAATCGCGATAATCTAGACTGGAATCCTCCGCACGCAAGCCAATAGTTAATGTCAGTTTGTCCGTAAGCTGTGGAACTAACTCTCCATAAACCGCTGTAGATTCAATTGAATACACAGAGGTGAAGTTTCCTGAACCGAAAGTCCACTGACGCAACAAATCTTCGTCAGTGTTTTTCGCATAGATACCCACGACCCAATCGGTTTTTATTCCACCTAGATCGATGGCGTCTGTTGAGAATAACCTGACATCAACCGCATTAGTATCACGAGTACGTGCATAGGAATCCGTTGATTGATATGCCCACGGGTGAAACCCAACAAAAGTCCAATCTTCGTCATAGCCGTAGTCAATATCGGATGCAGTCGTCGACACGGTGCCTTTTAAATCAAAGCCATCGAAAGACTTAACTACAGCGATACTAAGCGCATCAGATTGCTGTTTATCAAATCCAGGTTCGTCTGAATAAGTTTCACGTAAATTATCCAATGAAAAGGCGTCATAACCATTATCAATATCAAAATAGTTGTAGCTGAAATCAACAGTGATATCGTCAGCTGCCAAATAACGTAATTTGATACGTGCACCTAATTCATCTTTAGTATTGGTATCGCGGTTGAGGTATTTATTTTTGATATACCCGTCACTTTCATACTGCTGTACTGCAGCACGGAAGAACAGGTTTTCACTGATTTTATCGCCATACGCGGCAGCCAAGTTCATGGTGCCTTTTTGAGCAATAGATAGGCTCACCTTACCGTCTTGTTGTCCGTCAGAGTCGCGAGTTTTAACTTTGACAGCGCCGGCTAATGCCGATGAGCCAAATGCGGTGCCTTGCGGCCCTTTTAACACTTCAACCTGTTCTACATCGAAAAGAGTGCCAACACCTACTGTGCCGGAAAAATCCAAATCATCGACTAGGAAGGCAACAGAAGGATTGGTTGGTTCAGAAAACTGACTGCGTTCTCCTATACCGCGGATTTGAACAAAGCGATTGCGACTTGCACCGGAGTTGAAGTTTACATTTGGCGCTACGGCTAATATATCTTCTAAATGCCTAGCTTGACGCGTTTCAATCGATTTAGCATCGATGATGGTAGCACTGGCCGGTAGTTTATCGACGGCTAGATTTCTAAAATCAGAGGGAACCAAAATTCGCTCTACAGACTCTTCTTCTGCTAGTGCACAAGGAGATAAAGCAAGTAAAACGGAAAGGTAACTGTATTTAATTTTCATTAAGGATCTCTTTATGACAAATATTAAAGGGATCCGTAATGACGGCAACGTGATGAGGAACAAAACTCTGTTTGACCATCCCTACGCCGGCATTATCCGGATCAGGTTCAGGGTTCCAGCTCAGGCCGATCTCAGCTTTTCAAAAGCACCCCTTGGCAAATTCAATACAGCAAGACCGCTGTGATTGAACGGCGCAGATGGTACCACTTAATCCGATCGACGCAAGAAAAATCGCACTGATTTCATTGTTGCTCAGAAACAAAGGTGGATTGCAATTAAAGTGGATTGTTTCTGCTGGCAAGACAGCGTAGATTGATCTTACGATCACTCAGTAGAGAATTATCTTTATGCAAAATTTCATTTACCACAATCCAACAAAAGTTGTTTTTGGCAAGGCCGCTATTAGCAAACTTGGCAAAGTGCTTCCAAGTAATAAAAAGGTATTAGTACTTTACGGCGGTGGCAGCATCAAAAAAAATGGGGTCTATGACCAACTTACTGAGCAACTTAAAGAAACTCATTGGGTAGAATTTTCGGGTATAGAAGCAAACCCAGAATACACCACCCTGATGCGTGCAGTGGAATTGGCCAAAACAGAACAAATCGAATTCATCTTGGCGGTCGGCGGCGGTTCGGTAGTCGATGGGGCAAAGTTTGTGGCCGCTGCAATAAACGTAGAGGGTGATGCTGAAGAAATTTTGAATGACTCTTCGATAGTTAAATCGGCTGTGCCCATGGGCTGTATTTTGACGTTGCCCGCGACCGGCAGCGAAACTAATACTGCATCAGTAGTCAATATCAGTGAGAAACAAGCGAAAAAAGCGTTTATGTCTGAGCATGTTAGACCCCAATTCGCTATTTTAGATCCAGAGGTTACCTACTCACTTCCTGACAGACAATTAGCCAATGGTGTGGCAGATGCTTTTGTGCACGTTGTTGAGCAATATCTAACGTACCCGGTCAATGCGATGGTACAAGACCGATTTGCAGAAAGTATTTTGCAAAATTTGATTGAACTTGGCCCCAAAGTAAAAGAAACAGATTACGAAGTCAGAGCCAACCTAATGTGGAATGCTACCCAGGCACTAAGTGGTTTAATTGGTGCTGGCGTACCACAAGACTGGTCGACTCATATGATTGGACATCAGCTGACTGCTTTGTACGGTTTAGACCACGCAGTAACGCTTGCGATTGTGTTACCCCGCTTGTTGAAAAGTCAACAACCTGAAAAAAGAGACAAGCTATTGCAATACGCTAGGCGCGTATGGGGTATAAGCAGCGAAGACGAAAATGCAGCAATCGAGAAAGCTATAACCAAAACCGAAGAGTTTTTCCGTGAACTAGGCATTAAAACTAAGTTGTCTGAGCATGACATTGATGCCACTGCAGAAGATAAAGTAGCGCACCTTTTGGAAACTCAGGGTCTTACCGCTCTCGGTGAGCACGGAAAAGTGGATGTTTCCACTGCTAAACAGATTATCGCTGCCTCGATGTAGTACTTTGCTATTAGGTAGCTGAATGTGACGAAGGCGCTACTGCGCCTTTTTTGTTATTCTTCTTCGGGTAATGCGGCTAAGGTCTCTTTGTAGTTGTGAATCAAGTAACTTTCTTGGGCTGATAGTTCCGCAAATGCCCGTTTTAACATTACAAGGTTTTCTTTCACCTTGTCCTGCTGAATAAAGTCTCGGCTAGAGAAAATCTCTATAATCATGCGCAATGACTGTTGCACACCACTGTTTTGCAAGTTGTACACTCTTGAAAGAGCTAACATAGTTTCAAAGTTGAGGCGAGAAAACACTTCGGAGGAACGATAGGCTTCCCACGCAGAGTCATCAATTAAGCCTTGATAGACGCCTTTTGGTATAAGGCTAAATATATTTACTTCACCATCAATGATGTAGTCAGCCTCATCGAATTCCTCTGAGGCCAACGCCGCTTTCATATTCTTCGCCACGTCAGAGTGATATTCATACCAATACTCCATCGTTTGCAAATTGTTTTGCAACTCTGAGCGAACGTTAGACAACGCCTTTTGAGTAAGAGCTTCTTCATTTAACTTAACCCGATATTCATCAATCAGTAACGCCAATAAAACACTGAATATAATCAGCGCCGACTCGTAACCAAGTCTAAATAGCTTTTCTCTACCCATGATTACCCTTCATCCTTACACCAGTTTTCTTTATTATTTTCACAAAGGTCAGCGCTGAAACGTATTGACTAGAGTAGCTAGGCAACACAAACCTTAAATCAAGAATGGTACGTACATTGCTTAATCAACCATGCGCTAAGGAATAAGTCAATTTTTTGACCAGAACAACTATATAACAATGAAACTATTGTCGGCTCTGAAAATAAAGCCAATGTTGGCATCACTACTGTATTTTTTGTGCAGCGCTTTGCCGTTGGCGCAAGAGGTTCAAGAAGCAACAGAGACTGCACAAGCACCGCAATACACTATTCAAGAAATCAATCAAATTATTAACGATTTTAAGAAGATACAACCAAAGCTCGAGAGCCTTGCAGAAAAAGAAGAAGAGCTCACTACTCTGCTCACTGAATTAAACAAACTTGTTTCTGTTGATTTTAACGATGAAGACTTCAATTCGGATGAGGGGCTCACTTTTTCTTCTACATTTGAGGAAGATGGCTTTTCAGGCGAGACAGACTCTTTTTCAGCTCAACAAACGACCAATGATAATGTGGCATCTTCACAGAGCGCACAAGATAGTTTGTCGACTCCATCACAAGGAATGAGTGCAGCAGAGCGTTTCAGAATGATGCAATCTCCTTCTAGCCAAAACTTTCCTTCACCTGTTGTAGCAGAGAATAGCACCGCATCTAATAGCGACAACGACGTCGATATGTCTAATATGACGGCGGCGGAACGCTTCCGAATGATGCAGCAAACTGTCCCCCCTATCGTTAGAGCCGGTGATAACGAACCTGTAGGCGACACTCAGAGCAGCAATGACGACAACACAAACATTACCGAAGACGATTTAATATCAGAAAACGCTGCAGCTAGCTCGCCCTCAAATGAACCGCTGATGACTGCTTCGAACTCTGTGAATACTGACGTTAACGAGGAAAATAGCACAGTACCTCTTGAACAGTTGAGTGCAGCGGAGAGGTTTCGTGCAATGCAAGCGGTAGCCTTTACACCGGCTCCGGCATCCAACCCGTCCCCATCAACGGAAACTGATGACACCGAACAAACTTCTAATTCAGATGCGTTACAATTGGCAGGTAACACCCAGAATATATCGCCGTCGCAAGAAGATGTTCCTTATTGGATAGCTCGCAACAGCGCTACTCCAGAAAATGATGTAGCTCGACCAACCTACAACCCCGCGATAAGACCGCGTTCAGAAACGATCGGTAAAACACCACTCGAGCATTTGATGTTACCTCAAGAACCGGGACAAAAAGCAAACGTCACTAACCAATTTCGTGGTTCACAAGGCAACATATACAACCCAGGAAAAATCATTAAACGACCGACTTATGGTTCAACCCTCCCCTCACGTGCAAATAGCGAGCGAAATGGTGAATATTTCCTCCACTTATTCTCGTACAAGTCCTTAAACGAGAAAGAAATTACACAAAATTGGCAAAAAAGTAGCGAATCTCTTCCAAATCCGATAAAAAACCTAAAGATTTTAGTTCGTCAGCAGATAACGAAGTCGGGTAAATACAATAGAATGTACTTAGGTCCCCTCAATTCAAAAACCGAAGCACAGGATCATTGTATGCAACTCAAGCATTTGAACTATTATTGTAAAATAACAAAGGATATCTGATTTTTACTCTTAGTTCCCTCTGAGTACACACAGGTTGACTTTGCATAGGTTTTTGAATTTAGGAGGATCCAATAATGAGGAAATTCAAAACTAAATTAGGACTGGCCGTTGCTTCGGCCGTGTTCTCACTCAACATTTCAGCAGCTGAAACCGTAACAGGTAACGCGAGTGTAACAGTGCTAAACAGTTTTACTCTTGCTGAAACACAAGCTCTAAGTTTTGGCACGCTAGTAGCAATTGCCGATGATTTAGGCTCAAACGTAGCCACGGCAACTATTGCAGCAAGTGATGGCGAAGTCACCTACACGTCCGCCGGTGAAGCATCGTTAACTGAGGTTTCAGCGGGTCAAGTTGGGATATTCACTATAACGGGTGCAGCACCAAATACAGAAATAGATATTACGACTCCGAGTTCTGCGGCGACCTTATCTGACCCTAGTAACAGCGATACCAAAGACTTCACGTTGAATGGTTTCACGACATCTGTGGTTACTTCTGGTACTGCGTTCACGTTTGATACCGATTCGACTGGAACCTTGGTATTCAACCTTGGCGCTACATTAACTACTGACGCAACACTTGGTGGCTCTTCTTCATCAGCAGTTGCGTACGGTGACGCCACCTATACAGGTACATTTACAATCGCGGCGGATTACTAAAAGTAGATGAAGGAGGTTCTCCTCCTTCCTACCTTTTGAAAAGCGATAAACTTTTGAGCATGGAATTCTTAAAGTTAATTGTGGCGGGCTCGTGTATTATTTGTGCATACTCCGATGCGCAAGTTATCACTCCAATAAAAAATACTATCGATTTTGGTACCATCGCACTTGCAGACAATAGCGCCAGTTACCAATTAAGAGTGCGCTGGAATGGCCAAGTCGTTCACGACCCGCAGATAATAATCGTCTCTCAACCAAGTCCAGCCGAATTTGAGCTCTCAGAATTTCCAGTGTATACAAGTCTCGCAATCAATGTAATCGCAGGTACATCTGAAACAACGAAAGTGACGGGCGTTGCAGCCGTAGAACAATTCACTATCAGTAATTTCGATTATTTACCCTCACAAACGACCGATGCTGCTGGCATGGCAACCATTTATTTAGGTGCTACTTTGACGACCTCTGGCAGCAACAGTTACACAGATGGCATGTATAACTTACCGTTAACCCTGGAAGTCAATTTTTAAATACGCAGAAAATACAACCATTAGGCATAATTTTTGCTGAACAATTGACTAAAAATGGATTATTGACGCCAACCAATTTAGTCAACATTGTGTCGAAATCACACCCAAAGAGAACATTAAATGAAAAAGATACTTATCTTGTTACTAACGTTTTCCTACTGCTCCAACTTATGGGCAAGCCTTATGATAGCCCCCACAAGGGTTATGTTCGACGATCGAACTCGTTCAATGAAAGTATCTCTGATCAATGCTTCTTCTGAGACTAAAACATATAAGCTTTATTGGCGCCACCTAATGCAAAAACAAACCGGTGGTTATCAAGAATTGACTGAAGACCAACGCAGATCTTTCCCAAGTGCAGACAGGATGATTCGATTTAGTCCTCGCGCGGTCACTTTAGCACCACAAGAGAGACAAACCGTTAGATTGTCGTTACGAAGACCGGACAATCTCGAGCCTGGCGAATATCGTTCACATTTAGCCTTTGAAGCAATTGATGACGCAGCACCTACTAAAGAAGCCGAGCGAGGAGTTGGTATTCAGGTAAAAATAAATATGGCTTTTTCCATTCCGGTAGTAGTGAGACACAGAGTAAGTAACGTTGAAGTTGAGCTAACTAAACCAGAATTCTTCAGTGTGATGCACAACAATGAGCAAAAATATCTCATGCAATTTCGTATTATCAACAAAGGTAATGCAAGTGCATTTGGTAATTTAAAAGCCTATTGGCAAACAGGTGCGAATACCTTTTCGGAAACGCCAACAGGCATTTTGAATAACGTATCTGTTTTTACTGAAAATCCACAGCGCTTTATGAACCTCGGGCTCAAAGAAATTCCAAATCGTCCTACTTTATTGAAATTAGTTTATGAGGGTGCCCAAGAAATGAACGGTAAAATAATCGATGAAATAATTGTGGAAGCTGACCCCAAAAGTTTCTCATCAGCTTACTGAGCTACCAAAAGACATGTATAGCACTAACACAATTTACAGACTCATTTTGAGTGTATTGTTGGTGCTAAATCTGAAAGCCGAAGTTCACGCTCAAGCTCCCATCCAACAGTTACCAAACGAACTTATATTTCTAGTAGAAGCGGAAAAATGGGAGTTAGGAGACCTCTTCGCATTACAAGTAGGCACGCAAAATTATCTAAGTTTGATCGATTTCACCCAGGTTCTCGATATTCCCATGCAAGTTAACGTTGCCGAAGGTTCAGCAATAGGCTGGTTTAGAAGTGAAGATAACCAAATTATAATCAAAAAGGAAGAAGCGCAAGAAGGGTGGTATGTCCTAGCCTATGGCAGCTCTAGAGAAATAGTTGACATAAGAGATGTGGCACATTTAGGTGACGACATATTTGTTAGCTCAAAAGTACTGGAGCGTTTGTTTAAACTAAGCTTGAATGTTGATGAAAGAGACCTGAAAATAACAGTGACGAGTTCCTCCCCTCTGCCCATTACTGAAAAAATAAGACGAAAAGAGGGCATTTCAAAATTCGAGCGTAAACAACGTATTAACAATACGCCTTCGCTACCCCGTTCAATTAAAGATTACCAGTTTGCATCGCTGCCATTTTTGGATGTTCAGTCTAATATTACTGCTGACCAAGAGAATACAAGGAGTAACGTCTCAGTACTAGCAAGCAGTGATTTGCTCTACATGACCGGTGAATACTTTCTTTCTGCCAATGACGAAGATGGCTTAACATCTGCTCGCCTTGCTCTAAAGCGGGAAGACAATGATGGAAACGTCATAGGAAATTTAGGAATTACTCAGCTCGCCATCGGTGATGTAAGAGGCGTAGGTATCACACGACAACGTAACACATCCAATGATATCGGCATTCGCTTTGGCAACAATCCACTAAATCAATTATCTGATTTTGATACCAAAGACTTTGTTGGCTTTAGTCAACCAGGTTGGGACATTGAACTTTACCAAAACGGCGTATTGGTAGATGCCGTTTCAGTGCAAAACGATGGTAGATATGAGTTCTTAGAAGTGCCTCTATATTTTGGACAAAACAACTTTGAACTACGCTTTTTTGGACCTCAAGGACAGCGTAAATCTGAATTTCAGCAACTCTCTGTCGCAACGCCAAAGAGCTTAAAAAACAATTGGATTTATGATCTATCAATTACCAAACAAAATGCCAGCCTGTTCCAACTGAACAATGAAAATGAACGTAATTCTGATATGCAAATTGGGGCCAGTTTACAAAAAGGCATTTCTGATACCATGATTTTAAAAACAGGTATCACCACCGTCACTCTTGAGGATGATAAACGTCACACTTTAGTTCCACTCCATCTAGATTGGTTTCTAGACAGTGGCTTATTATCATTCGACTATGTAAATGACCTTGATGGTGGTGAAAGATACCTCACCAATTTAAACTACACCTTAGGCAATCATGGGCTGAGATTAGAAAACGTCATTTATGAAAACTTCGATGAAGAAATAGATTCGAATAGTAACCAAAGCTATCGCAATCAAATAAGTATGTCCGGTCCGCTATTTAATATTGACTCGATGTCGGCATCTTATGGATTAAGGTATTCAAACAGCGAAATAGAAAACCCCAGTAGAACCGATACACTTTCTCTCAACACCAGCCTGTATGTGGCAGGATTCACGATGTCGAATACTAGCACATTGGTTGACATTAAAGGTGAGTTACCTGGTACCGATTTTAAATTTGGCAATGGAATATTCCAAATAGACAAACGTTTTAACGATTTCAATTGGCGTAGCCGTATTGCCTATCTGATAGAACCCCAGTCTGAAATTACCACTGTTTCCAATAGTTTATTATGGCAAGTAAACAATGAATTAAGTACAGAGTTTATTTACAACTACGCACCGCAATCTGATGGCCATAGTGGTTCTATACTGCTCAATTGGGAAACCGATTATGCCACATTGGGTGTTAACCTTAGGTCTGATACACAAGGAAATTTAAGCGGTTCTTTAACCGCCAAAGTAAGCATGGGACGCGAACCATTGACAGGCGATTTTCATTTCTTAAACCGTCGCCTAGCGACAACCGGGGGCATATCTGCACGATTATTTGAAGACGCTAATTTCAATGGTATTTTCGACGAGGGAGAAAAACCAATTCCTAATGCAGCTATACAGGCGGTTCAATCAAGGGGAAGAGCTATCACTAATGAGGAAGGTGTAGCATTCATAGCGGGGCTCGCCAAAAACAGAGCCACCGACGTCGAGCTGGATGTCGGTAGCCTTGAAGACCCTTTCTGGATACCATCCAAAGAAGGCGTTTCCATTAATCCTCGCCCAGGAGTTGTGCAAACATTAGAGATCCCAATAGTTGTTGGTGGAGAGGTTGAAGGTGTTATTTATCTTGTGGACGAAAAAGGCAACAAAACTGAAGGCAGCTATAGCGAAGTTCAATTGGTTAGCAACGACACTGATGAGCTCGTCGATAGCACAGTCTCAGGTTTCGACGGTTATTTCTTATTTACCCAAATTCTTCCGGGTGACTATTACATTAAAATCTCTGAGGTAGATTTAGAACAAAAACAACTGCACCAACCTGAACCTTTCAGATTCACCATTGATGCAGACAACACGCTGTTATTAGGTGCGAATGTTGACCTTTACCGCGGTAACGCCGCATTTAATCAACGACAAAAAAGTAGCCACAAATGGAAAATTCAGGTGGGCAAATACAAATCCAAAACAGTAGCGTCAGTAATGTCACTTGCCGTTAAAAAGACCCTGGCAAAGCAAAACTTGAGCAACAGTATTCAGCTAGGCATTATCGACGGTTTTTACACTTTCCGTTCTAAATATGGGTTCGACCGAACCACCGCGCAAAAACTCTGCGAGATCTTTATGGCTAAAGATCTCGTTTGTAAAGTATTTACGAACTCATAAGTTCAAAGTTTCTAATTCAGCTTCAGTTTGCTTTCGCAAATCCTCTTCTGTCTTATTGTGAGGAGTCGGGAGACGTGTTTCTGGGTCGACTCTTACAAAGACAATGTCATCCGCCATACAAATGGTTTTTTTAGTGGCTTTATTACGCACCAAACAGGTAACTGTTAACGATGTACGCCCGACTTTCTTGGTAGCCAACCCAAATTCAACCACATCGCCAGCTGCAGCCGACGACTCAAAACTAATTTCGCCGATATGTTTGGTTACGAGATACTTGGTGTCTAATTGACACATGGCATAAATCGCCGCCTCTTCATCAATCCACTCAAGTGCCCTGCCCCCAAACAGAAAATTCGCAGGATTGAGATCGTTAGGCATCACCAAACGTCTGGAAAAAAATCGCATTCGTATTCCTTAAGCTATTTGCATAAACTATTGTAAATTATAACCAAAACCCTCCCTCTTTTGCATGAATCAAGCGCTAGAAAACTGCATTATTGAACGATTTACTGGCACTCATCATCGACAGCTATTGGTGATAAGTGGTGCTGAGGTCTGGTGCTTGAATCAGATTGAGCAGTTAGTCACTCTTGCCTCATCAAACTCGAATGGCGATTTTTCCATTCTTAGTTGTCGCAGCGAACTGCCCAAAGGGGTGAGTTTTCCAAGTACCAATAACACCCAATATCGGCATCATTTGGGTAGAGAGCACGACTGGGTTATTTACAACTGTTGGCAAGGTGTGCGTGCCAACGCCATGGCCGCGCTAGCCGGTACTGTTAAATCAAATGGCTTGATGATTTTACTCTGCCCTTCACTAGACACATGGCAAAAGCATATAGACAAGGAATTATCTGAACGGATTTCTTACGGGCAAACCGATAGAGTGGAAAGTAGCCTTTTCATTGAGTTATTGAGTAAACACATCATCACTGACGGTAATACTTTACTCTGTGATGAAAAAGGCTTTAACGGCACAAATAGCAAGGTCGCCGAGGCGCTCATACAGTCATCATTCCACGAGCAAAATAAAGTAGTGGTCGCAATAGAAAAAGTGCTAACGGGGCATCGTAATCGTCCGTTGGTAATATCCGCTGACCGCGGTCGAGGTAAGACAGCTGCATTGGGCATTGCCGCAGGAAGACTTATTGATAAATTCGACAGTCAAATCCTCGTTTGTGCCCCGCAAAAAGTATCAGTCGAAACACTTTTTAAGCACGCCAGAGTCGAATGTAAACTAGTAGAAGACAACATTAAGTTCGTTGCCATTGATGATCTCATTCAAAATCAACCTTCATGCGATTTACTCATCATTGATGAGGCCGCTGGAATTCCCGTGTCTCACCTTAAAAAAATAGCTCAACATTATCGCCGTGTGGTTTTTAGCACTACGGTGCATGGTTACGAAGGCACTGGCCGCGGTTTCGACATAAGGTTTAAGCCGTATCTCGCTGCACTGCGACCTGAACTTAATAGTGCAAGCATGGAACAACCCATTCGTTGGTATGCCAACGATTGCCTTGAGACATTCTGGTGGAAGACACTGCAATTAAAGCCCATTGAAGATAACAATTTGCAGCCAGACGCAACAACTGACAGTGGCAGCATAAAGTTAGTTAAGATCAACAAACGAGAATTGTTCCATGACGAAGTAGGATTGAATCAAATCTTCAATCTTTTGGTTGAAGCACATTATCAAACTACACCAGATGACTTAGTCGCTCTATTGGATGCTCCAGACCAACATATATTTGTAATTAAAATAAATGAGCATAGCGTAGGCGTAATACTAACCAACGAAGAAGGTGGCGTTTTTTCGGAATCCTTGTCCACTAATGTAGTGCGCGGACATCGTCGAGTTCAAGGACACCTATTGGCGCAGCAACTAGCCTTTAACTCAGGCGATATTAGTTATCTTTCACTGCGCTATTTACGCGTAGTGCGAATTGCCATTAGCGATAACTTTCGCAGACAAGGTATTGGCAAGCAAGCGCTTGCAGAATTGCAAAACTGGGCGCAAGCACAAGATATGGACTTTCTCGGCACCTCTTTTGGTGCGTCAGCTGAATTAGTGCGATTTTGGCAGCATAATGAATTCCAATCTTGTCTTCTTGGCTATCACAAAGACAAAGCTACTGCCGAGTTTAGTTTGTTAATGTTAAAACCTTTGAGATTATCTCATACCAACAAACTGATAACGCTACAAACAAGTCTCCTTAACAACATCGAGTTTCATTGCGTGCAAATCTATCAGCATATAGATAACGATGTGTTAATTCCCATTCTTGAAGAATTATCTGAGACTGAAGGCGATACTATGAATGAGTATTATCAATCTCGGTTAACCCTATTTGCCAAAGATAACCGCAGTCTCGAAAGCAGCGCAGTGCTTATAAAAACGCTCTTGGATGATAAAACCAGTTACGCAATGTTGTCACACAAATCCCTTTCTCTACTGGTTGATTTCACTCTGAAAAAACAACCTATTCCTCAGCTAGTAGCCTCTTATAAGCTATCGGGCAAAAAAGCACTGCAAACTAAACTGCGAGAGATCTGTTGTGAATATTTATCGCACTACGAAAAGATAAAACCTTAGCTTATAACACTGAGGCGACTAGTTCATCGAGATGAGTAAAACCGGGCAACTCGACATGCGCCATGGCCTGTGGCCATTGATTTTCCATAAAGACTGCGTAATTTATGGGAGAATCTTTGGTCATTCCTAAGTATTCCTCCATCACAGAGATTGTTTGAGTGTACTGTGAAGAGCAAATTATGGCGGTTGCAGCAGGTTTAACGATGACGGCATCACTAGACATGCTAGATGCCACTGTATCCCACTGTTCATGCAAACCTGAGACATTATTGACTTGGGTAAAATCATAGATGCCGTTAATGCCTGCCCTAAACTTGGTGTCTGACATCAACTCTATGACATGCTTTAACAGATCTCCATAGGTCAGATTACCCGACGCAACACCCACAAATACATTTCTTTTTAGAATGAAACGGTAATCGATGCTGCTTTTTTCAGGTAATTGTTTGAAGCTAGTGTTTTGTTCCATTTACATAGCCTTACATTTCACGCGTGAGCCATATGTAAAGAGTAGTCGAAAAATAGAATGAATACTTTGATGTACGACAAACATGCAAAGACAAGTCTGTAAGTAATTTTTTCATTGAGAGATAGAGCAAATGGACTAACGAGCGATGTCTATAAATGGGCTCTTTTTTAATCCTACAAGATTAAATGCCTGTTCCTTAGTCTCGTCTGTAAAAATCCAGTAATGTCGATTAGACTCAGACGCCATCAAAATGTGTCCTTCAATATATTTGCGTAGCATATGTGCTTCATCTGCAATAATAAAAACCACATTGGCCGTGCTAGTAGAGGCAATAGACACGGCAAAATCAGCCAGGTTCTGATAATCAAGAACGCCGCCCTCCACCTCTTTAACGCGTCGAAAGTCATGTAAATAGTTAAAATTGATATCGAAATTACTTGTTTTGCTAATTACCTTACAAACATCTAATACGTCTGCAAGTTGCAAGTTTTTCTCCAACGCTCGAGTAGCAATTAAGCGTTGGCCATCCATTACCATAAACTCCATCCGCTAAGTATGCTCCTTGAAAAAACAGTGGTGCAACAAACCCTCGCGACTTCGCCCTAAGTTACACATTAAATTTAATAGGCCTGTTTTGATAATTGCAGTCATTTAGCCAATGTTCAACGCGTTGGGTTGTCCTAAAAGGCCAACATATACTCATCACAAGTCAGTAAATGTCATTACTTTATCTGCACAATTGCAAAATATGCTTTTGGTTTGCCCCCTTTGTCTCATTATGCAAACGCATTGGACTCAATTTGACTATTGATAAGACACATTTCCGCGCAAATTCACTTAGAATTTTCAGTAGAAACAAAACGTTAAGTATCTTTTAAAGATGAGGGAGTTGAATGTCGAGCTCGGAAATACGAGTAGTCCACGCAAGTTGGGTAAAGCTGTTGTACGTTTCTATCGACAAATACGAAGAGAACGCTAATGCCATTTTTAACCAAAGTGGCATAAGTCCAGAAAGCATTCACGGTGCTTATTACGTCAATAAAAGTAAAATCAATACACTGTATAAGGCGCTTGAACAGCGTAAGCTATTAAAAAAACTGCCGGAGATGATCGCCAATGTGGTACAAGTGCATTTTTTCGGTGCCATTGGCAAAGCCATGTTTAATGCTGGTGATTTGGAGAACTATCTTAAAGTCACCGCCTATTCGATTAGTAGGATTTCTCCGCTGGTGACGGCAACACTTCACCCAGTTTCAACTTATATGCGATTGTCTCTTCACAACACGGTTAAAAATTGCCCGTTAGATAAGTCGACTTTCGAAAGCATCTTACTAACAGTATACAAATTATCTAAACAAGTGTTTCCTAGTATCAATGGAGGTATCACATCAATTGATATTCCGGGTTACAGCGACAGAATCGATTTTACGTCATTGTTTAGGTGCGATGTAAAAGTCAATGACGACGGAAAGTATGACATCCACTTTGATCGTAACAAACTAAACGCTGAAAACTTATTTGCCGCTAGCTACGGCAGCCTCTCTAAAACCGAACACAAGATCATTCAAATCAGAAAAAGTATTCATGAAAATTTGAGTAACCCAAACCTTTCCTTGAACTACATTGCCAACTTAGCTGGTGTCAGCACAAAAACGCTACAACGAAAGTTATCGAAACACAATTTAACTTATCGCGCTTTGCTAATGGAAGAGCAAATGAAAAAAGCGGAAAAACTTCTGACCTCAACAAGCCTGCCCATAAAACATATTTCTTATGAAATCGGCTACGCCACCCCTGCCAGCTTTTGTAAATCTTTCAAAAACCTATTTGGCTTGACCCCGTCTGAGTTTCGCAAACAATTTTGTGTATACTGAATTGCGTTTAATTGTATCCCATGCACCAATAAAACAATTTGGTTCATCAACTACGTAGACTCAGGATGACTTTCCAACTTTTCTAATGCGCCTGTCTGAGAACCACATATTATGTGCTCTTCACCGAGATGATAGATATTATTAATAGCTACGTAGGTTCCTGAAATAATCCCCGAAATTGGTACAAGTACTAATCCGCTGACAGAATAGTAGGTATTGGCATCATCAAACCCATTGATGACCTTTAAGGTTTTGCGATCGGAAGATATCTCGCACCGGTTAACCTTAGTTGAATCCGTTTGAGGTACAACGATGCAGCCACTTAAAATGGTAAGCGCTACTGTGGCGCAAAACGTTTTTCTCAACATTAAATTCCTTTTCAAACACCTTTTCTATGCTTGTAAAACCTATCCCGCACTTGCTACAAATTATAGAAGTTTAATGTAACCAGCTATGTACTGAAGTGGTTGCTAGGTCGAGACAAATGCCCGTAACAAATGCCATCAAAATGCGCTTCCACTTAAAGTAGTGATTCACCATTACGAAAAAGCACAAACGTTCAGGAAAATAATTCGGAAATAGTTTTTGTTATGTTCGAATGTTTCAAAAACTGCAAAATCGTCCTAAAGACTCCCCTAGACAACCCCAAAAGCTTATTTCATGCCAGCACCGACGGTTTCTCGAACATCAATTCCCGAGGGGTCGAAACCTTCCAAACAAAATACATTTACCCCAAAATTATCCGGAGTAACGCGCTTTCGATGAAAGGGGTAAATGCCACATATCTTGCAAAAATAGTGCTCAGCAGTGTGAGTGTGAAACTGGTAGGTCGTCAAGCTCTCTTGACCAGTAAGGATTTCCATATGTGATTCATGCACCTTTACCATAAGCGCATTCTTTTTAACGCAAATAGAGCAATCACACGTAGTGAGCTCTGGAAAGTCCGAGCGAATTTGAAACGTCACAGTTCCACAATGACAACTTCCCTTGTATGTTTTCACCATTCATCTCCTCTATAATTGCAGTCAGTGACAAGTTTTACTTTATAGACCTTAAGACTAAGTAAGCGAGCATTGACGCAGCGGCACGACCGCGAATCTCCATGCTATGCGCGATACCTGAAATTTCCGTATAGCCCAGTCACTATTGGTGGTAATGCGATTAACCAACCGTATGACTTTACAAATTCATTTTCTATATCAAATGCTAGAATTACGGAAAATGTAAAAATAACAAATGCGGAACCAAAAACACCAAAGCCAAAAAGCCTGCCGTATTTCTCTGGATATCTATATTTCGAATCTCGGTAACCCGCCATCAAATCTCGTCTATCGCGATAAGCAATTAAATAACCACAATAGGCAATCGGAAGGGTGCCAATTAGATTCATAACGATAAGTACTAAAAGTGCTCCTAGCATTTTGTTTTCCTCTTAGTACCTAACAAGGTTATTGCTGTTAACTCCGCGTATGTCTCAAACTGCAGCTTTACAAATTCGTGTAATCTTTTGAGTTTTTTCAATCATAGCTTTAACTCACACTTTTTAGCTACATTAATTTACCTAAATTGAGTTTTAGACAGTCGGAATTAGCTTGCGTGAAGTGAGAACTATTAAATGACTTAAAACCCATCGAAAACATCAACCGTTTTTAATTGGGCTGGGCGTTTAATTGAATATGTTTAGTGAAACAATGCATAAAATGGGAGTGACTGGCATCATGATAAGTGCTTGTTGTGTGGCAGTAGGCATGATCATGTCAATTCCCACCAAAATGTACTTAACCTTTTTCTTGGTCACCAGAGAAAATGAACACAACCATAACAATGAAGCACACCCACATCAGTAGTGTCGTACAATACCCGTCTGCGTTAGTGTCAGTCATTGCGGATTATTCCACAAGATTAACGGTGATCCCTTCTGCTTCCGTTGGCTCTTCAAAGAAACGGTTCACTTTTTGAAATACCTCAGGCGTATCAAATTTAGCGCGTGTGGGTTGCTCTACTCGCCTTATATTTATTTGCGCCAAACACTTTTCATCAGATGCTTTTATGTAGTGAGCCACTAGTGGTGCGTTAGCAGATTGTGCTACTGCTTTAAACCAGGTTCGGGTCTCGACCGTGTTGCCTGGAAAGTCCAGAATGACGGAGCTACCCGCCTTTAAAATTTGTTTGATATGGTCTTCAAGAAGCGACAACAATCGACAGTGTCTGCTGATGTAATCATCAAAATTGTTGATCTCATCGGGGAATAGTTGAGCTAGCCATTCATCCTCCGAAATTAAAATGTAACCGGTATCGACAGAGAACTTTTTAGAATACGTGGATTTACCTGCGCCCATTTTGCCAATTAGAAAATGCAAAGTGCCTTTGGATGTTCTTTTATCTGCCAATGTGTTGCCCTCCCGGTTTCGCTATCTCAATTATAACTCTGGATACTCAACATAACACCTAACCTAGTTAAAAACGCTACATTATAACAATATGAAAAAACTTGTTACGTTTTCCTACACGATGGCCATTGAATCACGTCAATTTTCTCTATTAGTATTTCACGCACTCGTGAATCGATGGTTTTTCGAACATTACGATACCTCCGATTCGCCCAAACATTCCTACTAGTCTGTGAACTTGAGTGCCTGCGATTGGCTTTCAATGTTCGTCTGGAATGCTTAATTACCATGCGCGCCTCGCATGTTTTGCCTGGCACGTAATACAAAGCTGAGTCTATTCAGCAACAACTGGGGACAACATGATTAAACGAATTTTCAAGCGCCAAGCGCTTAGCTTGCTATGCGCAACTGCTCTTGGCTTAACAGCCGTAGCGTCAACAGCCCACGCACAAGACGAGGCAGCCACCGTAGACGAACAGTACATTTGGGATCTAACTGACTTTTACCCATCACAAGATGCGTGGGAGGCGGAACTTGAACGTCTGCGCGGTGAGATAGACGGACTTAAAAAGTATCAAGGTAAATTAGGCACAGACTCCAAAACGCTACTCAAAGCGCTTGAGGCACAGTCTGCGTTCTCGAAAGATTTATTGCGAGCTTGGACCTATGCTTCAAACACGCGCAATACCAATCTTGGCGATGCCAATGGTCAAGCAATGGTTGGCCGTATGCAGGCGTTGTTTCAAGCCGCAAGTGCTTCGCAGAGCTACGTGGCACCAGAAATCGTAGGACTAGGAGCCGAGCGAGTTGAAGAACTAATTAAAGGCGATGCGGGCTTGGAAAAACACGCCCTATATTTACGCGATACCATTCGACAAGGCGAACACGTATTGTCACCTGAAACCGAAAAAGTACTTTCGTTAATGGGCACTGCACTTGGTTCCTCTCAAGGCGCACGCGACATGTTGGCCAATGCCGAAATTGAATGGCCTAAAATCACCTTGAGTGACGGCACTGAAGCGCACCTGACTAACGCCGGATACTCACTGCACAGAGCCGCAGCGAATCGCGAAGATCGCGTAGCAGTATTTGACGCATTCTGGGGACGTTATAAAGATTTTGAAAGTACCTTTGGCGTAACCTTAAACGGTGAAGTGCAGGCCAATGTTGCTATGGCAAAAGCGCGTAAATACGAAAACACATTAGAGTACTTCTTATCAGGCGATAACATCCCGCAAGACGTTTACCGTACCTTGGTTAAAGTCACTAACGACCGTATTGGTGTACTACATCGTTATTTCAAATTACGTGAGCGTATGTTGGGCATTGAAGACATTGGTTATCACGATATCTATCCCGACTTAGTGCAAACCGATTTGACCTTCCCAATCGAAAAAACACGTGATGACATGCTAGCATCGATTCAAATTTTGGGGCCTGAGTTTTCTGAAAAGTTTGCCAAGGCGTCTACTGACCGCTGGATGCATGTTTATCCGCAACCGGGTAAACGCTCTGGCGCCTATATGTCGGGCAGTGCCTATGATGTTCACCCACTCATTTTGTTGAACCACCAAGACGATTACAACAGTGCTTCGACCTACGCTCACGAATGGGGGCACGCCATGCACAAAGTATTGACCAATGAGAATCAGCCTTACGAGCTGTCTAACTTCTCGATTTTCACTACGGAAATTGCGGCAATTGCCAAAGAGATCCTATTGCAGGAACACATGCTAGAACAGGCAAAAGACAAGGACGAAAGGCTGTTTTACCTAGGTTATGCACTTGAACAAATGCGCGGTACTTTCTTCCGCCAGGTCATGTTCTCGGAATTCGAATTAGCGATTCATGAAGAAGTTGAAAAAGGCCGAGCCTTAACCGGAGCTCGCATGACTGAAATTTACGGCGAAATATTAAAACGCTATCACGGTCACGACGAAGGAGTGATGAAGATCACCGAACGCGAAATGATCGAGTGGGCTTACATTCCTCATTTCTACTACAACTTCTATGTATACCAGTATGCTACATCCATCGCAGGAGCGGCTTACTTCGTAGATCAAATGAAGGCCGGTGGCGAGAAAGAAGTTAAAACCTACCTTGATTTCTTAAAAGCTGGCGGTAACGACTACCCGGTAGAAATATTGAAAGACGCTGGCTTAGATATGTCTAGCGATGCGCCTTATAACGCGGTCATCGACAGAATGGATGCTGTGATGGACGAGATTGAAGCGATTTTAGATGGTCGTGCTATTAAGTAATTCAAAGTTCATTTGAAGATAATAGCCCGGTTCTGCACCGGGCTTAATTTTTTGTCTTTAGTAAATTATATCCGCCAATAAAACATAGAGGTTTGTTTACCTATTATCTGGGCTGGATAATATTCGTTGCTGCTTCTTTCAGTCACACCATAACAAACATGCAAGGGTATTAAATGTTCTGAGCGAGGATGACAAAAGCGTGCACTGGGGGCAGTTTGCCAATCCACCAGCTGCTGTCTTCGCTTCGATTCATCGAGTGATGCATCTGTGATTGTAGAAACCAACCAGCGCTCAAACTCCCGATTTTTAGCATTGGCAATTGCCGCCTTTTCATCTTGCTTGGGGATAAAGAACGCAGACATATTGTGAAACGACATGCCCGAACCTATGATAAGCAAGTTGTCGTAATCCAGTGTTGAAAGTATGTGACCTATGTTCAAATGAAAATCCGCATCTAAGCCTTTTTTCAAAGACAACTGCACACAGGGAATATTCGCCTCTGGATAGATAATTTTCAATGGGACAAACGCACCGTGATCAAGACCGCGTTTTGTATCCAGCTCAGCGTTTATGCCCGCTCTTATCAGCGCATCCTTGATTGCAGCGGCAAGTGTCGGCTCACCTGGGCACCGATACTCAATATCATACGCCTCCTTTGGAAAACCCGAATAATCGTAGATCAACTCAGGTAAAGCAGATGCCGTTATGCAAGGCACTGTCGTTTCCCAATGCGCACTAATGAGAAGAATTGCACTCGGTCGCCCTACTTCGTTTGCAACTTTCTTAAGTGTCGACACCATCTCAGTGTGCTCTGGGTCTCCCATGAGCGGCATAGGGCCGCCACCATGAGAAAGGTAAAATACGTGCTTTTTCGAGCTCATAGCCTACTCACTCAATAACCAAGGTGAGGCTCCAATTGGTACAATACCATTTGGGTTAAGCGCTTTAATCGAATAATAGCCAGCCTTGATATGCTCAATATTGACCGTACGACTTATACCATCAAGGTTATAAATTCGCTGCATATAGGCATATAAGTTAGGCATTTCTCTTATCAAATTACGGTCACACTTAAACAGGCCATAATAGGCCGCATCAAAGCGAATCAAGGTAACAAATAGCCGAATATCCGATTCTGAGAACGCGTCGCCAAACAAGTATTGTCTGCCATCATTAAGTCTGGTTTCGAAAGTATCCAGCGCCTGAAAAACATTGTCGTATGCCTCGTTATAGGCCTCTTGGGTAGTCGCAAAGCCGGCTTGGTACACACCGTTGTTTAGGTTTACATACATGTATCGGTTGAGTTCATCGATATCTGCTTGTAGCGCCTTGGGGTAGAGATCGGGAAGCGTATCCTTTTTACTGGCATCTACGAGACCATCAAAGGCGCTATTAAACATTTTTACAATATCAGCTGACTCATTATTGACGATGGTTCGCGTTTTTTTGTCCCATAGCACGGGAACCGTTGCACGCCCTGTAAACTGTGGGTCTACCCTAGTGTAAATTTCATGCATGTAAGTAGCACTGTTTAGCGCATCGGGTTCGCTGTCAGGAAAACCCGCAAATTGCCAACCTTGTTCCGAGAGCTTTGGGTTCACGACTGTCACGGTAATAAAATCTCGTAAGCCCTTTAATTCCCTCGCCAAAAGTGTGCGACTTGCCCAAGGGCAGATATACGCTACATACAAATGATAACGTCCCTTTTCCGCTTTAAAGCCACCAACACCAGTGCTTCCAGCCGAACCGTCTGGGGTTATCCAATTGCGAAAAGAAGAAGTCTGTCTAATGAATCGACCTTGTTCGTCTTTAGATTGCACTGGCTGCCATTTTTCTTGCCATACGCCATTTACCAACATCATAAATCTCCGTAAGCACAATAAAGCCCCCTGATTGGGGGCTCTTTGTGCATCTAGTTAAGCAAAACTTTTATTAGTCGATACCGCTGTTTGCGATTCACTGTTTGACAACTGCTTTAGTAAAAGCGAATCAATTGAGTAACGACCCGCACCTTGTATAGTTAATGCAAAGGTAGCTGCGAACAGTGCTAGCGCATATTCATAACCATTGTTGGTTAGGAACAATCCATTGCTGCCATGCACAACAAATAGCGCCACCAGCATAGTAAAGGCACTCACCGCAGCCGCAGGACGAGTCAACAACCCAAGTGCCAGTGCAATACCACCAAAAAACTCTGCGCTGCCAGCCATCAGTGCCATTAAATAACCCGGTTCTAAACCTATACTAGCCATCCATTGTCCGGTGCCTTCAAGACCATATCCGCCAAACCAGGCGAATAACTTCTGTGCGCCATGTGCAGCTAATATGATGCCTACCGGTACGCGAAGGACTAGCGCGGCAAAGCCGCCATCTGATTGAAGTAATTTGCTAATAAGTTGCTTGTTCATCGTCTTCTTCCTCAAAGTTGTTCAAAAATGTTTGTTTAACGTTGTCTCATCAGGTTTATTAAAATAATAAAGACAATATTTCGTTGGATAAACAGCGCTTTTATTGTTTAATTACCAACAATTTGTTGTTAATTCAGGTAGGAATTTGTGGACAGAATCGACACCATGAAGGCGTTTGTTACCGTCGTTGAAGAAGGCAGCTTTACTCAAGCCGGTGATAAACTAACTATGTCTAATCAATTGGTCAGTAAATACGTCTCAAATCTCGAAGAACACCTGGGCGTTCGATTGTTCAATCGAACTACGCGAAAAGTCCATCTTACGGAGGCCGGAGAGCATTGTTATCAACAAGCTAAACAGATTCTGGAAAGCGTGGGGGATATGGAAGGTTACTTTGGGGAAATGCAAACCAAAGTTAAAGGGCAATTGCACGTAAGTTCGCCGGTGTCATTCTCAACATTACATTTAGCACCACTCATTCGTGACTTCAAAAAACAGTACCCTGAAGTCTCGATTAATCTTGAACTTAACGATAGAAAAGTTGACCTCATTCAGGAAGGCTTTGACGTAGCACTGCGCATTGGACATCTTGAGGACTCCTCCTTGATCGCCAAAAAAGTCGCTCCAGTACGTTTGGTATTATGTGCCTCGCCCGACTATCTATCTCGAGTAGGCGAGATCTCGCACCCTGAACAATTAATAGCCGAAGATTATTTGCGTTATAGCTACATGTCCCATGAAAACGCCGATTCTGAGTTGTTATTGGCACTTAAAAATAAAAGTAATAAGAAGTCATCGGGCCTTGTCGCCAATAATGGAGAAGTTTTAATGTCTGCGGCTATTGCAGGTGAAGGATATATTCTGCAGCCCACTTTTATCGTAAGCAGTGCCTTGCGAGAAGGTAAGTTGGTCACCTTTTTAGAGGACTATGAACCACCACCATTCGCCTTGTATGCCGTTTATCCGCATAGGGAATTGCAAGCTTCTAAGCTCAGAGTATTTTTAGACTTCTTAAGTAATTACTTTGGTGAACCGCCCTACTGGGATGATTTTTGAAGCCGATCGTAAATTTTGCCCCCCTTTTTTCATCTAGTTTAGTCTTCACCAACATCCACTGTTCACTGTGAGCCTAAGGCAATGATATTAAGGTAATTTTTATTAATTTCTAATCAATGTATTACACTTTTGTGAAACACTTTACTCTGTGAAGAATCAGTGTTATTTATTTCAAAGCAGTATAATTCTGAAGCATTTAGCTCCATAGTTTGTCAAAAGGATTTTACATTTGTATTCATCATTAAACATTCAAGCCAAGAGCGAGCAAGTGCTCTGCAGGCGAAGTCCTTACAAAAAGTTTATCGCTCCCCGTGTTTTTAAGCTAGTTGTCGCTTTTCTTATTCTTGGGTTCATTCCGTTAAATACTTTAGCGAACGACACACCAGATGATAAAACCAAAGCACGCAATAACAACTTGGATTGGCTAAAAACCTCAGGCTTCGGTCGTATAGTGGGTGGCTATATTGATGTGACTAGTGGAAATGAGGATTTACGGTTTGTGGATTATGAGAACAAGGACTTCTCTTTTAGTAATCAAAGCCTTATTGGCATGCAGGTTGACGCTAGCTATTCGAAAAAACTTAAACTGAGTGCGCAAGCTGTTGCTCACTCCAATGAAAAGCGCGAGTCTGGTATAGAATGGCTATACCTGAGCTATAAACCCAATGACAAATTAACAACAAAGATTGGGAAGTTAAGACTTCCTTTTTTCAACTACAGTGACGTGATTAATGTCGGCTATGCATATCAATGGATTACTCCGCCACGTCAAGTTTATTTGGACTACCTTTTTTCAAACTACAATGGCGTAAATGTTCAGTATTCACAGGCTCTAGAAGATGCAATTATCCAGATTGAAGGCTCATACGGTCAGTTCGATGACGATATTATGGTACAGGGACAAAGCACAAACGTTAAAGTAGATGATTTGAGAGGTGTTGTCCTTAAATTTATTGATGGAGCTTACACGACGAGATTATCTTACCACGAGGGTTTTGTTTTTGATGTTGTTACGCCACTTGACACTCTTGCCGAAAATTTAGTTATTGCTGGTTTCAATCGTCAGGCTGATGTCTTTAACACAAAAGGAAAAGTCTCTACATCTCAATTTGGTATTGCCTATAACAGCTTAACTTATTTTTACGATATTGAGATTATTAGTATTGATTCTGACATTATTACTATTTCAGATAGTAACAGCGGCCAAATTACCGTGGGTTACAACGTTAATGATTTATCAATTTATGCCAACTATGCGGTTTCTCTTGCGCACACCGACATTTTAGCCAATCAAATTCCCTTAGGTCTCGACCCACGCTTAGATCAACTGAGCTTTGTTTATGACCAAACCTCGGAAAAAGTGCAAAATAGTCAGGATGAATTGCAAAGTTATTCGTTGGGTCTTCGTTGGGACTTTCGCCCAAATTTCGCGCTTAAATTTGAAATTAGTCGGCATATAGGAGAAAAGAACAAAAGAGCATTCTTTTCAGCATCTCCAGCGACAGGAGACCAGAACAGCGTCGTCTTGTATCAGACTGCACTAGAGTGGGTATTCTGATGAGACTTCTATATATTATTTGCTTGTTAATTTTAACGTGCACAACACCTCTTGCTGGTGTTAGTGAAAAACTAAATGTTGTTATAAATAGCGATTCATTCAATAAAGAACTAACGCAAGCGCAAATTCGTAATATTTTCTTAGGCACCCCTCTACTAAAGGGTGTTAAACCTGTTCAGCTAGAACAAGGTCACCCAGTTAGAAAAGCGTTCAATGCCAAAGTAATTGGCATGACTGAATCTAGAATTTCAGCATATTGGGCACAAATGCGATTTTCAGGTACTCGGCAGCCCCCGTTTGAAGCTAAAAGTATTGATGAAGTATTGAAATTACTACAGCAGGATCAAAAAATAATTGCCTATATTCCCGAAAATACACCTTTACCAGAGGGTACCATCATCCTTGTTAGTCTGTAGTAACGCCCAACCAGTGATGCACGGCTGCAGGTTTGCCAAGTAAATAACCTTGGAATTCATCAGTACCTTGTTGGATCAGAAAGTCAAATTGCTCCTTTGTTTCAACACCCTCAGCACAAACAGCAAGATTAAGCTGTTTCGCAAGTTGAATAATTGTTTTTATGACAAGTTCGGCATTATTACTAATGAAAATATCATTCACAAAAGAGCGATCAATTTTCAATACATCGAATTCCATCTGGGTAAGGTAACTCAATGAAGAATATCCAGTTCCAAAGTCATCCAGTGCCACTGTACAGCCAAACGCTCTTACATTCTGACAAAACGATCGTGCTTTACTAGTGTCGTTTAAATAACTCGTTTCTGTAATCTCAAGCTCTAATGCGCCAGGGTTAATTTTAGCGTCCTTTATTAGCTCTTGAAAAATCTCGAAGAAGTGAGGATGTAATAAGTCTTTTGTTGAAACGTTTAGAGATAGTTTAACCTCAGTACCATAAACGTCTTTTAACTTGTGCCAAGCAGCCGCTGCTTGCTTAATTACCCAAAACGTCAATTCGGTAATCTTACCCGTTTGCTCTGCAATTGGTATAAACTCTCCGGGACTAATAAACCCTAACTCCTCGCTACTCCATCTGCACAAAACCTCAAAACAATAGATTTTTTGTGCTCTATTGAATCTTGGCTGCAACACTATGGAAAAATCATCTTTTTTGATTGCTTTTGTTAGCATACTTTTGATTTGGTTTTTCCGCTGAACATCCAATAACATTGCTTCAGTAAAGTGTGTGATTACACCTTTACCGACGCCTTTGGAGTAGTGCATAGCCGTATCGGCATATGAAATTAATGACTTAAGGTCATAGCTGGCATCGCTCGCCTTTATTATCCCCGCAGAAATACTTGTGTCGATTTGCCAACTATCGACTTTCAAGGGTTCTTTTAACAATCTCGATAGTCTTAAGCCAATAGTCTCGAGACTACTTTTGTTATCATGACTTAGTCTTATTAAAAATTCATCACCACCGAATCGAGCAAGTAAGTCTTTCTTTTCTAGCTGGTTTTTTATAGCCTTGGCGATCTCCAGCAATAGCAAATCTCCAACCTCGTGACCCAATTCATCGTTGATACTTTTGAATCCGTCAATATCAAAAATCATCACCTCGAAATCAGTATTTTTTCTCTTTGCATTCTGAAGTTCTAACTCTAGTGTCCTTATCACAGACTGGCGATTAGGCAGCTTAGTTAATGAGTCATAATTAGCCAGCACCTCCATTTCTTGGTGCTGCTCTAACAACTGACGATTTTGGCGCTTGTTCTCTTCAAGTTTTAGCGTTATCTGCTCCAACAAATAGTTGAAGTTTTTTGCAAGATCCCAAACTTCTTTAGTCCCCTTAGGTTGGACTTGTTGCTTAAAATTTCTAGATTGAGCTATTTCTAATGCAAATTTTGATAACAGCCGAATAGGCCTTGAGAATAAATTTATTCCAAAAAGTACAGCAGAGACCACGATAAATAAGCAAATAAGCAATAAAGGTGTCACGCCTAATAATAAACGTTCGTTGCTATTTTTAATTTGATTATCGATATCTTCAACTATGACAATGTAACCGACTGGTTCTTCTGGCTCTCCGATAAACTTCTTCGAAATTAAGGTGGTATTGCGAATTTCTATTTCAGAGTTGATGGGCATTACCCGGTTAATCTGCTGATCAAGTGTTATGCTGTCGTCAAATCTGATTCCTCTAAATTGAGATAAGACTTTATCGTTATCGTCAGTCACGTAAGCAAACCGAACGCCCTCGTAGGCGGACAACCTCAATAACTTTTCAAGTATTTCGACACTATCCTTCTGGGTTTTAACCAATTCAGGAAACAAGTCTTGAGCCAAGTTATCGCTCACACTTTGAAGTCTAGTGCTTAAGGTCTGTTGTGTGACAAGCTTATGTTCAGACAATGTTAAAATTAACATGAAAATAGCGACCACAAAGAGCCCTGTAGTCGCAATCACACTTACAACTGTTTTTATTCCTATTGATTGGAAAATAATATGTCTGCTTGGCATCATCCGTAAATACACCTTAAATTTATAGCTAATGCTTTGTTTTTATTGCGATATTTCAAGTCGCATAAAACGAATTAAAACAATAGTAGACTAAAAATTAAAGCGGTAATAATTAAATGCTAATTAAATTTATTTACATTTTTTAAGCCAAATTTCGACAAGGGCTACAGTGGAGCTCGAAATATGGTGTGCCATCACTTCAGGTGCACAATTGCCCTTGCCCAGCAACCAGTCAATAATTAGCACCATCTGCGCCTCAGCTAACTGTCTTGAGAAAAGGGAAATAGGTACAGCTGGGCTTGCCATTTGAGACTTGGTCAATCTCTTTAGCGTAACTTCCATTTTTTCAGCGAGCGATGCGATGATATGCCTACGCGCAGTACTTGAAAAAATACGCGGTGCAAAGCGTCGGTTCTCCCAAAAGTGTTCCATTAAACCCAACAGCTCCTGATCATTTTCCTGATCGATAACCTCTGTTAGTGTTAACAGCGGGCCGTGCATGCTTTTAACCAGTATTTCATCTTTACTTTTAAAGTGTTGATAAAAAGTAGAACGCCCGATATCGGCCTTTTTGATGATATCGGAAATTTTTATTTCGTCATAACTGTAGGTCAACACCAAATCAAAAAATGCATCTCTCAAGGCATTCAAGGTCTTTTGGATACGCTTATCCGCTTGTTCATCGGTAATCAATGCAGGCTCCTTGATTCGAAAAAGATAATGAACACTTCGATTTTTTTGTTCATTAATAGACATTTTTAGGCAATTGTCCAGCAACCTATTTTTAACGGATGCTAGTGTGTTAATGCATTCACAAGAAGGAAACAAACTATGAGCAATTTGGCACACGAAAATGCATTTAATCAACAATTTGCTTCGCTACAGGCGCAAGCAAAAAACGTAGGTATTGTACTGGTGATACTTAGCCTGTTAAGTATCTTCGCGATGTTACATCATCCATCGGTAAGCGCTGTTGATATTCAAGAACAAATTGCCGAACTACAACACGAAGCATCTGTTAATGAGTTTGTACATGGCGTTCTGATAGCTATCACCTTGCTGATAAGTGTGTGCCTAACCGTGTATGCGAAACTTCGAAGCACCTACCGACCACTGATCATGGTAGGCATGATGAGTTTTTGGTTGGGTTCTTTGGCCATGCTTGTTGCGGCACTTATGAGTGGCTTTGTGGTGCCTGATTTGGGACAAATGTACAGCGGGAAATCGTCATCAGAGCTAGACGTTTTTAAAGGGCTTTGGGGAATGAGCTGGCAGATAAATCAGGCATTTGCCGAGTTTGGTACAGTAAGTTGGTGTGCAGCTATGTTCTTCTGGGCGTTTGATATGTTAAAGCAAAGTGCCCGGATTAAAGTGTTCGGCGCAATTAGTTTAGTAACATCAGTCGTGATAGCTGGCAGCTTAGCGATGGGTTTAGTCAACCTTAATGTTGCAGGAATGACGGCTATATTGGTAGCCGTATGCGTGTGGCAAATAGGTATCGCAGCTATACTCATTACCAAATGCTATTAGCCCTATTTTAAAAACACAACTTGGAAGCGCCCTTTGGTGCTTCCAAGTTTCCAATTATCTCGCTTAATACAAGTTATTGCTCGGTTAACGCTTCGATCTTCGTCAATTGCTTTGCAATATGCTTTTTATGCCAGCTCAACATCGATTGGCTCATAGCTACCGCTTGTTTTTGCGACTCTAGTGCTTTATTCACGTCTTTATTTGCCAGGTAGGCTTGAGCAAGATAATGGTAAGCGTAAGCCGAATCTGGATATAGCTCAGCGTAAGTTTTAAAGGTTATCAGTGCCTGTTCGGGCGAGTGCGTAAGTTGATGTTCACCCAATCCTCTTATTGAGGCAGCAGCGCTTACATCAAAGCCATATTTGTACTTGGATAAATACGCAAAGTGTTCAACCAAGGCCATGGCTCCTTTTTGAGAAGCTGGTGACGTTGGTTCGAGTCCATTATTTATGTCATTGAAAAGGCGCTCTACTGCGTTTATTAAAGATAATAGGGGCAATGACATAAAGTAATTGTCTGCAAACACTTCAAAATGCCAATCTAAAGACGCTGGAGCGTGACTTTGTAGCATGCTGTGCAATTGCTTAAATGCCTCCTGATTATCGGCCTCTTTATTCCAGTTACCGTGCCCAACCCATAAAAATTGCGGCTTATTGCCCATTTTTCTAAGTGCCTTGGGTAACTTGCTCAAAATTTGTGCATAGTCATCGTTCAACTCCGGGCTTGTAACAATGTGCGCATTAAATAGGTTAGGTTTATTGATGAGGCTGGACAGTACTAGCGTGCCATTGACTCTAAAGCCACTGAAGATACGAAAACCATTGGTTCGATACTTTGCATCAATAGCAGGGATCAACGACGCCTCGAAAAAATCTATAAGCGGCGTGCTGTCGCCTGACTCATCAAATAATCGGCCAACCGGATTGCCCATTTTAGGGGTGACGATAATCGTTTGCGGCCACGGCCATTCACCATTATGGCTTAACCATTGATGTATCCCCGCGAGGTATTTGTCCGCCATAGGGTGAAAGTCGAATAACAAGTTATAAGTTTTGTCGGTATTTTTACTGTAGCCCTTTGGCAACTGAACATTGAATGCCAAAGACTGCTCAATATCTTTGTGCTTGAGCAGCAACACTTCGTTCAGGGCAGATAGACTTTGGTGTGAATAGAGTACGCACAGCAAAACCAACGCGCAGCGAATCAGTCCATTTAACATGGTGTTTCCTTTTTAATTGTTGATAACGATTTGTTTATGGGTTTACTTTCTAGGCGTTTCTTTCGAACCAGTCTTTTTTCAACAGACTGTAAAGCGACATATCGTGAAACTTAGCGCCAAAATAGGCTTTTTCACGCAAGACGCCTTCGAAATGAAACCCCAACTTTTCACATAACGCAATAGAGGGGGTATTAGTGGTTAAAATTGATGCTTCAATACGATTAATAAAATAGCGAAAGTCTTTGCTGTAGATGTGATTGATAATCGCAGTCACGGCTTCCGCAGCAAAACCCTGTCCCCAGTGCTTTTTCGCTAGGTCATAACCAATTATGGCGCTGTGGTCATATTGGTTCCAACTATTGAAGCCGCAAGTACCGAGCAGTCTGGCTTTACCTTTGCTCCGAATCGCCCAGCGAATACCATTACCCGATTCCACCTGAGACTTAAAATAATTGATGAGGTTGGCCGCCTCTGAGACCTCGTGAAACTTCTCAATATCGTAATGAGCAATTACGTCAGGATCAGAAAAAATCGAAAATATCTCTTTCACATCCTTATCGTGTATGGGATCGAGTTGTAGTCGCTCGGTATACAGCTTGGGGAACTTCATCAATTACTCGTGGATTATTATTCTTAGCTAATACATTTAAGATAACACGTATCAAAAAAAAGCCCATCACAAGGATGGGCTTACACACAACAAACAAACCGTAGTTTGTTCACACAACACAATGTAAATTAGTTACCAGTTACGCAGCTTGTAGCCCTTGACGGCATAAAATGCTATAAACAAATAGCATGGAAGCATTGCCCAATAGGCTTGCTGGCTGCTCAACTCATCCGAAAGAACACCGTATAACAAAGGTAAAATAGCCCCACCGGCAATACCCATAATCAGTATTGCTGAACCTCTAGCCGTAAACTTGCCTAACTCTGCAAGTGCTAACGGCCAAATAGCAGGCCAAACCATGGCATTCGCTAAACCAAGTAACGCCACGTAAGTTAAAACATCAGGTAAGTCGGCATATCCTATCCAGCCCCATAAAAAAGCAAAGTTAGTACTAGTGGGGTCAGCAAAGACAATAGCGAATGTAAGTAAGATACCCAGCACTGCAGATAGCAGAAGTGCCACATTCTGTTTAAGTACACGCGGAATCAACGCCAAGCCGAGAAGGTAACCTACGACCATGCCGATCATGGTTAGGGTGGTTAACGACGTTGCATTAGCAATACCAAGTCTTGAACCATATAAACCGATGGTGTCGCCGGCAATCACCTCAACACCTACGTAAAAGAACAGTGCAAGTGCACCTAGAATCAACTGAGGAAACTGTAAAATTGACGTATTGCCGGTATCGATAGCATTGTCTTCCACCTTGTCCAATTCGATCTCTGGAAGCGACGAATATTTCAAACCAACCGCCAGCACTGCTAGCGCAATTGCCATTCCGATATAAGGTGTAATTAATCCAGTCGCCATGGCATCAATTTGTGCAACCCGTTCTGCATCAGATAATTCTGCTAGCGATGCCGCTGTGATATGAGAAAACTCACCCAGAACCATAGCAGTAAACATTAACGGAGCTAATGCGCCTGCAGCTTTATTAATAAGCCCCATAATGGCGATACGCGCAGCCGCACTCTCTTCAGGGCCAATTTTTACCACATAAGGATTGGATGCGGTTTGCAAAATGGTTAAACCAGAACCAATCACAAACTGACCAAATAAGAAAATGGCAAACTCTTGGGTTAGCGCAGCAGGAATAAATATCAGCGCACCGACGGCTATGAGAACCAGCCCGAGCACCATACCCATGCGATACCCTACTTTATCTAACACCCAAGACATGGGGAGAGCCATCACGACATACGCAACATAGAAGCTAAAAGCCACCATTAACGCTTGAGTTTCAGTTAACTGACACACCATTTGTAAAAAAGGGATCAGTGCACCGTTAATCCAAGTGACAAAACCAAACACAAAAAATAAGGTGCCGATTATCGCCATTGGTATCAAACTGCTTTGACTAGAAGAATTGTCTTGGATCATGCTATCTACCTTGGTGTTCATTGTTCGCCTCCCACAGCATACTGCTCAGTTCCGTTTACCCAAACATTAGAGATATTTAGTGCTTCGTCAACTAACAGAAAGTTTGCCTTGGCACCCACTGTTATCTGACCGTAAAGATTTTGTTCCCCAAGCAAGGTGGCTGGGGTTAATGACGCCATTCTGACCGCATCTTCCAGTGGAACATGCAAATCGACATGCGCATTTTTCACTGCTTGCCACATATCCAAACACGAACCAGCTAAGGTGCCATCTGGCGTGGTTAATTTTCCATTCTCACGATTTATCACCGTGTCAAAATAAGGCAATGAATCTTCGCTTGCACCCACATGAGCCATAGCGTCAGTCACCAAGAACACCTTATCCACTCCCTTGGCTTTGATGGCTAACTGGCTAGCAACTGGATGCACATGGTGATGGTCTAAGACAAGTCCAGCGTAACTGCGGGAATCAGTTAACGCAGCGCCTACCATACCAGGCTCACGAGACTGTAACGGCGACATAGCGTTATAAATATGGGTAAAGCCTATTGCTCCAGCCTCTAGCGCCTCATGTACTTGCTCGTAGCTGGCGTTGGAATGACCCAGTACAACAAGAACACCTTGTCCAACCAAATCGCGAATAACATCAGGCGTCACGTTTTCAGGTGCTAAGGTAACTTTGACAATACCCAAGTCCTTACGAGTGAAAATTGCCAGTTCAGCATCGCTTATAGCGCGTATATGCTGCTCTGGATGAACACCCTTTTTCTTTTGACTCAAATGAGGGCCTTCAAAGTGCACTCCCAATACTTCGGGTATACCGACATCGATCGACTCCGCAACAGCGCAAGCGGTTGCTTCAATCACACTCAACTGATCGGTGATCAAAGTGGGCAACATACTTGTAGTGCCATACTGTCGATGCGCTCTTACCATGGTAGCAATCGTATTTACTGTTGGAGTCGCGTTTAACAAACAACCGCCTCCGCCATTAACCTGTAAATCGATTAATCCCGGTAACAAACGCCCAGAGACGTGTTTTGCTTGCGGGTGCTTTATCAGTTCAATCGCCGCGATCAAACCGTCTTTAACGACAAGCGTCACGTTGGATAACCAACTATCTCCAACCAAAACACTGTCTGCTGTAATCCTAAAATTCGACATACGTATTCCGAAAAACTAAACCGTCTCTGTGACTTTCTTCAAGCCTGGTGGTGAATCTGGATTTAAGCCCATTTCTTGCGCCGTCACCTCGATATCCAAATAAAATCTTAACATGACCACAAGCGGTAAAAGACGAGGATGTACGTTTTTATCGACATAGGTTAAGTGACTGAGAACTGCGCCGCGGTTTTTCACATTCTCTATTTGCTGAAGGTGAACCTCTTGCGATTCATCAGCGATGTCTACATTGATAATAGCTAAATCGTTTTCCACCAAGGTTACCGGCCCGTGAATGAATTCTGCACTGCTGAACGCTTCTGCATGAATGCCGCAGACTTCCTTTAACTTAAGGGCAATTTCTCGTGAAATGGCATAGCCAAAACCACGGCCAAGAACCACACAGTGACGTAAATGACGTAAAAAGTCCGCGCCCAACTGTGCATAACCATTACATACATTGTTCAAATGGACTGGTAACGATTGTAAGTCAGACAGCAACTTATCATCGCCATTCCATACCGCAGTTAAGTGCAGCAAAGCAGACAAGGTCGACAAATAGCTTTTAGTGGCCGCAACCGCTAACTCAGCTTGTGCGCGCACTGGTAATACAGCGTCGGCTAACGCCGCGAGCGGAGAGTACCCATCATTCACAAGCGCAATACAAAACGCTCCGGAGTCTTTGATGGCTTGTGTTTGCTTAAGTAGATCGGGACTTTTACCTGACTGCGAAATGATAATCGCCACGCTTTTGTCTAGCTTCAAGGTTTTGTTGTACACCCCACCAACTGATGGCGCCGCGAATGACACAGGCAGACCCAATTCAATTTCAAAAAGATATTTTGCGAACACGCCAGCGTGATCAGATGACCCCCGTCCTACCATCATAATCATAGAAGGGTCTAGTTCTTTAAGTTTCTGCACTAACTCTTCAACAACGGGTTGGTTGGATTGCAATTGATTTGCAATAATCTCCGGGGTAGATAAGGCTTCTGACGCCATTAAACTTGCCATTTTAACTTTCTCTCTAGAATAAATTGATTTCGAATTTCACACTATCGCAAGCTGCATCTGGTTTTTAGCAAATGCAATTGCGCCCCACTCTGGTTCTTTCAGTGGAGGTGAGAGTTTTGCTCTCACTGTTTCAGATAAATAAGGTTCAACAAAGGGTGATAGACCACCGATTAATGCCACTCTATTAGGGCACGTATCCAGTAGTTTCTTGCATAGCTGGTCTAAGTAGTTGGCGCCTTCACTAAGAATATTTTGAGCAATCAAGTCGCCCGCTTTGGCATGTTTAATAACGAGCCCTGCATATTCCGCAAAAAACTTTGGAGTAGCGAATGAGTACTTTGAGACAAGTTCCGTAGCGCTATCGCATTGTGCTTGTGCAAATACGTCAGCAACCAACTGGCTCTCAAGTGTCAGTCCATCAGACGCCTCAAGTGCATGCTGTAACAACTGCAAACCAAACCAAGCGCCGCTGCCTTTGTCACCTAATAAAAATCCGTGGCCACCAATTTCCAAATCGCCTTGATCTGTTTTTGAAAGGCCGCAACTGCCGGTGCCTATGATGACGACTGCGCCGAGCTCACCGTCATGAGCACCTAAACAAGCGATATCTAAGTCGGTTGTAATATGCATTTGCGCAAACGGGTGCTTCCAGTTTTCCATAGCCAGTTTTAAGTGCGGTAAGTTCACTCCCGCCAAACCCACGCCAGCAATCACAGACTCGGTTACATCGTTATCTAACCCTGCTTCAATTCGAGCCTTATCATAGGCTTCCAATATTGCTTGTTTACTGGCTTCTATACCCCTCAATGGGTTCGCAGCTCCAGCGAGCCCCTCTCCTAAAACATTACCGACTGCATCGATAAGTAGCGCCCGGCATTTACTACCGCCACCATCAATTCCTAAAAAGAGGGGTTCTTCATATTTCACAACAAACACTCCTGATGTCAGTGTCACGGCACAACAACCGCATTCCAAACTCACCGACCAATGACAACGCTGTCATTATTTTCCAAAAAAAAGGCCATAAATCATAGACTTACGGCAGTACTACAGTTCTACTTACTCTTTGTGTTCCGGGCACGACTGCGCGGAATTCAACTTGTTTATTTGAGGTAATCGCTGAACTCGTTGCATAGCGCTTCCATTGACCATCAGCTTCCCTAACTTCAATAGTGAGGCCATTCCAGGCGCTATTTGCCAATAATTTACCGTTTGCAGACTTAACACCTGGTTCAGGAATACGCACATTTACATTTCCAGGTAAGCCATTTGCAATCGCTTTGGTTAACGCTTTTGAGAAGCTCCACCAATCTTGTCTTTGAGCCTCACTGTGTTGCCCCTTGTCACCTGCGAACTCATAGGTTTTGTTCGGTTCAAATTCAACTTCCCAAGCTGCTTTGTGCCATGCTCTTTCGGCAAACGCATACAATCTCGGGTACATCAGATATTGAAAGGTTTCTGGCGTTCTTACCGCTTCACTCCAGATTTGCGCTTGCACACCATCATATATTTGCAGCGCAGACGCACTTGTAGCTTCATACGGTGTCCCCATTCGACCCACCCATTGCAATGCGTTGGCCGCCAGATTGTCAGGCATCAATTGGAATACCTTAAGCGTATCTGTGTTTTTGGATGCCCAGTAGTAACCCGTTTCCAGCGGGTTGTTGGCATAAGGAAAATCAAAATAACTAACATCCGGAAGAGACAACACAGTCATCCAATTTTTGCTGGCAAATTCGTCTGCGATCTTGTGACCACCCCAGAAAAGCGTATCCCAAACGTTAACCTGCAAATCTTTGTTAGTGGCATCATTTACGACCTTATGCATGCCGTCACTCCAGCCGGCAGGTACTAACCCCTTTGATTTAACAATGTTAATCACACGTTTTAAAAAGTAGGGTTTTAAATCATCTACGCTATTTAAGTCATCATTTGCCGCGATCAATGCAGCACATTTTGGAGATTCTTTCCACGCTCCTGCGGTTTCATCAGCACCTATATGATAAGTAGATAATGCAGCCCCCGCTTCTTTATGCATCCGTTGTACAGCGTCAATTACGGTATCAACAAAATGGTAGGTCGATTCAATACAAGGGTTTACCGTGTTGTCTTTATAAAACTGCACTGAACTGTAAACAGTGGTATCTTCGAAATCAGTTAGTAAAAACTCTTTTGCTTGTTCAGGTTTACCAGCGGCATTGAGAGTACGATAACGCGCTTCCATAGACTTAACCGCCTCTCTTGCGTGACCTGGTAAATCAAACGAAGGAATGACCTCTATATGACGTGCCTTAGCATACTGTAATATATCCAAGTAATCTGCTTGGCTTAGGTAACCGTTAACATTTGCGTCTTTGTCGATACCACTACCCAACTGCGGCAACAAACATTCATTCTCAGCTAAGTCAAAACAACGATATGCGCCAATTTCAGTTAGCTCTGGCAGTCCCGGAATTTCTAACCGCCACCCTTCGTCATCAGCTAAGTGTAAATGTAGCTTGTTAAGCTTCAACAAGAACATTTGTTGGATAAGCTGGATGACCTGCTCTTTGCCCAAGAAATTACGAGACAAGTCAAAATGCACGCCTCGAAAATTAAAACGCGGCTCATCTTCAATCTCGCCCAGTGGCAACGAGTTGTCTTGTGCCAACTGCCATAAACTAATAAGCGCATATTGCACAGCAACGCCACTGCCCGCTATAACCTGAATACCACTGTTAGAAACATTCAATTGATAAGCAAATTCACCTAACCCACTGTTAAGCGCGAGTCTTACTGACACCGCATTTTCATTATCTGAGAGCTTAGTAGAATACAATTCGGTGATAGCGTTATTCACTGTAAACCTGCCCCAGTCTATATTCATACCATCATTTAACGTTAAGACTTCCCCATCTGCGATTACGTGAGACTTAACCTTGGGAATAATACGGTGCGAGTCATCTGTAAACTTGGTCGCAGTGTGTGCAGCAAAGTGCTCATAAAACCATTCGCTATCAGCCAGAGGCAAATTATCTGTACCGCCTCTTCGAGTCTGTGTTTGATCCGTGAAAGCGTCTTTGTGTAGCACAACATCCAAACCGTAAACGTCATCTTTGGCTGGAATGGTGTTTTTAACCAGCTCGGGGGCTAATCCTTGTGCAGCGACAAAATAGTTGGGCATGATGTCAGAGTGATTCGCATGCCAAAACGCAGCTTTAAAATCTATATTCACGCTTCCCGAAGTAAAAGCATTCGCAGGAAAGCTTATTTTGTGAAGATCACCATTGATGTGCTCTATATCAAGCGTTGGATGTCCATCCCATTTGATAGGGGCAATATGGCTGAAATATAAATCAAATTCAGCAGAATTATTGCTAGCCAAAGAGAGGCTGAGTGTCGATTGAAAACAAGCAGTGTCAAAGTGATCAGCACATCCTGCCACATCAACGTTACTCACTAAACGGTAAGTGACATTCAGATGTTGTGCGACCCGTTTAAGGGCGAGTTGAGGATCGTTTTCTGAACAACCTAATTGCACTAACACTAACAAACTTAAAGCGATAAATTTTTGCACTTTATTAAACATTGCAAACCTTTCTTTCTAATTCTGAGGCATCGCGAAACAAACTATTCTCATGCTCCGCTAATATGGTTCTGTGGTCGACATAATCTGTCGCAGACAACACTTTGTTCTTATAGCTAAGTGGCAACTCTTCGCTATTTTCAGGTTCAATAATGTCTTGTGGAAATGTGCCTAAACCCGCCAGCAAACTCAACCAAGAGGTTTTAAAATAGGGTTGAGTATGCGCGTGTGCACGCAGTGCTCCGTCTATATTGCCGGTGCGTTTCCAACTCGAAATGATCTCTTTTAAAGCGTCCGATTGGTTCTGATTCTCACGACAAAAGCGCCAGTAAATCGAATCCTCTCTTGAATTGAGTAGATAATGCGCCTGTATATAATCCACTGTACCGTCAATAAGATTGTTCACTTCTGTATTAAATCGCGACTGGTATTTGTTTGAGGCATTTCCCGCTTGAAAGTAATACATAAACATTTCAATGCTATGTTGAGTGACATTAAGCATCGGCGCTTCAAGAGGCTCTAAAAAGCCTTGGGACAACCCAATTGCAACACAGTTTTTAAACCAGTGATTGTGCAAACGACCCGGTGTCCAACTGATGTGTTTTGCCTCTACAGCTAATTCTTGAGCGTTGACATATTGGCGCAGTTCTTTTTCAGCAGCCTCATGAGTAGTACAAGCAGAACTAAATACATAACCATTACCCATGCGGTTTTGCAGCGGGATCCGCCACATCCAACCAAATTCTGCTGCTATAGAATCGGTGAAAGAAGGTAAAGGTTGCTGCTCAACGATTGTGGTTGGCAATGCAACTGCTGCGTCATTAATAAGCCTATCCGAAAAGCTCTTCTGTTTTTGCCCTAGAGCTTGTTGAATCAACAAACCGCGCAAACCACTGCAATCGATAAAAAAATCAGCCGCTAGCCAACCCGTGTCTTTGCAAAGAATACGACTAATATTGCCATTGGCGGAGGTTTGTGCCTCTAACATGACATCATCTACGTGGGTAACCCCGCGCTGTATAGCTTTCTTTCGCAAAAACTGTCCCATAAGCGCGGCGTCGAAATGGTAGACATATTCACTGTTAAGCATATTATCTTTTACGTGAAATGGCGCCTTCCCCGCTTCAGCGAGCCGAGAAGTAATGAAGTAATTTTGTGGATTGACATTGATACGGCTACCGGCATGTCTGTTTTTAACGTCTGAAAAAAAGCGCATAGCAGCATCTGTATCAATTTCACTGTAAAATGGATGAAAGTAGCTCGTGTAACCAGTTTTTGTAGACCAACCAGGAAAGCGAATTCCTGTTTTATATGTTGCATTGCATGCTGGCATCCATTCACTTTCTTCAATATCGAGCTTTTTGAAGAAGTCTTGCATAAAGGGGGTGGTTCCCTCACCCACACCTATCGTTCCAATTTGGCTTGATTCCAATACCGTAATATTGCCGACTTTACCCTGCCACTCCTTCGCTAATAAATTGGCGGTCATCCAACCGGCAGTGCCGCCGCCAACTATTAATATGTGATTGAGTTTGTTCATGGTTGTTCTCATCAATATGGTTTGGAACGGCTGGTATCCGATAAGAGTGATACCAGCCAACAGTGTTGTATTACTTAGAACTTGAAGCTAGCACCTACGTAGTAACGACGTCCGTTAGCACTTTGCGTACCGCCTAAACGAGCGCCATCGGAGTTGCGTACATAGTAGTTCTCCCAGATTTCGTCAGTTAGGTTAAGACCTTCAAGCTTCAAGGTAATCATGTCAGTCACGTTGTAAGTAAACTGCGCATCAACCTGTGTTTGTTCGTCACGGTATTGATCACCAATCTCAGCGCTTGAACGGTAGTACTCAGAGCGGTATGTGTAGTTAACACGTGCGCTGTACACATCGTTTTCGTAGTATGCGCCGAAGTTGTATGAGTTTTTCGATACAAACGGTACACGGAAAGTCGTCGCGCCCGCCACGATTTCACTCGCATCAGAGTAGGTGTAGTTGAAGTAACCACCAAAACCATTATCAAATGCGTGCTGAATCTGGAATTCGATTCCGTCGATGCTACCAGAACCTGCGTTAACTGGTTGGCTTAGGAAGTTAATTACATTGCCATCAACAGTTGCAGAAACGGTTTGCGTCACGATGACGTCAGTTAAGTCTTTGGTAAAGGCTGTTACTGCTGCAAGTGAAGAGTCGTTGTAGTACCACTCTAGACCCATTTCATAGTTTGCAGAACGCTCAGGTTTAAGTTCAGGGTTACCCGCATTACCAGAGCTTGTTTCAGGCGTGATGTTGAAAGAAGCTGACATCTGGAATGGTGAAGGACGTGCAAGCGTTTTACCCGCTGCAGCACGGAATACCAAGTCGTCGGCTAAATCATAAGAAAGGTTAACACTTGGTAACCAAGCAGAATAATCGCCCGAGAAACTAACTGGTGCGCCCGTTACTAAATCATAGCCGCCAGAATCTTGGTCAGTACTAACATAACGAAGACCAAAGTTACCGCGGAAACCTTCACCTTCAAAATTTGCCATGCTGTATAGTGCAACAATATCTTCAGATACTTCATAAGAAGATGCCGTTTGGAAAACATCAGTACGACGGCAAAGTGCACCCTCTGCAGATGACGCTGAACATTCAGACACAGCGTATAATGCGTTATACATGGCGTCTCTATCTGGTGCAAAGTAGCTACCTGCAATACCTGAAGTATTGGCATGAGATACATTGAACAGATCACCAGACCAGAATTGGCTAGCCGGCCCTAAACTGCCCTCACCCACTGGAGCCAAGTTAGCAAGGTCGGTTCTGTAACGGTCTTGCTTAAATGAACGGTCGCGAATTTTAAGACCAGACTTAATACTTGTAACAACACCTAAATCAACTTCACGAGTGTAATCAACTTGTACATAATTCTCTTCGTCTTCACTTAAGTTACGCTGATCAAAGATACCACCCAACCAAAGTTCGTCAGTCGGATTTTGCAACCATGGGCTAGGACCAACAAAATCAATTGCAGGAGCGGTGCCGCCTGGATTAGTAAAGTCGAATGCTACGCGTGCATCATTTGGATCTGCCCAGAATTCAGTGAAGAAGTCATTGTTGGTGCCTTCACCAGTGGTAGTACCCAATTGGAAATGTAGTAAACCATTTTCCAATTCATAGTTAACGTCAAGATCCAGCACTTCAGTCGACATTTCAGAACCTTCACGGTAGATGTTGTCATACGCTAAGAAACGAGACCAACCTGGGCGAGCTGGTACACCTGAAACTTGTAAGCTGTCTACAATATTATTAGTTACCGTACCTGGGTTAGTGTCGGTACCCATGTATGCGATACCACGGAAAGGAATCCCAATAAGGTTACTATTTACGTTGTCCGCTTTAAGCGTTGAGCTCAAGTAATGTAGCGTTACATCTAGGTTGTCGTTTGGCGCCCACTGCGCAGTTACATCAAAACCAACACGCTCACGGTCTTGTTGGAAAAGTGCAGACCCCATACCCCATGGTACTGCGCCCTTTTGGCTCGCGCCTTGTGGCGCTTCAATTAATGGGTCAATACGGTCAATTGATGGACCAAACCAACCAAAATCTTCATTCGTTTCACGGCGAACAGTACGCTCTTGCAAAGACGCTGATATTAACAGACCAAAGGTTTCGTCATCATTTTTCCAGCTATAAAGACCTGATAGACCAGGGTCATTCTCTTCTGACAAATCATTGTACTGAGTTTCAATTGAACCTTGCAGCGTATTGGCATCTAGGTCTAAAGGTTTGCGAGTACGTAAAATAACGGTACCACCGTTGGCACCTTCGTCGATATCTGCTTGCGCTGATTTATATACTTCTAGACCACCCACCATTTCTGACGCTAGCATTTCGAAGTTAAAGTTTCGACCCGCATTATCTAGTACAAACCATTGTGCAGTACCAACGGCTTGGCCGTTTAGTAGCGTAAGGTTACGGTCAGGTTGAATACCACGAATCGTTACACCTTGGCCTTCACCAAAGTCTCTATCGATAGTGATACCAGGAATACGTGACAAAGATTCTGCAACGTTTTTATCTGGGAACTTACCAATGTCTTCTGCGTTAATAGCATCGACAATTGCGTTTGCAAAACGCTTAGCGTTGATATTCGCCTTCTGGCTACCACGAATACCCGTGATTTGAATCGTTTCTACGTCTTCGGCAGACTCTTCTTGAGCCAGTACATTTTGCGCGGTAAGACTTAAAGCACCACAGGCAAAAGCGACTTTCACGCCATAAGACAGCTTGGTCATTTTGTTTAGTTTCATTTTCCCAGTTCCTCGATGTGTCTCTTTTGACAACGTTGTCATTTTAGTTGAAAAAATTTTTGACGCCATTGTTATTTTCTTTCCAGTAAAAACTTGAATTTGGAAATGACAACGTTGTCAATTTGTCGTAACATTAATTCAACATTTACATTATTGCAACAAGTAAATTGCAATTTTTTAATGAAAGTAGTTAAAATACCTGTACAAAATTTTTGCAAGTGTAAGAATTATAAAGACTTTTTAGGCGAATATTTTTGAAAGCAACCATTAAAGATGTCGCAAGACTAGCTGGCGTATCAATAAAAACTGTCTCGAGAGTGATTAATCGTGAAGACTCTGTAAAACCTGATACCGAGAAAAAAGTACAAGCAGCGATCGACGAACTCAATTACCAACCCAATAGCTCAGCAAGAAATCTGGCCGCATCGCAGTCATTTGCAATTGGCTACGTATACGACAACCCCAACGCCTATTATGTCATTGATATGCAAAACGGTATTTTAAAAGAGTGCCAGGCCAATGGTTTTGAACTTATCATTCACCCTTGTGATGCGTCAAAAGAAGATATTATCGACGAGATAAAAATGATGATCAGGCGCTCGCAGTTAGCGGGATTGGTGCTCTCTCCTCCCCTTTCTGAAATGCCGCATGTTCTTGAAGAGTTAGATGAGATTGGCGTTAACTACGTACGAATTGTTTCAGGGTCTAAGAAACAAAAAGAAGGCAAACCCTGTGTCTTCATAAATGACCGCGAAGCGTCATATAAAATTACCCATCATCTCACTGAACTTGAGCATAAGAGAATAGCATTTATCACAGGTGACAAAGACCACCAATCAACAGGTGAGCGACTTCAAGGATTCAAGAGTGCACTGAAAGACTCTGGTATTAAACTCGATCCTAAGCTCGTCATAGATGGTAAGTATTCTTTCGAAGCCGGAGTTGAGGGAGCAAAAACACTGTTGAGTATGAAAAAGCCGCCCTCAGCAATTTTCGCCTGTAACGATGAAATTGCCGCTGGCGCGCTATTCGCCGCTAGATTAATGAATGTTGAGGTACCGGGGCAACTCGCTATTGCCGGCTTTGAGGATAACCCCTTCTCCCGTCAAACTTGGCCAAAGCTAACGACAGCCGCACAGCCAACAAGTTTAATTGCAAAAAAAGCTGCTTCAACACTTATTAAAGCGATAAAAAGTGTGCGCAAAGGTGATAACGAAAAAGTCCCTCATCAATACTTTGAACCTGAATTAGTTGTGCGAGAATCAACTAAGGAAAGTGAAAACAATGCTTAATTCTATTCTGGTTGTAGGTGGCGGTACAGCCGGTTGGATGACCGCACTCTACCTATCAAAAAAGCTTAACAAGAAAACCAAAATTTCACTTGTTGAGTCAGAAGATATTGGCATTATCGGTGTTGGAGAAGGCTCTACACCTTACTTAAAACACTTTTTCCAAGAATTAGATATACCCGAAAAGGAATGGATGGCAGCATGCGATGCCACTTATAAAACGGGCATACAATTTGATAACTGGAGTACCGAGCCGGCTTTTGAATCTTACTTTCACCCCTTTTTTAATGCATTTGATAAAAAACCCGCAGACATGTTTTTCTACAACAGTGGGCTACGTCGCCGCGGGTTTGAAGCCGATGCCCATCCAGAGCATTATTTTACTGCAGCTTATATGGCAAAAGAAAAACGTTCGCCTGTTACCCCTTCAAAACTAGAATTTGACATTGATTATGCCTATCACTTCGACTCAGTTAAATTGGGTCAATTCATGCGTGAAAAGGCAAAAGCACAAGGGGTAGAACACCTGATAGCCAATATTGTCAGCGCCAAAGTAGCTTCAGATTCCAGTATAATGAGTGTGCAATGTGACCAAGGTGATGTGCTTACAGCCGATTTCTTTGTGGACTGCACAGGTTTTGCGAGTTTACTTTTACAACAAACGTTAAAGCGCCCTTTCGACAGTTATTCTCAAACCCTGTTTAATGACGCAGCAGTTGCTATTCAGACACCACATGAAGCGCAACAATCAGCCGCTCCACAAACCGTTTCAAAAGCGTTAAGTGCGGGTTGGATGTGGAATATCCCACTGACAACACGCTGGGGCAATGGCTATGTCTATAGCTCAAAATACTTAGATGCAGACGCAGCTGAAAAAGAGCTAAAACGCGAGCTCGATATCCCTGATGATAGCGACATTAAAGTGAAGCACCTAAAAATGCGGGTTGGACGCGTCTCAGAACATTGGTATAAGAACTGCGTTGGCATTGGATTATCTCAAGGCTTCATTGAACCGCTAGAAGCCACCGCGTTGATGTTGGTGCAATTTGGCATTCAAAACTTAACCAAAGTATTAAACTGCGAGAAGGTTGAGGTAAAGCAAGTTGTAGATTACAACAACGAAATGAACCGCCTTTTTGATGGGGTAAAAGATTATATATCTGTGCATTATGCGTTAAATACCCGCCACGATTCAGAGTATTGGGCTGATTGCAGGGAAAAAATTAAGCTCACAGCTACAGTAAAAGACCTAATCAAAAGCTGGGATCGCGGCGAAGATTTTGAAGCCGAGTTAACCAAACACCATTCCGAATTAGTGTATCTGCGCCCATCTTGGTATTGCATTCTTTCAGGCATGGGACGTTTCGCCCATCACTTGAAACACCATCCTAAGGCTGGGCCGGTTCACATTGCCAAGGAATATTGTCATCGAATTACTAACAAGCACTTTCCCACGCTTGAAGTCTAGAGAGATTAATCTAGCAGTTATTGATTCATTTGTGTTTAAACATCCTGGTTGCTATGTTAAAGCTTAAGTAACCGTCGGATAATAGAATGTTTGACAAGGTAAAACGTTTCTTCAGCAGGAAACAGCCTACGGCAACAGTCGCTTGGGAGCGCAAAGATCCTAATGCGAACAAACCCGCCCTGGCAACAACCAGAAAAAATGTCGACCCTGTCGCCACTAGAACAGCGACGCAAAACGCGATGTCGTCCCCGGCAAATAACCCAGCCCCGGCAATGCGCGCGAATCACGCTGCAAGTGCCGCCAATACAAATACGCCAGCACTTAAACGCAGCCAGTTAAATCATCGCCAAGCTGAAAGGATGGACGCAAAGAGTTTTATGAATGCTGTAACAGCAGGTGGTGAACGCAACTTGATGCAAGGTAAAGCTCGCAATGAGAACTTGCGTACCAAAACCAAAGAGCGCCACGCGGAATCTTTAACGGTAAGACACAGAAGCGGTAGCGTGACGGAACTGCACATGGATGCCAATAGCTCAAGCGTGCGAGAGGCTTTTCACAAAAGCTTTACCACCGGGGAAACAACACAACTGAGAAACAAAGATATAAGGGGCGCCGCAAAACGCGACTTGAATAAGTTTGCGAATAAACGCGACAAACGCAATCACGGTGCGAATGAGTAACACTAAGCTCCGTCGAAGTTAATTTCAGGCATTAAAAAAGGGACTCGCCCAACGACGAGTCCCTTTTTTGATAAATCGGTCAATTAGATTTTTGAGCCGTATTTTTTAGCGAATGCTTTAAGAGGCATACCGTTACAAGCGATACTATTTACAGATTTGTTCGCAAAGTGTTTTGCTTTTACTTCAGCGAATGCTTCTTTAGAAGTCACAGCCGCTACGCAAAGCTTAGTTTCTGGAACATTGTCGTCAGAAGTAAAAGAGAAGATTTCTACTTTAGAAGCAGGCTTTGCAGCGAACTTTTTAGCAAACTCTTTTACGCTGTAACCGTTACAAGTGAATTGCTCTAGGTCGAACTTAGAAAAACCAAACTCTTCAGCTTTTGCATTAAGTGCACTTTTAGATTGTGCGGCAGCAATACATACATCAGCGTATTGACTTCCGTCACCGTTAACTAGTTGTAGAGCGTTTACCTGACCAACAGCCAATAGAGATAGAGCAGCAATTATCTTTTTCATTTCAAAACTCGCAAAAATTCAATGTGTAAAATTTAAAACCTAAAATGAACCATTTATTACATAAATACTTCACTTTATTATCATTAATTAAATTTAGTCCCTTAAAAACTTGATGCGCATGGTACGCATTAACATTTAAGCCGACAAACGAGTTTTTCTAACATTATGAATTAGTTTTTCTAATTCATAAATCGCATAATTATGAATTTAATGAAACTCAAATGGATTTCACAAAAAGTTAACAAAACTTGCACTTTACATACTGAATTAAGTCTTAATTTCAATCGACAGAAACAAATTCCCCCATAACACAATACTTATAGTATTTAATGAAAGGAGCCAAATAGGTTACTGAGTAAGCACTTGAAGCGTTAAAGATAATCATGCTATTGAACTGAGGAGTAAACGCGGAAGCCGGCATATCGTTTGTAGAATGCAACTGCAACAAGCCTCCCCAATCAGTATCCCAATCTGGCGTTAAATCCAATATAAAACCTAATTGACTATTCTTATTTTCGGCTTTTAAGGTATTTTTTAGCAAAAATTGACCTTGGGAAAAACGTGCTACCTGACATTTGGCAAATGCCATTTGGGACAGCCCCGTAATGTCCTTAAACATATCCACGGTGTCTTCTTCATTTATCCACTGAAGCAGTGTTTTCAGTGCCTGATGAGTATCTGACAAGGTGTCAGCCGCTAGCGGTACCTGTCCATATACAAACCCCTTACCTTCGGAAGCTTGCTTGTTAATTTGCGAAAAAAGCGCCTGCCTCTTTTCTCCTGTCAAATTGGCTAATTCATTATCGCTAAAGCCAAGGCGCTCTTCACCAAGCATAAAGGTGTTCTTAAATTCGACATTTTTCACAATATTTTGTATGACTTTTTCAGCAAAGGGGTTACTTAAAATGTCGGTAATTCTTGCCCAGCCAAAATCACGGTAGTCCCTTCTTGCTGCAGCAACATCTACAAAAGGGTTAAGAATTTCTGTCATAGCACACTCTATATATTCTCTGTTGTGAATTTATAAAATTTAAAACTTTTTACTGTCTGTTTTACAAAACATTACCCATAATGATTAACGATTAACAGTATTAACAGTTCTGATTAGGGTCGATTAGCAAACGTGAAGCTTTTTATTGTTACTTCAATATTGGTCTTGAATCTTGTCGTGTTCACAAGCGTTTCTGCATTTACCGAAAACCTGTTAACTAAGTCTGAACAAGTTGCAATAACGATTGCCCGACCTCGAGATCCATCACGTCCCAATGTTTTTATTGAAACTTTATTAACAGCCGCAGTCGCTGAGGAAGGATTGCAACTGGTCATTAATTATGCTGATTTTCCGTTTAACCAAATCAAAGCAGAACAGTTATTATTGGACGGTAAAATGGTGGATGTTGCTTGGATGCCTGCGACTACACAACGCCTGAAATCATTGCGCTATGTTCCCGTCCCCTTATATCAGGGCTTGCACGGTAACCGATTACTGTTGATCGCGAAGGGAACACAAGACAAGTTTAACCATGTAAGTACAACGAATCACTTGACTAAATTAATAGGCATCACACCTAAGCCTTGGTCAGATTATGACATTCTCACTAAGAATGGCCTGGTTATTCATGGCGACCTCAATTATCCAGCCAGCTTAAAAGCGGTATCGGATGGATTGGGAGATTACTTTCCCCGCTCCGCACTAACCATTCAAGGCGATATTGCCGCTTACCCTAACTTGTCTTTTGAGATCGAACAAAATTTAGTATTGAAATACCCTATTTACACGATGTTTTTCTTGAGCAATAAAAAGAGCGAAGTGCTAGAAACCTTACTGACTGGTTTTGAAAAACTGTTAAAAAATGGGGAATATGAACGTTTATTTCTACAGTTTTATCAAAACCGCATTATAAATCTTAACCTCACCAAGCGTCGCTATTTATATTTGGACAATCCCGAGGCCTCTCAGGAGGCAATCGACCAGCAGCCGCTTTACTTCATCAAAGGTATCGGAAAAAAAGCAGATTAATATTCCTGTGCTAGTTTTCCTTTATTAAGGGTCACGCCAACCATAATTTGTAATCCAGTAATACATGCCTGAACTACTAACTTTTGCTAGAATGCGCGGCATCAACGAACAAAGAAGCAATACTACATGATCAGAGAAAAGAAACAGGTCAGCAGAATGAAGGCGGAGCGTGGCCTTTTTTCATTCCCTAAATATTGGGCATCCTGTTTTGACCCTGCGCCGTTTCTTCCAATGTCCAGAAAAGAGATGGATCAACTTGGATGGGACGTTTGCGACATCATTCTGGTAACAGGAGATGCTTATGTAGACCATCCAAGCTTCGGTATGGCGGTGATTGGGCGTACATTGGAAGCCCAAGGATTTAGAGTTGGTATTATTTCACAACCAGACTGGCGCTCTAAAGAAGCCTTTCAAGCACTTGGAGAGCCAACGCTATTCTTCGGTGTGACCGCCGGTAACATGGATTCCATGATCAACCACTATACAGCAGACAGGAAGCTTCGCCACGACGACGCATACACGCCGGGTAATGTGCACGGCAAGCGTCCAGATAGAGCTGTCACTGTGTACACGCAGCGCTGTAAAGAAGCATACAAAAAACCTGTCATAATTGGCGGCATTGAAGCGAGTTTACGCCGCATTGCCCACTACGATTATTGGTCTGACAAAGTACGCCGCTCGGTTTTATTTGATGCCAAAGCAGACATGCTCATGTTTGGTAATGCCGAAAGGCCTCTGTTAGAAATTGCCCATCGCCTAGCCAATGGTGAGGACATTGCAGACATGCAAGATGTGCGTGGTACGGCAGTTATTCGAAAACAGCCATTGCCGGGTTGGTTGGGCGTAGACTCAACCAGCGTCGATAAAATTGGCAAAATTGACCCCATTCCTAGTCCTTATCAAGAGTGGGAAGAAACCTGCAGTACACAGAATGGACAAGCCAGTGAGCAAGACGAGGCAAAGCCAATAACCGTTATGCCTTTTAACCCTAAAGCAGAAAGGCGCAAACCTTGGGATAAAACCTACGTTAAACTACCCGCTTTTGAGGTCGTAAGAGATGAGAAAACTCACTACGCCCATGCCTCTAGGATTCTACATCAAGAGACCAACCCTGGCTGTGCAAGAGCGTTAGCACAACGTCATGGTGACAGGATTATCTGGATAAACCCGCCAGCCTTCCCGCTAGAAACAGAAGAGATGGATGCAGTTTTCGACCTACCTTATGCCCGAGTACCCCATCCGAGCTACGGCAAAGAAAAAATCCCCGCCTATGACATGATTAAAACTTCGGTCAACATCATGCGAGGTTGCTTCGGTGGCTGTACCTTCTGTTCAATTACCGAGCACGAAGGTCGTATTATTCAAAGCCGCTCCGAAGAATCCATAGTAAGAGAAGTTGAGCAAATTCGCGATAAAGTACCAGGCTTCACGGGTGTCATATCCGATTTAGGCGGTCCTACCGCCAATATGTACAAACTCAGATGTAAAAGTGCTAGAGCGGAACAAACCTGCCGTCGTTTATCATGTGTTTGGCCTGATATTTGTGGCCATATGGACACCGATCAGTCCCCTACCGTTGAACTGTACCGAAAAGTCAGAAACGTCAAAGGCATTAAAAAAGTATTGATTGCCTCCGGAGTGCGCTATGACTTGGCTATCGAAGATCCAAATTACGTGAAAGAGCTAGTGACTCATCACGTTGGTGGTTACTTAAAGATAGCGCCTGAGCACACGGAAGAAAGTCCGCTTAGCAAAATGATGAAGCCTGGTATGAGTACTTATTACCGCTTCAAAGAATTGTTCGACAAGTACTCTAAAGAAGCCGGTAAGGAACAGTACTTGATCCCCTACTTCATCTCAGCACATCCAGGCACGCGTGACATCGATATGCTCAATCTTGCGCTTTGGCTGAAGGAAAATAACTTTAAGCTCGACCAGGTTCAAAACTTTTATCCGTCCCCCATGGCCAATGCGACAACCATGTATCACACGGAGAAGAACCCTATACACAAAGTGACTAAAAAGAGCGAAGGTGTGAGTATCGCCAAAGGCGAACGGCATCGAAGATTACACAGGGCTTTTTTGCGTTATCACGACCCGGCAAACTGGCCAATGCTCAGAGAAGCGCTGAAAAATATGGGTAAAGCTCACCTCATAGGTACAGGTTCGAAACACCTAGTGCCACCTGAGAGAAAAGGAGAGCTCAAGGGGAGAGCACAAAAGGACTATGCGCGAAGCTCAATCAACAAAGCCCATGCGAAAGGTAAGAATAGACCGCAGAAAGCGCTAACACGATTTAGCTCAGACCAAGGTTTCTCGAAGAAGAACAACAAGAAAAAATAATTCGGCCTAGTAAAGTGAAAAGTATTTGAGTTATCCGGTTGTGGTGATCAATTCACGCACGATAGGCGTCAATTCCACCAAGCGAGGGTGCTCACTTGGTGAAATCATCGCATACAAGTTTGTCAGGAATTGACGCGTGTTATTGCGCTTTGCTAATCCTTTATCGCTCTTAAACACTTCTCGCCAAGTTTCAAAAGGCTTAGGATCTGCTACTTCTTCCAACCAAGTTTGCCAAAACTCCAGCTCGACGTCATCGCGCAACATACTATAAGCTATTGCACGGGCAATACGCTCTGGCTCTGCGTAGCGATAAAAGTGTCCAGAGTTGGGGTTTATTTGACCAGCGACAGCCTCTACCAAAACAATGATATGAGATTTATCGATACTTTTGTTCAGCGCTAACTGCAGTACAATATCAGCGCTATGCGCAATCGCGTGGCGATAACCGACCTCTTTATCAAACCCGCGATAATCAGAAATTCCATCTATATATTGAGCTACGGTATTTACCGCTCGCTGACGTTCCTCATCCGTCAAATAAGGCTCGACCCTATCGACTCTAACTATTTCAGCATAAACCAAAGCAACAAATGGCAGATAAACACCATCACTATCAGGGTTAGCAACTTCTAATTCTGTGCTTAATTGCTCAAACAAACTTTTAAGTGAAACCCCCGTTATTTTGCCATCTCGCAACCAACTGAAATAGGCCTCGTAAGCAATACCATCTCTCACTGTAGGGTCAGTCACGGCCAAGCAATAACGCAACTGCTTTGTTAGTTGCACAATGGTTTCTTGTTTTGCGTCAAATTGATTATTTTTAAGTTGAGTATATTTTTTCTTGTTCCAACCGTTGTCGAAACACTTATCTGAATGCACAGATTCTGCTGCAACGCAGTTCCCTGCCATTACCAGCGTCAACAATAAAACTAACTTTTTCATAATCACAACTCTTAAAGTTTTCATTAAAATAACACAGCATTGCATAAGTAAATGGTACTACCCGCTGAAGTTAATAATATTCAGGATAAATCCCCAAATTTCGTATGTTTAATTGTAATCAATGGCATAAAGCAATACATTCTGTGGTGACGTAATACCTACAATGATCAAATGACACCAAGTTATAAGTACAGAGTCAGATTTATATCAGGAACAACGCGCATATTTGCTGCGTTCTGCGTATTGTTAACTCATCTGGCCAATGCCGACGATAAGTTGTATTTCTACAGTGAAGTTACCGCGCCTTATTACATACTCGATGACGCAGGTAATGCGAGTGGTCTAAATGTCGACATCGCAAAAGCTCTTCTAGAGAAGCTCAATCAAAATGGTGTTATCGAACACAGGCCGTGGGCAAGAGCAATTGATGCTGCGCTGAATCAGCCAAACGTCATCCTCGTATCCACACTTAGAACCGAAAAACGAGAAACGCAGCTCCAGTGGTTAGGCTTGCTCCATAGAGTTAGAGCGTCACTAGTTGGGTTAAAAGGAAGATTCCCCGAAGCACTTAATAATTTGGAACTAGCTAAAAAATACAGAGTAGCAACGGTGCGTGGTTATGGCTCGGCAAATTATTTATTGGAGAAGGGATTTACTGAACATCGAAACTTAGTGTTAGTACCCAGTACCACACAACAGTGGACATTATTATTCAATAATCGAGTCGATATGGTGCTAGCTAATATGACCACTGATCGATATGAAATGGAGAGTATCGGATTTAGCTTCGACGAGTTAGACGAAGTTCTACCGCTTACTGAGCTAGCATTAGAACTTCACATTGCCGCCAGCCTGAAAACCTCAGAAACAACGCTTATGCAACTTCAGAATGCAATTACTAAGATGAAAGCAAATGGGCGTTTTAACGAAATATTGAGCAATTGGGGGATCCAATAAGATTAGATTATGAGATCCCAAGCCATCATTTAATGTCTGATTACTTCAATATACCCAATAACACTTGCGCATGTTCATTTGCAGTGCGCCCCAAATCCGTTAAGTAGCCACCATCTACCTGAGTTGTTAAACCTTTATCAAAAAGTCTTTGTGCGGCAGCGATTGCCTCTGGCTCAGCGTCATGATGCACCTTTATCCCTTCCTGTAAGGTATTGAGTTTAAAAAGAGATAATAGATTAATTTCCTGAATCATTTCTTGCGTACATTTCATGGGGTCATCCTATTGGGTCGATAGATAAAACGTAGTTTGTTTTTTTCTTATTAAGAATAAAACTGACTGATAAAATCAATGAGGTCAAGCTACTCAATTACAAAGAATTATTTTATCGTCACCAATAACCAAAAAAGCGACCAACATGTTGTATTGGTCGCTTAATTTGTTAATAACTTTACGCTGAGTTTATTACTGTTTCCGTCTTCTCAGCAAAACGGGGAGTACCAACATCGCCAATAGCCAATGACTTGTTGAACCACCGCCTGAAGAACCACCTGAACCAGAAGAATCGCTATCGCCACTCGAGCCACCACTATCGTTGTTGTTTAACAACGTATTTGGCACAGGTACTAAATCTGGGTTAGTCACAGTTGCATCGTCTATCACCACAATATCATTGATAATTACAAAGTTATCTCCGTTTGGCTCAACGGAATTACTCGCGTCAGTCGCTGTGTAATCACGAAGTGGTGCTGAACCAGCTGCTCCCCCCAAGTTGAAACGCGGTAACGCCTCTATCGCCTGTAAAACCTCGAAGCCGTCACCAAGGACCTGGCCGAACACAGTAAAGCCACTGTTTTGAACATCTAGATTAGCACTGTTGTTGGCCATATTAAAAAACCACTGGGACGTTGCACTATTTGGATCGCCGCTAAGTTTAGCCATTGCAATTGTACCGGCGACATTAGATAAAGCAGGCTCATTCACAACCGGAGTCCCTGTTGGCACTGCATCCAATGGCAAAACATCATTGTACTGGAACCCACCACCTTGAATAACAAAGCCAGGTTCAGACCGATGGATGATATTATTTGCATAGGCACCCGAATTTACGTAATCCAAAAAGTTTTGAACCGTTTCCGGGGTGGTCTCATCGAATAGGTTGACTTGAACATCGCCCATTACCGTTCTAAATTCCACAACTGTGGCTTGAGAAACACAAGGTAAAGCTAGCGCTAAAGAGATTAATAATTTTCTGAACATCGAATAGCTACTTCTTTGATTTGTTTGTAGTTTTTGTTGACTCGAATCCTACTATAAATACGGGAACAAACCACGTATCAATTTGTAATCTAAGTGAATTTAAACAATTTCATTAAACAGAAGTCTATCGGAAAACTTTATAATATTAATTTTATAGGATTGCTTGTTACATTGGTTTTAAACGGACACTCAATCTCTTGAGCCTCTATTTCTGATATAGTCAGTTCTTACTCTCTCTAACCCTTCAATTGTCTTATCAACATCGCCTGTCGTCATAAATTCAGATAATTTGCGCATGAGGGGCTCACTAAACGATTTGTTGCTATCCCTGTCTAAAAACTGCGTGGTGCCAGTGGCACCTTGTAGCAGGCTAACCCCTTGCTTTACAAAATAGTCTTCACTTTGTGGTGAGTTTTTATTCGGACTGATGTACCCAACTGTTTCATTGAATGCAAAGATTATTTCTGGCTGCGACAAAAATTTTAAGAAAGCTTTCGATTCAGAAACGACAGACGAATTTTTATGAATAAACAAAACATCTGTAGGAGCTTCTTCAATGTGCTTAAACTCTTTTTTAATTTCTGGAAAGGTGAAAAAACCTATTTTACTTCTAAATTCTTTTCGAGCGTGTTTCGAGATAAAATTTCCGCCCAAAATCATTGCAGCATCTTTGCGAAACAATAAGGGTAGTGATTGACGTATATCAAACTGATAAGCCTGTGGATGAAACCAATCTGCATCTATGAGTGTTTGCCACTCGCTCAATATCCTTCTAATTTTTTCATCGCCAAACGAGACTTCCCCTCGTAATACTCTTAAGTGGAATTCTTTTCCGTTTACTCTGATATTTAAATATGAAAACCAACTTGACGCCATCCAACCATCACTACCTGGAAAGATAAAGGGATAGACTCCATTTGCTTTTAAGCGTTTAGATATTTTATTTAATTGGGAAAATGTTCTTGGGGCGGCAATATTTAGTTCTTCAAACAACAAACGGTTGTAGAAAAATCCCCAATGGTAATAACTGATTGGCAAGGCATAGACTTGAGCATTTTGACTTACCACCTGTTTTAATTTGGCAAACTGACTAGACCAAGAGTCCTGCCAAATATCAGTTAAATTGGCTACATTGCCAGTATCAATAGCGTCTCGTAAACGTTGTCCTGCAAAACCATAAAGGATATCCACCTCTTGGTTATGCCAATCTTGCATGTAATTATGATATGGCTCATTTTCAAGAAGTAACGTTTTAAACTTTACGTTGGGAAACAACTCAGAGAACTCTGAAGTGACTTTTAGCCATGCTTGCCTCTGCTCTCCTGATGTTGCCAACAACGCCATCTTAATAGTGACAGTGTCATCAGCAGCGACAAAGTCACTTGTTACCAAGGTTAGTAATAGCAACCAATTTAATAGCCATTTACACAAAGCTTTTATCACGAAAATTTAAATTTATTTCTAGCCACTAATTAATTATAGCGGAAACTTGTGCCTTCGTTAGTTTACGTAGTTCCAAATATGATGACATGACGTGAAGTGACAAGCGATCTTGAAGAGGTTTAAGAATAAAACTCAAAAAGTGATGAACGCCTTGCCATGGATGGCAAGACTGGAAGCCACTTCATGGATGATTGTTACTCGGCAACCAATCAGAGAACAAAACCAAACATGTTGTTTAATGGGTTTGGTTCCCCATCTCAGAGCAGCATCGTAAGATGCCTGTTCTGAAAATGAAAAAGGCCACGGAGCTAGGGATATGCCCTTATAAACACATTCCTAAATGAAACAGCTTCTTCGAGGCTGAGGTGTGCTACATTGCTCGGGCTTTCCCTGCCCTCGTCACTTCGCGACCAGCTAAAGCTGTCCAAAAATGTTCCTGACATTTTTGTCACATGGGGGTGAGGGTGGATTCTGTAGGCGCACTGCGCCGCCCACCCGAACGGCAGGCCAACGAGGCCTACATGGATGTAGGTCATTAGAACAACGCAGGAGCAGTTGTCGAGGTGACGATCATCATGGACGTGTTTATGACTAATCTACATCGTGCGTGG
>WKFJ01000009.1 GCA_014872785.1 Alteromonadaceae bacterium
GATGGTACTGCTGAAACCTTTAACATTCCAATTGCTTGTGCAGGTGGTACTGGTGCTGGTTAATAGCTAGTACTCAAATAAGCTTTTTAAGAACCGGCCGTTGGCCGGTTTTTTTATGTCCATTTGGAAAAAACATACAATACTATTTCTAATAGTGCACTTTTGTCATTGAATCTACTTTTGACTAGATCTAGTATCTTTGTTATTCACAGTTTTGATTTATCAATGGATCTGTATCCAGGGAAATTGCATGTCAGTAAAGTCTTCGAATTTTAATAAAGCGATTTTGGCTATGGCTATATCACTTAGCCTAGCTGCTTGTGGTGGTTCTGATACCAATGAGCCAATACCCACACCACCAGTACCGCCGCCTACACCTACGCCAGACCCTGTCGTGGCGCCAGAAACGAGTGACTCATTGAGTTTTGTGGTGACCGGCTCGGTGGTAGACAGTTTCTCTGGAGAGATTGTCAACGGTGTCAATTTGATTTTTCGAGAAAATGGGCAAGTATCAGCCAACATCAGAGATATCAACGGGCAAAGCATTGATACTATTGTGACGCAGGACGGTACTTTCGCGTTTACCTTATCTGAAGATGTCACTGTTGATGATTTAATTATTACCGCTGAGGCGAATAATTTTATTGATAAAAGCGTAAGCTTCGATTTGTCAGATACGTCCTCTGATATCGCTATTTCTATTGCGATGATCGCCAACGATGCTAATGGTGTATCTGTTGAAACTGTTGAAGAAGCCATTTCTGATTCACAAGTGGCCGAAGAGGTGGTTGCCACTGCTGGTACCGAAGAAACCAGTGCCGAAGTGGTTGTTCCGGCAGGTACACAATTACAAGACTCAGATGGCAATCCAGTCTCAGGTACATCCGTTGCAATTGAGGTAACGGTTGTAGATACCACAGAAGATACCTCTGGTGATACCGACCAAGCTTCAGCCGCAGATGTGTTACCCGCTGGTTTAAATACTGGTATTACTGATACCATAGAAATACCTGTGGGTGTTGCGAATGTCGAGATGGTAGATGACCAAGGTAACGAGATTGAGCGCTTTTCAAACCCTATAAGTATTACCATTAGTTTGCCAAATGATGGAACGGTACAAGCCGGTAACGTATATAATCTGCAGTCTTACGATGAAGATACCGGTGTTTGGACCGATGAAGAATCGGATGTCATTGTGGGTGCGTTGGACGTACAAAGCAACAGATTTCCCGCGTCATTTGAGATTGATCACCTTACTTTTTTTGCGGTAACCACACCTGCAACGGCTTGTGCAAATGACATAGTCGCGAATTTTTCAGGCAGTGCAGTACCCACTACGGGATTATTTTTTAAAGCATTTTCTACTGATGCATCATTAGACGTATACATCCCGGGCGGAACTACTTCTGCAACATTATTAACCGCTGCTAGAGCTGCTACTTATAATATCATTAGTACAGCAACTGCAAGAGTTCAGGTGCGAGATGTATCTGATTTCTCCTGGTATGATTCAAGTACTGAGGTGGCGGTATGTGGTGCTATTCCCGTCACGCTTACACAACCCAATACGCTAATTAATGAGAATTTCAGCATTACCGCTACCTGTTCTAATGACCCGAATGTTGTTACTAATGTTGATGGTGCATTTGTTTCTTATGGTTATGTTGACCCAAATACCATGGTTACAAAAACGCCGATTCCTGCCGAGGAAATAGGCAGCGGTGTGTATACGCTGCATGACCTTGTACAAGGCTCGGCGTATGACGTCATTATCGACCCGCGTATTAGCGATGTAAACGGAACAGTCGCAGGGCAAGTTGTCACTATAACAGCCGATGGTAGCGATGATGCCTTTGATTTTAGTGTCCAGTGTAGTACGGGAACAGGCGCTGGTTAAACAGCGAAGGCATCCGCTCAATATATGCAAAGCTGTGTATGAAAAAAGCCCCTCAATAGGGGCTTTTTACTGTTCCACAAAGTCTCTTGTGTTTGGCTAATGAACCCAATGGTGGCGTTTGGCTTTCGCGTCCATTTTTATCATAGTGTTAATAGGCATAAATGCTTGATTGTCTCTTTCGAAGAAAAACGCCGGGCGTGTTTCTTTGGAGCCGAATTCGTTCATAGTTGCCGCTTCATACACTCTTCCATTTATGACGGTATATTCCACCATTTCACTCAAGCTCATGTCATTTAGCACGTCTCCGTCAATAACCACTAAATCGGCTAACTTGCCTTCCTCGATACTACCTATTTGCTTATCCATGCCCAAGTGACGTGCACCGTCAATAGTGCCGCCGCGAAGCGCTTCCCAAGGCGTAAAGCCACCTTGATGCATAATCCAAAGTTCCCAGTGGGCGGCTAGACCTTCTCGCTGACCATGAGCTCCAATATGCACACCCACACCATTTTCGCGTAATGTTTTAGCGTATTCGGCAATTACTACATGGTTGTATTGTTCATCAGGTGCAGTAGGACGGCGAATAGAACGTCTATCTACCAAATAATAAGGCGTATAACGCATCAGGCGTTCGTTTTTCCAGACTTCGGTTCTATCGTAAAAATACTCTTCACCCATCATACCGCCATAAGACACAACGAATGTTGGGGTATAACCGAACTTAGCTGCGCCCCAAAGTTGCGTAAGGTCATTGTACCCTTTGGCAATGGGGAGCGAGTGTTCAAGGCCGGTGTGGCCATCAATTAACATGGTCAGGTTCTGTTGAAATTTACCCCCGCCTTCAGGGACTACCATGATGCCAAGTTCGTGTGCGGCGGCTAGTACTTGTTGTCGTTGACTTCTGGCGGGTTGGTTATAACTTTTCACCGATATCGCCCCGATGTCTTTCATGCGTTGCAGGTGAAACAGGGCGTCTTCGTAGTTATTGATAATGGCCTTGTAGCCCAACAATTCCGCACCATAGAGAATGGTACCCGTAGAATAAATGCGCGGCGCGACAATCTCGCCAGCCTTTTGCATTTCAGCAGCAGAGAAAATTTCGGTGGTGTCATTTGATGGATCGTGAATAGTTGTCACCCCAAAAGCGAGAGCAGAGTACATACTCCAGTTTTGCTGTGGGATGATCTCTTCTGAGCCCTGGCTGCCATGAGCATGAGTGTCTACAAGACCCGGAATGATGGTTTTACCCTTGGTATTAATTAACAGTGCCTCACGTGGGATTTTGATAGTGTCAGCATCACCCACAGCGACAATCTTGTTGTCTTTGATCAGAATAGTACCGTTTTCAATGACTTCTTGTTCGTAATCAGCATTGCGCATTGTGACGACTTTGCCGCCGACTAGCGCTTTAAAACCGCTGGGTTTGTCGCTGGCAACGGTGAAAGAAATGTTGGTACGAGTAGCTTCTATGTCCTCTGTGATTTCCTTACCTGCCAAATAAGCGAAACTGTCGTCAAGCGAACGTTCGAAATGGTATGGTCCATGTCCCCAACCAACCATTATGCTGTCTGCTGACCAATTTAAATATTCGCCAGCCTGTTTGGATATTTTAGCTACCGGATAGGCTTTTTGCGAGGCATTGATGTTAATACGCTTACCAATATCGGCAAAGGGGGCAACATACACCTTGTACTGTTGAGTAAATGCCACCCATTTTTTGTCGTGAGACAAGCGATATTCAAGTAGATTGTCAGCACCATAAAGATGCTCTCGCTTGTCATCTCCGTTTAGGTTAACGCTAACAAGTTGTCTTTCGGGATATGAAGTGCCGCTGACACTCGTTGTGAAATAAACCCGTTCGTTGTCTCCAGCGAAATGAGGATTAGAACCAGACTTACTGACTCGTTTACTTTCATTAGTTGCTAGATTGTGTACATAAATGCCGGGCTCAACCGACCATTGTGGTGACAGCAAATAACCACCGGTAAACTTGCGGTAGGTTATCATGGTGCCATCGGTAGAGAAGCTTGGCTCAACATAATGTCCAGGGTTTTTAGTAATGACAGTACTTCGACCGCCGTTGACGGATACTGTACGCACGCTGCCAAGTTCTAAGTCATTCCATGTGGTATAGACGATATTTTTGCCGTCGTTTGAAAAGCGTGGATAAAACTCGTCGTGGCCACTTTGCGAAGTAAGGCGTTTACTTTTGCCTGATTTAACATCGTGCACATAGAGTTTGCCTAAGGTTTGAAAAACAATTTTGCTGCCATCGGGTGATTTAGTTGACCAGCGCAGCATTTTGGGCGCAAATTCGTCAGGAGCAACGTCAATATCAAAGCGGATTGATTCGGCATATTGCACAGTCGTTTCCAGTTCTACCGGAATTTGATTAACTTCTTTTGAGGCAATATCAATGCTGTGGAACTTGCCTGCAGACCAAAATACAATACTTTTTGAATCGGGCATCCAATCAAAATAAGCAAAATAGCCTTCGGTGCCAAAACCCTCTTGCATGTCGCGCTCTAAGTCTAGGTAAAGTGCCTTTTCAGAGCCATCTTTTACATTTTTTAAAAATAGTGCGGTTTTCTCTTTCACTCTCTTCACAAAAGCGATGTATTTGCCGTCTGGCGAAGGGGTAGGAACAATGGCGCCGCCGGTACCTGAGATGTAACGCTCTTCTTCGCCCGTTTCCAGGTTGTAGCGAGTAACTGCGAAAATCGCTTTAAGTGGATCTCGGTTGTACTGAAACACGCTGCCAGGCGAGACATCCTGCGTGAAATAGACATATTTGCCGTCTGGCGAAAATGCAGGGTCGGCAATGTTTTTCTGGTCTTTTTTACCGTGCACACGCTTTTTAATAGCAAGGCCTTTGCCACCGGTATGGTGATACATCCAAATCTCACCAGCAGGGATACTGCGCCGTGACATGATGCCTTTGGTTACCACAATGTATTGACCGTCAGGACTCCACTTTGGTGAGTGAATAATGTTTTTGGTTTCATCACTGATTTGCTTCATATCAGTGCCGTCGATATTCATCGTCCAAACATTGGAAATACCGCCTCGGTCTGAAATGAAAGCTAGTTTTTTACCGTCTGGAGAGACCGCTGGTTGAATATTCCAACCTAAGTCTTGCGTGATGGCCTCTGCTTTACCACCGTTAATGCTAACTTTAAATAAATCGCCAAGTGCATCAAAATAAATAGTCTCACCATCAGGGCTTACATCAAGGCTCGACCAAGTGGTGCTATCAGATTTAATGTCAATGGATTTGAGGTCGAGTGGGGGAGCTAATACATCCCATTCTTTGGATTCAACGGACTCTTTTGTCTTAGTCTGTTCTGTTTTGTCATTTGCTAATGTTTGGAAAGACAACAATGATATTGCAAATGCCGAAATGGCTGATTTCGCACACATCTTTTTGATGTATGAAAGCCGAGATGGACTTGTCATATTAAATTCCTGTTCGTTTTTGTTATTTGTTTGCCTCTTATATTTTGGGCAATCGAGCACAGTGTAGAATGAAATGAATTAAAGTGCATTTATCAATACATTAGTTTGTGAAAATGCGATTAATTACACTTTGTAAATTTGGGGGGAATAGAAAAGTGAGAAGTAAATACTTCCCACTTGGAATATTTTAGTTACCGCATGTACCTTTTGCACAGCAGTCGTCTTCAGGCTCCACTTCGGCTGTAACTTGTGCGTGGCCTTCAGCTAGTTCTTCTTCGCTAGCTTGACGAATGTCAATGACTTCTACCGCGAACGATAAGTCAGTTCCTGCTAAGGGATGATTGCCATCGACCACTACGTGCTCGTCTGTGACATCAATAACGATGACTGACTGCTCACCATCATCAGTGGTTGCGCGAAACTGTAAACCAACTTCCACATCCATGCCTTCAAACATATTCTTAGGTACTTCTTGAACAAGTGCGTCTATTCGTTCACCGTAGGCATCTTTAGCGGCTATTTCCGCGTCGAATTTATCGCCTACTTGCTTGCCTTCGAGTTCTTTTTCTAATCCCGGAATAAGAAATCCCATGCCTTGGATAAATACCAAAGGCTCACCATCTAGCGAACTATCAATTTCAGTGCCGTCACTCGTACTGACTGTATAATGCATAGTCACTACATGATTTTTTTCAATATTCATTTATCGTCCTTCGTTAAGCCTTTATCAGGCGCTTTCTTCAATTTCATAAGGTAGAGCTTGAATGCTAAAAAGTGCATCAGGCGTCTGTTTGGCTCTTATCACTGTTTCTGTTGCCAAATCATTGGGCAATACAGCAAACACCCACGTCCCATCATCAGACGCTCCTGTTGCTATTACTGTACCTGCTCGGCGCCAGTTGTCACCCAAATTCTGTTCGAGAATGTCACCTGATTGCATTTCAAGCGGCGTAGCACTTTGTAAAACAAATCCGGCGCGCTTGTTTTTGCCCAAGTATTTAGTACGAGCAATCGTTTCTTGCCCCATGTAACAGCCTTTGGTGAAGCTAATGCCGCCGAGTGCCTGCAAGTTGTACATTTGTGGCACAAACTCACCGCTTACCGCTGCCGAGAGATGAGGAACACCTGCGCGAATTTCTGCAATGTTCCATGCTTGCTGGTTATCTGCTAACTGATCTTCAGAAAGAGCGGTTTCTAAGACCATAAGTTGCCGTGCCGGTGAGCCTAACAGTTTAACTTCAATACCTTGCTCTGTTTCAATTGCCTGCATCTTTTCGACATTGTCACTATTTTCATCGCTAAGTTGGCCATAAAGAAATTTGCTTTCAGTGACGTTATCTATGGTTACTTTGGAAAAAACGCCATACTTCTTTAATTCGCGCTCGGTATTGGACAATGACTGGCAGTTACCTATTAACTGGTAATTGTCATGAGTTTTCAATAGATAGAAATTGCTCCAGGCTTTACCTTTGGAATCACATTGACTGGCGAATAAGCAATCTAAAGGTGACATAGCTTCTACGTCCACTGTTAACTGGCCTTGCAGATAGCTCGTCGCGTCTTCACCTGAAATGTTCAGAATAGAATAATCTTTTAATGGAATCATTTTTTGCATGGCTTTAGCGTCTTGAAGTTTGACCTGTTCGGTCAGAAGAATACAATTAGCTCAGAATATGAGGACGAGTATAGCGACTTGCAAGGGGCTTGAGCCAGTCCTCACGACAAATCATGTTCGCCTAGCGAACAACAAGGAAACTTCATTGACTGTATTTGAAAAAAAACGCGCTGCCCGGCTTAAATGGGCGTGTCGACGCGGCATGCTTGAGTTAGATGTCTTGTTTATGCCTTTCGTTGAAGAGGCATTTGACGACTTAAGCTTCGATGACAAAGAACTTTTTGAACGATTACTGACGTGCGATGACCCGGATTTGTTTGCTTGGTTTATGGGACATCAAGCCTGTGAAGACAAAGAATTGAACAGAATGGTGCACATCATTTTGGATCGCGTCAAAGTGTAGTTGTGCGCATTCACCGCCTGGAATTAAGCGCATCATCTCAGCATAAACTGCTAATTATCGGCATCGCCACTCTATTGATAGTGTCGGTGTGGATGTGGCAGCGCAATATTCTGCCATTGCAGTGGTTGCTGCAACTTGCCTTGAGTTTTTTATTGGTAATGGTGACAGTTAAGCAGCTGCAAAATGTGCCGAGCAGCCAAGTTGTGACTTACGATGAAGAAGGGCGATGGACTTGGCTATATCCAACAGATTCATCACAGTGGCAAATTAAGCGAGGTTCAAAGTTCGCGTTTTTTATGATTTGGTTACGCTTAAAAAATGTGGTTACTGAGCAAGAGAGAGTTGTCACTTTGTTCCAAGACAGTATGCCCGACGCTGACTTTCGTCATCTTCGCCGTATTGTTATGAGAATTAATCGACAGCCGAAAATGAGCGAGCTCGGATAATTATGTCGTTATTACGTGCCTTATTAAGAAAAAACCAGTTCCAGGACATAAATGGAATTGATACCTCGGGATTTCATAGCGGCGCCAAGAATGTCACCATCAATAAGTCACATTTTTATGCCTTTTGCGAATCAATTGGCTGGCCTAGCCACAACCAACTGCCGCCCACGTACTTGCAAGTGCTGGCGAACAAATACGTACAAAATATACTGACTCAGTCTGGTTTCCCTTTTCGTCCTTTGGGAATTGTGCATATCGAAAATGAGATAAATATGTTGGCTGATGTTGATCTCAATCTACCAATCGATATTTACTGCCAATTACAACCGCTTCAGCAACATCACAAAGGCGTATGCTTCTCAGTGGTAATAGATGTGCGGCAATTTCAGAGAAATGTATATAAAGCCGACTGTAAAATGCTGTGTATCGATAACACGTTAGCTAAAACCAAAAGGTCCCCCCATGCTGAATACCAAAAAGCGGAAAATGCCATTACCAAAAACCTTACTTTTCCAAGCGATATAGGGAGGCGTTACGCGAAGGTATCAGGTGACTATAACCCTATTCATCTAACCTCGTTGACGGCAAAACTGCTTGGGTTTAAACGCGCAATTGCCCATGGTATGTATTCACAAGCCCTTTGCTTATCGCAGCTACATGCGTGTGAATCGCTTAAAACAGGTTCAACAATAAAGGTTAAATTCAAGCAACCGCTTTTTCTGTCAACGGCATCAAATCTTGACTATGCCTGCCAGCAAGACAAGAAAGTAGAATTTACCTTGGTAACAAATGGAAAGGTCAATTTACAAGGACAGGTAACCCCTGCCTTGTAGTTCTATTCATCAATAGACTTGTTCTGGCAAATTTCCGGGCTGTAAAATCGTTGGGGAAGGATTTTCATGTTGCTCTGGCCAATCGAGATTGTAATGTAGACCTCTAGATTCCTTGCGCTGCAGGGCGCAGCGCACAATTAACTCAGCCACAGTGGTTAAATTACGCAATTCTAAATAGTTGTTACTGACTCTGAAATTAGCGTAATACTCATGTATTTCTTGTTGCAATAACATAATTCTACGCAGCGCTCGTTCCAGACGTTTGTCGGTTCTCACGATGCCCACATAGTCCCACATAAATAGCCGCAACTCATGCCAATTGTGTTGAATCACAACCGCTTCGTCCGAATCGACAACTTGGCTTTCGTCCCATGGTTTAATTAAGACCTGTTCCGGCGACTGATGTAGTGCATTAGTAATGGCTTTCGCGGCGGCATCAGCGAATACGATACATTCGAGCAATGAGTTACTCGCCATGCGATTAGCCCCGTGTAGTCCCGTATACGCGACCTCACCAATTGCGTAAACGTTATCCAAATCGGTCTTCGCATTTAAATCGGTAATGACGCCGCCGCAACTGTAGTGAGCGGCTGGCACAATGGGGATAGGGTTTTTAGTAATATCAATCCCAAGTTTACGGCACTTTTTGTAGATATTGGGAAAGTGCTTAATGATAAATTCGGCAGGTTTGTGAGAAATATCTAAGTATAAGCAATCCACACCAAGACGCTTCATTTCGAAGTCGATAGCACGGGCAACAATATCCCTTGGAGCCAGCTCCAAGCGTTCGTCAAACTTGTGCATGAAGCGTGAACCATCGGCGTGACACAAATAGGCACCTTCGCCTCGCAGCGCTTCGGTAATTAAAAAATTACGCGCGTCAGGATGAAATAAGCAGGTTGGATGGAACTGATTAAATTCCATATTAGCTACACGGCAGCCTGCACGCCACGCCATAGCGATACCATCGCCACTGGCTATATCTGGGTTAGACGTGTATTGATAAACCTTACTGGCCCCGCCAGTCGCTAACACCACAAACCGACTTTGAATCGACTCTACTTTTTCCGTATTGCGATTCCACACATATGCACCAGCAATGGCATTTCTCTTGGCCTTGATTAAATCTACCGCATTGAATCGTTCTAGTAACTGAATGTTAGGATGCTCTTTTACCCTAGCAGTTAACGTCTTTTGAATCGCTTTTCCAGTGGCATCGGCTGCGTGCAGGATGCGTCGATGGCTATGACCACCTTCTCTGGTTAGGTGGAATTTGGGTTCACCTGACTCGTCTTCTTCTTGGTCAAAAGGCACACCAGTAGATATCAACCATTCCATACAGCGCTTTGCATTAGCCGCGGTAAAGGTAACCGCTTCTTCATCACACAAACCGGCGCCTGCGATTAAAGTGTCCTTTACGTGCGACTCAATGCTGTCACTTTCATCAAAAACTGCTGCTACGCCACCTTGAGCGTATTTAGTAGAACCTTCATTTAGATTGCTTTTGCTAAGTACAATAACGTTGCATTTTTCGCTTAAGTTTAGCGCTAGGCTGAGACCCGCTGCGCCGCTTCCGATGATTAGGACGTCGCACTGGTAATCTGGTAAGTAATTCATTTTGAGTTAAGTGAACTCTGTCATGGTAAACAAAGCTTTTATTTTAGATTGTATCTTCTGTGGAAATATAAGCGTGGATGCTGACATAATGTGAAAAGATAAGCAAATGTGACCGGGCAAAGTCTTCATTTTTAATAGGGTTGTATAGGTTTTGTGCGGTTAAGCGGGATAAATGCTTAACTGCGTTATTGTTGCCTTGTAATTGCGAAAAAGGCACCAATCTTGTGGAACTGTTGAAAATTTTTCATTTATTTTCAATTTTTTTTAAAATGTTTCGAACTTTTTATTAAATACTCAGTCTACCTAATTGCTTGTTGGAGCCAACAACCGATATTTTTAGGAAGTGTGTAAGGAGAATTGGCTCGGATGAGTGAGCAGTTAACAGACCAACAGCTAGTTGAGTTGGTGCAGCGTGGCGACAAAAATGCCTTCAACTTATTGGTACAAAAGTATCAACATAAGGTGGCACATTTGGTTTCTCGCTACGTTAAAAACAACGGTGACATCGCCGATGTGGTGCAAGAAGCCTTTATTAAGGCCTACCGCGCCCTCCCTAATTTTAGGGGAGAAAGTGCCTTCTATACATGGCTGTATAGAATTGCTGTTAACAGCGCCAAAAATTATTTGGTGGCTCAAGGGCGAAAACCGCCCGCAAATGATGTTGACGCAGAGGAAGCAGACTTTTACGATGGCAGTGATGCGTTGCGTGAAAATAGCACGCCAGAACGTGTGATGTTATCGGATGAGATAAAGCGAATTCTGTTTGATACAGTAGAAAAATTGCCAGAGGACTTGAAGATGGCAATTACCCTGAGAGAAATCGAAGGGATGAGTTACGAAGATATTGCGAATGTGATGGATTGCCCTGTGGGCACCGTGCGTTCGAGAATTTTCAGAGCTCGAGAGGCGATTGATAAGGAAATTCAGCCGTTACTACAACAACATTAGAAATATCAGGAAGCAAGAAAAAGCGAAGAGGCATTATGACGCAATCGAAATTCGAAAATCTATCTGCTTTTATTGATGGCGAGTCAAACGAAAGCTCTGTCATCGAGCAACTTAAGGCAGATAAAGAATCTCAAGATAAGTGGAGTCGTTACCACTTAGTCAGAGATTGCCTTCGAGAAGAGGTAGCTCCAATATTACAATTTGATATTGCCGACAATATCGCCAAGGCACTCGAACAAGAGCCCGCGATTGTTGCTCCTAAGACACAAAAAACCAGCATTCCGTTGTTGGGTAACGTCATACCTATGTTGCGCCAAGGCGGACAATTCGCTATTGCAGCTTCCGTTGCAGTTGCGATGATATTGGGATATCAGCAAATCAATCAGCCGCAAGTCGACCCAACCTTAAACACTGCTCCAACGCTTGGGGTAGGCGGTATTAACGGTGGATTGTCTCCTGTTAGTTTGGAACAAACGCGCCCGTTACAACAATCTGATTTTGTTGAACAAAAACGCAAAATCAATGCGCTGTTAGAAGACCATCAGCAACAATTATTGCTAAAAAGTACTCAGGCCGAAAAAGAAGCTGAAGAAAAAGAGCAAGAAAAACAAGATAATAATAAGTAGTCTTTGGCTCAAACATCGACTACTTAACTCATAGGAATCCATGCTAAAACGCCTTTTATTTTTAAGCCTTTTGGCATTATTGACCGCAGCCAATACCGTTAACGCCTATCAAGCGGCCGTCATCGAAGGGGTTAATTACCCCGCCAACTCTCCCGAAGCCTGGTTGTTAAAGTTACACAAGGGCTTGAATACTCTCAATTACACAGTTTCTTTTGTCGTAGTGCAGCCTAATGCAGCAACAAAACCTTACTTGTGGCGCCATGGCATAGTTGAAGGGGGAACCATGGAACACTTAAGTCTTCTCAACGGACCCGGCACAGAAATTTTTCGAGTAAACGACAAGCTCAGTTATTTTGAGCCGAATAGCGTGCCATTTAGTTTGAAGTCTAAATATATTAACGGGCCTATTCCCATCCAATTTTTTAAAGACCCGATCGCACTGAACGAAGGTTATGATTTTGTATTGGTTGGGCGTAGCAGAGTGTCAGGTAAACCCGCACAACAAATTCGCATTGTCAGTAGAGACGGCAGCCGTTATAATACCACTGTCTGGCTAGACCAAGAAACGGGGCTTCTGTTAAAAATGGATACGCTGGATAGATCAGGTCAACTTATTGAGCAGTTGCAGGTAACATCTCTACAGGTTGATGAAAAGCCGGATCCTTATTTTGAAAAAATCGATCCTAGCAGATTACCTGAAGTCAGTGGTATTGCTCAGCAAAACGAAATCGATTTCCTTTGGCAAATCAATTGGATCCCGGCTGGTATGGAAATCATCAAAAAAGACGTCCATCGCTTGGTCGCCACCAGTGAGGTTGTTGAATATATGATGTTAAGCGACGGATTAGTCGACGTGTCCGTTTATATCAGTAAAGCCAATTCCGCCGCTAAAGATGGCGGTTGGTTAATACACGAATCTAACACACTGCTATCACTGAACAATGGCAAAGTTGAAGTTTCGGTTATAGGCAAAATACCAGCGCAGACTGCCAATGCTATTGCCTCTTCAATTGGACCATCAAGCTAGGTCTACATGTTAGAAGAAAAAGCCGTAGTAATTGCAGTTGAAGGAAATAGTGTTGAACTGAGCACTAGCATTAAGTCTACCTGCAATAGCTGTGAACAACAGGAAGGGTGCGGCACCGGTTTGTTAGCTAGATATTTGGCACCAAAGCCTGAAAACCTTACAGTTCAAACTGATATCCCGCTTAGTGTTGGACAAAAAGTCGTTATTGCAATGGCAGAGTCTGCACTTTTAAAAATGGCGTTTGTCTCTTATATCATGCCGCTTTTAGTAATGATTGTTGCTGTTTTAGGTGCTCAGGCAATGCAACAAGACATAAATGAGGGAATCGCCATCTTAGTGGGTATGACAAGCATGGCTATTTATTACATCGCGCTTAAGCATTGGTTAGCTTATCGCCGTTCAGCCTCTTGGCAACCCCGAATTATCAAAGCATTACCAGTAAACATCGAAACGCCTCTTGTACAAATAGACAATTAATGGCTCAAACCCATTACAAAACGTGTTTATTTACAATTTCATCGCAGACAAATTCGCTTTCTTGGGCATAAATGAGTAAAATCGCCGCCATTTACGTAGTAACAGATTTTAGGTGCTTCCAGGGCACCGCATAGATATAAGGTGTCTTACACTTCAATGCAGTTAGAGCATATTAGAAACTTCAGTATTATTGCCCACATCGATCACGGTAAATCCACACTATCAGACCGACTAATTCAGCACTGTGGCGGTCTAAGTGAGCGCGAAATGGCAGAGCAAGTACTCGATTCAATGGATTTGGAAAGGGAGCGTGGTATAACGATTAAAGCACAAAGTGTAACGCTAAATTATACTGCCAAAGACGGTATTACCTACCAACTAAATTTCATCGACACACCGGGGCACGTAGACTTTACCTATGAGGTGTCGCGTTCTCTTGCTGCCTGTGAAGGTGCCTTGTTAGTTGTTGATGCAGGGCAGGGCGTTGAAGCGCAAACTCTCGCTAATTGCTACACAGCTATCGAAATGGATATGGAAGTTGTACCGGTACTTAACAAAATCGATTTACCGCAGGCTGACCCTGAGAGAGTCGCCGAAGAGATCGAAGAGATTGTTGGTATTGACGCGATGGACGCGGTGCGCTGTTCAGCCAAAACCGGTGTCGGCATTGACGATGTGCTTGAAGTCATTGTTAATCAAATTCCACCGCCTGTTTCAGACGGCGAAGAAGAGTTGAAGGCACTGATTATCGACTCTTGGTTCGACAACTACCAAGGCGTTGTTTCACTTATCCGTGTTATCAGTGGTGAGATGCGCAAAGGCGACAAGATCAAGATAATGTCTAATGGTGATGTGCACCAGTTAGACCGCGTCGGTATTTTCACACCAAAAGCGACTGACACAAATGTATTGAGAACCGGTGAAGTAGGTTTTGTGGTAGCTGGCATCAAAGAAATCCATGGTGCGCCAGTAGGTGATACCATCACCCTTGCAAAGGCGTCGGCCAAGCAAGCGTTGCCTGGTTTTAAGAAAGTGAAGCCTCAGGTTTACGCTGGTGTATTTCCCATCAGCTCTGACGATTACGAAGACTTCAGAGATGCACTAGCCAAATTGAGTCTTAATGACGCATCGCTGTTTTTCGAACCAGAGAGTTCAGCTGCACTTGGCTTTGGTTTCCGTATCGGCTTCCTGGGCATGTTGCACATGGAAATCATTCAGGAGCGATTGGAACGCGAATACAATCTTGACCTTATCACCACAGCACCAACGGTAGTTTACGAAGTCAAAAATACCGACGGTGAAATACTGACAGTTGATAATCCATCCAAACTGCCACCAGTAAACGATATTGATGTTATCCGTGAGCCTATTGTTGAAGCTAACATATTGGTTCCTCAGGAATTTCTCGGCAATGTTATTACCCTGTGTATCGACAAGCGCGGTGTGCAAACTAACATGGTCTATCACGGTAATCAGGTAGCGGTAACCTACGAACTACCAATGGCAGAAGTGGTACTGGATTTCTTTGACCGTCTTAAGTCTACCAGTCGCGGGTTTGCATCATTGGATTACAATTTTAAAAAGTTCCAAGAAGCGGATATGGTGCGCCTAGACATTCTCGTTAACGGCGAGCGCGTTGATGCACTGGCGATTATTACACACAAAGATAACGCACAACACCGCGGCAGAGAGCTAGTAGATAAATTACGAGAGCTCATTCCAAGACAAATGTTTGATATTGCCATTCAAGCGGCGATCGGTAATCACGTTGTTGCACGCAGTACAGTTAAACAGTTGCGTAAGAACGTAACGGCAAAATGTTACGGTGGTGATGTGAGCCGTAAGAAGAAACTATTACAAAAACAAAAAGAAGGGAAAAAACGCATGAAACAAGTGGGTAATGTAGAGTTACCACAAGATGCGTTTTTAGCTGTATTGAAGGTAGATAACTAAATGGCCAACTATTTCTCGATATTTTTGGTAATCCTAACTGTGGCATCCGGCCTTATTTGGTTATTGGATGCTATTCTATGGGCACCAAAACGCAAAGAAAAAATCGCGTTGGCAAAGGCCAACACACGCGGTGCGATAGATGAACAAACGATTGAAGATATTGCACCCATCCCGTCAATTGTTGATACAGCACAGCAGATTTTCCCGGTTATTGCCTTTGTATTGGTATTGCGCTCCTTTTTGTATGAACCATTCCAAATTCCGTCCGGTTCAATGATGCCAACACTGTTAGTGGGTGACTTTATATTGGTCGAAAAGTTTACTTATGGCTTAAAAGATCCGGTGGTGCGCAAACAGTTTTACGATGTTGGCAAACCAGAGCGCGGCGACATTGTGGTGTTCAAATACCCGGAGGATACCAACATTGATTACATCAAGCGCGTAGTGGGGCTACCTGGTGATACTGTGATCTATCGCAATAAGCGCCTTTATATAAAGCCTGCGTGTACGGATGAAACAAATTGCCCTGCAGCGCAGCCAGTACCGGTTAAGAAGGTATCGAGTGGTGAGTTTATGTTGGAAAACATGCCACTTGATGAGTTTACCGAAAGTTTTGATGACCATGAGCACAATATTTTAAGAAATCCTGCAATGCCAGAATTTGTTACTCGCTACTTCATCCAACAGAATCAACGCGTTGCCCAGTGGGTAGTGCCAGCAGGGCAATACTTCGTGTTGGGGGATAATCGTGACAACAGCCGTGATAGCCGCTTCTGGGGATTTGTACCCGAGGAAAACTTGGTCGGTAAAGCGGTTGCTATTTGGATGAGTTTTGAGTTTGAGCGACCGCAAGATAGCGTTATCCCTGGTTGGGTGCCATCAGGTGTTAGATTTGAACGCATCGGCGGATTGAAGTAGGGGCGACTTTGCTAACTGATATTGAATTTGCTCAGCTAAGTAAGCGTCTGGGCTACGAATTTAAAGACAGGTCTTTGCTAATTCAGGCACTTACTCATAGAAGTGCTGGAAATTGTCACAATGAAAGGCTTGAGTATTTAGGCGACTCTATATTGGGGTTTGTGATTGCAAAAGTGCTGTATCATCGATTCCCGGAGGTACCAGAAGGCAACCTAACGCGAATGCGCTCTACTCTAGTAAAAGGCGAAACATTAGCTGTTCTCGCCAGAAAGATGGAGCTAGGTAGCGTACTTAGGCTTGGCCCTGGTGAATTGAAAAGTGGGGGCTTTACCCGTGATTCAATTTTGGCAGATTCCGTTGAAGCCATCATCGGCGCATTGTATTTAGAAACTGATATCGAAACCTGCGAAAGCTTAATAGGGCAATGGTTTGAGTCACAGATAAATAGTTTGAATCCCGATGAACACCCCAAAGACAGTAAAACTCGATTACAAGAGTACATGCAATCGAAAAAGCTGCCGTTACCTGACTATCAGGTTGCGCAAATTAAAGGTAAATCTCACAACCAGACTTTCTTTGTGAATTGCAAAGTTAAGTTGCTCGAACAGTGTGTGGCAGGGGAAGGTACGAGTCGTCGTAAAGCTGAACAAGATGCTGCCTTTAATGTACTTAGGAAGCTTAAGATTGACTGATACTTATTGCGGCATGATTGCCATTGTTGGCAGACCTAATGTGGGCAAGTCCACCATTTTAAACAAAATACTAGGTCAAAAGATCAGTATTACTTCGCGCAAACCTCAAACAACCCGTCATCGCATTATGGGCATTGATACCGATGGCGAACGTCAAGCGGTGTATGTGGATACCCCGGGGCTACACAAAGAAGAAAAAAAAGCGATAAACCGCTTCATGAACAGAGCGGCTTCAAGCTCATTGGGTGAAGTGAGCCTTGTATTGTTTGTCGTGGAAGGTACTCGCTGGTCTGAGGCCGATCAGCACGTATTAGACAAGGTGAAACGCGCTAATGCACCTGTTTGGTTGGTGGTGAATAAGACTGATAAAGTACCGGAAAAAGAAGAACTCTTGCCTCATTTGCAATGGTTATCACAACAGTTCGAATACGAGCGAATTGTGCCAGTTTCTGCAAAACAAGGTACTAATATCGAAGAGTTGCGCGGCGAAATTTTGCAGCAGCTACCGGAATCAGAGCATTATTTTCCAGAAGAATATGTGACCGATCGCTCGCAGCGTTTCCTAGCGTCAGAGATTATTCGCGAAAAACTGATGCGTTTTACTGGAGATGAACTGCCATACTCGGTAACCGTTGAGATTGAACAGTTCAAAATGGCTGACAACGGTGTATACCAAATAAATGGCTTAATTCTGGTTGAGAGAGACTCACAAAAACGTATGGTCATTGGTAAAAATGGCCAGCAATTAAAACGCATTGGCACCGAAGCCAGACAAGACATGGAAAACTTGTTCGACAACAAGGTATTTCTTGAATTATGGGTTAAGGTGAAATCTGGTTGGGCAGACGACGAACGAGCCCTTCGCAGTTTAGGGTATGATCTAGACTAGTACCTAGCAGCAAACAAATTTACACCGAGGTAATTGTGACTGACTTGGCAGATGTAAGACGTGAATACGACAAAGGCACACTTGATGAGGAAAACCTTCTCGATGATCCTATTAAGATGTTTCAAGCGTGGTTAGAAGACGCTGTTGCCTTCCAGCTAAGCGATCCAAGCGCCATGACGGTCGCTACTGTAGGTACCAATGGACAGCCTTCTCAGCGTATTGTGCTTTTAAAACAAGTGGATAACGCGGGGTTTGTATTTTTTACCAACCTGGAAAGTAGAAAGGCACAAGATCTCGCCGACAATCCCAAAATAAGCTTGCACTTCCCCTGGCATGCAATGGAGCGTCAGGTAAAGGTATGTGGTACCGCAGCACGTGTATCACTAGCCGAAGCAACTGCCTATTTCTTAAGTCGACCCAAGGGCAGTCAAATGGCCGCTTGGGCGTCTGCGCAAAGCCGTCCTATCTCTTCACGTCAAATGCTGTGGCAAAAGTTCGAAGAAGTTAAACATCGCTTCTCCCAAGGTGATATGACCTTACCAAAATTTTGGGGAGGCTATCGTGTAGTACCCCATGAAATTGAGTTTTGGCAAGGCGGTGAAAATCGGATGCATGACCGATTTGTTTATCAAAAAAATGATGATGGAAGCTGGTTCACGCAAAGGCTAATGCCTTAAACTCCGTTGCTCTAGAGTCGTTAATGATAGATAGTCACTGCCACCTCGACTTTGACGTTTTTGACCAAGATAGGGAACAGGTTCTCGCGGACGCACGTGCATCTGGTGTGACAGGTTTTTTGCTGCCTGGTACACAGTCAAAACGGTTTTCAAGGTTACAGAGTTTGGCATCATCACAACCAGACATCTACTATTCACTCGGTTTTCACCCCTACTTCCTAGACAATTCCTTTGATTACTGTGAAAACAGCTTTCGTGAAATCTTGACTACACATCTTGACGCAAAATGTGCGGCCAAGTTAGTTGCCATCGGCGAGATTGGTCTAGATTACGTGATCAATATTTCACAAGATTTGCAGCGTGATGTTTTTAACATGCAGCTCGCAATGGCAAAAGAATTCCAGTTACCCGTCGTTTTGCATCATCGGAAATCCCATAACGACCTTATCAAGTTGCTCAAAGAGGCGAAATTTGAATACGGTGGGGTGGTGCATGCTTTTTCGGGGAGTGCCTACGAAGCTAAAAGTTATGTAGATTTAGGAATCAAATTAGGAGTGGGGGGCACAATTACCTATGAGCGCGCCAACAAAACTAAACAGGCACTAAAAAACGTGGGGCTAGACAACTTACTGCTTGAAACCGATTCGCCAGATATGCCGCTAAATGGTTATCAAGGAAGACGGAACGAGCCCTCCAGAGTTGTTGACGTCGCCGCCCATTTAGCGGCGCTTTACGAGTGCTCTGTGGATGAAGTAGCACGGAAAACCGACGACAATTTTGTGAAAGGCTTTAAAGTGCTGCCTTTTTGTTCTTAGGCCGATACTTTTTTTCCAAATGAGACTTGTACCAACGATTGGTAATCCAACAACCTAAAATGAAACTCAATACGAAAAAGATCAGTAGCTGCCAATGCTGAATGTTCTGAATGCTTTCAAAATGCGACTTAATCAGCTCTGCATTTAGGTTAACGCTCAGATAGCCATGGGTTTCATTATCTGCAACTAACTCTGCCACAAACAAATAGGTGTTCCTTTCAACACTCTGGCTTATATCAGGAATAGATTGAGGCTCAATACTGTCAATTCGAACCCCCTTTTTGTCGTAAAGTACCGCAGAGACAACTTCAGGCTGACTCGTTAAGCCGGTCAATAGGATCCTAATTTGGTCCGTTTTGTTTTCTTTCACTGGCTGCAACAGCAAATTTGCGTACTGCTGTGATTGTTGTTGGCCTTTGACATCCATATAATCAGTGATTGAATCGAACGCAAGATTATTGGCTTGCCAATATATCAGCGTGGCAAATATCGGAAACAAAAGACTAAACAATACCCTGAACGCGCGTTTATACGTGTCGCGTTTGTTATGTTCCCCTTTTAAATTCTCAATAATTGCCATCTACGACCACAAAATTGTATGAGTTAGTCATTATCGGATTAACACTTATATTAGCAAAGCGGTAAACTTCTGTTTTCGCAAAACTTCAAGGAAACCAAATTGTTACAATTAGCGCCTACCGAATCCCACTTACTTGACGGATTTTTTTGCTCACACCTTGCGCGTATAAATGCTTATTTCGTGGCTCATTGGGAAACCCCGCTATTATATTATTCTCACTCTCTTGGCGTGACCTCTGAATTGAGTATCTCAGAGGATGATGCTAAAGAGATTTTGCAAGCGGAACAGGTAGGAACGCATCAGCTTACGGTATCCACGCCCGCACTTAATTTAGAAAAATTGATTAGTATTCAAAAGGCATTCGAAGGCTCTGTTGAAATATTTGGATTTCATATTGGCTATGCCAGATCATCAAGTGGGATAGTTGCTAAAGCTAAGGTAATCGTTACTGCATCTGACAATATTAATGCCATTATAGATAAAGTATCGTTCGAAAATCAGGTCGATATCGCGCTTATTGAGAATGCTCCGAAACTTGCTCAGCCAGGACTGGTGGTATTCGATATGGACAGCACTCTGATTCAAATGGAGTGTATTGACGAAATTGCCAAACTTGCTGACGTGGGAGATAAAGTTGCTGAAGTGACCGAACTGGCTATGCAGGGCAAACTTGATTTTGCAGAGAGCCTGCATAATCGTGTTGCCTGTATAGAAGGTGTGGATGTGGCGTTGTTGCAAGGTATTAGAGACCGTATCCCATTGATGCCAGGGATAACTAAACTGATATGGACTCTACAGCAATGTGGATGGAAAGTGGCTATAGCTTCTGGAGGTTTCACATTTTTTGCCAATTACCTGGCTGACAGACTTAATCTTGATTTTGCTGTTTCAAATCAGTTGGAAATTGAAGATGGGAAACTCACAGGTAAAGTGCTCGGTGAAGTGGTTGACGCTCAAAAGAAAGCAGATACCTTACTTGCTTTGCAAACGCAATTCGGTATTGATGACAGCCAAACCCTGGCTGTTGGGGACGGTGCCAACGATTTAGTGATGATGTCTAAGGCCGCGCTCGGGGTTGCGTTTAGAGCGAAACCCGTGGTGAGACAACAAGCAGCTGCCGCTGTCACTGTGGGTGGTTTGGATACAATATTGGACTTTTTGGAATAAGACTTTTGACATGATGAGTAAAGCGTGGGGGTTGTGCAGTAAAGGCTTTGTTTTAGCATTGTGTAGTGTCATTTTTTTAAATGCCTGCGGAGGCGGGGGCGGCACCAGTACGTCGCCTAACCCTGCGCCCGAACCAGCGGCGCCGACTGTTCCTGATGTACCGTTTGAGCCAGCACAAAGGTTGACATTAGAGCCTATTGAATCGGTTAATACGGGGGGCATATATCCACTTCGTGTTGCGCTCCCCACCAATAGTACAGCAACGCAAGTTTACCCAGTTTTGTATGTTTTTGATGCCGAATGGATATTCGATGATGTTGTCGATGCGGCCGATGCATTAGAGTTAGAATTAATTGTGGTCGGAGTCGAAAACTATACAGCACTGACACCAACGTATCAGCACAGAGAAGACTACGCCACGTGGCCGCTTGCAGAGTCATATTTTTTCTTCATTAGAGACGAACTAGATCCACTGATAACGCAGCAATATCAGGTAGATACAGATAATAAAACCATGATTGGTCATTCGTATCTTGGACTGTTTACGGCGTTTGCATATTTAATCGATGATACGGAGAATCCGTTTTTTCATTCCTATGTGTCTTTGGATGCAACCGTTGTGGGTAATTCAGATGATCTGTTAAACCGATTAGATGAACGATTTCAAGCGAATACTGTGATGAATCACCAAGCTATTTTTGTGGGTGCTCAGCAGTCTAATGCACAATCTGTAAACTGGTTTGCCTTACAGGTACAGGATAAAGGGTTTAGTAATTTGGATATTCACTATTTGTCTTATGACACGTCTCATAAAGACGTTATCGTGGCTTCCTTGCCAGATGTATTAAATATTCGCTACCCAGCTGAGCAAGATTAGACTGGACTAAACGCCCATCCCCATAGAATAACCGCACCTATCATGGACGCGACCAAAAGAATTAGCCCTGCCGTTGCGACACTGCTGGCATAAAAAAAGCCTCTTTCTTCAGGGATTTTCATGATAATAGGGGTGCCAACGTAAAGCAGATAGATGGAGTAGCCCAGGGCCATCATTGCGATGACACTAAAAAACCAAAGCTCAGGGTAAAACGCGGCAAGACCTGACATAAACAACGGTGTTGCAGTATAAGCGGCTAACTCTAACGATTGTGTGTAGTCCGGGTCTGAATCGTAGTCTTTTGCCATATAATGCACCATATACATCATGGCAAAAATACCGCCTATCAATACTAAATAGATAGACACTGCCATAATGAGGGCCTCTGCATGGCTCATGTATATACGATCACCCACACCAATACTCCAGCCGAGCTGAGTCGCTGAGACATAACTCATCACGGCAGGAATAAGGGTGATAAGAAGAATGTGTGAAAGGCTAAATTTAAGGCTTTCGTGACGAGATTCAATGCAACGCCACTCTTCTTTAGGGTGTGCGTATATGCCCCATAAATGATTTAAAATCATTTGTTAGTCCTATTGTTATTATTATTTTCCGGGCACCTTTTACAATGTTAATTAAATGTAAAAAGTTTGTGAATAATAACTTGGTTGAGTATTTCGTCAACAAAAATTGCGGATTTATTGTGCGTTGTGTCGATTGTCACTTTCCCCTCGATAAGGCTTCCTATAAAATTCACGAGTGTTAAACCAGACCCGAATTCCATGCACTCATCTTTACTTGAACCCATATCGCAGTTTTTGCCATGCTCCACTCCCCATAGCTGGATTGAGATGGCACAACAACCAGAAAACTTAGAAGTGTTGCTGATTGATCATGCTAACTGCGAGTTAAAAGCAGCCCAAACCGCAATGTGGTTAATTCGCAAGTATGCGGCTAGTAGCGAATCTGGCACGGAGCTTCTAGATTGGCTCAAACCCTATGAAGATTTTGTGTATCGCAAAGTGGGTTCGGGTGACTTTAGCGCTGTTAAAGGGCTGTCTAAGAAATTGGTAAGTCGAAGCGACTTTGAACATGGTGAAGTTCTTATTGATAAGATGGTGATGCTGATTAAAGAGGAACTACATCATTTTCAACAAGTGTTGGAATTTCTTGAGAAATACCAGGTTCCTTACTCAAGCCTCAACGCAAGCCGTTATGCCAAAGGAATGATGCGAGAAGTTCGCAATCACGAGCCCGCCATGCTGATTGATAAATTGATTTGTGGCGCATTCATTGAGGCGCGCTCATGTGAGCGCTTTGCCGCTATTGCACCTTATGTTGATAAGGAACTAGGTGACTTTTATGTCAGTCTGTTGCGCTCTGAAGCAAGGCATTTTCAAGATTATCTGGAGCTTGCACAATTGATTAGCAACGACAATATCGACGAACGAGTAAAGCACTTCGCCGCGACCGAGAAGCGCCTAATCGAATCAGACGATGCGCAATTTCGCTTTCACAGTGGAGTCCCTGCCGCTGCTTAAAACCCATTATCTAGGCAATACTTCTCAAGACCTTTATTGGCCATGGTACTGACCTTGTTGCGCAGAAAACCAGACCAACCGAGCATTAATCCCGGGGCTCCTAGCGCCATTTGACTCCATTTCCAAAAGTCAAAGTCGTCAACATGTTTGATTATTTTTCCGTCTGAAAACTCAAATGTTGCGTGGATTTTATTGTGTACCCTCCGGCCAGTTCTTGAAAAATCGTACTTTGCTTCCCAGTATGCTTTGCCGGTATTACCAGTTACTGATACATCAGAAAATGTCAGTTCAAAGTTTTTTGCTTGGCTGCACAGCATTCGCCACATATTACCCGCCATCTTTCCCTTTAAGTCTGGGAATGCCGGATCCGAAAACTGGATGTTCTCATGATAACAAGCAGCCATGCCTTCAGCATCTCGCTTCTGGAAACTGGAATAAAATGAATTGATTAGCTCAAGGTGTTCTGACATGACATTGTTCTCAGATGATTTAAAAACGGGCTTGTGGATTGTACTTCTTCTTAATATAGAGTGTTTTTTGGACTTTGCAGATGGTCTGTCCTTCTTGGTCTTTAACTTCAATGCAATAAGTCGGCAGGTATTTGTCACCATTTTCGGTATTGCTTTTTATGTCTTCAATCATTGCGTCGGTAATCTCGAATTCAGCGGTTACTTTGCCCTTACCGGGTTTGATAAAATCTATCGCCGCTGACTTATCCCAAATTGTGTAGTCCTTGCCTAGTATCTTCATCAGAAGTAAAACATAGTGAGGATCTGTCATAGAATACAAACTGCCACCAAATTGGGTGTTCATAGCATTTCGGTTATACCAGGTTAATTTCAATGAAACCCGTATATAGCGCCAGTCTTTTGCTATTTCCTCCACCTTAATTCCCGCTCCCAAATAAGGACCATAAAAATTTAGCATTCTTCTAAACACAGAAGGTTTCATCAGCTTTACACATCCGACCAGTAATTATTGAAGATAAGGTAACGTCTTTGCTTTTTATAAACAATGACCTCATAGGTGAAACTGATGCAGTTATCTGGTTTAGGAGATAAAAACGCCTCGTTGCGCGTGTATATTGCTAATCGACCTGATTTTGCAGATATCAAAACCTTAGATAGAGTGCGCCCGGTAAAGCAGACGGAAATCAGCGATATTGGTAATCAGTGCGGCAATGGCTGGCGCAAGGTGTTTAATGTGTATGCTAAGTTGCTTTATGCGCTTAACGATCCTCGCTGGTGTAATAACAAGGATTTTGATTCATGGCAGCAATTCAGAGATACGCAATTATTGCAAAAAGGTAGTGATACCAGTTTACTTTTCTCACCGAGGACAACTGACAAAGCAGGTGAACTTCATCTCATAATGGGGCGCACTTATGCTAAATCGTCGTCGCTTCCCGAAAACTTATATTGGGAAAATGATGAGTTCGCCATTTGTAACAAAAGCAAACTCATCGTCTGTCCCTATTTCGATTATCGACAGCTCTCTAATCAAAAAATAGTTTATTTAGTTGAGTTAATTCGCGGTCTCAGTCGCTAGTGGGTGCTGTACCTGATGAGTATGGTCATGTGCGCGGGAGCTGAAGCGCCAAAACAGTAGTGTGCCTAATGAGAACAATAAACCGCCAAATACAATGCTGTTGTCGACACTGTAGCTGCTAATTACACCACCAATGGGCGCAATTAAAATACTAGAAAGGCAATAAATACTGGTAAGCATACCCATTAGTCGCCCTTGTTCTAAATAGGCATAGCGCTCGCTGATATAGGCCGAGAGTAAGCCACTGTATAAGCCAATGGCGGCGCCGGTTATAAAGAAGTAAACGAACAAATAATCTTTACTGACAGTAAACACCAGACTTAACGATACGGATAAGGTTAGTAACCCGACCAAAATACTGGTTTTAAAACCGAACTTGGCCTTTAATCTCGGCGCAATCAGCACACTAAAAAGAATCATAGCCGCTGTTTGAGTCAGCGTAATATTGGCTATCTCTGGGCTGATGAAATTGAACTTTTGTGCCAGTAATAAGGGAAAGAAGCCATAAAACGCGGAAAGTCCCAAGCACAACAATAGGTACGTGAACGCAATCACTCTAACCGAGCGGTGCGCAATTAATTTGAGAGAGTTTTGTGCTTGTGCAACCGCGATAATCTGTTTAAGAGAAGAAGATGCACTTTTCGAATGTGTTTCAGGTATCCAGAAATAGATGGCAACAACCGAAAGTGCGGTACAAGCACTTGCGATAATGAACGCGGCTGCTTCACCAAGGAATACCGTGTATCCACCAAGTACCGGACCTATTAACCAACCTGTATAAGTCGCCGCGAAAATCAAACTGAACGCCTTTGTTTTATCAATAACGGGATGTAAGTCGGTGACTATTGCACGTCCAATGGCAATATTGCCTTCAAATAGACCAGTAAGAAATCTTGCAATGAGCAATAGATCATAGCGTTGCCAATAAACAGCCAGTGCAGAGAGTGCGTAACTAAAAGCGCTCAAGACAGAAGAAAGCATCAATACTTGTCGTCTCCCATAAACGTCCGAGAATGAACCAATAACCATCGACCCGATAAACATACCGATGGGATAAATAGTGAGCAGGAGAGCAAAAAGTAGGTTGCTGGGAATATCAAAGAATTGCGTAAGGCCGTTGGCTGAACTGGCATTAAATAAGGGGGCAAGTACAGGGTAGGGTAAAGCCATACCTGTGATACTCAGTACTGTAACCATCATGGTGACAAACAATGCTTTATTGGCAGTTGATAAATCCATTGTGCTCTCCTTTTAATATATAAAGTATTTGCTTTATATAAACATTGAAGAGAAATTAACACCAATCAATAAATGCTATCGACATCATTGAATAAACTGAATTGGGCAAATCGATTCGGCGTACAGAACTTAAGAAAATGGTTATTTTGAATCTTGTAATGAGCGCTGGTGTTTTTCAATCAACTTATTGATAACACGTGAAGCGGCAACAAAACCGAAGCTTGCTGTCACGGTAACTGCTGCACCAAATCCCCCGGCGCAATCGAGCTTAACGCTGCCATCAGTCAGGTTCTTCTCGTAACAAACACCGCCTTCAGGAGTGGGGTAACGCAACTGTTCAGTAGAATAAACACATTCAATACCAAATCGACGTTTTGGGTTATTAGAGAATTTATAGAAACGGCGTAGATGAGAACGCAATTTGGCAGCCAATGGATCTTGTTTGGTTTTAGCCAAATCACCCACCGTGATTTGGGTTGGATCTATTTGCCCGCCGGCACCACCTAAGGTAATAACTGGGATTTTATTACGCTTACAATGTGCAATCATCGCCGCTTTGGCTTTGATACTGTCTGTCGCGTCCACAACATAATCAAATTGTGACGTTATATGTTGAGTCACATTTTTTTCAGTGACAAAGTCCATGACTGCATGCACGTTGCAATCTGGATTGATTGCTTTGATTCGCTCGGCCATTACATCCACTTTATTTTGACCCACAGTTGCGTTAAGTGCGTGAATTTGTCTATTGGTATTTGTCACACATACGTCGTCTAAATCTATTAGTGTGATATTGCCAACTGCTGTGCGCACAAGTGCCTCGGCGATCCAACTGCCAACGCCACCTATGCCTACTACGCACACATGGCGCTGTTGTAAGTAAACCAGGTTGTCTTGACCGTACAATCTAGCAATACCGCCAAAACGTTGTTCAAATAAATTCATAACCGAGCCGTATTAAGCGAAACTTCAAAAGCAAATAAAATGGGGCGCTATTCTAGCGAGCGCTTGCCAGAAAGCCAACTAACCTGACATCATATAACCCGCATATTTTAAGATTACTGTGAGGATAAGTTAATTGGCTAAGTACGATGTCACAATTGTTGGTGGTGGCATAGTTGGCGCCGCTGTTGCGCTCAAGCTAAAACAGGAACGTTCTCAATTTAGCATTCTGTTATTGGAAAAAGAGACTTTGCCTGCTCAGCATCAGACAGGACGCAATTCAGGCGTTATCCATGCGGGTGTCTATTACCAGCCAGGAAGCCTAAAAGCCAAATACAGCCGGGAAGGCTTAGAACGGACAATCAGTTTTTGTCAGCAATACGATGTTGATTATTTGCAATGTGGCAAGTTACTGGTGGCGACTAACGACCTAGAACTACAGCGCATGGAATCTTTGTATGAGCGATGCCAGCAAAATGACCTAACACCTGAATTACTAAGCAAAGCGCAATTAAATGAGCGAGAACCAAATATAGCCGGTGAGGGCGGATTTTTTGTCAAACAGACGGGGATTGTAGACTATGTAGGAATGACAAAATCTTTGTTGGCCCAATTTGCAGCGCTTGGTGGTGAAATTCGCTATCACTTTGAAGTGTCGGGTATTGAACAGTCAGACAGTGCAATATGTCTTCGCCATACTTCCGGGGATGCTGTCGAAACCGAATTTATGGTGAATTGTGCAGGTGTGTACTCCGATAAACTGATTAAAATGATGGAACTTGATACAGATTTTTCTATCGTCCCCTTTAAAGGTGAGTACTTTTTACTTCCTGCAAAATACAACGACATCGTTAAGCATTTGATTTATCCAATCCCCGATCCTGATTTGCCATTTTTGGGCGTGCATTTAACCAGAATGATAGATGGTACAGTGACAGTTGGCCCGAATGCTGTGTTGGCTGCCGGTAAAGAGGCCTACGGAAAATGGGATGTAAACCTAAAAGATGTATTGGCGATGGCAGGCGACAGTGGTCTTAGAAAGATGATCCGCAGTAATTTTCGAAGCGGTATGCAGGAATTTAAAAACTCTGTATATAAACGAGGGTATTTGCAACAAGTGCAAAAGTACTGTCCGCAAATTCAGCTTGAAGATTTACTTTATTACCGTCCTGGCATCCGTGCTCAGGCTGTCTCCAACGAGGGCCAGTTGGTTCACGATTTTAAATTCGTTGAAAGCGAGCGAAGTTTACACGTCGGTAACGCACCTTCACCAGCGGCTACATCTGCACTGCCTATTGCAGATGCAATTTTCGAAAAAATAACTAATAAACTTTAGAGCCTGTTGATCTTTGCGGTATTATTTTGCAGCAGTTTGTTTGGTATTTGTACAAGGCAGAGTCTTTGTAGTGTAGTTGCTCTACATAAAAAGGCGATAACGCAGTAGA
>WKFJ01000030.1 GCA_014872785.1 Alteromonadaceae bacterium
AGAGGAAAAAAGTAGTGAAAAACGTAAAAAAGTGCAACTTAAAAAAAGTCAATAAAATCAGTCACTCACTCACTTATTGCATGTAATACGCAAATTAATGTTATGAAAATACAAAAACTGTTAACTCCATTTATCAGTCTTATTGTTTTGGCATTTATCGCTGTATCGGCTCACGCAGGTTACAGCAAACATTACAAAAGCAAAGATATCGTGGATATTGCCGCTGGAAGTAGTCAGTTCAGCACCTTGGTAGCTGCGGTAAAAGCAGCAGACTTAGTGGACGTTCTGAAAAGCGATGGTCCGTTTACTGTGTTTGCCCCTACCGACGAGGCCTTTGCGAAAATACCTAAAGCAACATTAGACAACTTATTATTGCCTGAGAATAAAGACAAACTCATTGAAATTCTCACTTATCACGTTGTTCCTGGAAAGGTATTGGCTAAAGATGTGATTAAACTGGTTGCGGCGGAAACCGTTCAGGGAAGTAAAGTGATGGTGACTACAAACCACGGCATGGTGATGATCGACAACGCAACAGTGGTAAAAACAGACATCAAAGCAGATAACGGCGTGATCCACGTAATTGACTCTGTCATTCTTCCAACCAGCTAATCGGTTTCGCAAAGGCTGTCATTTTGGGGAAATGATGACAGCCTCTCACATTCTGTAACCATCAGACACTCCAAATTTCATCACTTTTAGCTATGCTGCAGTTATGTATAACGATCTTGAGGGCGCGCTATGTCAAAGATCTTAACCATTATTGTGGCATTTGCCGCAGCCATTGTCTGTTACCTCATCGGTGGTGCTAAGGGGGTATTTGGATTACTGTTTTTAGGGTTATTATTTGAATTGTTGGGCTGGGTTGGGCTGTTCCAGCGTGAGGACAAATCGTCAAAGGTGAAGGGCTAACACACCAGAATAATTGCACAAGCAATTAAGGTATATAGCCAGTTTTCCGGAATCTGTGACCATTTAATCCAAAAATTGACATAAAGGTGTGTTATAAAAACGCCTTAGTCACAAATATTGGAGTCTGTATGCGTTTATTGATGGCTGTTTTATGCGGTGTATTTCTTAGCGCGTGTACTGATTCTGATTCGGTAAGTACAGGCATTTTCAGCGCAACTACTATCGATGTAGAGGCATTCAACGACCCTCAAATATCCGGTATAACCTGCCATGTTTCATCGGTTAAAGCACATTTGAGCTTCAGTGATCCATCTAATATGGCTATCGCCTGCCGTCAAACTGGCGCACTGCCTGCGGATTTGCAAGACAAAATCAATCTGGAAGAACCGCAACACGTGTTCCGAGATTCTAAATCCATTTTGTTTAAATCGCTTAAAGTCAGACGCACTTTCGACGCTAAAAATCAAACAATAATCTATCTGGCCTATTCCACTAAAGAAACCAGTGGCAGTTTTAAAAACTCGGTGTCTACAGTGCCGCTTTTCGGTACAGATGCTTACCGAAATATCCAGTAAAGCGCTGCAAAAACGCGATAAACGGCTAAATATCATTGGTTTTTGTGGCTGAATTCTGCAAAATTCATAAACTTTCATATTTCAACACCCATGAAACCGTTATCAGGGGCTATTATTACTAACCTCCAGAGGTGATGGCAGTTTCACATTTTAGGATAGGATGTAAGGCAACAATGAAAACAATCGGTTACGTGGAAGACAACGATTCCATACGCGAGAATTATGAAGAATGTCTTGTCGATGCAGGCTTCAAGGTGCATTCCTTTGCAGAGGCCAGCGACGCTCTGAATTCCTTCCAAGAAGATATGCCAGATCTTCTGTTACTCGATATTGGCTTGGGTCACCAACGCGATGCGGGGTTGCAGCTTTGCTTTGATGTACGCAAGTTTAATTCTTCGGTGCCCATTATCTTTTTAACTTCACATGACAAGGACTACGAAAAGATTTCGGGACTGCGCATGGGAGCTGACGATTACATCACTAAAGACTCGAATATCGACTACATTCTAGTGCGCATTGAAACTCTGTTGCGACGAGTTGAAGCCTTACAAAAAGACGCAAATCTCGTGCGCGAAGAGGTGGTAGAGGAGAAGTCTTCAGTCGAGTTGAATGACAAAACCTGCCAAGCGTATTACAACGGTAAAAACCTTGATTTGAGCCTCACTCAATACTGGATTTTGCACGAACTTTATTTAGGAGCTGGCAAGCTGAAATCGCATGCTGAATTGATGAAAGCGGCAAGCATCGTTGTTGAGCCAAATACTATCGTGGCGCACGTTAAGGCTATTCGCAGCCGCTTTAAATCCATCAATGAAGATTTTGATGCGATTAGAACCGCGAGGGGAGTGGGCTATCAGTGGTTGGATTCAGAATCATAATCATGTTTCCAGTTCACCTCGCTAAGCTCAATCTTTATTTGCGCTGAAGTTGGCGTGATGCGAATTTTGCTGCATAAGTTAACGCTTTTTTTTATTGGCTGTTTATTCGTTCATTCGAGCGTGCTGGCCAAAACAATTGTGTTTTCCGGCGAAGAAAATATTCGCGCGGCGCAAGGTTTACCTAGTGATACTGCATTTTCTCTCGCTCAAGATCAATTGGGCTTTATTTGGGTAGGTACACCTTCGGGGATAGGCATTCTCGATGGATACAGTGCTTCAGTCTACTCAACCGATAATGGTGCACTAGTTGCCAATTACAGCCCGGGCAATATTTATATAGATAAGCAAGATCGCATTTGGGTGGGCACATGGGGTTATGGATTGTATCGCGTTGCAGACAATCGCCAATCAATCTCTCCTTTTCCTCAGCCCATTGAGGGAGCAAGCTTATTAGAGCAACAGCGCATTCAAACCATTCTTAAAAGTACTTCCGATGAGTTATGGGTGGGCACGTTTGACAATGGATTGATACGCGTCGGAGCCGATGGTTCTGAAACCAATTACAAACGACAAGCACCACAAACTAGGCGGCTCTTGCACGATAGAGTATGGAGTGTTGCCGAAGATCACCTGAAAAATATTTGGGTTGGAACTTCGAATGGGTTAAACAAAATCAACAGCCAAACGGGCGCGATTGAAAACTTTTTTAATGATGACCAATTATCTATAGCGAACAGACTAGTTAGAACCATTTTACCCGTAGGTGACCAACTTTGGGTAGGTACCAATCTGGGTATTTTCAGGGTACATATCGAGACCGGTAAAGTAGAAAATATGTTGCCTGAAAACATAGCACCAGTCGCGATTAACAAAATAAAGAGCGATGGCCGCTCGGGGTTGTGGATTGCCACCTTTAACGGGTTGTTTCACTTTGATTTGCTGACTGAACGTTACTCAACATTTGAAAATGGCAGCAACTCCTACCTAGCAAGTAAAGACATCCGAGATATTTTGGTGACCTCGGATGAGCTACTGATACTAGCAACCCGCTTTTCTGGTGTCGTAAAACTCAACACCGCACCTAAGACTTTTAAGATCCTTTCAGACCCGCTTGCTGAAGCGGAAAACAAAAACCACATATTCAGCATCGCCACCGATATGAATAATCGAATTTGGGCTGGAACTAACAATGGTTTAGTGAGATATGACGTGGCGACCTCTAAACGCAGTTTATTTGATCCCGTGTTAGCGCCGTTTCAGATAGGCCGAATAACCGCAGTCTTGGCTACTGATGCCGGTCGAACTATGTGGTTTGGTACCAGTAACAACCTGTACAAATATGACGTTGTTGAAAAGCAGTTGTACGAGCAAGGGCATTTGTTTGAGGTTAACAGTTTAAATCACGTCTTAATGATGATTGAGGATGACGATGGGAATATTTGGATTAAGGTCGCGCACCAAGGTTTATTCAAACTCACTCGACAAGGCGAAGTTGACCATTATCACGTCGATGCAGAACCTGAGTTTCGTATACCCAATAATTCTTTGGTTGAAAGCAAGTTGGGGAATAATGGCGACATCTGGTTGATTACTGGTGATTTGACCGTAATGCGTAAAACTAGGGGCAGCAAACGGTTCCAAAACTTCAATTTGGAATTAAGTCCTGAGGCTAACAAGATTAAGCTAATTAGTACGGCATTTTGGGTGACAAAAGACAATCGCCTGTTAATTGGTACCTATTCCGGATTATTAATTGCGCAAATTGAAACGGGCGAGACTGAATTACTAACCGTAGAGCAGGGATTATCGAGTAATGATATCCGATCCATCATAGAGGATGAGTTTAATCATTATTGGATTGCGACGGGCAATGGTGTGTCTATTTTAAATCAGGTGGGGGACATTGAGAGGGTACTCACACAAAAAGATGGACTGAGCTCGAATGCCTTGAATCTGCGCTCAGTATTTCCATGTTTAGAACGAACGTTTTGTTTTGGTACAGACAGCGGTATTAATCTCGTTAAGCCTTCAAAGGTTATCGATCTATTGAAGTCTGCTCCTGTTGTTATCACCAATGTATGGATTAATAACGTATTACAAAAAGAGCCGGTTACGGGTGCCGATTCTTTGTCTCTAAATTTGGATAGTAATTACCGCAACTTACGCTTTCAATTCGGTGATATTGATCATGCTCCTAACGCAGGGACAGTGCTTTATTACAAGCTCAAAGGCTTTGAAGAAAACTGGAACTTGTCGAATATTTCGCGAATAGCCAACTATACCAATTTGGCACCAGGTGAATATGTATTTCAAGTCACGGCTAACCCTCAGGGATTTCACGAAGACAATAAAAACGCTCAGGTGACAATTAACATAATTCCACCGTTTTGGGAGCGACCACTTACTCAGTTTGTCAGCGCGGTAACCTTGCTCCTGATTGCGATATTTTTGTATCGCATCCGAATTTCACAAATTCGCAAGACCGAAAATCGTTTGAACAAACTAGTCGATATTCGCACCGAAAACATGGCTGTGTTGGGTGCGATAGGTATGGAGATCACCAGAGCTGTAAGTTTTGAAGAAATTTTTGAACGACTAAAACATCATCTTAAGTCTGTTTTGTATGCACATAAATTTATGCTGGGCATGGTTAATGAGAGCAAAACTCAATTGCACTTTGATTTGGTCATCAAAGAGACGCAAAAATTACCCGGGTTTACTGCACCTTTGACAGACGCACAACATCCTGCGGTTTGGAGTTTTCAAGAGCAGCACGAGCTAATTGTTACCTCCAAAAAAGAGCTTCAGGATGTTTTAAAGCAAGAGACGTTCACAGAGCAAAATCAAGATTGTGAATCGTTGGCCTGCATTCCTTTGAAAGTTGATGACACCATGATTGGCGTGATTATGGTGCAAAGCAACCTTGCTAACGCATATGGTGAATATGAACGCCAATTTTTGCGCACTATAGCGGGTTACACAGCGATTGCTTTAAAGAACGCACAATTTTACATACAAGAAAAAGAGCAACAGCTAAAACGAATTTCTTGGTTAGAGAATATTACTCATTATCTCAATCACGAAATGAAAAATGCCATTTTGGGCGCACAGACATCCTTATCCATGATGAGTCGTAAGACTGATGATCAAGACTTGGTGAAGTACATTGGTCGAGCCAAGCGAAGCCATGAAGAAATGCGCAATATCATGGCGGCGGTGAGTAATACCACGTCACTGGAAGCGGCAATTATGCGAGCTGATTTAAGGACAATTAGCTTGAGTGAAGTTATTCAGGAACGCACACTTGAATACAAGCACATTTACAAGGATGTTAATTTAGTGACTGACATTGCCACTGATATTGTGATCAGGGGCAACGTAGACCTAATGATTCAAGGGCTAGATAAACTGGTAAACAATGCCATTGAGCACCACAAAGCGGGCACCAATATTATTGTTAGCTTGAAACGCCACAAAAATCTGGCTCGAATTTCTGTGCGCAATCTCGGGGATCCGTTGCCTGAAGATATTGAGTATATTTTTGGTCTGTTTACGTCTACCAAAGCCAACGCAAGTAGTGGTAACTACGGTATGGGACTTTACATTGCTACTCTGATCGCAGACTTACATAATGGAGCTATTACGGCGCGTCCATTTGATTTGATGGGAGCCGAAGGGGCTATTTTTGAAATCGATATACCACTTTATGAAATGCCATTTAATCAAACTGATATCCACTTGGTTAGTGAAGCCGGCTAGAGTCAGTATCATCGTTGCGCTGTTTCTACTGAGTGCAAACGCGTCAGTATTGGCTCAGGATACGATTTATTGGGCAGTAGGTAACTTCCCACCGAGATTGGTGGTGGACGATCAAGGCCTGGTAAGCGGTCAGGCAGGCATTCAACTGACGATCATTGAAACGGGGTTGAGCGAATATAAGCACGAGATAAAACGAACAAATTATGTCGAGTTTATCAAACATCTTCAGAATCAAGACCCTGTATGCAGTAGTCTTGTGTTTAAAACGCCTGAACGTGAAGAACTTGCCTACTTCTCAAAAGCCGTCAACATTAGCCTGCAACCTCAGTTAGTGTTGCGCACCCAAAGCTATCGTCAGATGGGCTCTCCCGAAAAAGTGAAACTCACCGAATTGGTGAAGAATCCCAATTTTAGAGGTGGTCTGGAAACCAATCGTTCTTATGCGCGTTTTGATGAAATATTGTTGTCAGAAGATAGCACCAACATCACAACCTATGGAGTCAACTCAGAACAACTAATGGGCATGCTCAACGCAGGTACCATCGACTACACTATCGAGTATTCCTACCGAGCGCGTTACTTGCAACAAATACGCAATTTTGACGCCAGCATCTTTTCTTTCGTGGATATCGAAGAAGGATTTGGTTATGCATTAAGTTATGTCGCGTGCCCCAAGAATGAATGGGGGAGACGCGTAATTGAAGCTGCTAATCGAGTTTTGGAAGTAGAAAGAGTTAAACCCGGATATTTGAAACTAATTCAAATGATTTACGCGGATCAGAAGCGCAAAGACCGCCTTGCCGAGGTATATCAGAAAGAGTTTTTAAAAACGCCCTAATCAATCTCCAAAATGTGAAGGAATTCATACATATTCATTTTATCTCACGCTGTGTACCAACAAGTTCATTGCTGGTGATTTAATATACAGTCATACAAGTTAGCGCGATGTGCGTTAATCAACACAAATTTAATACAAAGTGTTTGGAGATGTGAGATGGATACGAAAGCAGTGAATATTCCCCTAAGTGCCATGAATCTTTGGTTTTGGATGTTGGAAGAGTCTGACAGTAAGATCTTAAGTGAACAGAGCCAGAACATTTTATTGGCACTTTTTGACACGTTGGAAGAAGCTAGAGCGTATCGAATCGAACTTGAAGCACAACAGTTTTCATTAAAAAATCTTTGCGCGGATTTAGACGAAGAGACTAAGAAAAACGTATACCAACTGACGTGGGAACTTGCTTCCTAAGGCAGCAATAACTATAACAAAATCTCCCTTTTCCTGTGACGAGGCAAGCCAGTTTACTGGCTTTTTTTTGCCAGAATGTTCTTGCAGTGGGGCAGTAGCCCCGCTGCAGTGCGCTTGTTAATTTACCGCTTTTAGCATACTTAATAGCTGGTCTTTCAAATTCAATCGCAATTTCTTTCGCTCGTGTAAATAATCATCTGTGGTATTTTCGGCACCCACTTCAATGCGATGGATCTCGTGTTCAACCTTATTGTACTGGTTGTGTAATGACTTAAAGTGGCCATTATTAATTTTTAATGTGTGAATCTGATCTTTGTATTCTGGTAGTTCAAGGGCGAGGCTGTGGTTTTCAATTGGCATAATTATCTCCTCTGTTTAGAGATAATTTACCAAAGCGGGTGAAGGTTGTTTTTGATGTAAATCATAAATGGCAAACGTTGTTTCGTGTTTGCCATTGCTTTTTGACTAGCCAGCAATTTGGGGGCGGAGTTTGGCACCTGCTGAACTTCGAGCATTTGCTCTGCGTTTGTCTTTACGAGATGTGAGATTAACCACATTGTTTCTAGCGTTGTAGGGTTCCATCTCAGGCTTACCGCGTTTACGACTTTCTTTCATTCTGCCCTCGAATAAAACGATATAGCCTACCATCTCAATTTTTACACCGGCAAAATAATAAGACAACATACGCTCGAGTTTTCGATAACTGTCATTTTCGCTGTTTACCACACCGTTTTTGTTGTAACGGTTTAGTACGAATTCTGAGAGTGCATTGGTATCGATTCGGTCGCGCAGAATTGCACTACCAAATACTTTTCCTTTTTCACTCAGGCAACGACGAGCGTTCATACACAATGCATTAACGCGTTCTTCAAAGTCACCTTCCATACCGTGCAATACGAAGTTAAGGTTCACCGAATCAAACTTGTGATGTTTGAAATGCCACTTGTCGTCCAAATCACCTAAAAACAATCTAGGTTTTAAATGCTCGGTGGCTAGACGAGCCTTTTTGAGCGCGTCAGCACTGGGATCCAGATAAGCAATATTCAACCGACCATTGGCTTTCAAACGCTTTGTGAAATCGAATTCATTTGAAACGCCTACTTCGAGATGATTTAACGATATATTGCGCTTGAATTGTCGCTCTAGTAATTCATGAGGACATTTCCAAAAGGCATTAAACACGAAATCCTGACCCAACAACCGCGACATCAAACGCATTGGTTGACGTATTCCTGTGTTGTTTTTGCTTAGGGTCATACTTCTTGCTTCTGCCATTTTCCTTTTCCTACAAATTAATTACTAAAACGCCAATCCACTGTGTAACCACGTAAGGGCAAAACACACAAATAAGCTTTTTCCCAAAAAGCGACTTGTCGCGACTGCGTAGCTCGCTGACTTTTCAAATGTTTTGTTTAGTGCTTCGGTAGACATTCTTTTTCGTCTTCTTCGATGATTCGACGCCTATCATAAAATGTCGAGACTGAAACTGCTGGCAATGAATCTGGAATGAAAATGAAGCAAAATGAATGTGCAGGGAAAAACTCCTAATAAGCAGGTTTTTTTCTCGTTAATTGATAAAAATCGGGTGTTATCAAGCTGTCAATTGAGGAGGAAACTCGCACGCTTTCATAAATGTTCACGTTGTGTGCAAGTAAGACCATTACTTACGACCTATTATCATCCTCGTTTGATAAATATTAATAGCGTGCATCCGCACTCGCTCAGGTGTCTTTATGTCTACTTCCATTTGTGTAACGGGAGCCAATAGTTTTATTGGTTCACATATCGTTTGTGCCTTGTTATTGCAAGGCTACAAAGTTGTTGCTGCGGTTAAAGATTTAAGTGACAAGGGTGCAACTCAACACCTGCTTGATTTAATCGAAGATACTCACAATCCAGACTTGGAACTTGTGGAAGCCAATCTCAATGATGAGCAAGCCTACAAATCACTTTTCGCAACCGTTGACATTGTCGTGCATACTGCGCTGGATACTTCATTGTCATTTAGCAATGAAAGACATGTTGCTTTGCACAAAGAGAGTATCCAAAGAGTCGCCAATGCGATAAAGCATAGCTCTTCATTGAAACAATTTGTCTTTTTATCCTCTATTGGAACCTTGATTGGATGTGCGTGTCATCCCAACCCGCATTGTCACACCAAAGTCAAACGAATTGCGGAGCAGGAATTTAGAAAAGCATGTGAGGGTTCTTTTACACAGCCCGAGTTTGCTTGCCTGCATGCTGCAATTGCAAGTGGACCTTCATTTTCCACATCCACAAGCAGCATACTTAAATACCTCTTTGAGCGTTTACAATTGTCCCACGAAAATGTAGGCGACATCATGTTGCCCTTCGTTGACGTTCGAGATGTTGCTTTGGCCGTCACGACTGTCATTCAAAAGCAAGGTCTATCAGATAGTCACAGTGTCGTGGCTGATTATTTGACGCTAAGTGAGTTGCGGTCACACTTGAAGTCTCACCTGTTATTACAACCTGTGAACAAAAAACCGCTGCATATCAGTGAGAACCATATTAGCAATGAACTGGATGATATTTTGTTTGCGGTAGAATTACGCAGCGCTATTACGCCAGACCAGAACCTAAAATTCCAGGTTACAGAAGCCAGGCCTAATTTGTTTGAAACGTTAAATTGGCCCTACACGCCTTTGTCAGAAAGCGTTGCTAATACCTGCGAGCAACTCATACCAAACCTTCAGAGTGATACTGCGCTCAAAGAGGCTGGCTAACTATAACGGAGAAATAAAAAAGCGGCTAAAGAGTAGCCGCCAAGAAGTTCCAAAGTGGAGGAAGAGGAACTAAACCTAAATGAAAGAGAGTGGAAACCGTCTATTGAGTTAGCTTGGTTTTCTCGCTTTAAAGATGGCAACAGTTCCCACTACTTCAATTTTGACATCAACGAAGTATTTTTTCAGACACATGCGCAGTAGTGATGGGGAGTCGTAACGGTTATTAAATATGAGGTTGTCGTTACAGTAACGCATGGCTTTTCTACTCAAATAGGATTTTTTAACGCCTCGCCCCATTATGGTAGAACCAAATACCATCCCACCAGGATTTAATAGATGGTCAACATTTTTAAAAATTTGATCGCCTTTGTAATCCAGCCTTCCCATAAGTCTGTGAAGTAGATAATTAATACTAATAGAGTCAAATTTTTCGATATTTTCTGGAAGCTTACCAATTAAGCTGGCATGCAGCTTCTCTGGATGGTAATAGGCCAATCGCTGTGAACTTGTGGACAAGTTGGACATATCATCGTCGGCAATTACCAGGCGTAATAAAGAATCTGGTAGTAGCTCTTGCAGCACATAACCGCACCGAACACCAATATCTAAGTGGTTATGGGAAACCAGTGAGTTCAAACGGCATGACAGTTCAGAGGTAGGGCAGCCCCAAATGTAGCTGTTTACCACCGTGTGATTCCAAAAATCTAATAGCCTTGTTTTTTTGCTCTCCGTTGGAACATCTAATTTGTCGATATATTTAATTTCAGCCATCATATTCTCTCTTTCATTGAAAATTACGATGGGGTCATTATGTCAAAAGGTTATAAAAGTAGCTGTTGTATAAAATGATATATAATGAAAATGGCTGAAAAATTACACAATGATAGTTTTGTGTATTCCACTTTTGCTAATAAGAATGTGATATTCTCTAATTCAACAAATATTCAAATAATAAAGCAAAATTTCATGAGTCAATCTAACCTTTATGGTATCGGCACGCCTGGTGAAAAGTGGTCAGCCCTTCATATTTCCCAGTGGCTTTCACAACAAACAGTAAAACGTTCATTTAATGAAGAAGTTGAAGAAAAATTAATTACAATCCCAAAAGGTTTTAAAAAATATCCTTACGGTCAATTGAAATATGAGAGGGAATTTCAATTGGCCGCCTTCCTTCCTGAACACACAAAACCTGAGCTTCCCAATATACTTATCACCGGGGGGGTGCATGGCTACGAAACCAGCGGGGTGCAAGGCGCAATAAAATTTTTGCTTGAAGAAGCATCAAAATATTTGGAAAAAGCTAACCTCTACGTCATTCCGTGCGTTAGCCCTTGGGGGTATGAAACAATTAACCGTTGGAATCCCCAGGCAATTGATCCCAATCGCTCGTTTGGGAATGAAGCGGCTCAAGAATCCAAATTATTAAAGCAATATATTCACTCAATGCAACTAGAGTGGGATATGCATATCGATCTTCACGAAACCACGGATACTGACAATTCCGAGTTCAGACCTGCTCTTGCTGCTAGAGATGGCACTGAGCATCCACTTTGGGAGATCCCTGACGGTTTTTACGTAGTTGGAGACACGGCTAATCCACAGCATGACTTTCAAAAGGCAATTATTGATGCGGTAGCGAAAGTCACTCATATTGCTCCAGCGGACGAGAACAACTGTATTATTGGCGCACCTATTACGCAACGTGGTGTTATCAATTATGAGTTGGTACCGCTGGGTCTGTGCGCTTCGTTGACTAATGCGCCTTACGTAAGTACTACCGAAGTTTATCCTGACAGTCCAAAGGTCGATGATGAAAATTGCAATGAAGCCCAGGTTGCAGCAATTGTCAGCGCTATCGAATTTGTTCTTGGGATTAAATAAGGAAGCGAGATAAAAAAGGAGCCTGTTGGCTCCTTTATAGACTTTTATAGTGATTTGTCAGTCGCTGTCGCCTAACTTGTCTTGAGTACGTAGCTCAAAATCAGAAGCATCGTGCCTCTCATGCAGCTGTTCAGCTGGGTTGCCCCAGGCACGATTGACGATTCTGCCTCGTTCTACCGCAGGACGGCTGGCGACCTGCTCAGTCCAGCGCTGTAAGTTTTTATATTCTTGCACTTGCAAGAACTCAGCTGCTTCGTAAAGTTTGCCTTGACCAAGTACACCATACCACGGCCAAATCGCCATATCTGCTATTGAATAGTCGGTGCCTGCAATAAATTCATTGTTTGCTAATTGTTTATCTAAAACATCCAGCTGTCGTTTAACTTCCATTGCGTAGCGGTTGATAGGATATTCGTATTTCTCTGGCGCGTAGTTGTAAAAGTGCCCGAACCCTCCGCCAAGAAACGGTGCACTACCCATTTGCCAGAACAACCAGTTGATGGTTTCGGCGCGTGCTGCGCCATCTTTTGGCAGGAAAGCGTCAAACTTTTCAGCTAAATACATCAAGATTGAACCCGACTCAAACACACGCGTTTCAGGTGATGTAGTGGTGTCTAATAGTGCTGGAATTTTGGAATTTGGGTTGATGCTTACAAAGTCACTACCAAATTGATGACCTTCGCTAATATTAATAATATAAGCGTCATATTCGGCGTCGTTAAATCCTTTCTCTAGCAGTTCTTCAAACATGATCGTGGCTTTTACACCATTGGGGGTTGCTAGAGAATACAACTGAAAAGGGTGCTCTCCTCTGGGTAACACTTTTTCTTCTCTTGCACCTGCGGTTGGTCTATTGATTGAAGCAAACGCGCCGCCGTTTTCAGCATCAAAAGTCCATACCTTCGGGGGAGTGTAAGTTGGGTCTGCCATGTTTATTCCTCAAAAATTGATTAGTCACTACAGTAAAGTGCAAAGTGGAGAGTTCGCAAGTTAACTTGCGAACTCTTTGGGGCATATTATTCTGCAAGGCCGAGTGGCTTTATTAATACATCCGCATAGCTTTGATATGCCGCTTCAAAATCTTTTGCCATTGTGTCTGGGAAGACAAGAAACTGACCTTCTTGCAAACCATTAACAATAGCTTCAGCAACCACTGAAGCAGAATCAGCTGCTTCAAACCCTGCTTGAGATGCCATGTCAGTATCAATGGGACCCGGATGGACACTCATTACGGACACGTTTTTTTCAGCGAAACTTTCACGTAATCCTTGGGTAATTGAATATGCGGCCGCTTTGGACGCAGAATAGGTACTAAAAGGATGGAAGTTCTTAATTGAAGCAACAGAGTTCAACTGGACTAACGCTGCGCCTGACTGCTGCTCCAAGATCGGCGCAAAAGCATTAGCAACTCGCACTAAGCCGTACAAGTTAACCTCTAATTCTTCCGACAATGCCGTTTCTGCATTTTCGGCTAATGGGTCTGCAGTGCGCAGTATGCCGGCATTATTAACAACAATTTGTGCATCTTGGGCGCTTTGAGCCAGTGAAACAATGGAATCAGCATTGCTAACGTCTACCTGTAATGTCACTACTCGCTCGCCATACTTCTGAGCTAATTCAATTGTAGACTCAGGGTTCCTTACGGCTAAGTAAACTTTCTTAGCACCGTGCTCTAAAAAACTTTCAGCGATCGCTCTTCCAATCCCGCGATTAGCGCCGGTAACCAGTGCAACTTTATCTTTTATTTGAATACTCATATCAGTCTCCTGTGGATTTATATTGTACCGACCGGTACATTTGCTATTAATGTACCGACCGGTATAATTGAATGCAAAATCATTTTGAAAATTTGTATAGATCAGAAAATTATCAACCATAACGGTTGATCGTTTAGTCGCTTTTGGGAGGTGTCATGGCGGGTGGTAGAAAATTGAGTTTCGATAAAGAAGCTTCGCTCGAAAAAGCCATGCTGCTTTTTTGGGAAAAAGGCTATACAGCTGCCTCATTATCTGAGCTCACAGATGCAATGGGAATTAACAAACCCAGTATGTATTCTACTTTTGGTAATAAAGAAGAACTATTCGTCCAAGCGACAGATTACTATATCGACAAGCATGCCAAGCAGCATATCGCGCATCTACAAGGGAACGGCTCCGTGGCACAAAAACTAAAGCAATATATGGAGTCTATCGTTACTGCACAATCAAGTGCGGCCCTACCCAAGGGGTGCTATATCTCTTTGTCAGTTTCAGAGTCAGCGGGTGGCGCGATACCTGAAAGCGCCGCTAAAAAAGTAGAATACGCAAGAGGCCTCACTCATGGAGTCCTAACGGAATTTTTTATGACTCATGGCACAGAAAACGCGTATTCAGCAAATGAAAAAGCGCTATTTATTGAATCAATATTACACGGTACAGCTGCCATGGCGCGTGGAGATGTGGGATTAGATAAACTAAAAATAGTGGTATCGCAGGCTGTTAAATCGGTTTTTTGAAACAATATACGCTAGTTGCAATGCTCTACTGGTCGCGGTTTGGGAGTGCTAGGGTTGTATTCACTGACCCAGCACTTCTCATATAATGAACAATAACAAACTTGCATCTCCATCGCCCAGAACTGATGCATAAACTGATTGAGCAAGGGCTCCATTTTTTCATCGCTAGGAAAGGCGACTTCCCATATCATTTCAGATTTACCAGGTGCGAGGATAAAGTTAGTAAATTGCCCCTGGTAACTTCCCAGTTCCTGTAAACCTGTTGGGTAAAGCTTACTAAGCTCCCCTACATGAGAAATCTTCACATTATTGATTTCTAGTCGTCCAGACTCTGCAAATGCTGGACCGACCCCGGCATTGAAAGCCTCAAATGTGAGATGTCGAGCAGTTACGCCTTCTTCATTGGTTTTTAATAGATATTGCGTTTTGAGTTGAATTACCGGAAAAACATCTGCGTGTTGTTGGTTTCTTGTAATGCGAGACTGATCCCAACCCACATAAAGTGCGACCATAGCGACAACTAATGCGGCATAACTTGCTAAATCTTGTGCGGTAATTTTAGTCAATTAACCTTCTCCTACATGAAGAATTTTATCCTGACAAAGTTGATGTATTGTCGTCAAGTGTTCTCAATTTACAGGATTAGAAACAATCCATAGAGCTGCTACTTTAGTCTAGTTTTGTCACTTTTTTTCATCTAATAAAACAGAAAAACTCAATATTTACAGTAAGTTAAAAAACTTTAGCACTTTTTTCAGTAAATCTTGCACAAAAATCCTTCAAGGAATTTTTCGATTCGACGATAACCAAAAACGAGAGAGCCAGTGACAATTAGTTTGATTAAACCCTCACAGACTAATTGTCGATGTAACAACCCGATTTAACTGACCA
>WKFJ01000008.1 GCA_014872785.1 Alteromonadaceae bacterium
CAGCGCTTCCATTACTGCGTTACAATTGCTTGAAAGGTAACCACATTCCTTCTCAAGTGTGCCTTGTACTGAAAGCGCCGTGATAGCTCTGAAGCAAGCATCTTGAGGTGTTTCGGGTATATAGTTCGCACGATCGGGAAGTTTGTTGCGAGAAACCTTACCCATTTTGCCGTCATATGTGAGGAGCATCCTGTGGCAAAAGACTGGTTGTATCGACAAGGGTTTGATATCGACTTTACTCAGATTGATTTCAGACCTTGCTGGCTTGAGCCATCAGAGGAATTTACCCAGCTGTTACAAACATTAGGCGTGGATAAACGAAGGTTTCGCCACGGGGTGAATTAGTTGACCTAATCAATCCAAATCCAGCGAGGATTTAACTTCAGACAGCTCATCCAACGCTTGTTCAAATTCAAAGTCATCCACGGCTTCATACACTTTTTCAAGGGCTTTACGTGCCTTTTCAGGCAATTGAGGCATTATCTGCTCAATGAGCTCAAGTGCCGACGTATCATCTTCTGCTAGCAATTCTTCAACGTTGGCAATGGCGACAGATAAGGCCATCTTGTCTATATTTTTCGTCTCTGTACTTGCAGTCGATGTCGTCGAAATCGAAGATTCTAAGATGCCAGACAATAACTTTATCAACCGCTGAAGCTCAACAGATACTGATAGTAAATGAGTTTCGACTACGGCAATCTTGCTATTTTTCTGTAAGAGTTTTTCCAGCTCTGCGGCCTGCTCACTAAGATTAATGGCACCTATGTTACCCGCAAGCCCTTTAAGGGCATGAGTCATATGTTGCAAAGCGGGAAAATCTTTCTGTTTAAACGCCTGGGTGGCGCTTTGCTCGTATTGTGACTGCCCCTTACAAAACTTGCCGAGCATATTGAGATAAAAGTCAATTTTGCCATTCGCAGTCTGCAAGCCGCTTGGGACATTAAGCTGTTCAACTTCAACTAGTTGCTTAGCAACAGGATGTGCCATCAGAGCATTATTAGAATCTTCTAAAGCCTGCTTTATTTTGCTTTCATCGATGCGTACCCACTTGGACAGCTTACTGTAAAACTCCTCTACATTCAGAGGTTTGCCAACATGATCGTTCATACCAGAAGCAAGAGCCTTCTCCACATCGCCGACCATGACATAAGCGGTCATCGCGATAATTGGAATCGCATCGTAATCTCTGTTTTGTCTGATTTTCCTGGTCGCCGTGTAGCCATCCATTACCGGCATTTGAATATCCATCAAAATAGCATCGAAGGCTTTGCTTTCGATAAGCTCTAGTGCTTCTTTACCGTTGTTCGCGACAGTGACATTGATATTCTGTGAATTAAGCAATTCCGTCGCTAACTCCTGATTAACTTCAATATCTTCAACCAGCAGCACTTCTGCTCCTTCTAACTGACTGTTAGACGATATGACCATCGCTTTGTCTTTGTCAGGGCTGCTGGCAGCCTTACCCTCTAATGCCATAGAAAGCGCATTGCGCAACACATTTGGCATCACCGGCTTAATAAGATACCCGTCCAACAAATTATCGTCCGCATCGACATCTTCTTTGGAATAGGCACTGACCATAATAAACTTGGGAATAGTTACCTGTTCCGACTTGTTAATCTCGTTGATCGTTTCAGAACCGTTGAGTCCCGGCATTTTCCAATCCATCAAAATAATGTCGTATCCATCGACATCGTTCTTCATCAGTTCTAGGGCACTTTCACCGGAATCGGCGAGTGTTACCCAATGGCCATAAGATACGAGAATATTGGTTAATACCTGTTGCGAGGCGTGATTATCATCAACCACCAAGACCCGATAAGTATCAGTTTCGGGGGGTTTAGTTGTTTCAATTGGCACTTGCGACGTCTCTGCGATATCAAACCACATGCGAAAACTGAAAACGGAGCCTTTACCTAATTCACTCTCGACGAAAATGGAATCCGCGCCCATTAATTGGGTTAATTTTTGCGATATAGATAGGCCAAGCCCAGTACCACCAAATTTTCGAGTTGTCGAAGCATCTGCCTGGGTAAAAGAGCCGAACAATTGCTCAATTTGACTAGGCTCCATGCCAATTCCGGTATCTTCAACACTAAACTCAAGCTTGACTCTTTCACCGGTGTTATCCAAAACCTTACAGCTGATTATAATCTCGCCTTCATCGGTAAATTTGACCGCATTTCCCACCAAATTTAATAGCACTTGTCCAAGGCGTAGAGAGTCTCCAATAACGCTCACCGGTAGTTTTGTGTCTAGGTCTATGAGCAGTTCAAGCTTTTTCTCGTGTGCTTTTAAACCTATAAGGTTGATAAGGTTTTGAAATACGTCCTGTAGCACCATATCGTGCTTTTCGATTTCCATTTTGCCCGCTTCAATCTTCGAGAAGTCCAAAATGTCATTGATGATCCCCAAAAGAGACTCAGCGGCGTTATGCACCTTTTGCACATAATTGAGCTGTCTGCCGTGCAAACCAGATTGCAACGCTAAATACGACATACCAATGATGGCATTCATTGGTGTCCTGATTTCATGGCTCATATTGGCAAGGAAATTCGATTTCGACTCGCTGATGGCCTCAGCGTGTTTTTTCGCTTCTGATAGCTCTAAATTTTTCTTTTCTAACTCGAGCGAACGCTCTTTAACACGCTGCTCCAAGAATTGATTGCTCAGTTCTAATTCTTTATAGGTGTTCTTCAAATCCTGACGCATGAACATGAAAGTACTAGAAAGAATCGATATTTCATCGTTCTTCTGACGACGCGGCAAACTCAATTCCGTATCGAAGTTACCCTCCGCCATTTCTCGCGCGCTGTGAGTGAGCTCAACAACCGGACGAAACAAGCGTGAGGTAATGAAGTAAACCAACAAACTGCCGAGTGAAATGAGTAAGAAGGCGACTGTGAATGATTGATAACTAATCGCCTGGGTTTGTTTGGCGATTTGGTTCTCAATATCAATAATTTTATCGTCAGTCACCTGATTGGAAAATATCAACCACAGGTGTCCCCAAGACGTCTGCCCAACATTGACGCTAGAGTGCATCAAATTTGCGCTTACACCCTGATACTGAATGACTTCATAGTGAATCCCAGCGCCGTCCACGCCAACGTTAAAAGGTTGAGTTAACGGTTCTTGAACTTGCTCTGGATTTGTCGAGTTGAGATACGTGATACCCGTTCGGTCAGCCAGCAATACCTGTAATAAGCTCGGGGGTTGTTGCTTTACTTCTGCTGCAATTAAGCCGAGATCAGAGAACGCATAGGCCGCTATTTTGTTTTCAATTTGTCGAGTAAGATCTGAGGATAACGAAATCTGCTTATCCCGGTCACTGGCTTTTATGATCGACGCACGTTCAAGTAAGATTTGTTTGATCAGAGTTTGTTGAGAATGAACTTGAAGCCAAGCGAACACCAACACCAGTAACGTCATTGAGACGAACATAGCGACCGACAATTGCCATTTTAGGCTGGCGTACCACTTGATGTCTTGTGGTTCAGTATTGTTATGCTGTTGCTTTTTCATTAAGTCGACTGTGTGCTTCGCAACGCAATTATTCGCGCTATCGTACGATATAGTCGATAGAACTTAAAGCTTGCTTATTATATGACAGATCCAATCGTTTGACCTTTTTCAAATTCAGGCTCACATGGGAACCAATCGGCTCCTGCACTTGCGGAGCAACTTCCGATTGACGTTGCGAAACCAAGTCAGAAACAATAGCCGCCGCTTGTCTGCCCATTGTCGCATCATCCGACTCTACCGACAGAACTGCACCAAATTCAGTCAGCCCTTTACTGAAAGAAATAATAGGTTTGTTCATTTTATCGGCTATTCTCACAATACTTCGTACCATGCCTTGGTCGGCCATGACAATTGGGTCTGCGATCAGCCAAAAGGCGTCGACTTTTTCCAGCATTTCTTCGAGTCGCGCCGCGACCTGACGCGGGCGTTTCACACTTTTGGTGTGTAGAGACAAGTTGAAATCTTGCGCAGATACTTCAGCGGTAGTCATAAGTTCGGCATTGTATTCTGGGCTGTACAACACACCAATGCGTTTAACCTTAGGGAATACGTAATTGATCATCCCAAATATCATCGCGCTTGGCGGCTCGTTTACCACACCGAAGCTGGTTTTCTCCCCCCCCAGACGATGCCAATTCAAAATAGAACTAAAGACAATGGGTATTTCTTTGGAGGCCAACTTTGAAACTTCGTAGGCTTGCGAACCAATGGTATAAATGGCATCTGGTTGATGTTGATTGAATAACGCTCTTAAAGATTTTCGAGACAACTCTTTTACATTTTTTTCAACAACGACAAAATCCTCAGTTAATGACGACTCGAACGCTGTTTGCGCTAGCTGAAATTTGTTAACACTGTTGTCAGAATTCAGCAACAAAACTTTGTTGGTATCGGCATAAGAAGTAGACAGGCACAGACTCAGCAAAGCACATACGCACATCACTGTCGCTAGCTTGCCTAGAACATGCCGGAGGTTGGTAGATTTGGCTGTATGACTGTAATCAAACATCTGTTATTCCCTCGCAATCTCAACCCAAGCCGAGTTTGGGACTGCAGCATTCACCTTAAGCCATCCTGTCAAGCCAAGCATGCCTAGCGCTTCTTGCCCTTGTTCAGTAGATTGCATCTTCTCTAAGATCTCGATAAAACTGGAAATATCTTGGCTATTTTTTAGGTAAGTAGTAACAATAGGTAGGCTAATTGGCGCACTTTCAGCAAGCACTTTTAAGTCTTCACTTTGTTTGCTGTTACGCTGTTTAAACTGTTCATAAATGGTATTTGCGGTGAGTGCAACCTGAGCCACGCCAAAGGTAACTGACATCAGAGCGTCTAAATCCTTTGGCACTTCAATTACGTTATAATTATCTCTAATGCTCAAATCGGCTTGCATTGCCAACTCGTTCAAAATCTTAAGCGCCACCGCTCGGTCTCCGGAGAAAGCAATACGTTTACTCAACGCGGTTTTTAGATCGATGTCTGCGGTTTTGCTTGTTAACACCTTAGAATAGGTGCTCTGCCCGTCAATAGCGCCAACCAACAAAGGCGTCAGCGTCAAATCCGGACGTTCCTGCACTCTTTCATTCCATTGCTCATATTGATAGCTCGTGAGCATAAACAAATGAGGTTGTGGATCTAACAGTACGTTTTCAAAATTCTGCTGATTGTCAAAAGGCTGAAATTGATAGTTCCCCTCGGAGGCAAGATACACATCAATAAGAGATTTGAGATCGTTATAGTTGGTGACGGTTACATTGGGGTTGTAAAAATACAAGAAAGACGTTGCTTGCAGAGAATGCGTGCACAAAGACAACAGCATGCCAGCAACAAATGCTCGCACGCTTCTAAAAAATCTTTTGCTACCCAGAATCCGTTTTAACAACTACTAAACTCTATTTGGCTTTGGTGAATTAGAACAGTATTTCCGCACTAAGGAAATACTCGGTGCCAGGAGACGTACTGTCAATAGGCAGCATCGTTTCTTCTTGTGCTTCATCCAATAAGTCTTTGGCGTACAGCGTAAACCTAAGCGGTGCTTCAAAGTCTCCCCAGCTCACATTAGGCTGATAGGATACGCTAGCATTTATCGTAGTATAACTGGCAAGAGAGGTTTTCTGAGTAAAAGAAGACCAAAACTCAGGTGCTTGCACTTCGTCATACCAAATCATTTCTAAAGACGTTTGCCAATTTTCTGTCGGATTGTAGAAGGTCACAAAATTAAACTTATTCTCTGGCATGTAGACAAACTCAATTTCACGCCCGCTGGAATCCACCGCATTGCCAGATTGACTACCATCTTGATACACCCAGCTGAAAAACCCGTATAAATTTTCGTCATAATTAAATCTAAACTCGGTTTCCAATCCAATGAGTCTGGCGTCGTTACCGTGGTTTTCAAATTGAATATAACTGCCGCCTGGAACTTCTGAGCTCACTCCAACCTGCACGATAAAATCTTTCACTTGCGAGTAGTAAAAGTCAGATTTGGCATGCCAAGAATCCGAAAGCTCGTATTCAATTCCAAACTCAAAAGAAGTAATAGACTCGGGATCTAATTCAGTATTAGGGCGAAATACCGAAAGTGGAAAAGCAGCTTGTTCGGTAACCGCACCGATAAACCAGTTATTTTGGTACATTTCACTTGGTGAAGGATAGCGGAAAGAACGGTTCCAGCCGCCGCGAATAGTGAGCTCATCATTGACCTGATACACCACCGAAGCACGGGGTGATAATGTGTCACCAAACAAACCTGGATCTGTTTTGGTATCATAACGAGCGCCTAAGGTGAGGGTTAATTCATCATCCATCAACGAAATCATGTCCTGCACATAAATGGCTGATTTGCTGTAATCATATACTACAGGACGTGCTCCTTCTGGTTCATCACCTGGGCGTAGCAGGCCATCACTATGGCTACCGGTGTCTTGATCACGAGTCTCGATGCCAACCAAAATGTCGTGGCCTGCCCACTCCCTGATCCCCATTTTGATATCAGCAATAAACAAATCTCCGTGATCTGCTTGCTCGGGAAATAAACCCAAAGTGGGATCGTTTTGAATATTTTGCTGCGCGGCATGGCAACTGGCGCAACTGGACCCCTCACGACGAGCGTAAGAAACGTCACCGGAAAACGAGTATTTTTTGTCGGATGTTTCGTACTGGTAATTCGCAGCAAAGATTTCTACCGTTTGTTCGATATTGTCAATACTTTGAAATGACGCGCCAGGAAACAATGGATAGTTAAAACCATCGGCATCAGATTCGTGACGATAATAACTCGCGGTAAAATTCTTGTAGCGACCTTTTGTGAAAAGTTCGACACTTTCGTTCTCTGGTTCTGCATCAGAATTAAAATAGAAGCCCACCGGGAATTGGCTCACACCGGATTTTACCGAGACTAAGTATTCTGCGTCACCGTCCATCACCGAAGCACCAGTCTGCACAGAAACATTGGTAGTATTGCGATCCCCTACCAATGCTTTAACTCGGGTACCTTCTAGATCAGCACCTGAAATTGAAACGATATTCAGGACGCCCCAATAGGCATTCTCTCCATAAAGAGCCGAACCACTGCCTTTAATCACTTCGAGTCGTTTGACGTTTTCTAAAGGGAAAAAGTCCAAGCCAGGTTGCTGTGGAAAGCCGCCTTTGTTCCAACTGTTGTACGGCACACCATCGATCAGGAGCAAAACGCGACTGCTAAAGGGTGATTGCCCAAAACCGCGAATGGTGATGGTTTGCATCATTGGATTCCAACGCACATTTACCCCCGCCACTAAGCGCAGTAATTCAGGAATACTAGTGGCCGTCGAATTGCGTATCTGCTCAAGTCCGATAACGGTTACTGCACCTGGAGCGTCGGAGGCTTTGATGGCTGTTTTAGTGGCGGCTTCGATGACCATTTCAGATCGTAGAAACGCCAGTTCTTCTGATAAATCGGGAACTGCTGATAAATCAGGAACGGACTTCGCCCACACTATTTGAGAAAGAATCAATAAGGAGAATGCACTCAAAATACGAGACATTATTCACCACCACTGCGTATTTAACTGTCAAAATTAGTTCATCTGGGTCTACGACTTTTGGCTAATAGACACCAGCTGGGATTTATTTTCGAAGGAAAAATCGTTTAAGTAAAGCAGCGGGGAGGCAAACACTGTGAGTAATCATAAACTATCACAATCAACACCCAATTATGTATGAATAAATTACTTTATTAACTTTATGAGTGGTTAAATCAAGAATTATGAAAGCTGTTGGGTACGTTGTTTATTGGATGTGCTCAGCGATAACGGCCAAGGCATTTTCAGGATCGATGGGTTTGGTAAGGTAATCTACCGCACCTAATTGTAAGCCTTGCTCTTGATCGACTTTCTCGTGTTTCGCCGTTACGAAGATGACAGGAATATCTTTTGTGTCAGGATTGTCCTTAAGACGAGCGATGGTTTCGAACCCGCTCATTTGCGGCATCATGACGTCTAACAGAATTAAATCGGGCTTTTCTGCTTTGTTGGCAATGGCCAGCGCTTTTTCACCTGATTTAGCTGCTTTTACCCGATAAAACGGTTTAAGAACTTCTGATAACAGGTGAATATTGTCTGCAACATCATCTACAACCAAAACCGTTAACGTCATTCCCGTGCCTGTCATCGTCGCTTCTTTTGAATTACTGGTATTAAACGAAATTAACCAGTTTCAAGCAATAGAAGCGGACAATAAATTAAACTAAACCGGTTGCTGGCACTTCGCAGTAAAGGTTTTAATTCCCATTTCAAGGTAGATTTTATCCGCCATTTTTTGCTTTTGCTCACGGGTTTGCTGACTCATCAACAAGTAATCATTGGTGGCAGGATCTTTGGCGGCAAACAATGTGATGCCATTTTTCTTTGCTAATTCAGCCACTTTATCCATCGACTGCTTTTGTTGGTAACGACCAACTTGTAAACACACAAGCGGCGTTTCATTGCGGCGGTTTGGGATCAACATTTTGGGCTGTGGTGTCGCCATGGTTTCAGGCGTCGTAACTGGTTCAGGAGAACGTTGAGCTACGTTCATCGGAGCTGGGCTGGTTTGCGGTTTAGCTTGATTACTTGCAACCACTTTGCTCACACCTGGAGGTTTTGCATAGGGCTTGGGTTCAGATTTGCCTCTAAAGGCCGCTCGGGATCGCGCTTTATCTTTAGCTGGTAATTTTCCAAAAGTGCCATAAAGTCCAAAGAATACCGACTCTGTAGCAGGTACAATGCCGTTACTTTCCACATACGAAATGCCAGCTCTCATACCAATACGTCTATTGATAGGCGCCTTGAGACCTAAATAAACGGTGCCAACATTATCACCTTTTTCCAGCAGATATTGAGTTATACCATTCTGAGTTACTGTGACATCGCTTAGCGAAGACTCCAGTCCCAAGCCAACAAACGTGGTCAGTTTTTCCGCTTTTAAAAAGTCATATTCCAATGCCGCAGTAATAACTGAATAATCAAACTCTATCGGATAGATGTCATATAACTCATTGGCTTTTATATAGTCTTTGTAACCAACATTAATATTCAGGTTTTCGCTTAACGGCAATATAAAGCCATAACTTCCAGCGATATTATCTTCTGACACTTCATTCCAGTTTAACTCGGTATAAACCTGGAAATTCTCGTTAGCCATCGACATCGAGCTGCCAAAAGCTAAACAAGCAAAAACGAGGGAATAGACTTTAGTTTTCATTTTTTGCCTCTTTTAGCGCGCTATGTAATTTCACTCTTATGACATTGTTAAATGCCATAAAAACGTGTTCCTGCATACCGTTAGACATCGCCCAAACTTAGCGGAACTTTAACAATAAGCATAGCTTTTTTACTCATAACGAAGCAATACTGCATATTTAGCGCAATATTGACCAGATCCTGTTGATCTTTGCAGTATTATTTTGCTGCAGTTTGTTTGGTATTTGTACAAGGCAGAGTCTTTGTAGTGTAGTTGCTCTACATAAAAAGGCGATAACGCAGTAGAAATACCAAACAAGCGCTGCCC
>WKFJ01000007.1 GCA_014872785.1 Alteromonadaceae bacterium
ACATAAGTGACTGGGCAGTTGGGTTCGACCAATCTAATCTACCATGTTTTCTCAGCCAGACTAGAACGGTACTGCGACCTTGAATACCGTATTCTTGTTTAGCTTGTTTGTAAGTGAAAACGCCTTTTTCAACTTGAGCGACAACCGCTAATTTAAAGCCTAGTGTGTAATCACGTTGCGTTAGTTTAGTCTTTGATTTGTATGGAGTAGTCATAATTCGTCCTAAATGTGTAAACACATTTCAGGACGGGACATACTAATTCATAAAAAAAGCCGGCTTGAAGCCGGCTTTTCTGTATTGATAGAGCCCTTATTTAGTCCAAGTCAACGCCTAGGCGGTTAGCGACTTCTTCATAGGCTTCGACAACGCCACCTAACCCTTGACGGAAGCGATCTTTATCTAACTTCTCTCGGGTCTCTTTGTCCCATAGTCGGCAACCATCAGGTGTAAATTCATCACCTAATGTAATTTCTCCGTTGAAATCACCAAACTCTAATTTATAGTCGACTAAGATCATGCCAGCAGTATCAAATAGCGCTTTAAGAACGTCGTTAACTTTAAATGTGAGCTCTTTCATCTTGTCGATTTGCGCTTGGTCGGCCCATCCAAATGAGAGAATGTGGTATTCGTTAACCATAGGATCATGCAACTCATCATTTTTCAGAAAGAATTCAAATGTAGGTGGTTGCAGTTCGGTTCCTTCTTGTACCCCTAAACGACGGCACATTGAGCCTGCTGCTACATTTCTCACCACACACTCAACTGGAATCATGGCTAACTTTTTAACAAGCGATTCGTTGTCAGAAAGCATAGATTCCAACTGAGTCGGGATACCAGCTTCCTGTAATTTCGTCATAATAAAGTTGTTAAACTTGTTGTTAACCATGCCCTTTCTGGCTAGTTGTTCAACCTTTTGACCGTCAAATGCAGATGTATCGTTTCTGAATTCTAAAACCAAGCGATTTTCATCGTCAGTTAAATAAACGGTTTTGGCTTTGCCACGATAAAGTTCTTCACGTTTTTGCATAATTGCTCGTACTTACAGTGTTTAAATGTCCAAATCTTCAGTGGCCATCACTTGAGAAATGGGTTCATAAATATCTGATATAACGGTTGGAGCAAGCGGGTTATTATCCGCATCATTCCAAGTCACACTCGTTTTTTGACCTTGCTGGCTTACAAACAGTCGGTAGTCCTCTTTTTCTAACTGAAGGTCGTCTGAACTACTAAATAAAGAACTCCACCATCCTTCATCAGTGCCAGCGTAATTAACAAAAATGATGCCGGTAGACTTGTCTAGGTCTTTTACGTTGAAGCCCATCTTACGCAATACCAGTAACAAACGAGGCCATGCCACTTCATAATTCGCGTCTAAGATATAAGCTGCATCACCATTGGCGTTGAAGCCCAACTCCATGTCAACGCCTTGTTTAATTTTACGCAGTCTACGCGCATCTTCGATGCGAAGTTGTTTCTCGTAATGACTGATGACATTGTTAAGCACTTCGATTTCATTGCGTCTGACCTGTGACGTTGAAATATCAGCAATAACGTCGTCACCAACGGTCTCTAGGTAATCGACTAATTTTGCATGAAGTGCGCCCGAACGACCGTGAGGTTTCAATTCCAACTTGAATTCAAAGCGTTGTCCGACGGTTCTGTCTGTTTTAGTCCAGCTATACCAAGGGCTTTCGTCTTCCGCTTCAATGACCATCCAATCGGTCATTAATTTCTGCGTTTCTTTATCGAACGAAACAACACCAATGCCCCGCTCGTCTAAATAATTAATAAGTGAATTCCATATCGTCGTATCAAGCGCCTGACTATCGTCGACTTGGTCAAACTCAACGACTGCCTCGCGTGTACCTTCTGCAACACGAGAGCCTGTCACTAGAGGCAAAATAAGCGCAGGAGATACGATATCGAGATTTTCGCCTATCGCTTGAGTATCAGCCGAGTCGCCAAGTTGTGGGACTCTGAACTCTTCTGAATATAGCGGCGCATCGGCTCCGCTGGGTAACGTTAGCGCTTCACTTTCTTGCGCATTAATATACTTATATCTATGGTCAACGGTCTGTTCATCATTAAACAACGAACAGCTTTGCAATAAGACACCTGTAACTGCAATTGCAAAAAACTTTTTCAACAAATTCACCTTCTACCTTATATTAGCGACATACGTGCCAACAAATTGTCCATTACTTCGCAACTTTCTTGTTCCGGTTCTACCATTGGTAATCGCAAGAAAGGCGTCGGTAACAAGCCCATCCGATAAAGCGCCCATTTTGGCATAACCGGATTAGGTTCGATAAATAATTTCTGATGAAGTTCCATCAAAGACGCATCAATTTTTCTCGCAGATTCAGCATCACCGTTTGCCGTTGCTTGACAAAGTTCAGACATCAATTTGGGGGCAACATTAGATGTTACAGAGATCACGCCATGACCGCCTTGTAACATAAATTCGCAGCCGGTCGGGTCGTCACCGCTTAGCAGCGCAAAACCATCATCGACTAACGCCTTAATCTCAGCCAGTCTGTCTAAGTCTCCTGTGGCTTCTTTCAACGCAACAATATTCGGATGTTTTGCCAATTCAGCAACAGATTTGGGCAGCAGATCCGCGACAGTTCTGCCAGGAACATTATACAGAATAATTGGCACCTTTGACGCATCTGCAATAGCAGTAAAATGTTTTATCATGCCGCGTTGTTGCGGTTTGTTGTAATACGGGACGACGCTCAGCATACCAGCGATGCCCAAATCCTGAACCAAATTGCCTAATTCAATTGCTTCTTCTGTTGAATTTGCCCCAGTACCCGCAATAACCGGGATCTTACCATCTGCAAACTCAACGGTTTTTCTTACCACTTCTACGTGTTGTTCTACGGGTAAGGTCGCAGATTCACCTGTAGTGCCCACTGATACAATTGCGTCTGTACCATTATCAACATGGAATTGCACAAGTTTTTGCAATGACGCATAATCAATCTCGCCAGTAGACGACATTGGAGTGACCAGCGCCACTATACTGCCTTTGAACATACTCACTCCCTAAAAATAGCGCTTAATGGTAATGACCTGTTGTCGGAAAAACAAGGCAAAGTAGCGTAAACAAATCATTTATAGAAACTTAATCCAAATCAAAGCATGAAACATCAATTAATAGTGACAATCTTGGGTGCTGACAAACCCGGAATATTAGCGGAACTGGCTAATTTAGTTTGCGATTTAAATTGCAACATTTTAGACAGCAGACAGGCGCATTACGGGCTGGATTTTTCTTTTACAATGATTTTAGAAGGCTCAATCTCGTGCATTACCAAAGCAGAATTTGAAATTCCAAGGTTGTGTCAGAAACTTGATCTGCTTTCAATGTCAAAGCGTACTCAGAAACACAGCAAGCAGCACCTAGTACATTTAGCTGATGTGGAGTTCCAGGGTAAAGATGCACAGGGTATTGTTAAAGGGCTCACCGAATTTCTCAGTGAGCACCACATTCATATTAATGCCTTTAGACAAAAAACCACTGAAAGCACAGGAACCGACAAAAATGTTGAATGTAAGATGGTTGTGAGTATGCCCCAAGAACTGTCTCTGGATAAGATAACTCCGCTGTTTGATGCTTTTCTCGAGCAGCACCACTTGTGTGGCTCTATCGTCGAAAAAACCTAAGGAAAAAACATGACTCCGTTAGCCGAAGGCTCAAAAGTACCTGAATTCACCCTGCAGAACCAACACGATGAAGCAGTGTCTTCACTCAGTTTTGTTGGCCAAAAAACACTTTTTTATTTCTACCCTAAAGCAATGACACCAGGATGCACCGTTCAGGCACAAGGTTTACGTGATGTTATGGATCAACTTATGAGCAAGGGTGTTAAAGTATACGGTGTGAGTATTGATCCCGTTAAACGCTTAGGTAAATTCATTGAACGAGACAACCTCAATTTTGACCTGTTGTCAGACGAAGACCATGCAGTTGCCGACATGTTTGGCGTATGGGGACTTAAGAAATTCATGGGTAGAGAGTTTGATGGTCTGCACAGAATCAGCTTCCTCATTGACGAAAATGGAATGGTAGAGAAAGTTTTCGATAAATTTAAGACCAAGAACCACCACGAAGTCGTGCTTGACTATTTAAATAACGCTTAAAGATGCAAACATAAAAAAGCCCGCATCTAGCGCAATACTGATCAGTTAAGTAAAGATTGGCTTGACGAGCAGCAAAAAGAGATCAAAATCCGATGATCAATAGTCATCGGATTTTTTTATGTCCCTTCAAACTGCATTCGTTGATTTTCTAGAA
>WKFJ01000044.1 GCA_014872785.1 Alteromonadaceae bacterium
CGGCGCTTTCAGTACAAGGCACACTTGAGAAGGAATGTGGTTACCTTTCAAGCAATTGTAACGCAGTAATGGAAGCGCTGTGAAGCTCCCAAAGGGCGAAGCCTAAAAGGATTTATGCTGCGTTAAATTGTAGTGACGTGAAATAACCATGCCTTCAACAATTTGTCTTGCCTAAATCCTTTTATTCACTCGCTGAAGTCGAGTATCTTGAGGTGTTTCGGGTATAAACTCTTCACAGGGGATAGTTATGTGAAAGCTGGTTCCTTGGCTCAGTTCGGATTGCAGTGAGATTTTTCCTCCTAAGACTCGGTGAACTAAGTTGTAAACAATATTGAGACCAAGCCCTGCGGTTCTTGCCATGTTAGTGGAGAAAAAAGGCTCAAATATTTTATCTTGTACTTCCATGGCAATCCCAGTCCCATTATCACTGAAACAAATACACGCACTTTTTTCGGATAATTTTTCGCAGCGCACACTCAATTTGGGATGTAGTTGATGTTCAAATGCATGAGTGACACTGTTTTCATAGAGGTGTTCTATGATTTCGTGAATAACGCCGGGGAAGCTGCTGACGTAAAGTGATTCGGGCAGTGAAAATTCAATGTCTATATCTTTAGAGCGAGGATCCATGCGCAGAGTAGCCTCGTCTTCTCGCAGAATTTGCACTAAATTGACGTATTGACGTGTCTCATCGTTTTGAACCAAAGACATTTGTCGAAAACGAGTAATCAATTTATTGACGCGTCGTAAGCTTGAGTCCACGTGCCCCAATGTTTGCTGACATTTATCTAAGAACCGGCTGAACTGAGTTTGGGTAAGGTTTTTCTGTGCAAATTTAGCGCGGATCTCACACAGATGTTCGCGTAACGCACTTTCAGCAGTAATGGCATTACCCAAGGGGGTATTAATTTCATGTGATACGCTTGCAGTAAGACGCCCTAAAGCCGCTATTTTTTCTGCTTCCACTAACTCTTTTTGGGTAATTTGCAGATGTTCGTAAGCCGTTGCAAGTTCTCGGCTTTTGTTTTCAACTTGTTTGTGACTAATTGCATTACCAATAGCAATTGCCGAATAAGAAGCAATAGACTCTACGATATGGCATTGGTGACTGTCGAGGCCGGATGTTTTGCGCAGATGTATAGTGAAACCACCTAGTGTACGTTGGTCAATCGTTAGCGGTACAACAAATAGAGTGCCGCTTAGATACTCTGGATGTTCGTCACGTATAGCAAGGAATTGTTGTTTTTGAGACGAAGACTCAAAGTATTGATCTGCTAAACGCGAAGTATCGAACAAGTATAGTGATGTTTCATATTTACACACCCACTTACGCAGCGGCGCAAGCGCTAGGTCAACGTCTTTATGAAGTACTGAGTTTTCAAGCTCATCCATGACAAAAACACTCTCCAATTTATTGTCATTGAATAGGGATACTTGAAACTGATTAAATGGTACGGAGTCATATAGTTTTTGGTAAATGATCTGTAATGCCTCATTTAAGTTAAGTGTCTTGGTGAGTTCTCTGGCGATTCCAGTGAGCAAGCTAAGTGTGTAGGATTCTTTTTTGAAATGCTCCGCGCGTTGTGCTGATAACTTCGCTTCTCTTGCAAGTCTTAGCAAACCCATTAATGTTAAAAGTGCGGCAAATGTCTTAAAAGCGTTTTCCACCAATGCGGCCCAGTTTTTGGCGACAAAAAACTCATCAGCAACATCTGCAGTTCCTCCAATGAACATACAAGTCATGCCTAAAACAAGGAAAATCTTCGTGTTTTCGGGTATTTTCGAACCTGCGATAAATACGCAGAACAAGCCGACCATAAAAACGTTGCTGGTCTCTCCCAATGTGTCTAGTAGGTCGAGCTCATGAAACGGAATTTGAGGAAAGGAAAACATAACAATGACAAACCATGACAGACTGCCACTGATCATGATTGCTAATGCGTTGTTAATGAAGAAATGACGATAATGCATGATGTTAGACGGATTACAGCAAACTAATTTGCCATATAAACGTAAAACTATTGCATAAACATGAAACACGCGGCAAAAAATCAACGCGTAATGTACATCAGTGTAAGAGGAACATGGCATTCATGAAAACATCAAAATGCGTTTGTTGTCATCGTGAAATTAGTCTGACTTTTCACCACTTGATACCAAAAAAAGTGCATCGTAGAACGCGCTTTGCGAAACACTATTCTAAAGCTGAGTTAAACCTGGGAATTTACATTTGCCGTGCGTGCCACAGTGGTATTCATAGGTTTTATGATGAAATGTATTTGGCTCAGCACTTAAACAGCCTTGCTGCATTATTAAGTGATGAAAAACTGCAAAAACACTTCGATTGGGTGGGGAAACAGCGCGTCTCGACGACGCGCTGACTGCTTCCATTAAGGGAACGAGCGAAAGCTTTTGTAGCTGTCAAAGATAACCGGAGCTTTTAAGTCAGGGGCGACTTGCTTCTGGGGTTTAGCCAAAAAATAACCTTGAATTCTTCGAATTCCTAGCTCGTATAAGCGATCTAGTTGACGATGATTCTCGACACCCTCAGCGACAACTTCGGCACCTAATTCACGCGCCAGTAAAACAATCGATTTCACGATTGCTCCACCTGAACCGTCGATATCGTGCACAAAGCGTTTGTCTATTTTTATTGAACTAAAGGGCAGGGCTTGCAATTGCACCATTGAAGAGTACCCCGTACCGAAGTCGTCAAGGCCAAAGGTGACGCCGGTGGAGCGCAGCTGGCTCAAATTGCCTAACATAGCTGAAGGATCGTTAGTGAAAATACTCTCGGTTATTTCTAAATGTAACCTCTCAGCAGAGAAACAAACGTCATTTAACACTCGCATCACATCGCGCGCGAAGTTTGGATGATTCATTTGTTTTACTGATACATTCACCGCCAATCTCGTACTGCTCAAAGTACTACTCGCTTTCATGTGTTCGGTAGCTCGGGCGATTACCCACAAACCTACTTCGTAAACAACGCCAGTTTGCTCTGCAAGTGGGATAAATTCCTCGGGCTCGATGACTTCGTTTAAGAAGTGCCATCTAAGCAGGGACTCATAACTTTCAATGCTGCCTGAATCTAGGTTATAAATTGGCTGGAATACCAACGATAATTCATTATTAGCGATGGCATTGTTTAGGCCTGCACGTAGTGTCTCTGCGCGCTCTAGAGCGCTTAGGAATCGGGCTTCAAATACAACAGCACTGCTTTGATTAGGTGCTTGCTTATGTTGAAACATAGCAACATCTGCCAATTTAATAAGCTCCTCGGCCACATGTCCTTGTGTTGGTGCAAAGGCAACACCGAGTGACGCGCTAACGTCTAGTCCTAGCTTTTGATTTGCACTGGCGATTTCAGCGTTAATTAACTCGCATAATTCCAAGGTTAATTGCGTGCCATTGACATCGATAAACATCACAAATTCATCGCCACCCCAACGGCATACGGTCGGTTCTCCGGGCAGTGTCCTGAGTACCTTGGCGACTTCGACTAAAACTCTGTCGCCAATACCGTGTCCCTGCATGTCGTTGATTATTTTGAACTTGTTCAAGTCGATAAAAATGATTGCGCAATCGCCGTAGTTGGATAAGTCTGACTGCAGGAAACTTTGTAAGCGTTTAACAAAGGCTTTGCGATTGAGTAAACCGGTTAATCCATCTTGTTCGGATAGAGTTCGAAGCTCTTCTGTTCGTTTCTCAACTTCTATTTCTAGGCCATTTTTGATTGCATTAATTTCTTTGTAGGAAGACTCGAGTAATGCATTCTTTTCGGCTAATGTTTTTTTGTCGTTTGAGACTTGATCCAACAAATCTAAATTTTTGTGTTTAAGAGAAATCGCGTCTTGCGTGAAACGAGTGATCTTAAGTGCGCTAAACACCATGGTAAACGCGAAGAATATGCCCAGCGCACCCAACACTTGTCGCATGTAGTCTGGACCTAATACACCTGCTACGGAAATTGGCAAAATCAAAAGCGCTGAATAGAAAATGGCAAGCAATTTATCGGCCGACAATGGGGTGGGTGCCGCTCCGGCTAGCGAAGATAAAATAATGACCGTGGTGACAAACTCAACGTCACCCATCCTCTGCATGACTATAGCGCCAAAAGCACCCCAAAATAACGCGGTTAATATTGCGCCTGCACGAAACCTAAGCAGCCAGAAGTCGGGATTTTCCAATGTATAGTTGGACTCTCTATTGAGCTTTCGCCACCAAAGGGTGTCCAGTAATCTAATCAACATCAAAGTATTCATAGCAGCCCACCAAATCATCTTGGTTTCAAAAACAAGTGAATCCGGAAATGCGAATACCAATGCGGTAGACGCTAACATGCAAATTAGAATGCCGCCGAAACTATTTTGGTATAAAAGCTCAACCGAATCAGCCGTCCGATTGTGTTTTTCTTGTGCGATAGATGAAGTCACGTAAGCGTTAAAAAGGTAAGCAATATGTGCTTCGATTGTGCCTTAAAGTCCCCACCTTGTCAGTTCAAATCAGCTTAATTAGCGCTAAAGTTGCGTCGTTGTGTGGTTGTGGCGTTAATTGTGAAAAGAACCAATTCATTTAGTGGACAGTCAACGACATATTTGTTGAGTAAAAAGACCGACGGTCGACGATAGAAATAGCGATTTTGTCGTAGGTCGGTTGTTTGCTGCACGCTGTTGTTATAATGTAACAGCGCTTTTTTTAAGCCAAAGTCAGATAATTACAAAAAGGATAGAACTCATGCGACAGCTCAAGTATTGGGTAGCTGCAGCAACGCTTGCTTCTTCATCAGCTTATGCTGACAAAGACAGCGAGTGGTTTTTGCATTCCAGTATTTCTCCGGATTCGAAACAGATTGCCTTTTCCTACAAGGGCGATATCTACACGGTTTCTAGCAAAGGTGGATTAGCTAGACCGCTTACCATCCACAACGATTGGGATGGTCACCCAATTTGGTCGCGCGACGGCAAACAGATAGCGTTTGCTTCTGATAGAAACGGCAATCTCGATATTTATGTCATGCCGGCTGAAGGCGGCAAAGCCAAGCGTTTAACTTATCATTCAGCTCACGATATTCCACAAGACTTTAACAAAAGCGGCGATGAAGTTTTGTTTACATCAGCCCGCACTGATGCGCCGACATCTACTATTTTTCCGACGACTCGATTAACCGAAAGTTATTCTGTTTCTGTCGAAGGTGGAACGCCATCGATGGTATCGACCATTCCGGCGTCAGAACTTAGATATTCGCCTGACGGCAGTAAAATCTTGTATCGCGACGAGAAAGCTTACGAAAACCAATTTAGAAAACACGATGTGTCAGCTTTTGCTAGAGACGTTTGGGTATTTGATGTTGAAACTGGCGAGCACGAGCAGTTAACCACCTTCGCTGGTGGTGATCACAATCCAGTTTGGAAAGATAAAGACACGTACTATTACACCTCTGAAGAGAATTCTAGTGCTTTTAATGTTTGGCAATCAGATCTTGATGGCGACAATAAAAAGCAGGTGACATCATTTAAACAACATCCAGTGCGCAGTCTATCTGTGAGTGAAAACGGCACGCTAGCCTTTGTTCATCACGGTAGCATCTATACCCAAAAGGGCAGTAAACCTAAGCACGTAAAGGTTACTATTGCCAACGATTCACAAGACGAACCGTTATTACCCACCTCGCTGGGCGGCAAAATTAATGAGTTTGCGGTATCGCCTGATGGCAAAGAGGTAGCGTTTATCGCCCGTGGTGAAGTGTTTGTTGCCAGCACTGAGTTTAAAACAACCAGAGCCGTTACTAATACACCCGAGCAGGAACGCAGTGTTTCATTTCATAAGGATGGCAAAACGCTACTTTACTCAGCCGAAAGAGACGGGCGTTGGGGGCTTTACGAGACCACTATTGCCAATGATGATGAGCCGTACTTCTTCGCAGCGACCATGTTGAACGAAGAGGTATTGCACTTAGCTGATACGGATAGTTTCCAACCGGTTTACTCTCCGGATGGTAAGAAGGTCGCCTTCTTATCACAAAGAGACGAAATCCAAGTAATCGACCGTGAATCCAAAGAAGTCAATGTCGCGCTTGGTAAGCAGCACAACTATTCCTATGCGGATGGCGATATCTATTTTGAATGGGCGCCAGATAGTTACTGGATGACAGCGGACTTTGCGCCGCGTAATCGCTTATTCATTACTAATGTTGGAGTATTCCCGTCTGATGGTTCCAAAGAACCGGTGGATATTAGTCTGTCCGGCTACTACGACGGGAGTCCGAGTTGGCATACCGATGGTGAAGCCGTGTTATGGGGTAGCACGCGTTATGGTATGAGAGACCATGGCAGCTGGGGACGTGAGTCTGATGTAATGGCCGCGTTCCTTACTCAAGATGCCTATGACAAGTTCCGCATGTCTAAGGAAGAATATGCGCTATACAAAGAACTAGAGAAAAAACGCGAAGATGACGAGAAGGAAGCTGAAAAGGCTGAAGCATCAGAGGATGCGTCAGAAGAAAAGTCAGACGAGGTAGCTGAAACCGAAGCCAAAGCTGAAGACGAAGGTGAAAAGCCCTTAGATATTGAGTGGGATGACATTGAACAGCGCACAGTGCGTTTGACCTTGCATGCGTCTGACTTGGGCGACGCCTACTTAACCAAGAATACTGAAGATTTATACTATCTAGCGCGTTTTGAAAAAGGTTACGACTTGTGGCGTCACAAAATTAGAGAGCGCAAAACTGAGTTAGTCGCTAAATTAGGTGCACGTCGCGCATCAATGTCATTTAGCCCAGACGGAAAGAAAATCTACATACTGGCTGATGGTTCCTTAAGGCATGGCGATGTTGGTGCCAAAATCTCGCTTAAGCCTATTTCTGTTAGTCCGGTAATGGAATTACAGAAGGCACAAGAGCGAGAGTTCATGTTCGACCACAGCTGGCGCGTGATCAAAGACAAGTTTTATCGTGATGATTTCCACGGCATCGATTGGGATGCAATGGGGCAAATGTATCGTAAGAAACTACCTTCTATTGGACATAATCGTGACTTTGCCAACATGTTTGCTGAGATGACAGGCGAGCTAAATGCATCTCATATAGGTTCATCTTACAGACCACGACCAGCTGCAACAGATGATAGTACAGGCGCGTTGGGTTTACTATTTGACTTGTCGAATACCAGTGGTGCGCTGACGGTACTCGAAGTTATCGACAAAGGCCCATTTGATAAAGCCAGCAGCAAAGTGGAAGCTGGCGTTAAATTGGTTGCGGTCAATGGTACCGAGCTTTCTGCTACACAAAACCTATATCAGTTGCTCAATCGCAAAGCAGGTAAACGCACCCGCTTTACTTTTGAAGACAGCAACGGCGAAAGCTTCGAAGAAGTCATCAAACCGGTTTCCTTGCGCACGGTGAGTAATCTACTTTACAACCGCTGGGTAGCCTCACGCGAAGCGCTGGTGGATGAGCTTTCCGGTGGCCGCTTGGCTTACGTACACGTACGTGGCATGAACGACCCAAGTTTTAGGCAGGTTTATTCTCGTTTGTTAGGTAAGCACTTTGGCAAAGAGGCTGTAGTAGTGGATACCCGTTTTAATGGTGGTGGCTGGCTGCACAATGACCTAGCCAAGTTGTTGACCGGTGAAGAGTACTTCACAATGCACGTTCGCGGCAGACAATATCACGGTGACCCACTTGATCAGTGGAATAAGCCATCGGTCTTGGTAATTAACGAAGGTAACTACAGTGATGCTCACGCGTTTTCCTATACCTATGACCAGTTAGATATTGGTCAAATGGTGGGCATGCCAGTGCCGGGTACTATGACTGCCGTATGGTGGGAAACCGGTATTTCCGGTGATTTTAGAGCCGGTGTACCGCAAGTGGGTATGAAAAACACTAAAGGTGAATATCTGGAGAACAACCAGACCGAACCTGATTTTAAAGTGAAGAACGACCCGCAATCTTCGGCCAATGGCCAAGATAAGCAAATCGAAAAGGCAGTTGAAGTATTGCTTCAGCAGTTGGATGCTAAGTAGGCCTTCAGCGGTTTAGAGTTGTAAATGTAATAAGCCACCTTCGGGTGGCTTTTTTATACCCAAAAATATGAGGTTTTACCAACGACCCACATTAGACAGAGTAACTGGCACCAAAGGTTGAATAAATTCAGATAGTTAATTTAGATAGTAATAATTTTGTCTTTCCTTATGTGTTTTTATTCTTAAATAAGAGTGAAAAAAATTCACATTTATACTTCCTATTTCTATTCATGCACTACGCTTAAAACACGTGCGGGTCACTAATTTTTGAAACAGCAATCGCTTTGTTAAATAAAGCGCAAACTGCTCGGGGAGAGACGGATGTCAGATAGCGAAAATCCAAAGAAGATTAAACAAAAGGTCGATCCAAGTATTGAGAAACTGGAGGACAGGATTGCTCCAGGAGGTATTGGCGGATTGGTCGGAGACTTTGGTGCTGAAGGCGCGCAAATAGGTTCTTCATCTGGCGGTGATGCTGAAACAGCTGAATCCACAAGTGCACTGAATGATGACAGCTTACCTCCCGGTGATGACGCGTTGCCACCTTCGGATGATTCTAGTTCTTTTGGTGAAACCACCACCTCGTCTTTTGATGCCACAGCTCCCGAGTCGAATACTGATAGCAATATTCCAGACGATGATTCAGTCTCTACTGCCAGTGATAATCCTACTGAACAAGAGACTGCAAACCCCGAGAGTATAAAGCCTGCTGTACCAGAAGATACACCGGCAGTAAGTGATTCAGTGACTGCCAGTAATGACGGTACGAGTGAGACAGATGATGGGTCTTCTTCTGACACACCCGCGGACACGAATGAGCCAATTGTAACAGAACACCCTGACGGCAGTGTTGAGACTGTTAATCCTGATGGCAGTGGCAGTATTGCCTATGCCGACGGATCGAGTGAGACCTGGGATGGGCAGGGTGGTGGCTCATGGAGTGATGGTCAGGGCAATACCTCTACGTGGGACAGTGAGGGCAATGGCAGTGCTACTTATGCCGATGGTTCCTCCGAAAATTGGTCTGCAGATGGTTCGCATGAATATAACGGTGCTGACGGCTCTAGTTACACGTATAACGCCGCCGATGGCAGTAGTGCATGGGACGACGGACAGGGTAATAGTGGAACTTACAATGCCGATGGCTCAGGCACGGAAAATTATGCAGACGGAAGCTCTTACTCCTGGAATGCAGATGGTTCTGGAAGCCAAACCTATGCCGATGGTTCGGTAAACACCTGGAATGCCGATGGCAGCGGTAGTTGGGATGATGGCCAAGGTAATAGCAGCATTTGGAATGCTGATGGCTCAGGAAGTTGGGCTGCATCAGACGGAAGCTCTGGTTATTACAATGCTGATGGTTCGTCGGGTACTACTTTTCCTGATGGCACCAGTGAGCATTGGGACAGTCAAGGCAATGTTACTTATTACGATGCAGATGGAAATGAAGTAGATAATACTGGTGGAGCGGACAATACAGGAGATGGTTCTTACACTGAGACCACCCCTGATGGCACTACATACACATATAATGATGACGGTTCCGGTAGTGCAGTTTATCCAGATGGTTCGACCGAAACTTGGGATGGTCAAGGTGGTGGTTCATGGAATGATGGTCAGGGTAACTCCTCGAGTTGGGACAGTGAAGGTAATGGCAGCGCAGTATATGCGGATGGCTCGAACGAGTCTTGGTCGTCTGATGGTTCGTACGAATATAATGGTGCAGACGGCTCCCACTATAGTTATAACGCTGCAGATGGTTCCAGTAGTTGGAGTGACGGATATGGTAATTCTGGCACCTACAATGCTGACGGTTCAGGTTCTGAAACGTGGGCAGACGGTACTTCTTACACATGGAATGCAGATGGCTCAGGCTCTCAAACTTACCCTGACGGTTCAGTAAACACCTGGAATGCCGATGGGAGCGGTAGTTGGGATGATGGTCAAGGTAATAGCAGCATCTGGAATGCCGATGGCTCCGGGAGTTGGACTGCATCAGACGGTAGCTCTGGTTATTACAATGCGGATGGTTCGGGGGGAACCACATACCCTGATGGCACTAGTGAACATTGGGACAGTCAAGGCAATGTTATTTATTACGACGCAGATGGAAGTGAAGTAGATAATACTGCTGGCGGCGGTAATTCAGGCGATGGCTCTTATACTGAGACTACCCCTGATGGCACTACGTATACCTACAACGATGATGGTTCCGGCAGTGCGGTCTATCCAGACGGTACTACTGAAACTTGGGATGGACAAGGCGGGGGCACTTGGAATGATGGCCAAGGTAACTCTTCGTCTTGGGACAGTTTAGGCAATGGCACAGCAAGTTATGCAGACGGCTCAACAGAATCTTGGTCGTCTGACGGCTCCCACCAATACACTGGTGCTGATGGCTCACATTATTCCTACAACGCGACTGATGGCAGCAGTAGTTGGAGTGATGGACAAGGTAATTCCGGCACTTATAATGCTGACGGTTCGGGTTCCGAAACGTGGGCAGATGGTACGTCTTACACATGGAACGCAGATGGTTCGGGTTCTCAGACTTATCCTGATGGTTCTACTAATACCTGGAACGCAGACGGTAGTGGCTCATGGAATGATGGACAAGGCAACTCGTCAACATGGAGCGCTGACGGTTCCAGCACTTGGACGGCGTCTGATGGCAGTTCAGGTTATTCAAATGCGGATGGTTCATGGGGAACCACATACCCTGATGGCACCAGTGAACATTGGGATAGTGCAGGTAACGTAACCTACTATGATGCCGATGGCAATGAGGTTGAAGATACCTCTGGAACTGATACAACAAACCCAGATGATCCATATGTAGAGACTACACCTGACGGGACTACCTACACTTACAATGCGGACGGCTCGGGCAGTGCAGTTTATCCCGATGGTAGTACCGAAACTTGGGATGGACAGGGCGGTGGTACTTGGGATGATGGCCAAGGCAATTCTAGTTATTGGAATCCCGATGGCAGTGGCGGCTACAACAATGCTGATGGTTCTGCAGGGTCTTGGGCAGCGGATGGCTCTTACGATTATCAAAATGCCGACGGCTCTTACAATACTTATGATGCGTCAACCGGAACCAGTAGTTGGAGTGATGGCCAGGGCAACTCTGGTGAGTATCATGCAGATGGCTCGGGCAGCGAAACTTGGTCTGATGGTAGCAGCTATACCTGGAACGCCGATGGCTCTGGCTCACAAACCTATCCCGATGGTTCTACGAGTACGTGGAACGCAGACGGTAGTGGAAGTTGGAACGATGGTCAGGGCAATTCAAATACTTGGAATGCGGATGGTTCCAGTACTTGGACTTCTTCTGATGGCAGCTCAGGGTATTACAATGCCGACGGGTCATGGGGCATGACTCATTATGATGGAAGTAGTGAGCATTGGGACGCGTCTGGAAATGTAATTTATTATGACGCTGACGGCGATGTCATAGCCGATGGTACCGCACCTGAAGATTCTGGCAGTTATACTGAGACCTCCCCCGACGGAACTGTGTATACGTATAACGATGATGGTTCCGGCAGTGCGGTTTATCCAGATGGTTCAACTGAAACCTGGGACGGCCAGGGCGGTGGTACTTGGGACGACGGCCAAGGCAATTCTAGTTTCTGGAATGCCGATGGTAGTGGCGGTTTCAGCAATGCTGATGGTTCCACGGGAACTTGGACAGCGGATGGCTCTTACGATTATCAAAATGCCGACGGCTCTTACAATACTTATGATGCGTCAACCGGCGCCAGTAGTTGGGGCGATGGCCAAGACAATTCAGGTACGTATAATGCCGACGGTTCTGGCAGTGAAACCTGGTCTGATGGCAGCAGTTACACCTGGAATGCTGATGGTTCGGGTACACAAACCTATCCTGATGGGTCAGTAAATACATGGAATGCTGATGGCAGTGGTAGCTGGAATGATGGCCAGGGAAATTCCAGTACTTGGAATGCAGATGGCTCTAGTTCTTGGAGCTCTTCAGATGGAAGTTCCGGTTATTACAATAGCGACGGATCTTGGGGAACCACTTATCCTGATGGTACCAGTGAGCAATGGGACGCTAATGGCAATGTGACCTATTATGATGCTGAAGGTAACGTAGTCGATCCGGCTGGCAGTGATACAGGTGGCGATGATACGGGTACCAACGCTGATGGCTCTTACACTGAAACTGGCCCCGACGGTACTACTTACACTTACAACGCCGATGGTTCCGGCAGTGCGGTCTATCCAGATGGTTCAACTGAAACCTGGGATGGCCAGGGCGGCGGCTCTTGGGATGATGGACAAGGCAATACCAGTGCGTGGAATGCTGATGGCAGTGGTAGCTACTCCTATGCTGATGGTTCTAGCGGCAATTGGTCGGCCGATGGTTCGTATAGTTATACCAATGCCGACGGCTCTTATAATACTTATGATGCTTCAACCGGTACCAGTAGCTGGGGCGATGGTCAGGGGAACTCCGGCACAGCGAATGCTGATGGCTCTGGCAGTGAAAGCTGGGCCGATGGCAGTAGTTACTCTTGGAATGCTGATGGATCGGGTACCCAGACCTATCCAGATGGCTCTGTTTACACATGGGCGGCAGATGGCAGCGGCAGTTGGGATGATGGTCAAGGTAACTCTAGTACTTGGAGTGCAGATGGTTCTAGTACTTGGACGTCATCAGATGGAAGCTCTGGCTATTATAATAGCGATGGATCTTGGGGAACCACTTATCCTGATGGTACCAGTGAGCAATGGGATGCTAATGGCAATGTGACCTATTATGATAGTGATGGTAACGTAGTCGACCCAGCTGGCAGTGATACAGGTGGCAATGAGACGGGTACCAACGCTGATGGCTCTTATTCTGAAACTTCGCCAGATGGCACCGTTTACACCTACAACGAAGATGGCTCTGGCAGTGCAGTTTATCCTGACGGTACCACTGAAACCTGGGATGGCCAAGGTGGTGGCTCTTGGGATGACGGTCAGGGTAACAGCAGTACTTGGAATGCTGATGGCAGTGGTACTTTTACCAATGCCGATGGTTCTTCTGGTAGCTGGTCAGCTGATGGCTCAAGTCAATATACAGAAGCTGATGGTACAACTTGGGTGTATAACTCAGACGGCTCTGGTTCGGTTACCTATCCTGATGGTACGGTAGAAACCTGGCCTAAACCTTAATTTGTAGAATTTAACTGTTAATTTTATTGGAGACAAATATGGCTAATCCACAATATAACAAAGTAAAAGCTGAAGCAGCTCAGGCAATTGCGCGTGCAAAAGCTCGCCAAGGAGAAGTTAACGCAAAAGCTCAAGTACTAAAAGCTAAGCAGTTAATGGCCAAAGCCGCAAAATAAAGGTTATTTTCCGATATTTGGCGCTCGCTTTATTGGGGCGTCACTATTGAGAGAAAACTCTCTGGTATTCTGAAAGGGGAACCCTCATACGGGTTAACTTGCCTTATTTCCTGTGCCTAACTACTAAGCCTTCTCAGCGTTTAAGAATTTTGCGATTGCCTTAGCGTGCATGGTCGCTAAGTCTTGCATATCGCCAATTGCCATCAAGCCGTAACTTCATTCCGTTGTTTTACGAAGTGAAAAAGCCACTCTGTGCTTTTTTCGAGTTGTTTGCGCTTATTCCGGTGGGATTTTCCTCAGAGCCATCCATGGCTCTGACCCTACTGGTGCCTTTGGCGGTACTAAATGCTCCTAGCATTTAGTGAACCCGAGGGTGTTCATTCACCCAACCTGCGCCAAATAAAAAAAACCAAGCCATGGGCTTGGGCTGTTGTGGGCTCTAAATGTATGTTACCAGGCTCGGAGCAGAGTATTTTTCATATAACTGCTGAAACATTGAGAGGGGATTTACGAAATACATCCTGTATTTCGCCCTTTAAATCACCAATTTGGAATAAACCTCAAGCATGCAGAATGGGTTTGGCCAAGTTATTTGCAATCGTGTTTTTGGTTCATCTATTCCGGGGGGATTTTCCTCAGAGCCATCCTTGGCTCTGACCCTACGGGCGCATACGGCGGTACTAAATGCTCCTGGCATTTAGTGAACCCGAGGGTGTTCATTCACCCAACCTGCGACCAATAAAAAACCCCAAGCCATAAGCTTGGGGTTATTTATTGGTGGAGCAGGGGGGATTTGAACCCCCGTCCGCAATACCTACGTCATCGGTACTACATGTTTAGTCTGTCTTTTATTTAACCAGTTGAACTCCGACAAACAGGATTTCTCGTGGCTGGTCTGATACGATTTCGCGGTTCACCCTCAGACGAGGTTCCCTCGCTAGTCTTTTAGTATGACCTCCCGAGCCTTCACGAAAAGACCACGGCTGAAGTGGGAGGGCCTATACAGGTTATTAAGCTGCTAGTGCGTAGTTTTCGTCGTTTGCGACTATTTTTTTGCGGCTTTTTACGAGGCCAACCGCACCTCGACATGCACCTAAGAGTTCGTGTATCCCGTCGAATCCTAATCTGCCCCGAAATAGTTGCTTTGAGTTACCTCAAGTCAATGAAATTGGTACCTGAAAAGTTTCGCGTTAGCGAATCTTAGCTTTCACTGATACCTATTGTATCGGTGAAATGGCCGCGCAGTTTAACACAACTTTTGCGGCTTAGTAATTGAATTATAGCGCTTTATGCTTTGGCTTTCATTACCCGTGCTTTCTGGCGTTGCCAATCACGGTCTTTAATTGTGTCGCGCTTATCGTGGCTCTGCTTACCTTTGGCTAGGTAAATTTCTACCTTAACCCAGCATTTTTTCCAGTACATGGCCGTGGCCACAATAGAGTAGCTTTGGCGTTCAACACTGCCGATAAGTTTGTTGAGTTCGCGGCGGTTAAGCAGCAACTTTCGCGGTCTTACCGGGTCGCAGATAACGTGGCTTGACGCTGAGTTTAGCGGCGTTATTTGGCAGTTAAGCAATTCTGCTTGGCCATCTTTAAGGTGTACGTATACGTCAGTTAAGTTAACCTTGCCTGCACGTATACTTTTAATTTCCCAGCCCTGCAGCGAAATACCTGCTTCGAATTTTTCTTCTAGGAAAAAGTCGTGCCTTGCCCGTTTGTTTAGGGCAATGGTATTGCTGTTATTGGATTTGTTCTTCTTTTTACTCATGGGGCGGTATTATACTGATGCAAATGCAATTGTCTGCAAGATTTGCTAGCATCTTGCCTTTGAAATTTATTAGTATCCTGCGGCAGACCTCGCATGGAACTGTCTTTCAATTTGGAGCCGTATGCCCACAGTCAATAGAAGTGCGTTAGTGCCCTACAGTGCACAGAAAATGTACGATTTAGTCAACGATGTTTTAGCTTATCCTCAGTTTCTACCTGGTTGCTCAGAGTCTCGAATTGATGAGCAAGGCGAAAATACTATGATTGCCTCGCTGAAGGTAAGTAAGGCTGGCGTGCAGCAATGGTTTACCACCAAGAATCAATTGAAAACGGGCAAGCATATTCTGATGGAATTGAAAGATGGGCCTTTTTCTAAGCTCTTTGGCGGTTGGGTGTTTACCGAATTGGACGAGCATGCGTGCAAAATCGAACTCAATTTAGAATTCGAATTTTCTAATCGAGTTATTGAGTTAGCTTTCGGCAAGGTGTTTAGCAATATAGCCAACAACATGGTTAAGGCATTCACCGAGCGAGCAAAGGACGTATATTGTGACTGATCAACAAATTAGGTTAGAAATAGCTTACGCACTTCCTGAAAAGCAGTCTTTGCTAGAAGTTGTAGTGGAGCAGGGCGCAACGGTAAAAGACGCGATTATAGCGTCAAGTATTATGATGCGGCATCCAGAAATCGATTTGGAAAAAAACGCGGTGGGTATTTGGAATCGCGTATGTAAATTAGACGATCTACCACGTGATTTGGATCGCATTGAGATTTATCGCCCCTTAATAGCGGATCCCAAAGAAGCCCGTCGACGCCGTGCGGAAAAAGCCAAAACAGAAGGTCGCGCCGATAAAGTCACTGGTGGTCGGGTGAACCCTCGTCGAGCAAAATCTGAATAGGCTTTAACAGTGTTGACCGTTAAAGATGGCACACTCGAAAACATCCTTAGTATTCACAACGCGATTCTAGAAATGAATCGCCATCAAGATATCGAGCAATTGCAAACCCGACTGGCGAATAAACGTTTTATCTCACTTGTCGCCGAATTAGATAATCAGTTAGTGGGTTACAAGTTGGGGTTTTGGCTAGATAACCACAATTTTTACAGTTGGATGGGCGGCGTTTTACCTCAGTTTAGAAAAATCAACGTAGCGCAGTCATTGTTGAATGAGCAAGAGCGCAGAGTTATAAATAGTGGTGGTACTAATATTCAAGTCAAAAGCATGAATCGCTTCAAGGGAATGCTCATTTTTCTGTTAAAAAACGATTATCAAATAGTTGGGTATGAAGCACAAAAGGGAAAGATACTGTTTGAAAAACCGTTGTTAAACCCCTAATCGGAGCCATAGTGCAAATATATTAACGTTTGCTGGCGAGCATAAAAAAGAGCACCAGGTGGTGCTCTTTTTTGTGATTTGGCTTAGCGCTTAGCTATCCAGTGGTGTATTGAAATCTTCGGATACTTCAAAATCACCAGACACTTTAATTAGTTTGTTGTCTTCGAATTCAACAAAGAAGTCTTTTCTGAAATCTTCACCGCGAGACTTCATTCCGCGCTTCATTTCGTATACATAATAATAACGGTCGTGATCGAAAGAATCCCTTAAAACAGGAGCGCCCAATACGTAAACGACTTGTTCTTTGGTCATACCGATACGCAACTGGTCTACATCATCTTGATCAATGTAATTTCCTTGCGCTACGTCGATTCGGAAGATCCAGCCAGAACAGCCCGACAACAAGACGACGAATAAAAAAGAGATGATTAACTTTACTTTCATATTAAGAACACTTTACAACGAGGAACAGAATCCTACTGTTAAGTTACGTCGACATCAATGGTCAACCTCGAAAACAGCGGTTCTTTTTGTAAAAAAAGACATCCTTTGGTCTATTTCTGCACCGCTAGAGTGAATGGACACTATTTCGAATAAAATGTTCCAATGAATACACAAAATTATTCTGTAGCGAGTAGCACCTTTGCATTGGCGATAGCTGAGTCTGTTATGGCGTCACCTGCCAATAACCTAGCTACTTCTTCAATGCGTCTGTCGTTATTCAGCGGCATCATTTGAGTTTCGGTGGTTTTACCGTCACTGAATTTGGTGACTAACATTTGTTGTTTAGCCTTAGCTGCGACTTGAGGTAAATGGGTCACGCAGAATACTTGGCTCTCATGCTGTTTTGCCGATTGCTTGTCGCCTAATTGTCTTAGTAATTCACCCACTACCGAGGCAGTACCGCCACTGATGCCTGTGTCGACTTCATCAAAGATGAGTGTGGGCACAGACAGGGATTGATTGCCCAGCACTTGTAATGCCAAGCCAATTCGGGATAGCTCACCACCTGAAGCAGCTTTCTCCAGCTTATCAGCATGCATTCCCTTATTACTACACAACAAGAAGCGCACATTATCGTGCCCCTTGCTGTTAATTTTATCTTTGTTTTCGGGGCTGACTTCAATGGTGAATACCGCTTCTTTCATATTCATCTTATTGATTTCAGTAGTCACTTGTTTGGCTAACGATTTCGCGCGTTTACTGCGTTGTGCATGCAGTTTATCGGCGGCTTGATGATATTGTGTCTCGAATTCAGCAAGCTGTTCTTTTAACGTATCAGACTTAACGTCATCGCCGGTAAGTAGTTTAAATTCTTCAACGAGTTCCGCATGATGCTTTGGCAAGTTCTCGGGCATGGTATTGTGCTTGCGCGCCAACTCGATGGCCTTGGTATAGCGTTGCTCAACCTGCTGCATCTTAACGGGATCCATTTCCAAACTTTCAATATAATCCCGCAATTCTGTCGCCGCTTCATCAATATTAATTTGTGCTTCGGTCAACATGTTCACAATAGGCTGTAGCTGTGCGTCATGAGCAACAATAGACTGCAACCTGTCTAACGCGGATTGCATAATATTAGTAACATTGGACTGCTCTGCATCACACAGGTAGTGGTAACTCATTTGGCTTTCTTCAATGAGTGACTGGCCGTGACTGAGCTTTTTAAATTGTGTTTCAAGATCTTCGAATTCACCGTCAGCGAGCGCAAAGTCATCCAGTTCGCTTAGTTGATAAGCTAACAAATTCTTCCTGTCTTCCCGTTGCTGTTTTAAAGACAGAAGTTCAGTGAGTTCACTCTGGATTTGTTTGTGCGCTTTTGCCGCTTCTTTGACTTTAATTAGGTCTTTTTGCACGCTAGCGTCACTGTCTAGCAGTGAGCGTTGGTGTTCAGGCTTTAACAGTGCTTGGTGAGCGTGTTGTCCATGAATGGTCACTAACAAGGCGCCCATTTCCGTGAGTTGCTGAAGTGGCACAGGCGACCCATTGATAAAGGCTCTTGAGCGTCCTTCTGCGGAAATAACGCGACGCAATATGCAGGTTTCGTCATCAGCGCTTAATTCGTTTTCTGTTAACCATTGATTCGCTTTGGGATTACCACTTATAGAGAAAGTTGCGGTAATTTCGGCTTTTTGCGCACCCACTCTTACCGCGGTTGCTCCAGCTCGTTCGCCCAAGCACAGGCTCAACGCATCGATAGCAATTGATTTACCAGCGCCTGTTTCACCGGTAATTGCGGTCATACCTGCTGAAAGCTCGACGTCGAGCTGTTTTACGATGGCGAAATTGCGGATAGATAAGTGAACTAACATAATGAATGCATGGTTATATATACAGTAACTGTAAATATATACATGTTTTGTGAAATGTCTAGCGCTTTTATACCCGAAACACCTCAAGATGCTCGACTTCAGAGAGTGAATAAAAGGATTTAGGCAAGACAAATTGTTGAAGGCATGGTTATTTCAAGTCAATACAATTTAACGCAGCATAAATCCTTTTAGGCCTCGCCCTTTGGGAGCTTCACAGCGCTTCCATTACTGCGTTACAATTGCTTGAAAGGTAACC
>WKFJ01000059.1 GCA_014872785.1 Alteromonadaceae bacterium
AGAGGAAAAAAGTAGTGAAAAACGTAAAAAAGTGCAACTTAAAAAAAGTCAATAAAATCAGTCACTCACTCACTTATTGCATGTAATACGCAAATTAATACTATGAAAACTAAACTCTCAATTTTATTTATCGGCTTATTTCTCCTATTTTCTGTTGGTTGCAACCATCCAGATGAAAACAATATCCGGCTGCAATACGCCAACATGGTGGGGATCAAAAATATCAATCGGGTTATTAACTTCCACAAAGTGAACGCCTGGGAAGCAAACGGCACACTGAAGTGGCACGTCAAATTTGACCTCATTTTCGACATTAGTTCCCAACGATTGATTGACGCTGCAAAAGCAGAAACTGACGAGATAAAAAAGGGATTAATAGAAATACACGCCTTACAGCTCAGAATGTTGTTTGGAAATTTTCAGGACGGACAAAAGTTTCCAAGGGAAGATACGTTAACACTCGCCAATTCTGAAAACGGCTGGAAAATTACCGATATCGCCAGCGACTAAAGAACTCAACAAACGAAGCGTATACGAAAATAGCGAAATCACATCCAGTGTTAGAGACTGATATGATGATGCACTAGTTTCACTCCTCGCTTTAGAAGTGATATTTGGTTACATTCTTAACCGCAATCAAAAATTGAGATTTCAGTATGAGCGGACGAGGCTACAAGAAACCCACAACAGTCGAAGGCAGAGCGTTTGAAAGTATTTCTGATGCCTGCCGTCATTACGGAAAAAACTACGACCATGTGCGACGTTTAGTCAACACAGGGATGACTCTAGAGGAGGCTTTAAAATCAAAGAAAAAGGCATTAAGCGTTCAGATCCCTGCCCCTTTTAGCTCGATTGCAGCACTTGCAAGAGCCGCCGGAATATCAGATTCGACGGCTCGCAACCGACTGCTCAATGGCTGGACTAAAGCGCAACTATTTGGAAAAGCCCCACCACCCAGAAGAAAAAAAAGAAAAGGCGAGGCATTTACCTTATACGGCAAATCACACACAAGCATTCGAAGTGCGATTAGTTATTATGGCGCGAATATGCAGACCGTATTCCGACTCAAAAAGCAAGGGAAGTCGTTAGACGAAATATTTGCACGATACCCACTAGCTCAATGTGACAAACTGATTTTTGAGTCGAAAAAGCGCTAGTCTTACACTCAAAGTTTTACTTGTCCGATACTGACACTGGATTGAATGCCAGCACCGTTTCCACCAGCAATACCATCCAATAGCGCCAAATAAGGTTCTCGTTAACATGACTCCATCAATAACGTGGAGTGACCAACATGCTAGATTCCGTTCAATCTGATTCAACCGTAGCATCAACGATTAGTTATCAATCAAGCAAACCAGAATATGAGAAAATGCCGACCTTGCCCGTGAGTTCACTGGTTAAATTTCGCTTGGGTAACACGAGAGGAAAAAAAGGCTACAAAAAAAGAAACGAAATCAGATCAGCCATAGAGAGTCACGGCATCCATACAGCATTAATTGTGCGCCCAAGTGCAGAGCAAGAAGGTATGTTCGAGGTATTGGCGGGGAATACGCGCTGGTCAATTGCCGAAGAATTGGGGCTACCAGACGTTCCTGTCAACATTGTTCACGTTGATGATAAGAAGGCCCTTGAAATCAACATTTCTGAAAATGCTGATCGAGAAGAACTAAACTACGCTGACCAAGCCAGAGCGGCACAGACCCACGTTAGCCACTATGAGGGCGATACCGCCGCTGCCGCCAATGCGCTTGGTTGGAGCGAGAAGAAAGTGAAAGATCGCTTGCAATTAAATCGCTGTATCGAGCCTGTACTGGACGCCCTTACCGAAGAAGAAATCTCGCTGGGTCACGCTATCGTCTTATCCACGTTTCCTGAAAATATCCAAAACGGAACGCTTGAGAAAATCAAATTAGAAAAATGGACTGTTGAATTTTTAAAGCAGCGAGCGGGAAAAGCGCAACGCTTCTTAAAAGACGCGATTTTTGACACCAGTGAATGCGAGCAATGCCCCCATAACTCTATCCGACAAGTGGATATGTTCAGTGTTGGAGTTGATGGACAAGCGAAGTGTTCTAAGTTGACATGCTGGCAAGGCAAAAAACTGGCGGTAATGGAGCAAAAAAAAGAAGAAGCGACTGAAAAGTACGGGAAAGTATTACTTTGGATTGAATCGGCCGATGCTGACCGAAATACCGTGACCGACGCAAATGTGGGTGAAGCGCAATTCTCAGAGGGTTGCTCTAATTGCGAATCTAAAGCCGCTATTATGGACGACCGAGAAGGAAAAGAAGGTCAAATCGTTGAAAATCAATGCTTAGACCGCGTTTGTTTTGATAAATGCCGCAAAAAGCAAATCAAAGCCAAAGCCGCCGAAGCGAAAGCACTTGCCGAACAAGCAACTCACTCTGATGCTAGAGGAGATAATACTGATGGTGAAAAGAACGATGATAAGGCAGCGCAAGCAGCGCCAACTGTGGCTACAGCAAGTCAAAAGACAAGCACGAAGAAGCAAGTCACTGCAAACAAAGACATTGAATCAAAAATCTCAACGAAAGTGACTGAGCGAGAGCGACAAACCTTGCGTAACGCCGCTGCTACCGCACTAGACAGTGATGTTGTGTTACGACTTCGTATTATGCTATCAGCGATAGACCAGCTATCAGGTCGAGTGTCGATAAATAATAGTGTCGAAGACACGTTGAAGCGAACCAAAGATGCCGACCCAAAAGCGCTGCAACAAGAGATCCAAGCCTCGATTACACATTTCATTGCTAAGAAAAAGCGCTACTCAGACGGGGGTTTTTCAAACGTCGGTAACTGCCCTGAGAAAACCTTGCTGATGGCACTTGCCGAAAAAGACACGGCACAAGACGTAGCGGTAAGTGCATGGAACGCTGACAAAGACACGCTGACCAATTACACGATTATGCAGATTGTTAATTTGTGCAAAGAAGCAGGCTTTATTGATGCTTATGACAAAGATGCCAGCAACGTGGATAAAAAACAGAACTTCTCAAAGTTATCAAAATCGGGCAAAGGCAAGCTCATTGAAGGGATTATTGGGTTTAATTTCGACTGGTCACATTACTGTCCTAAAACACACTTGAAGCATATTTCCTAAGCTCTTTTGTTTGGCGATAGCCAAGGCGCGGCCTGTAGGTTTGCCGTTAAACCGTTTGGTCGCGCCAATGAGCAAGGCATTCATACTGAACTTAACTAGCACAAACTAAGAGCGACAAAATGATTGAATCAATATGTAATTTATTAAGTGATGCGGGTGCAGCGAAAATGCAATTGACCATCACAACAGATGGCAACAATGCAAGAGTGATTGCAATGGCGCACCTTCCTCCTGCTTCCATGCACGATAAAAAGAACGCCGAGAGCCAAGATGCACTAAAGATTCGTGCAGCGCTTGCATCGCCGCTGGTGATCGAAGGGCAAAAAGGCGAAGTAGACGTTCAGTTAACTGAGCTGTTGGAGCATTACGCGCATACATTTGTTCAGGGTGCTAAGGCCCATGACAACCTCGCTGATGTCACCAGTAAAGTATCAAGCGCTACCAAAGCGACTTCCAAGAATCAAAAATCAACGAGTAAAGCCGCTGGGAAAGCCAATGCGACAAAAGCGTCAACGCCGACTGAAACACCGAAAAACGAAACAGACAGCACAAGCAATACACAAGCAGAAACACCCTCCTCATCAAACGCGCCGACTGACGATTTTTTTGGCGGCAATGTGGATTCACTTTAAGCAACGCTGGAGTTTAATTAAATGCCAAACGTCAACACACTACCGCGAAGATTTAAAATCGGAGCAACCATGATTGCTGATCCAGCTTCGTCGATGACACTCAAAGAAGTCCACGAACTATTAGCACAACAGTTCCCGCTAATCCGCCATACACAACTGTTTGACTCTGATGCGAGAATATCTGAGTGCTGCCAGTATCTCGACTACGAGTTTGTTTTACCCCCTGTCAAAACCAACGGATAGCGGCTATGACAGCTTGTGAGAAAATCTTAGAACAATTAGAAACCAAAGCTAAAAAGCAAGCGAAGACAGGAGTTGCAAAATGGAAGTCTTTCAGGAACATGAAATTGAAAGTCAATCAGCTACCCAAAAAAGCATCTTTCGTTTCGCCGCACCAACTCCCGCCTCTACTGTAGTCAAAGAAGCTATTGCCCTGCCTACGGACGCACTGGCAGGGCAAAAGATAGAGATATCTGAGACTGTCATTAAGCAAATGCAAGCGAGCATTGTTTCCGATGTGTTTGTGTCCAGACACGAACACATTCTTGGTTTACTCCAAGGGGCGGCTACACATCAGTTGGTAGCAGAGTCTGATCTGAAAGCGTTATTAGAGGCACCGAGTCAATCACAAGAAGAATCCGAAGCACTTAAATCAGCGCTGATTGGTGTAACTCAAGCATTATCCAAACATGTCAGCACATGGACGGCCCAATTATTTGCGGCACTTGAGACCGCTGGTATCAGTACCGACCCTGACCTTCTGGACTGGATGGAGAAAAAGGGAAGCTTCGATTTACATATTGTGGATATTCCTGAGCATGAATATGGCTCAAATTTTGATCCTTATCAATTGCGCTTGGACGAGGGAGGACACTCAGCCTTTGAAATTGACCTGAAACACTTACCAGAGTGTTTGCAAGTGCTGTGGATAGCGCTGATTGAAACCATTGCGCACGCGGCAAATCGTATGACGACCTTTGATGTGATCGAAGGTGCGTTTGCACGATATGGTGCAGAACTTCCCAACCTGACCGAAGCGGAAATCGCTGAACTGATGGATGCGTATGATGGTGCATTTAACGAGCATGTCGATAAATCCGAAAAGGCAGACGAGGCAAAAGAGCACTTTATTGACACGGCCGATGCGCTGGGTGTGGACTTTGGCGATTGGCACGACCGAGACGACGATGATTTCATTTGTGCGATTTCAGAATCTGTCGAACACATAAAACAATTTAGCATCAAAGCAAAAACGGACGCGCTTCTTGAGTTCGGTTCTGCAAAGACAAACGCTCGAATTCAGAAAATATGCGACAAAGCCTTAGATTATCGATCGTCTATGCACCCGATTTGTGGTCATCCATCATTTGTTCGATTAAGGGCGATTTTACAATTTTTAGTTAAGCACCCGTTTGATGCGGTCGAAGAATGTCCTTTTGAGTGGGGATCAGACCTAAATATCACCGAAGCGCACATAGTGGGGTTCGACTTTCCGTGTGAATCTGAGCTTTTTATGTGGCACTTCGATACGCTCTCGCAGTACGGTGAAACAGGCTCAGAGCTTGTCGATTTGAGCAATATTGACTGTCTCAACGCACTAAAACGCCGCCATTTAGCCGGGGTGCTTATTCCATTTCTAAATGCCGAGGCAACTGCCGAGGAAAACGCAGACCTTTGTGTGTAAAGCTGGTTGAACCCAGCAATGTGATAAACCATGAAGTGGCGCTAATTGAGTATGGCTCTACACTGGCTGTATCTCAAATCAACGGGTTATCAATTAGTATGATTCAAGTTCAAGAGCCAAGCCTCGGTAACAGCGGTATAAAAACGCCTAAGCCTGTGCCTGTGGCAGCGCTGGTGATCTACGAAGATGGCAATCAAGAGACGATTGGCTGTACGCGACACGAAATTAAAAACAATATAATGCAAAGTGGCGACTTTGTATCACCCGAACAGGCAAGAGCGTGCTTTAACATTAAATCGCAATCACTAGGTCTTCTGCCAGAGAATATACTGGCAAGCGACAACACGCAGTTACTGTGGTACGTCAAAGCTCGCCAAGCCCCGATGTGGTTTCGCATCGCCAAATCATCCAGACGACTGATGGTCTGGTGGCCGACACTACTTTTTCATACTCGCAGAGATGGGCAGTTCAATCGTTTGAGCGTATTTGCATTAGGAAATCAAAAACGTCCCACAGCAGATACGCCGCTATTTCACGCACCACTCATGAATATTGGCGTCTGCGGTGATCTCTGTCAAGGTTCAGCAACACTCCCTAAGTCCATCTCTCTGGCAAATCTCCATGAAGTGGAAGCGACTATCTATGAGTCAAACTTTACGCACGTAAATCACCAACAAACGCTTCGCAAAAAAGGCAATGTCTCCACGCATGACCAGCTAGCTTTTTGGAAAGCCAAGGCTAAAGATGGTACGAAAATCCGTCAATCCGAGCTAGTTGCTACCAATCGCACCATTGCTGATTTATTACGTTAATTTCCAACTTCCAAGGCATTATCTCTTATGTTCAACGACACAAAAACTTTCTTTATGCCCGATGCGTGGGTTAATCGAGAAATTGACATCACAGTGATTGGTGCAGGCGGCACAGGCTCTGCGTTATTAACGGAACTTTTTCAAATGGATCAGCTTCTGCGAAGCCTCTCCAACAATGCGGTGCATCTCAATGTGACGGTGTGGGACGGCGATACAGTATCCCCAGCGAACGTTGGCCGACAGGCGTTTTGGTCCACCGATATTGGGCTAAACAAAGCCCAAGTGCTGGTTGAACGATTCAATCAATTTGGCGGCATTGATTGGCAATACAGGGATGAAAACGCCGAAGCAAAAAGTGTACTCAACTATTCAAAAGGGTTGGTGATTACCTGCGTAGATTCAGCCGCCTTTAGAAACAAGTTGGCGCATGAGGGGAGGCGCAGAAGTTATTACACCGATAATAGACTATGGCTTGATATGGGCAATGACACGCATCAGGGTCAAATTGTGCTGGGGCACTTTAACGAACATGTCGATGGTTTGCACTTACCGAACGTAGCTGATTTATATCCGTCACTCGCGGTTGCTGTTGATGACAAATCGCAAAGTTGCAGCTCAGAACAAGCGCTTGCCAAACAAGACTACGGAATAAATAAAGCGGTGGCATTAAACGCAACCACGCTATTATGGCAGTTGATAAGGCATGGTAGCGTTGACAGGCACGGTGGACTTGTGGACGTAAAGCAAGGCTCTGCCCACCCTATTCCGATAAGCGAGAGCTATTGGGCGATGATGGGCTATGTAAGCGAGAAAACGGTACCATAACGGTGCCAAGTTGCGAGAAAATCTCATTGAATCTGACCAAATCGTTTCCAAAATAAGTGACCGAGCAACCTTTTGTGTTCGAATCGAGTAGTTGTCCACTCGGCAAATAGAAGCCTGTTCTTCCGTCTATAAAGCAGATAGCGTGATGCTCTTTAAGCACTTTGAACCACTTTTCCGACGTACTGGCGTAAGTAATACAAAGCGCAGCTGAGACACGGCCATTTGTATAACTCTCGTGTAGCTTATTCATCCACACAGCGTTTCCTGGAAATTCGGTCAAACGATGATAACCACGTTTACCGCAAATTTTCTTCTTGCAGTTTTTCTTGCACGGTAATTCTCTAGCCCCGAAAGGATGATTTAACCACACTTTCCCCACCCACTCTTGCTTCAATCCGTCGTCTTTTTCAGTAAATATCTTCTTTGCTTGAACGCGTTGATTGGCAATCTCAGACGAGGCAGGATCTAAATCAATACTGCCTAACACCTGCCGAGCCATCTCAACAATATCGGGTGGCGTATACAGCTCAACATCCCCTGAACTTTGGTTTACTAATTGGTGGGAGGTGGTCATAAAGGTTTTCTCTGGTAGGTTAAACGTAACGTTAAATCTGACACCGCAGTGTATAACTCTGTCAATGGCAATGGTTTTGCGAATCCCTTATCGATGCTGGCTTCAAATGGTAATGCTTTGATGGCATCAGGATCCGAGGTGATCATTATAATAGGCACATCAACTAATTGGCGGATCGCACAACTAGCGTCATACCCTGACAAATAAGGCATATTGTGAACCGTAATTATGCATTGGTAACCGGCGTGGGTGTCTTGGGCTACTTTCTCTACGCCTTGCAGCCCATTGGTTACAATGTCTACCTCAAACCCTTTCAATGTCAGAAACGTCTGGTAAAGCTTCGCCAGTTCCAGTTCATCTTCCATCACTAAAATGCGAGGACGTACAGTAGCAAAAAACATAGTAGTGTTACCTTTAACGTTGCCTGTGAAATGTAGACTTCCTTGTCCAGCCAATGTGTTAAATCACGCGATTGTTTTGTTCTTCTTTGATCATCTGATCGATTGCTTGGTTAAATGACAATCCAGTGTTCATCAATTCGCTTCTGCGATTCTTTTCAGTATCTTTGGTCGTTAAGATCAACTGGAACTTACGGTCTGTATACAATCTGCATACTTGGCTCATGGTGCCGTGATTGATGAACAGTTCAGAATACGCTTCGTCCGTCAGATGTGGCTTTGGTGTCAACGTATGAACAGACTTCAACAAATTAAAATCGCCTGGTGAACCCGAAAACATCTTTTCGTCTTTCAGTCGGTCTACCACGTCGGGGTTTTGCTTCATAAAAAACTTCCAGGCCGAGTTATCGATAATTGCCCGACCCGCAGGCGTTTGAAATGCATCTGTCACCCCCTGCGTACATAATGCACCTAGCGCCCCGTACTTTCTGAAGCGCCTCCAACCAGTCTCGATAAAGGATGCCACAAACCCCATAGAGGCATTACCACTGCCATCATCACCCTTTAAAAACTCCCAACTTTCATCGAGAACCAGTGCACTTCGACGAGTGTCGTCTTCCAAATGCTTTAAAAACATCTTGCGCTGGATACTCATCACAAGAGACATCAACACCACGCATTGGAGTAATTTGTCGGACTTCAACTCTTCAAGTTCGCAAACAATTAAGCGACCAGAAAAGTTAACAGGTGGGTATTTATTTGAGAAAAAGTCACCGTACAGATTGCCTTCGGTGAATGGCTCTAATTGCAATCCAAATTCGCGCATGGCCGAAACGTCATGCTTTTTGCACATTTCCGCTACATCAGTGACGGTTGCGTCGCGACCTTTGGCATTCCACACATTGATGATGACTTTATACAGAAGGTTTCGCTGTAAATTCGTCACTTTTCCATCTGGAGCGCCCATTGTGAGCAAGATAGAATGGATAAGATTTACTTCACCGTCTTTACCTTCAATGCCATTTTTGGCATTGATACTGGCGAACGGATTTAAACTGACTTTTAAGTCACGACCGAACGTCAGGAACTGCGCATCATCATATTGTTCAGCTATCCCGGCATAGGAATAACCGACGTCAATCATAAAAACCTGGGTTCCGTCGTTGAACTTTTCTGTTCTATTTCGGTCTCGTTGTACATACGTACCACGCCCAAGCAACGCGTTAACTAAGAACCCAACACTGAATGATTTTCCCCCTCCGGATATGCCGCTCCAATAGATATTGTAATTTGAATCGGTTACGAACGGGTCAAGACCAACGACTTGGCCAAAGCGTGTTCCCAACAAAATTGTTGGGTTCATGGTATTGCCTTTCCAGCTCGCGATATGCGGCGTTAGAAAAGGCATCGCTTTAGATGTCGCTTGTTGAAAACGATAACAACCATCGAGATAGGATTTATCCAAACCAAACGGCAATCCGGCGAGCACAAATGGCAATGTAAAATAGTTGTCAGGCTTAAGTACGATGTTCATTTTGGAGTACATGCCTTGGACTTTATCCATGAACTCGTTAGCAGAGTCTTCGTCACGCGTGAAAAACAACATTTGCATGTGATAGTTCAACAACGTAGAGCCACTTTGGTCTAGCTCTCGTTTACACATATCAAAGTCATTTTTTTGGAATTTGAGTTTATCCAGGTACTGTACAACCGCACCACGGGCTTGGTTGATAATCACTTTGCGCCGACTATCAAAATCCTCCATTGCCTTTCGCTGGTTGGGTTGATGAATGTTCAGCGTTAACAAGAAGTGTTCGTCTAACAGTTCTCGGCCTGTTGCCCAGTCTCCTAAAAAGTTGATCATGTGACCGTAATGGAGCGTTTCTGGCATCGATTTAACCGTGGCCGATTTTATGTACTGGCACGGTTTTAAGTCCTGGTCGTAGATAGTGACGCCTGCTTTATCCCAATCGACCGCTTTTCCTTCATCAAGCAATAAGCCACTGAGTTTTCGGTCAATAAAACACTTATCTTCGTGGTTGGCTTTTCCTTTCCAATCTCCCGAACCGTACATGTTCAGCAACACAGACATTCTGCGCTTATACATCTTATCGTCGGCTAGTTGAGGCGAAAAACCATTTAGGAACGACATGGTAGTGCGGACTTGTTTTTTGAATAACTTCAGCTCTTTTTCTGACGGTAGTGCATCTTCAAGCTGAATTTTTATGGTGACCCAAAATTCAAAGTTCTTAAATCGGTAGCCGTTATCATTGATGTTTTCGTAAGTGCCTTGTCGGTAAAAATCGCGGATAGAATCTGCTAACACATCTACTCTGGGCTGATCGGGCCCCATAAAACGATTCCCGCGCACCATGTCATAACCATACAACACATCTTCAATGTCAGGCATTGACACAAGTTGCATTTGAATGAATGTGTCATCACCCCATTCGGTTTTATAGAAGTTCTCAAGCGAGTTTCGCAGTTCATCGTTGTGACCAGAGCTAGGCTGACAAACGATAAATGCCCCCATAGCAGGTTCATCAAACAAAAATACTTTGTCTTCGTCTAGGTATTCGATTAATGAAAAGTTATCTTCGAACTCAGGTCGACGAAGTAACTTTTTCTTTCTATCTAGAAATATGCCCACGTTCGATTACCTCTTTGATTGTTCAGTGACAACATTTAGAGGACTGACCCCAGAACGCCTTCTTTCAATGCTTTCCATATCCTTATCGGCCTCTTGGCGCATCTGCAGCGGCACTACACGGGTAGGACGAAGCCCTGTGGCTTTGGCCTTTTTCCATTCCGATTTTTGTGTATTCACATACAGGTAACCAGGAACATGAAAATTGCCAAACTGATCGGTGTAACTGTCCACTAAAATTCGCATTGGTTTCGGCTCAGACATGACCGCCAGCGCTTCTGGTGCAAGTGGCTCTACATTACCTGGCCAGCTATCAAAACCAGAACTTTTTGGCCGGGTAAAACGGGTTTGCGGTACGACTTTGGGGCGCTCATAGTTATGCGCGTTTTGTTGGTCTAACGAGCGCTCTTGATAAACCACTTCATTTTCGCTTTTCCCAATACGTTTTGTCATTGGATGACGAGCTGGCTCGACGCTTTGCTTCGCCTTTGTTGTATTGCCTTTATTGAGCTGCCGGTGCAATTCTTCAGCAGAAAGGTTTTCCAAATGGTCACGGTTGTTGGTTAACTCGTAAATGTCACGCGGACCGGCGCAAACCCCATTTGCGTGTACTCTGTCTTCACCTTCGCTAGTGAAATTTTCTTGTCCAAGGGTACTTACGCAACCGGACGTTGTGCCTAATAACGCGCTTATAGTCAGTAATTTGATTAATCGATTCATTGTTATGCTCACTATGGTTGTGTAAACCACGCTTCAAAGTCAGTCGGAACGCCCTCTGATACCAGGCCGTCTTCACGAATAATGTGCGGTAGATTTTCAATGTTCATTAAGGTCTGGACGTATTTGGCCAGGGCGATTTTAGTATCAGGACAGTTATCTTTGGTTTGCTCGTAAGAAAGTTCGGTACCGTCGATCAAATCCTGTAATGCCTTGTCTTGGTCAATTGCACATCCAAGTGCTCTTGCACGATGCTCGGCCTTTTGGCCACCAATTAATGGCATTAAACTTATGGTGAAGTTGTACTTGTCTTGGTTTTCGGTTAAGTGCTTGAGTAATACTTTGGTGTATTCTGAGCCAGGATCGACAAATGCTACGCCGCTACGTGGCAACGTCGGATCGCCAACCTGAAACGAAAATAATTGCTTCTCTGGTTTAAATCCAATGTTTGACACAGGAACGCGCGCTAGCTCTTCGGCGTCCGATAACGTTTTCACTGTTTTGCGGTGCCATACATCAACCAAGCGACCATCCATCACAAAACGACCATTTTGGCTGACGACATACGAACCATGCTCAGCTTCAACAAAATAAAACGTGTTAGCGGGGATTTCACGGATCCCTAGCACCTTGCCTTTTTTCTCTAAGTTTTCTTTCACTTCTTCTGAAAACGTGGCTTTTTCCTGCGCGCTTTGCTCAATTTTTTGAGCGACCGCAGGAGGTACAATATCGTCTGTCGCCAGTACGTGAGTTGCCGTCACCATCGACAAAGCAAGTGTCAAAGACTTTACCGTCTTCATTAGCTTTGTGACTCTAAGGACTTAAGTAAATCTGCCGCTGGTGCATAACCCCGCGTTAGCTGTTTGCCATCTACCCCGTAGATTTGTGGGGTACCACGCACACCCAGCCAGTTTCCTAAATCGTAGGACGCTTCTATTTCGTTTTGGCATTGAATGCTTGGCACATCTTGTTGTGCCATCAACAAATCCATCGCTAGTTGCTTGTCTGGCGCGCACACTACCGATTGCATCGTCAAATACGATGGGGTGAATTGTTCTGTACGTGGAATGTATATGCCGTTTCGCGGAAATATGGCGTAATGAACAGTGATCCCCATCTCATTGTACGAAGCCATTTCACTGTGCATCTTCCGACAAAAACCACATGTGGTGTCGAAAAACACTACGACTTCATGCTTTTGATTTTCCGCTTCGTATGTGATGAATTGGTCACGCAGATTGTCAATCATGCCAACGGCTTTTTCCGCTTTTTTTAATTTGGTCAAGTTGACTAAACCATCTTCAAACGCATGCAACTGGCCGCTAAACAAATACTTGCCGTCCGCTGTAGAATACAAAATACCTTTGTTGGTGATGATCTCGACCAAGCCTGATTCCGTCTCGTTAATCTCTTGGACATCAAATGGTGTGATTGCTTTGGTTTTTTCAGCAATAACTGTTTTGTAATCAGAATGAGTGGGTTGAGCTGACTCGTCTGCAGTAGTCAACGCAGACCCAAACAGCATACTCACCGCAAGTAATGTTCGTGTAAATTTCATTGATTGGCTCCTCCATCTTGGATGAGCAAATGATATCGACAAGCTAAGCGGATCGGTGTGGCTAGACCACGGTGTTTACCACACCCTAGAGAGATTTTTTAAAAAAAAGAAAAAAAGAAATTGATTGGTTTTTTGCGCGCCACGCGCGCTATAGCAAAAAGTATTAGTATTTAGTATTGAGTAATAAGTAAAGAGGGTGTTTTTCGACAAAAAAACGTGTTCTAAGTGCTTGTTTTTATTAGGTATGACTATTTATTGTTCGTTTTAATGCCCCATCATTTCCCTCAACTTTTGAGTCACGCCACAGTAAATTCTACATTCGTGTCCTAACTAATTAAGAGGACGTAAAAACTTATACGCAACTGTCCAAAGGCTATTGACAATCTGATCAGAGGTTATCTACAGATCATTGGGTAATTTAACAGGGCGATAATAATAATTTTTCACGTATGTTATTTTTACAATAAAAAACAATAATTTAATTGAAGGTTTTATTGTGGCATTAATTTAAAATAGACCAAAAATAGGTTTTTACGTTTATTCATGACCTATTATTTTACTCAATTTTGTTTAATGCCCCTGAGTTTCACCCGATAGCGATTTTGAAGTTGATCGAATAGTAGTAAATTTGATCACTTTTTAAGTAGTTTGATCACGTTTTATGCAAGTTGAGTTTTCCTTTCATCGTTCTGTTATAAAAACAACCCTAAACGCCTTATTTTTAACGGTTTTGCGGGGATTATAAGGGGCATAAATCTTCGACTATGAGCTTTATTAGAATTTAATGGGGCGTAAATGATATTACTGGGTGAAATGCTAGGTCATGAAGGCTTTTTTGGTAATGATTCGACACATTATGTGAGGTTGATGGGTGAATTGCTGTGTCATAAATACGAAAAGTAAATAACGCTTTGAATATGCTGATAAGCGATTGCGAACCTTGTAGATTTTTTGTTTCTTAATGGCTTTTGTAGCTATCACGTTTTGCCAAAATTAACGACACACTTTAGATGCTAACGTTCTTCAATGCATTGATGGATATTTGACCTAAATACAATGCTGGCATCACTTTTATACCACCAATTGAGTAGACCCATTAAATAGAGGTTCAAATAAGGTGTGCGTATAAACTTTCTTCATGGGATTAATATGGCATATAGTGAGTATTTTGGGTGATTGATTGTGGCATGAACCTATTGCTTGTTGTCATTCCCTGACAATGAATGCAATCAATAATGTCTACCGGTGCCTGTTTTTAAAGGGATTTAAACTAAATTCGCACATTTATGCTAATTTGGTTAGACTCCATCACTAGTGAGTGAAATGCTAGGACGTTAATAGTGAGCGAAAACGCGCCCAAAAAGGAGTACAAGAAGCCATCGGTACTGGCCGTATTGAAAGAGTCTGATGGTTCAGCGCTGAGTTTCAATTATGCTAATGCTGTTAATTTTCTATCTTATGGTTTTCTCCACTTGTCCTTGCTTAAAAATCATGAGCTGGCTAACAAAGAACCAACAGATATCACGATTGATGATATCAAACATACTCGCTTCAGCTTTCCCGAAGAATTGGTCTTTGAGGCGATGGGATATGGTAGCAGCGAGAAAACATACGCAAGAAAAGCGATACTGAAAATTACGCATGCGCTTAAGAAGATGGATATTGGTATCAATTCCAAGTCATTAGTGGGTGAATTTGACGTAAATAATCATAACGGTTTCACAACATTCGTTGCCACCGCCGCGTTTGAAGACGGATTTTTACATATCGAAACCGCTCAAACGCTACTTTATTCTTTGCTAACGCAGGAACGTATATTTACCGGCTTGGTAGATTTTCACCACTTCAAAAAGCAGTACGCCCCTAACCTCTACCAGCTCGCAATGGACATGATAGAGAACGAATCAAAAACGGAAACCGAATGGCTAGCCGTTTCTACATTGTGCGACAAATTGGGCGTAAAAACGGCGTCTTACCGAAATGATGGTCGCCGCTTAAAAGAAAAAGTATTAGCCCCTGCCCTGGAAGTGTTTAAGGAAAACAACGTTTTTGAATACGAGTTGAGTATTGAGACAGCCAATCAAGATAAGAAGAAAAAACGAGGCGGCCAAAGCATTACCCACTTTAAAATAATTGCGAAGAGAAAAGAGATTTCATCTTCAGACCAAATTTTAAATTTCGGTAGTACACGCAGAAGTACGCTGGAGGCCGCAATAGAGGCGCTCGGTGTAGAAGGCCGAGGAAACATCCCCAAAATTATTGATGAGGAGTGCTTAGGTACCGACGGAAAACCCAATATCGAATTTTTAGAGTGGGCCATTCAGCGCGGTTTCCAGGTGCAAGAATGGAAACGATTCAGTTCTGATAAAAATGCCCAAAAAGGACAACGGGATGCGGCGAAAAAAGGCGAGAAAACCTACGGTTTTTTTGGTCATTGGCGTAAAAATATTTTAGGAGCCAGCAGACAAGACTGGCTGCGTAAAGACAAGTTGCTCGGTGTCTTAGTTGATAATCTCAATAACGCGTTGTCAGATTACCAACGCGTTGTGGCCAAACAAGAATTGAAAAAAGTCATAGAGAAAGCCTTGCTGCTTGATTTTTTAACGTCACTCGAAGAGAACGAGGTGGTATTTGCCACTTTTCGCGATAAATTTGGCCGCTGGCTACATAAAGAATTACCAGCAACGCATGCTAAGTATGCAAATGGCGAATACGGCGCATCGCTGAAGGAACTCAGTGGCAAGGGTTATAGTTCATTGTTGTTATATGCTGACGATAACTACTCACTATTCGGTATTGATGGTTTTATCGAGTATCAGTCTAAGATTTTGTTAGATCCAAACGACCAACGTTGGGAATTAGAACTGCAAGCTATTTTACGCCCTGCCTAATAATTGCCTCCTAGATACCAGTAATTACTGCACCCTAGAGCGCCCTCCCCTTTGCCTATTCACCTTACAATCACGCCAATAGACTTTTGGAGGTTATTGTGAAGCGAATTTTAACGATATTATTGGTGTGCTTTTGTGTAAATTTAACGGGTTGTGCCTCATTACAAAATATGTTGGAACGGGTGACTGTTTTTACATCAAGCCCTAAAACCGAGTCGCAAAAAGTGGTCGCCGCGTTGAAGGCAATATCAACAGCGCACGATGCGATCAATAATGGTGAGTTGGCAGACGCAAAACGCTCTCTTGATAAAGCGTTAATGTTATACCCAGACCAAGCGCCCTTGCATCTAGCCTACGCTCGTTATTATGAATTAATCGACAACCAGCGCTTAGCTGCTCTGGCCAAACAACGGGCATCACACATGACCTTTCGTGCCGAGGCATTGAATAAAAAAGGGCTTACGGCGTTGGAACACTATGACAACAGCCGACTGGCAAAGGATTTTTTTCAGTTGGCGATTCGATACGATCCAACAAACATCAATGCGACGACTAATTTAGGACTTGCTAGTTTAGCCGATCACGACACGCAAACGGCTCAGTACGCATTATCGACACTACGCCGGTTAGGACATGACTCACCGACCGTTGTAATCATGACGATGCGCCTTGCGCAAATTACAGGTGATAATGCTATGTTTGCCGCTGCATCACAGCAGCTCTCTGAACGTTATCAGCCAAAGGGGTAGCGATGGACATTACAATCTTATATCAGCAATTTCTGTCTCAGAAACGATTTCAAGAGGAGTTTGGGGCTCTACACCAAAAACAAATCGAACAGTTGCCTCATTCAGACTATCCAGTACCGTTACCCCAACATTTAACTGTAAAGAGAACCCGTAATGATAAATCGCCATTGTAGCTTGCTGTTCAGTGCGACACTACTGTCGTGTAACATGGCGTTTGCTCAAAAATTCGAGTGCGAGACTCATAAAGCTCAATCCCCCTATCAACTGGATGCGCCGGTTGGTTATGATCACACCCGTTTTATGCCGGATACAAAAACAACGCTGATAAAACATTTTGCGGCTTATTCCGCGTTGTTTGACGATGACGACGACGACGATGGAGATGGTCAACCTGATAGATTGGGTAATCCCATTGCCGTGATGTACGAACTACGGGGTGTCGAACCAGACAATGGCCAATTCAATGAGCCTTCGGTGTCTATCGAGCGACCTAATCCGTGGTACCGAGATCCTGATTTGGCATTCATGTGGCAAAATACGAAAACAAAAGGTCTAGACCGTTCTTATGCGGGTGTCGGTCGCGTTTGGAATCGAGGTCACTGGGCAATGGCCGACCATGCGCAAAGGATCTCAGCACAAGCCAGCTGTAATACTCACGTATTTTGGAACGCATCCCCTCAAGCCGCTGCACTAAATCAGGGACCTTGGCGATTTTTAGAGAATTACACGGCAGCCTTGTCAAATTTACACAATCAAATTTGGATTGTGACAGGCCCCATCTTTGACCAAGCCAAGGAAATTGCGTACATCGGGTCGAAAGGCGAAGTACCTGTTGCGGTACCTCATGCTTTGTTCAAAGTTGTTTTTTACCAGCAAGACGGTAATTTAAGGTGGAGTGCTTTTGTATTCGAGCAAGACTACACAATTAACAAGCACGCTGAAAAGGAATCGCATCGCGTAAAACCGCTTAGTAGTTGGGTAAAGTGCAACCAAGCTAAAAAACGTCAACATAGATACGACTTAAGTGCCTACGTTACGTCAATCGGTGAAATAGAGAAACGTACCGGGCTCCGTTTTGTACCTACGCTAGAAGATGAACTAAGGGAAAAAGTCGTCAACTATTTACCAAATACGGTACCTGTTATCCCAGAATCTTATTGGGACGAAAGAACGTTTTGCGGGGTCAAAGCACTCCAATTTAGGTAACAGCAAAATGCCTTTACGGGCTATTTAAACCGCAGGAGTGATGGTCACCTCCTGCCTTGAGGATGTATAAAACAGTGCAAAAATTCAAAATATATTCTGAAAATGGCATCAGAATTTCTTTTATCAATACCGACCCAGCGTTGGCGACAGCCTCGGCAATGAGACAAGGCTTTTCCCTTTTCATAGTAGCGGTAGAGCCTGATCACATCGAAGTGGTAGTCGATACACGAGACTTAGTGTCAGTTACGCCCGTTGTCCAACCGAAAGACAGTGATATGTTCAATAGTGACAATATGACGCTACTCCACCCTGTTCGAAAACCCAATGCCATGCTACGGATGACCCTTCACCATGCCGATGCGGATAATTTTGAGATACACCAGGCCTTAACGTCGGATATCCATATTATTTACACGGGTGATGGCGCCATGCAGCTTGTATCACATCGGGCTATTTTATATCGCTGGTACCACAACAAGTCGATTGATAGCGATGCCATTTTTGAGTTACCCGAAAAACTTTTTGCTTCAAGCCATGCGCTTTTGGATGCCGACCCAGATTCCCTGGAACATGCCAAGGATCTGTTACACAAGATAGAACTGGCAAAAGCAAATATCGCCAAAGCCAAGCGTGATATTGTTTTTAGTGAAGCAAGAGCGGATTGTGATGCGCTTATCCAGTCCCTTATCGTGAAACAAAACAGTGTTAATCACGCGGTAAGCCGTCTTAAGCAACAGCCCAGTTTTGAAGCTACTAAACGAAGATTATTAATTGAAAAAGCCAAAGCGCTTATCGTAGAACGATTTGGTGATGATGCATTCAACCAACTTGAAAGAGAAGCGCAGGAAGAGTCACTCAAGTTAGTCAGTGGTGATCCTGAATCTGAGATAGAGCTGGCACTAAAAGCCGTCGAGTCTCACCCATTACACGAAAAGCTCATCGACTTTTTTGCGCAAAGTAGACCCAAGAATCAAATCATGCTGCCCTGCTCTCGTTGCGGCAATTTAGCAAAGCTAACGTCGACGCCAACGGCAAAAAAACGCTTGCATTCCGTGTCATGTTCACACTGCTCAAACAACAGCCAAAGTGCCACTAGAGGCAGTAAAGCGGTTACAAACTGGAACAAAGACAATCACACAAGCGCGTTTAAGTATGTGGACATAAAAGGGTTAGTTGCAAGAAAGGTTCAACCCTCAGATTTGCAAAGTCATATTAAATCATTGAAACGATACTGTGGTCTGTACGCTCACTATCTTGGATGCTTACAACGTCACACTGATCACGACCGTAGTACCGAAATCAAAAAGAAAAAAGGACTTATCAAATATCTCGAAGATAGTATCGATTGGGGTGAGTTTGTCATGTCAATGAATTAAAAGAACGAAAGTTCTCTATAAAGACGATAAAACTTATAAATTATAAGTTTTGCTCGTTTTTCGCAGGAACTTATAAATTATAAGTTTTGCATGTTTTTCTTTAATGAGGTTACGACGTGTTACCCTTTTTATCTCTAGAGTGCGTTTAAAACAGTGGTCTAGGCGAAGTTAAAATCAATCTTTTGATGCAAGATGTACTAAAACAATACTAGCGACTGGTAACGGAATGACGCCCCAAGATAAGATATTTTTACTTAAAATCGAACAACAGACCTTTAATCGTCGTTTTGCTCCGGCTGGGTTATTCCAATGCAAACCTGAAATTCGTATTAAGTTTTGGAAAGACCAGGTCAATCTGTCACTTATTGTGATTGCCATTGGTAGCGCTTTGCATTTCTTGTTTGGAATTTTATGGTTATGGTTCGCGTGCGTCATTGGAATTGTTTATTACCAGATATGGGTTAGTCATTGGCGAAAGTTCATTAAGTCAGAATTGAGTAAAGAAGATAGTAAGTCAGGTAACGCTAGAGATGATTAAGCAAGCTGTTGAAAATGTATTTCACAGAGATAATTCGAGTGTCACAGTCGCTGAATTGGAATTTGACCAGGGCGTGCTGAGCCTTGCTGAAAAGGGAGCGAGCCTGAGTGTCGACACGTATACAAAGTTTGCTTTTTCAGCATTAAGACCACAGAGCGTTGGGGTCATCTCAGGAGAATGGATATCTAATTTGGATGTCAATCATGATCATCGGCGATTCTTCATTGATACCAGTAATCCGTATACAACGACTACCGGAACGGTATTACTTAAACGAGGAAAGTCCTTGTTGCTGGCCAAGACGCAAAAGCATCATATCAATCCTAGCCATGTAATAGGTAGAGCGGTGTACAGTGAGCTATTGGCTGCATAACACTCGCCCGATTTAAAAAACTCAGGGGTTAGACGGTGGTGTTTACTAGATCCTAGCGAATCATTAACGCCATCGTGCTAGTTATACTATTTCCGTTTTCAAGCAATAGCTTTGAGCTTTGGAAACACTTGTCTAAATGTGGGGTAGAAGGGAAGCTCGCTTCCCTGATGCTCCCTAGCCTAAGGTACTTCAAAAATATAAAAGTTTATTGTTTAGCAGTCATGCCTCTTAACAATACGTTTTATTTCTCTCAATACTCTTACCTACTCTTATGTGTCTCGTTCTTAAACAACTGATATATCGAAAACCACCAAAGTGATAACGATAACTAACAGATATGCACTGCAAATTTACAGTATGGTAACGAAAATTTACAGGTGTGTGATAATGGGCTTTTCCCCGCTTAAAATTTGTTGGAAATGGTGATTTTGTCAGTCTGGATGACAAGAAAAACCGATGGGATATCGTCCTTTGAAACGAATTCTCATCAAAAATAGCCTGGATATTTTCATTCATGCAGGAAAGAACCTCAGAAGTTAATCTGCTAAGCAATGTCGTTGTGCGTTAAGCGTAGATTTTTGGGGCGAGCTGGTTTGTCTTTTTCTTTATTTCTTCGTTGAGGTTGAACATAAAGTCTATGATTGTATCGCCATCATAACGCACGACCTGAACGAGGCTTTTGGTTTTGAACAGTCTTAGGATTTTGGTTAGGGTTTGACGGGTTACGCCTAATCGAATGGCCAACCTAGAAACCGAACCGATACGGAAGTAGGCATGTGTTTCCCCTTCCCTAACATTTCGTGATGCAAACATGTCGGTACAGAACGCCCGAAAAAAAGACTTGAACCGTTGATGTTCAGCCCGTTTTCCTTTTTCAACCACGGTCTTGCCAAGGGGCACTTCGATTAGTTTCCCTGATTCTGCAGACTTAGGCCGATTCGAGACAAGTTCGCTGTACGCTGTGATCACAGTTCTATCAGCATGGATACCAATTAGGAAAATATCGTTTGAATTATCTTCCCGTGCAACGCGAGCGATCAGCCCCGCCTTGATAAACTTCTTGATGTGACGCGTAACCGTATTGCGGCTGATACCCGTGCGTATCGCCATAGATTTGACTGATTGGAAACACTGTCCGTGTTTAGCCGCAAGAAAATAGATATTGGACAGGAGAAAAGCACCGGTGGCGGTGTGATCCCGGATTAGGTGCTCATGTACTAGGAGCGATTTTAGTTTACCCGCGCTTAAAGGTGTTCTTATTCTCATGGTGTCTCATGAGAAATGGATAGCAAAAACCTATTGCATTGTCAGATCACAATGCTAAGATCTTCTTTGTCATATGCGTTCAGACCGCTTGATTTCAAGCGCCAACTTATAGGTCAAGTGGTCTGTTCCATTCCTCTTCGTGTTATCTTATCTAATTATATTGAAATATTGCCAACCCCTTATTTCTCAAGCATATAGTAGTTTGCATGACAATTGATCATTTATATTTTATTATTTTATGTTTTAGATCCACTGTGGATCTAATAAATTGACCGGTGCCGCCGTGCAAAGAGTGGCACGGCGTGGGAAGATGGTGCTTAAAGCTCCTCTAGTAGGTCGTTCAGGTATTTCTTGATGCCCTTTTTCGTGGACAGGTCATAGTCTTTTACATCCAGTGTTGACCAGTTCCTGACATCTTCAAAGAATAATTTTTCGAACTGTCCCTTGTCTTCTGGCAACCTGACCGTTAAACGTGATTGTTTTTCTTGCTGGGGTTGAGCTATGTCTTTTTGTATATTGCCATGCATGGCATCCAACTTACTTGCAAACGCATCTCGCAACATAGCGTTAGTTGGCTTGTTATGCCCAGTAGAACGCAGCCCCTTTTTGATTGACTCAATAATATCAGTCAGCGTCCGGCGGGGAAGGTTTATGGCTTTTTTCTTGGCGATGTCAATCAGTGTTGGATCTTGGACGAAAGGACGGATCCGGTACCATTCTGTTTTACTCAATGCCAATTGACGCAAAAGCTCTTCACCTTCTTCTAGTTCACTTTCCAAAGCTGTGTGGTAGTAGGACAATAGTTGCTCATAACCTGTTTCAGGGCGTTTGTTATTATTCTCAATCAGGATCTTTCGGTTCTGGTTAGAAACGTTATTGTCTGTTAGGAATGCATAGATGTGATCAATGCCATAGGCGTAAACCAAATAACAGTATCGTTGGTGGCCATACACCAGGCGTCCTCGTTGCCCCCCTACCCTAACAATCTTGGGTTTTTCAATTACATCAGCTTCTTTGTTGATGTCGATTGAGCTTCCATTGATGTTGACGGCTTCAACAAAACTATCCGAAAGTTCCAACAATTGCTTGTTTGATGTCGAGAGGTTGTGGAAGCAAATTCCGCGTCCAATGAAGATACCTTCACTATAGCTGCAGTAGAGGTCGTCGTGGCGGGCATACTTGCGCATTTCCACTAGATCCTGTTTTTCAAGACTATCAGTTGTTTCAACATTGTCGCCCAATTCATCTGATTTCCTGAACTCCCGAATAACGTTGTTCACCGGTATCTTATCTATGCGATCCAGGATAAAAGACTTCTTCTGCTCTTTATCGGAACTGTCGAAATTAGCTTCATCCACCAACCAATCTGGGACAAACCGTATAAGCTGTGTCACAACGCTTTTGTTCTTATAGCTTAACCTTACATCCGAAAGACGCAGGTGTTCATTGCCGGTTGCGTATGCTTGTTTGTCAGTTGAGATACCAGCGGTAGCAGAATCATTATCAGATGAGTTAGTGTCTTGAGACATTAAATCATCAAGTCTGCTCATAGAGCGCTTCTTCTTAACCATTTACAACCTCCTTTGGAGCCGCTTCCAATTCGTCATAAATGTCAGCCAGAATGCTTTCGGAAATATGTTGGTAGAATTTTTGCATTTGCCCTGCCGTGTCTTTTGATTTCATGTAATCAAATTTTGATGGATCCTGTGGCATTTCAGTTGTCTTAAAGGCAACTCTATCGACAAAATAGAAACGGTTGTGCACGTGTTCAGGCCATTGACTTTTGATACTTCTAAGTTGTTTTTTTTCGTCATTTGTCATGCTTACGGAACTGACTTTGTTAATCAGGATCCCTGCAATATTGATAGGGTTCTCCATATTCCTGAACTGGCTATTGTTATATTCAATGTCTGACATGATGCCAGGTAAGGCATTCTCGGCATTCCATGCATCCAAATTGGCAACAACAATACAGTCGGTAGAAGCCGCGATGGCTCCTTGGCATGCATTTGTCTTAGATGGCGGCGTATCAATCACTATTAAATCATAGTCATCTTCAACGAGCTGGATGAGTTTCTTAAACTGAACAACGGTCGAAGCGGCTAAGTCGTCCTCGGACATATCTCTGTACTCATTCTTGAAGTTATCAATCTGTCCGTCTGACGGAATAATATGGAGATTTTCATATTGGGTTGGGTATTCTATAAAATCATTACCCATGAAAATATCCGTAATGTTGTAGATCTGCCCTTCTTCGCAATCTGGGTTTTTTGGTAGCAGCACCTTTTGGAAACTTTGTACTGCGCCAAAATGCTTTAAAAAGAAATAGGTAGAGTTTTGTTGAGAGTCAACATCAACAAACAATACTTTTAAACGAGGCTTCTTCTTTTCTGGGCCTCCAAACGCTGCATTGACAGCTGTTTGGATAGCGGTGAAGGTCTTACCTACGCCGCCTTTGCGAGCAACAATGGATACCACCCTGCACTTTGCATTTTTCCGCGCTCTTAATTTCATGAAATTCTCCAAATATTAGGTTAGTGCTAATGTATGGAAAAGTAATTCTGAAATATACCGCTTTTGTGGATCTAAAAATAAGTTTGTTCTTATTATTCCCTTTTCCCCGCCGGGGAATTTGTAGCTGTGTTTGATATTTTCCCCGCCGGGGAATTTGTAGCTGTGTTTGATATTTTCCCCGCCGGGGAATTTGTAGCTG
>WKFJ01000040.1 GCA_014872785.1 Alteromonadaceae bacterium
CGATATTACTTATCTTCCGACCCATCAAGGTGAGTCCTATGTCAGCCTAGTGACAGATGCGTATTCTAGGAAAATCGTGGGTTACCATGTGGATGACAATTTGAAAACAGGATTGGTGAAAACCGCATTTGTGAAAGCCTTAAGGAAACGACTTCGCGAACACCCATTAATTCATCATTCTGATAGGGGTATTCAATACTGCTCACATGAATATCAAGCGTTACATCAGAAATATGGCATTCAATGCTCGATGACCGATGGTTATGACTGCTATCAAAATGCGTTAGCCGAAAGAATCAATGGAATACTCAAAAATGAATATCTACTCACTAAACCTAACAATCTGGACGAGGCTAGGAAAATGGTAAAGGAGTCGGTTGATATCTATAATCAACGAAGGCCGCATACGGCCTTAAAATACAAAACGCCCGATGAAATTCATCGGGCGTTTTAATCAAAAAAGTGTCAACCTATACTAGGACGGGTCAGTTATATCTATTAAACGTCTAGATTTGCCACTTTAAGTGCATTCTCTTCAATGAACGCCCTTCTTGGCTCGACATGGTCACCCATTAAGGTTGTAAATAATTGGTCGGCGCCAATTGCATCCTCAATTGAAACTTTCAACATACGTCTTGTTTCAGGATCCATAGTCGTTTCCCAAAGCTGATCAGGGTTCATTTCACCCAATCCTTTATATCGTTGGATGTACTGTCCACGTTTTGATTCTTTCATTAACCAATTAACCACTTCCGCGAAACTCGTAGTTTCATTTTGTTTTTCACCGCGTTGTACATACGCAGTGTCAGAAAGTAAATTGCTGATGCTTTCATTAAGTGATTTGATCTTTGTATATTCAGTAGATTTGATGAAATCAGTATCAATTTCGTAATTGTATTCCAACCCATGAAGAGTCATATTAAACACGATTTTGTGTGCATGATGTGCTTCATCTTCAACAATCTCTGCAGAGAAAACAGCAGGATTGCCTTCTAGTTCATTTAATTTTTCACAGATTTTTGTGGAAAATGTATCTAAAGCGTTGTTATTTGCTAAATCAGCTTCAGTAAGCGTTTGGCTGTAAATAAGTTCATTCAACAATTCAACAGGATAAAAACGGTTCATTTTTTCAATCATTTTCGTTGTCATTGAAAATTTATTTACAAGTTCTTCTAGTGCTGCTCCAGAAATTGCCGGCGCACTTTCGTTCACATGTAACGATGCATTTTCAAGAGCGATGGATGTTAGATAGCCCTCTAACGCCTCATCATCTTTTAGATATTGCTCCTGTTTACCCTTTTTAGCTTTATAAAGCGGTGGTTGAGCAATAAATACGTGGCCGCGCTCAATGATTTCAGGCATTTGTCTATAGAAAAAAGTTAACAACAACGTTCTGATATGCGATCCGTCAACATCAGCATCGGTCATGATTATGATGTTGTGATATCGTAACTTTTCAGGGTCGTATTCGTCTCTACCAATACCACAACCAAGCGCTGTGATTAATGTTGCGACTTCTTGAGAAGACAGCATTTTGTCAAATCTAGCCTTTTCAACATTTAAGATTTTGCCCTTAAGCGGCAATATTGCCTGGTTTTTTCGGTTACGACCTTGCTTTGCTGAACCACCCGCAGAGTCCCCCTCCACTATGTAAAGTTCAGAAAGCGCGGGGTCTTTTTCCTGACAATCAGCTAATTTCCCAGGAAGGCCAGCAAGGTCTAGTGCCCCTTTACGACGTGTCATTTCTCTTGCTTTTCTAGCTGCCTCTCTAGCTCTAGCGGCATCGATAATCTTAGTAGCAACTGTTTTAGCGTCTTGTGGGTTTTCGAGTAAAAATTCAGTGAGCTTTTCACCCATAGTAGTTTCAACAGCTGATTTTACTTCTGAAGATACCAATTTATCTTTAGTCTGAGACGAAAACTTCGGATCCGGTACTTTAACGGAGATAACTGCAGTCAAACCTTCTCTGGCATCGTCACCAGTGGCATTAGCAGTAGCTTTTGCTTTCTTGTTGAGACCTTCGGCTTCCATGTAGTTGTTTAGCGTTCTTGTTAACGCACCTCTAAAGCCAGCTAAGTGGGTACCACCATCGCGCTGCGGAATATTATTGGTGAAGCAGAAGATATTTTCCTGGAACGAATCGTTCCATTGCATTGCCACTTCGACGGTAACACCATCTTCGCGTTCTTGAACAAAGTGGAAAGTTTTTGGATGTATAGGTGTTTTGTTGCGATTCAAATATTCAACGAACGCATGAATACCACCGTCATATTTAAAGTGTTCCGATTTATCATCTCTTTCATCAATCAGTTTTATTGATACACCTGAATTCAAGAAAGAGAGTTCACGAAGTCTTTTCGCCAATATATCGTAGTGATATTCAACATTGCTAAAGGTATCTTCGCTCGGCCAAAAGTGAATACTAGTACCAGTTTCATCCGTTTTGCCAACAACTTTTAAAGGATAATCAGGCTCACCATGCGTGTAGTCTTGTTCAAAGATTTCACCGTTTCTTCTTATTTTTAGGGTTAACTTTTTAGATAATGCATTAACAACTGATACACCAACACCGTGTAAACAACCCGATACTTTATATGAATTGTCATCAAACTTACCGCCAGCATGAAGAACAGTAAGAATTACTTCTGCGGCTGATACGCCTTCTTCAGGGTGAATTTCGGTAGGAATTCCACGTCCATCATCTTGTACGGATACAGAACCGTCTAAGTGAATCTTAACGATAATATCTTTACAATGTCCGGCCAAGGCTTCATCAATCGAGTTATCTACCACCTCAAAAACCATATGATGTAAACCAGTACCATCATCGGTATCACCAATATACATACCTGGTCTTTTTCTAACTGCGTCTAGTCCCTTTAGTACTTTTATACTAGAAGAATCATAATTATTATTGTCTTCTGACATTTATTGGACCTCATTTATTTTCCCTTGTTCCACGTGAAACATAGATAGGGAGTTGAAAAGCGAATCAGTTTGACCGGCTAGATCCGCATTATTACATGTAATTATACACTGAGTATTAAGTAAATTAATTAGCTTTATCGCAATTTTGAATGAGTTTGGGTCAAGTTCTGCAAAGAGATCATCAATTAAAAAAAGCACTTTTTGTTGTCTCACTTCGCTAACGTATTTTAAAACCGCAACCACCAAAGTTAGTGTTAATAGTTTAATCTGCCCTCTGCTTAGAGAGCTTTTTATTTGTCGTTTTTGATTGCGTACTTTTAAGTCTGATTTATGCGTACCTAAACTGGTACTTCCCAGAATCAAATCACGTTCAAGACTTTCACTCAATTCACCAAGAAGATCGTTTGATTTCCAACCTTTATAATATTCAAGATGGACATTTTTCGAGAATGCTAGAAACTCGAACTTTAAGTCATCGAACACTTTATTCAAATTGTTTAAATGATTCCGCCTTAAATCTTCTAAGTTATTTGCTACCGTTACCAATTCAGAAAGCCAAAAGCGATCTTGGTTGCCATCGTAAGCTGATTTAATTTTTAAGAGCTTATTTCTACTTTTGAGCAGCTTTCTATATTGTGCAATGTATTGGTTATAAATTGGTTGTTCCACGTGAAACATTAACCAATCAATTAGATTTCTTCTAAGACTTGGGTCTCCTTCAAGTAGATTTAAACTCACTGGAGAAAAATAATAACAAGGAAAAAGTAGTGCCAATGTAGAAGAATTGGAAACCGGTTTAGCTTCTATTTGAAGCATTTTTTTGTTTGGCTTTTCGAGCTTTAAAGAGACTGACGTTGTATCTTCGACACTAGTATTATTTTCTTGATTTAACTTGCTCTTAAATCTCGCCTCTAACAATGCAACCCTTTCGCTATTTTGAATGGCCTCGTTAGGAGTGTTAGTTCTAAAACTCTTTGCATTACATACAAAGAAAAGAGATTCCAAAAAAGAAGTTTTTCCTGAACCATTATCACCCAAAACGATGTTTGACTCTGGATGAAGAAAAACCACTTGTTGTTCTAAATTACGGAAGGCGCTAATCGAAATAGCCTTAACTAAGCACATTAAGAGAACTTTTATTCTTTAAAGTCTCATTGGCATAACAACATACAAACTGTCTTCACTAGAACTTGCTTCTATGAGTGCACTACTATTGGAGTCGGCTAACGTGAGTTTTATTTTCTCATCGGAAATAGAATTCAATACATCAATCATATAAGCAACATTAAAACCAATTTCGAGAGAGTCGCCTTCATAATCAACATCTATGATTTCTTCGGCCTCTTCTTGTTCAGGGTTATTTGCTGTAATGCGCAACTCACCGGAAGACAGGTCTAAGCGTATTCCTTTAAACTTTTCATTAGACAAAATAGACGCTCGACTAAATGCATCTTTTAATACTTCTCTATCCCCTATAATGATTTTATCACCATCGCGAGGAAGCACCCTTCTGTAATCAGGGAAGCGCCCATCGACAAGTTTACTAGTAAAGATGAACTCACTAGAAAACAGTCGTAAATGATTGGAACCTATTTGAATCTTGAGTGTTTTGTCTTCATCACTAATCAAACGCAAGATTTCCAAAACACCTTTACGGGGAATAATGACCTGCTTAGGAGGCAAATTTAAACTATCAGAAACAACCTTCGACAACGCCAATCGATGACCGTCTGTTGCCACCGTTCTGATTAAATTACCGTCGGTTTCAATTGATAGACCATTTAGATAATAACGCACGTCTTGTTGTGCCATGGAGAAATGCGTGTTTTCAATCAGACTCTTAACGGTTGCCTGAGCAAGCTCAAATTCAATCTCACCTTCCCAATCTTCTAAATTTGGAAAGTCGTCAGCGGATAAGGTTGAAAGAGAGTATTTACTTCTTCCTGATTTAATTACAGCTTTGTTACCTGATACTGAAAACTCGATTACGTTGTCGTCTCTTAAGCTACGTATTATATCGAACAGCTTTTTTGCAGGAACAGTGGTTTCGCCTTCTACAAACTCGCCTTCAAGTGAAAGACTAGAAATTAACTCCACTTCTAAGTCGGTACCGGTTAACCAAAGAGAACCATCATCTACTTTCAATAGAATATTTGAAAGAATCGGTAAAGTGTGGCGTCTTTCCACCGCACCAGTTACGAGTTGCAAAGGTTGTATTAATTTTTCTTTTGCGATCTGGAACTTCATTTTATGCTCTTTACGATGATAGTGTTCTTATTAAGTTCTGGTAATCTTCTTTAATACTGTGGCTTTCTTCTTTTAGCTGCTGCACCTTTTTACACGCATGCAAAACAGTCGTGTGGTCTCTCCCACTAAAAGCATCACCTATTTCAGGTAGACTGTGATTAGTTAACTCTTTTGCCAACGCCATTGCAATTTGACGAGGCCGAGCGACACTTCGACTGCGTCTCTTAGACAAAATGTCAGCTACCTTGATTTTGTAATACTCAGCAACAGTTTTTTGTATGTTATCTATGGTAACAAGCTTTTCTTGTAGAGCCAAAAGATCACTTAATGCTTCACGCACAAAATCGATTGTAATCGACCGTCCGGTAAAATTTGCATTAGCGATGACCCTATTTAGCGCCCCTTCGAGCTCTCGCACATTAGTACGCAATCTTTTAGCAATGAAAAACGCGACCTCATTAGGAAGGTGTATGCGGTTCTCCATTGCTTTTTTCATCAAGATAGCAACTCGTGTTTCAAGCTCCGGTGGTTCTATTGCGATAGTAAGACCCCAACCAAACCTAGATTTTAACCGATCCTCTACCCCATCTATCTCCTTTGGATAAGTATCTGAAGTTAAGATGATCTGTTTGTTATCCTCTAATAGGGCATTAAACGTGTGGAAGAACTCTTCTTGAGAGCGTTCTTTCTTGGCGAAAAATTGGATGTCATCAATTAACAGCGCATCAACACTTCGATAATAGTTTTTAAACTCTTCAATCGCATTACTTTGTAATGCCTTAACCATATCCTGAACAAATCGCTCTGAATGCATGTAGACAACTTTAGCGTCTACCTTACCGTCCATTATGCCGTTGCCCACCGCATGCAACAAATGCGTTTTACCTAAACCCGTTCCACCATAGATGAACAATGGATTATATGACCCGCCGGGATTGTCAGCTACTTGTTGAGCAGCTGCTCTTGCTAATTGGTTGCTCTTACCCTCAACAAAGTTGTCAAACTTATACGTTTTATTGATATTACTTTTCTGAACACCAGGTGTTGGCGCATTCGCTTTTTTAGGCGGTGTTTGAATCGGAGTGGGACTATGTTGCGACATAGTGCTAGTGGCAACATTTGAAAATTGTTCAATGGGGTTGTTCGCCGTCCCTGAAACGTTCGTTTTTAAATTTGCAACTGAGTGATTGAACTGCGAAGGCTGAGATATTGATGGACTCGGCTCGTATGAAACAACTTGTTGTGGTGGTATGACCGGAGTGTTAGGTTTTCGATTAGTTAGCAGGTCGAACTTAAGTACGATCTTTTGATTACTTACATACTCACCAAGCAAACCTTCAATTTGAGTAATGTATTGCTCTCTTACCCAATCAAGAATAAAACGATTGGGCGCAAATAAAGTAATCTCACCACTATGAAATTCTGGGACAAGTGGACGAATCCACATCGAAAATTGCTCAGAAGTTAAGTCCGCCTGAAGTCTATCTAAACATTTGCTCCAAATATCAGCATTCAAGCCAACTACCTCTTTTTTCTAATTCTTTTCTTGGGGGGTTGTGAATTATTACGCAACCTTGAACAAATGTATATTAGAAATCTTGATCCTGTTCATAATAATCGACAAACCATTGTTTTAGTTTAAATTATTAACCATCTAACACCCAAGATATAAACATTACACCGCTACTCATTTTGGATAAACTGTGAACAAAAAATACACTTATCCACAACACCCTGTGTATAATTTGTGCATAATAAAAAAAGGAAAATTAGAATATTCGATTAATGCGCTGCAAAGGCCATTAACTATACAATTTTTATTGACATGCATACTTATCTATATATAATTTCGCGCTCCTTAAAAAGGCACTATGCTTTTACCTTTAATCAATTGCGGCAGGTATTAAAATGAAAAGAACTTTTCAACCAAGTAATTTAAAGCGTAAACGTAGTCATGGTTTTCGTGCACGCATGGCAACAAAAAATGGCCGCAAAGTAATTGCAGCTCGCCGTGCGAAAGGCCGTGCTCGTTTATCAGCATAAATAATGTATCAAAGTGGGTTCTGCGTCTTTCACCAAAGAGCAAAGGCTTTTAAAACCTGCCCACTTTGAATACGTTTTTCAAGATGCTACTCCAGCAGCTTCTCCTCATATTACCGTTCTCGCTAGACTCAATAGCAACAACTCTGCACCTAGACTTGGTATTACTATACCCAAGAAAAAAGTAAAGTTAGCAGTACAACGCAACAGAATAAAACGTCTTGTTCGCGAAAGCTTCCGTCTTTACGCCGACCAATTGCCAAATGCTGACATCATTGTTATCGGCAAATCGGGCATTGGTGACATGCAGAACAATCAAATAACGGATCTACTTGAAAAACAGTGGCGTAAGATAGTAAAGCGATGCAAAAGCTAGTCATTTACTTCATTAGAGGCTATCAAAAATTTATCTCGCCATTGTTAGGCAATAACTGTCGGTTTCACCCTACTTGTTCGAATTATGCTATCGAAGCAATTAAATGCCATGGGGTAATAAAAGGCAGTTGGCTTAGTGCACAACGCATATTAAAATGCCACCCGTTGAATGAAGGTGGCTTTGACCCCATACCTAAACCCAAAACTAAAGATAAACATTAATATGGAATCACAACGCAGTTTTTTAGTACTAGGATTACTCCTTGTATCATTTCTTTTGTGGCAAGAATGGCAACGCGATTACGGCCCACAGCCAGTGCAACCAGTACAGGAAACTAGCGAAGCTCAAGCTGCTTCAGCTGATGTACCCAACGCAGTCTCATCTGCTGAAGTAAGTGCAGATGTACCTAATCCAATTGCAATGCCAAGCGCACCTGTACAGGTTAACGGTACTAGTCAACTGATCCAGGTCACCACCGATACATTGCAATTAGCGATTAATTTAAGAGGTGGTGATGTTGTAGACGGTAAATTAATGCAGTACCCGATCAGTATTGACAGCGACATCCCGTTTGAAATGTTCAATGAAAATAGTGGTACCTTATACGTTGCACAAAGTGGTCTTATCGGTACCGACGGGCCAGATGGTTCAGCTAAGGGGCGTCCTGTCTATCAGACCACTTCGACGCAATTCGAAATGTCGGACGATAGTCTAGAAGTTCCACTTGAGTTGGAAACAGATGAATATCGTATTGTTAAGACGTTTACCTTTACGCGAGGTGAGCACAGTGTTGCCGTTACTTACGACATTACCAACAAGACAGATCGTGCGCTTAGTCTGCAACAATATGCTCAACTAAAACAAACTGTCGCTGAAAGAGAAGGCAGCATGTTTATGCCAACTTACCGTGGCACGGCATATTCCACCAGTGACGAGCGCTATGAAAAATATCACTTCAGCGATATTGAAGACGAAGTGTTGCGCAGAACAACAACGGGTGGTTGGGTTGCCATGTTGGAACACTACTTCGTGTCGGCTTGGGTTCCACCGCAAACTGAAGTTAATAATATCTACACCCGCTTTATCGGCAATCAGTTCGCAATCATCGGTTTTACTGGTGAAGCACAGACTATACAGCCGCAATCATCAGGCCAATTGAGCTCTACACTTTATATGGGGCCGAAAAACCAAGACGCACTTGGCTCATTAGCCAAGAATTTAGAACACACTGTTGATTACGGTTTCCTTTTCTGGGTCGCTATTCCACTGTTCTCATTGCTAAGTTTGATACAAACATTGGTGATTAACTGGGGTCTAGCCATAGTGATCATCACCATCATCGTAAAAGGTTTGATGTACCCATTAACCAAGGCTCAATACGAGTCAATGGGTAAAATGCGTGCATTACAGCCAAAAATGCAAGCACTTAAAGACAAATATGGCGATGATCGCCAAAAGATGTCGCAAGGCATGATGGAACTGTACAAAAAAGAAAAAGTTAATCCAGCAGGCGGCTGCTTTCCATTATTACTGCAAATGCCAATCTTCCTTGCACTTTATTGGGTACTTTTGGAAAGTGTGGAATTAAGACACGCTGATTTTATATTTTGGATCAATGACCTGTCAGTTGCAGATCCATACTATGTACTGCCAATTTTAACTGGTGCCAGTATGTGGTTACTACAGAAGTTGAATCCTGTAACCGTGCAAGATCCAATGCAGCAAAAAATAATGCAGTGGATGCCTGTAGCAATGAGTGTGTTTTTCTTCTTCTTCCCTGCAGGTCTAGTTTTATATTGGTTGATCAGTAACGTGATAACCATCGTTCAAGCTAAGATGATCTACAGCAATATGGAAAAGAAGGGTATGAAAACCCACTAATCAAATAATTCAAAATACAGGAGAAAGATATGCCCTCTTTTGACATCGTTACTGAAATTGAAATGCCTGAGTTGCAAAATGCTGTCGATAACGCTAATCGCGAAATCACCACGCGTTTCGACTTCCGTGGCATAGAGGCATCTTTCTCACGCAATGAAAATGTGGTCACCTTAGAAGCCCAAGGTGACTTTCAGTTGCAACAAATGATGAGCATCCTTCGCGATAAATGCGTAAAGCGAAGTATCGACACTAGCGGTATTGAAACTAAAGAAGTTCAAATCAGCGGCAAAACGCACAAACAAGATGCCGTATTTAAGCAAGGTATCGACAAAGAAGTCGCGAAAAAGTTAGTAAAGTTAATTAAAGATTCCAAGATGAAAGTGCAAGCATCTATACAAGGGGATCAAGTGCGCGTTACCGGTAAAAAACGGGACGATTTGCAACAGGCCATAGCCCAAATCAAACAAGCAGATTTAGGACAACCCTTCCAGTTTAATAACTTCCGCGATTAATCGTGTTCAGTTCGCAAGACACCATCGTTGCCCAAGCAACTCCGCCTGGAAAAGGTGGTGTCGGCATTATTCGTATTTCAGGAAAAAGCGCTGCAGTGGTTGCTACGCAACTACTCGGTTATTTACCCAAGCCGCGTCAAGCCGACTATTGCAATTTTAAAGACGTGCAAGGTCAAACACTTGATCAAGGCATAGCAATATACTTTAAAGCGCCCCACTCTTTCACTGGCGAAGATGTGCTGGAACTACAAGCGCACGGCGGTCCGATAGTACTTAACTTATTACAAAAAGCGATCTTAGATATCAAAGGAACTCGACTTGCAAAGCCGGGGGAATTTAGTGAGCGAGCATTTTTAAATGACAAACTCGATTTAGCCCAAGCCGAGGCTATTTCTGATTTGATTGAAGCCAGTTCTGAGCAAGCGGCAAAAAGCGCACTATTATCGCTTCAAGGTGGGTTTTCAAAACACATCGATGAACTACTTGAAAGCCTTATTCATCTTCGTATGTATGTAGAAGCTGCGATCGATTTTCCCGAAGAAGAAATAGACTTTTTAGCGGACGAAAAGTTAATAAACGATATCAAAAGCCTGCAATCGAAAGTGAAGCAAACCCTGGCGCAAACTAAACAAGGCAGCATCTTACGCGACGGTATGAAAGTCGTTATTGCAGGCAGACCTAATGCCGGTAAGTCGAGTCTATTGAATGCATTAGCGGGTAAAGAGTCCGCTATTGTTACAGACATTCCAGGCACTACTCGAGATGTACTCAAAGAACACATCCATCTTGATGGCATGCCACTTCATATTATTGACACTGCGGGCCTAAGAGAGAGCACGGACAAAGTAGAGCAAATTGGAATAGACAGAGCATGGCAGGAAATACGTGACGCTGACCGAATATTAATGTTAGTAGACTCAACCGAAACGTCAGAACAATCCCCTGAACAAATTTGGCCCGAGTTCTATCAACAATTACCGGAAAATATTCCCATCACTGTAGTAAGAAACAAATGTGATTTGTCCAACGAAGAGCCGGGCAAAATGGAACTGGACACATTCACTAAGATCCATCTCTCTGCTAAACAGGGTATTGGTGTGCCACTTTTAAAGCAGCACCTGATTGAATCAATGGGCTATCAACAAACCGCAGAATCTCAATTTATCGCCAGAACGCGGCATGTCATTGCGCTAGAACAAACGCTAGCGCATATAGATATAGGCTTTGAACAATTGCAAGATTTTGCCGCAGGTGAAATCCTCGCCGAAGAGCTCAGAATAGCGCAACAGTTTTTAAGTGAAATAACCGGTGCGTTTAGCTCAGACGATTTGTTGGGACGTATTTTTTCATCGTTTTGTATTGGTAAGTAAACGAGAGCAACTCCTGAATGACTAAAGTTGAAATAATTGTGGGCTCAATGCTAGGCGCTAGCGAATATGTCGCCGATACTATTGCGGCGCATTTTTCAGAACAGGGATGGCTTACGGAAATCCATTTGGAGCCAAACTTAGCAGATATTCCAGCATCCAATCTCTGGTTTATCTGCAGCTCTACACATGGCGCTGGCGATTTCCCCGACAATATTCAACCATTTGCAGAACAATTAAAAAGCGCATCATTGAACAACACAGAGTTTTATCTGATAGGGCTCGGAGACACCAGTTACGATACCTTTTGTGAAGCGGGTAAAAACCTTTCTGAGTTAATGCAAAAAGCTGGAGCTAAAGCACTTTTAGCCCCTCTATACATAGATGTTCTCGAACATCCCGTTCCAGAAGATTATGCGTTAGAATGGATGCAAGAAAACATTTCCTAGAAATATCGTGAATCAACAAGAAATCGACGCCCTCAGCCAAACGCAAGTATCTAACCTTGCCAGAGTGCTCTATTGTCTCGGTTTGCGACCACATATCGATGCAATGACAGGTTATACCTGTGCTTTAAACTACAAACACCTTACAACTTTACTTACTGATAAACACCAAGTCGTAGAACTCGGTAGAGATATTAATCTTCTGCTCGAGGAACTATTTGAAGCAGGACTAATCAGTAGTAAAGATAGTGTCGATTTTTCAGATTCTCTAAGCGGCAAACGATTTGTTTTGCCTCTTGCCATAGTGCAAACAGACGTTGAGAGGGATATTCACAGTCAAACCTTCGCTCTTCACCAGGATTGGGTACCAAGAACCGAAACATTCAGCGAAATTTGCCAACTCGTTGGACTTATCAAAAAAGATTTTGATAAGAATGAGCTAGGCGAATTTATCGCTTATTGGCGAGGACGACCACATAACCAATTTAGCGAGTACCAATGGCATCAAAAATTTGTCTCGCATTTGAAAAACAACCGTAAGGTTTTGGGTTATAATGCAACCCAAAGTATTGGCTACCAGCAAATAGATAAGCAGCCAGAAGTCGTATTAAGTGATAGCGCAAAAGAACTGATAGAAAAATACCATGGAAAGCCTACAGGAAAAGATTAAAAAATTAGGTCGGACAATTGGTAAATCGGAAACGACAGAGCCCGTTACCGACTATCAAACCATGCGCAAAATATACGAACTACAAGCTAATCAAGACGTAAGGCAGTTACAGCATCTGAGCAAACAGGAGCGGATTGCTAAAATTCACGGACGCTCCGACCTCAATCCAAAATGGGTTTTTGATAACATCCAAATGGACAGCCCTGACGTGGTAGAGGCCGTGAGCATTGCTAAAAGCTTCATTGCTGCGCACCAAGATATCAACTGGCGCAATAGTGGTGCCCATATGATGTTGTTCTACGGTGACTACGGACGCGGTAAATCACATATTGCAGGTGCAATTGCTCACGAACTTATTAATAAGCTTGAAATATCAGTGCTGTACCGACAACTGTCTACCCTACTTGAAATGCGTTTCTTTTCTTATGATTTTGGCGCAACAGATAATATTGGTGAAAAGTTCCGAGAGATTAACCAAGAGTTAATGGAAGTCGATTTATTAATATTGGACGAAGTCTGCGTCAACGAAACCCAGTTAAAGAAAAACGCACAAAGCTGGTTAGGTAATCTGTTACGTCAACGCAAAGTAAACAACAAAAACTGCATACTTATCACCAATCACGAGCTTCCTCAGCTTTACAATGCGCTTGGTGATTACTGTTTCGAATCTATCAAAGAATATGACACTTACAAGGTTAAATTTTCCGGGAACAGTCGTCGTACTGAGTTACTTGAAGACTACGAAATAAAAACCTCTTCAGGATACACTCCTAATCAAGTTAAATAAGGCCTCTTTCAGCAATTCGCACAGCTGAAAACACCTTGATAATATTCACAATATCCTCACTATTTCTTCTCTAAATTGGCTATTCTCAATTACTATTTTTGATTTTGATGCAGCTTTACAACTTTATGTTCCGATCTTATCTACAGTACTCGATAAACCACTAAATAAGCGCTAGCGTCACTTTGCAACAACTTATACACAGTTAAGTAGCAATTTCCCCACAACTGTTGATAAGTCTTGCTATAAACTAGTTAAAAGCCACTTTTACACCTGTTGACAAAAATTTTGCGATCTCAGGGTGTGGATAAATAACTTAGTTATGCAATAGTTTTACAAGGATAAGAAGTAACTTTTTAACAACTTAGTTTTACTTTAAATTATTGTTTTAATTGAATAAAACCAACTTATTCACAGATTTTTTTTGCTTAATAATAAAAATAATAAAAGATCTCTATATAAAGACTATATTAATAACGCACATGATTTTCTGATACTGCATAAAAAATAGCCATTTCCTTAAGAACATTTTCACTATAGAATATGCGCCCTTTTTCAAAAGCTGCGTTGGAAAAATAACTAATGATTTTCGAACAACAATATGACGTGATAGTAATTGGTGGCGGACATGCTGGTACCGAAGCCGCATTAGCTTCTGCTCGTATGGGCTCACAAACACTATTGTTAACCCAAAATGTCGAAACGTTAGGTCAAATGTCCTGTAATCCAGCAATCGGTGGTATTGGAAAAGGACATCTCGTAAAAGAAATTGATGCGCTTGGTGGTGTCATGGCAACTGCTATCGACCACGCAGGTATCCAATTTAGAACCTTAAATGCAAGTAAAGGCCCAGCCGTTAGAGCAACACGTGCACAAGCAGACCGTGCGCTATACAGAAGTTTTGTGCGCAATGCTCTTGAACAACAGCCAAATCTGACAATTTTTCAACAGACATGTGACGACCTAATCGTTGAACAAAACAGAGTGACCGGGGTTGTTACTCAAATGGGCGTGAAGTTTAAAGCTCACACTGTCGTGCTTACTGTTGGAACGTTTCTTGGTGGCTTAATACATATTGGTCTTGAAAATTACCAAGGCGGGCGAGCCGGAGATGCACCTTCAAATGCACTGGCTAAACGTCTGCGTGAACTCCCCTTCAGAGTGGATAGGTTAAAAACGGGTACACCGGCAAGATTGGATGCCAGAACATTAGATTTCTCGGTAATGCAGGAACAGCCAGGTGACGACCCAGTTCCAACCTTTTCATTTATGGGGAATCGTTCGCAGCATCCTCGACAAATTCCTTGCTACATTACTCATACCAATGAAAAGACGCATGAGATTATTCGAGGTGGTTTAGATAGATCGCCCATGTATACGGGTGTTATTGAGGGAATTGGTCCGCGTTATTGTCCTTCAATTGAAGACAAAGTCATGCGCTTTGCCGATAAAAATACCCATCAAATTTTTGTAGAACCAGAGGGATTAAACAGCATTGAAGTTTACCCTAATGGTATTTCAACCAGCTTGCCGTTTGATGTGCAGTTAGAATTGATTCACTCGATAAGAGGATTTGAAAATGCACATGTGGTGCGCCCTGGATATGCAATAGAGTACGACTTTTTTGATCCTAGGGATTTGAAACAAACCCTCGAGACAAAATTTATTGAAGGGTTGTTCTTTGCAGGACAAATAAACGGAACCACGGGTTATGAAGAAGCTGGCGCTCAAGGTTTAATCGCGGGAGCCAACGCTTCGCTACAAGTACAACAAAAAGACCCGCTCATTATTCGACGTGACAATGCCTACATGGGCGTTTTGATTGATGATTTAGCTACGTTGGGCACTAAAGAGCCATATCGCATGTTTACTAGCCGTGCAGAATATCGATTGTTACTCAGAGAAGACAATGCTGATATTCGTCTAACAGAACTGGGTTGGAAGTTAGGTTTAGTTGATGAAAATCGTTGGCAAGCGTTTAACCACAAACAAGAATTAGTTGAACAGGAAAAGCAAAGACTCAGTCAAGCTTGGGTGCACCCAAAACACGACGCGGTAGAGTCGCTTAATCCCCTACTGAAAAATCCAGTATCTAGAGAGCATTCGTTAGACGAGCTTATTCGTCGACCGGAAATGACCTATCAAAAATTAATGGAAATTGAATCGCTGGGCCCTGCGATTAAACACGAACAAGCAGCCGAGCAGGTTGAAATACAAATCAAGTACGCGGGCTATATTGCGCGTCAACAAGATGAAATTGAACGTACAAAACGCAATGAGAACACCATACTTCCAAGCGATTTTGATTACAGTAAAATTTCTGGGCTGTCTAATGAAGTCGTGGCGAAGTTAAAAGATGCCAAACCTGAAACCTTGGGTCAGGCGTCACGTATTTCAGGGATAACACCAGCAGCGATATCGTTGCTTCTGGTATATTTGAAAAAACAAGGCATGTTAAGAAAATCGGCTTAATGAATAATAAAAACAATGTACTTGATCAGGATCTTTTCCTCAGCAAATTAGACAATGCCCTAGCAAAAACAAATTGGCAGGTAAGTGCGCCCCAAAGAAAACAGCTGATCGCGTTTTTGGCGCTCCTACATAAATGGAACAAAGCGTATAACCTAACCTCGGTTCGTGACCCAGAAGAAATGCTAAAAGTACACATTCTGGATTCGATTGCGGTTGCGCCTTTTTTAGATAAGCAAAATTACATGGATATTGGCACAGGGCCGGGCTTACCTGGTATTCCACTGGCAATAATGCATCCTGGAAAAAACTTTGTTTTGCTTGATAGCTTGGGCAAGCGTGTGCGTTTTATGACGCAAGTTAAGCATGAACTAAAGCTGCCAAACATCGACCCTGTACAGAGTAGAGTTGAAGATTATCACCCCGCATTGCAAATTGATGGGGTATTGAGCAGAGCGTTCGCTTCTTTAAAAGATATGTTGCACTGGTGCCAACATCTGGTAGATTCTCAAGGTGCGTTTTTGGCACTCAAAGGCCAATACCCGGAACAAGAAATTGCAGATTTGCCTGAAGGCTTTAAAATAACAAACTGCGACGAAATTCAGGTTCCTGGTTTGAACGCAGAACGTCACATCATAACATTAACGAAAACTCATTAATTGGAAGGCCTACTTTGGGAAAGGTAATCGCGATCGCCAATCAAAAAGGTGGCGTAGGGAAAACTACGACTGCAGTTAATGTTGCAGCGTCAATGGCGGCAACTAAACGCAAAGTTTTGCTCATAGATTTGGATCCTCAGGGCAACGCTACCATGGGTAGTGGCGTAGACAAATACGATGTTGAAAACACCGCATACGAGTTGTTAATCGAAGAAAAGCCGGTGCAAGATGTCATCGTTGAAGCGACGACGGGTAAATATCACTTAGTTGCTTCTAATGGCGATGTAACCGCGGCAGAAATAAAATTAATGGAAGTCTTTGCGCGAGAGTTGCGTTTGCGCAATGCATTGCAACCGGTTCGAGACGAATACGATTTTATATTCATAGATTGTCCACCGTCATTGAGTCAGCTTACGGTTAATGCTATGGCAGCTGCAGATTCAGTGCTGGTGCCTATGCAATGCGAATACTACGCGCTAGAAGGATTGACTGCCCTGCTCGATACTATTCAAAAACTCGCTTCAGTGGTTAACCCAGACCTGCGTATAGAGGGTGTGCTTAGAACGATGTACGACCCGAGAAATCGTTTGGCCAACGACGTTTCTGAGCAGTTGAAACGTCATTTTGGCGACCAAGTATATCGAACAGTTATTCCGCGCAACGTGCGCTTAGCAGAGGCGCCAAGTTTTGGTGCACCTGCAATGTATTATGAAAAATCATCTACAGGTGCAAAAGCATACCTTGCACTTGCTGGCGAAATCTTACGTCGTGGTAAAAAATAAGAGACTAGACGTTTATCGCTCATTCAATAAAAAGGTAACGGGAATATTATGTCTGCGAAAAAAAGAGGCTTAGGTCGAGGTTTAGATGCACTATTAGCGACCAGTCAGCGTCCTAATGAAGCCAGTGCTGCCGATTTAGCCGAGTCTGTGGTACCTCACGACAAGAGCGAACTTCAAAAACTGCCAATTGAATTTTTGCAGCCAGGTCGTTACCAACCAAGAAAAGACATGTCTCCTGAGGCATTGGAAGAGCTAGCTTCATCAATTCGTTCGCAAGGGATTATTCAGCCAATTGTGGTTAGGCAGCTGGCTGAAGAAAAATACGAAATTATCGCTGGTGAACGTCGCTGGCGTGCTGCTCAATTGGCGGAGCTCGATGTGGTACCTTGTTTGGTTAAGGATGTACCTGATGAAGTGGCTGTAGCGATAGCGCTAATCGAGAACATTCAACGTGAAGACCTCAACGCCATGGAAGAAGCTCAAGCGTTGGAAAGACTCATTTCGGAATTTGAATTAACCCACCAAGAAGTTGCCGAAGCCGTTGGTAAATCGCGTACCACTGTGACTAATTTACTGCGCCTTAACAATTTGAATGACGACGTGAAAAAGTTACTGGAATACGGTGACATAGAAATGGGTCATGCTCGTGCTTTGCTTTCGCTCGAAGGTGAACAACAAAGCGAAGCGGCTCAAACCGTTGCCAATAAAGGTATGACGGTACGCGACGCAGAAAATTTAGTGCGCAAAATCATGCAACCTGCCCCAGAAGTAAAAGCGGCTGAACCGGATCCAGACGTAAAAAATCTTGAAACACGACTTTCTGAGAACTTAGGCACTGCCGTTAGTATCAATCACAACGCCAAAGGCAAAGGAAAAGTGGTAATTAACTTTGCATCTTTGGATCAATTAGACGGCATTCTTGCACAAATTGATAAAACGCAATAAAGCGGTCCTCATAACCCCACGACTTGTAGGGTAAAGTTTACGAAACAGCGCTAAAAGCCCGTTTTAGTTGAAAATGAATTGTAAACAAGTATAATTTTGGCGCTTTTAGTTTCAGTATAGTGACCAAAAGAGGAACAAAACGCTTTTGCAACTGGTAAGATCAGGTATAAAACTCGCGGAAAAAATGCTTATTTCGCAGGTCGTTCTTACAGTTATAGTAGCGTCGCTGTTTTTTCTCGTTTTTGATCTATCCAAAGCCCTCTCCGTAGCTATAGGTGGGACTGTCAGCGTGCTTACCAATGCTATTTATGCCTTCTTTACTTTTAGGATTTCAGGCGGCAGTAAATACCAGTTGGTATACAGAAATATTAAGAGTGGTAGAAAAGCCAAATTGTCGCTGACAATTATTTTGATGCTTATTTTTTTCCAGATACCACAAATTGAAAAGTTAGAACTAGTTTTAGGGTTTTGCATCGCCGTGTTAGTGCAGTACCCAGTATCGTATTTTTGCCATCGTGCACAACAGCGTGCGCGAAGCTAGACAGATTTTTAAACTTTAACAATTAGGAAACACAATGGCTGCATCTGGCGGTGAACAAACGGGTTCACAATATATTTTGCACCACTTAACCAATGCTAAGATGTGTTCAACCGATTCCGGTATCGCGTTTAATAAAGCGTGTTACGACCACGGATTCTGGGTATGGCACATAGACACCTTGGCATGGTCAATTGGTCTGGGTATCTTATTTCTTTGGATTTTTCGTTCCGCAGCGAAGAAAGCTGACACAGGCGTACCTGGAAAGCTGCAATGCGCGGTAGAAATGGTAGTTGAGTTCGTTAACGACACGGTTAACAGTTCCTTCCACGGTAAAAACCCGGTTATTGCGCCTCTCGCATTAACTATCTTCGTTTGGGTTCTATTGATGAACATCATGGATATTATCCCAATCGATTGGTTACCAGCATTCGCCGGTTGGATCGGTTCTACTTTCTACGGTATGGATTCCCACGATGTTTACATGAAAGTCGTGCCTACCACTGACTTGAACATGACCTTTGCATTGTCATTGGGTGTTTTCTTCTTGATGATTTACTACTCATTCAAAGTGAAAGGGTTTGGTTTCATCAAAGAGTTAACGCTACAGCCTCTTAACCACCCAGTATTCATTCCAGTAAACCTGATTTTGGAATTGGTTACCCTGTTCGCTAAGCCACTTTCTTTGTCTTTGCGTTTGTTCGGTAACCTATACGCTGCGGAATTGATATTTATTTTGATTGCCCTGACCGGATACTTCCAATTGCCGATGCATTTTGTCTGGGCGACGTTCCATATCTTAGTAATTCCATTGCAAGCATTTATCTTCATGATGCTTACAATCGTTTATCTGAGCATGGCACACGAAGATCATTAATTAGGACACGCTGAGTTTTAGCGTACGTATTGGATTCAACTGTGCTGTGAGAACAGCACAACAATTTTAAACATTAACTTAACTTTAAAAGGTAATTAAAACATGGAAATCTTAGGTAACTTATACTTGTCTATAGGCTTGCTGATCGGCTTGTGTGCATTTGGTACTGCAATCGGCTTCGGTTTGTTAGGTGGCAAATTCTTAGAATCTTCAGCTCGTCAACCTGAACTAGCTGGCCAACTACAAACTCGTATGTTCATCGTTGCGGGTCTTATCGATGCGATCGCGATGATCGGTGTTGCTATCGCTCTTTACATGTTGTTCGTTGAAGTACCTAAATTTATTTAATAGATACGCCAGTAATTTAAACGAACAGAGGAGATGCGGTTGTGGATATCAACGCGACTCTAATAGGGCAATCAGTCGCCTTCGCAGTATTCGTACTTTTTTGTATGAAATACGTATGGCCACCACTAATTGGTGCCATTGAAGAAAGACAGAAAAAAATTGCTGATGGTCTTGCTGCTTCTGATAGAGCAGAAAAAGATCTTGAGTTGGCTCAAAAAAGAGCATCTGAGCATTTAAAAGAAGCAAAGCAACAAGCAGCTGAAATTATCGAGCAAGCTAAGCGTCGCGCGAATCAAATCGTGGATGAGGAAACTCAACGCGGTCATGATGAGCGTGCGAAGATCTTGCAACAAGGTAAAGCAGAAGTTGAAGCTGAGCGTAACCGCGTAAAAGAAGAATTGCGTAAGCAGGGGGCTACTTTATCTGTTGTTGGCGCAGAAAAAATTCTTGGTCGCGAAATTGATGCAGCAGCGCACAGCGACATAGTTGAAAAACTTGTCACTGAACTATAAGAGGTAGAGCGAAATGTCTGAATTGACTACAGTTGCTCGCCCATACGCAAAAGCTGCATTTGATTACGCTGTTGAAAATCAAGCCGTTGATCAATGGCTTGATATGCTGCTGTTCGCCGCGGAAGTTTCTAAGAACGACGCAGTTGAATCTTTGGTTACAGGCTCTTTGGCCGCCGAAGCTTTGTCTGACGTATTCATCAAAATTTGCGGTGAACAATTAAATGAACAGGGTCAAAACTTTATTAAAGTTTTGGTCGAAAATAAGCGCTTACAGGCTTTACCTGAAATACTGAATTTATTTAACGATTTGAAAGCAGAGTACGACAAAGAAGTGGATGTAGATTTAACTTCTGCGACTGATTTGTCTTCGGCTCAGCAAAATGAAATTAGTGTTTCTTTGGAAAAACGCCTGTCACGAAAAGTTAAGCTGAATTGTAACGTGGATCCTGAACTAGTTGCCGGTTTCGTAGTGAAAGCGGGCGACACTGTTATTGACGGTTCCGTAAGAAGTAAACTCAACCGTCTAGCCGACGCGTTACAAGCATAACGGGGAACAAGGGCATGCAACTTAATTCCACTGAAATTGCAGAACTGATCAAGAAAAGAATTGAGCAGTTTGAAGTAGTAAGTGAAGCTCGCAACGAAGGTACTATCGTAAGTGTTACTGACGGTATTATTCGTTTACACGGTCTTGCAGATGTAATGCAAGGCGAAATGGTAGAGCTTCCTGGCAATCGTTACGCGATTGCATTGAACTTGGAACGTGACTCTGTTGGTGCAGTTGTCATGGGTCCATACGCAGACCTAAAAGAAGGCACTAAGGTTAAGTCAACTGGTCGTATCTTAGAAGTACCGGTAGGCCGTAATCTTCTTGGCCGTGTAGTTAACACGTTGGGTGAACCTATCGATGGTAAAGGTTCAATTGACGCTGAAGGTTTCGAACCAGTAGAAAAAATCGCTCCTGGTGTAATCGATCGTCAGTCAGTTGACCAGCCAGTTCAGACAGGTTATAAATCTGTTGACTCAATGATTCCAATCGGTCGTGGCCAGCGTGAGTTGGTTATCGGTGACCGTCAAACTGGTAAGACTGCACTAGCAGTTGACGCTATCATCAACCAAAAAGGTACAGGCATCAAATGTATCTATGTTGCGGTTGGTCAGAAAGCTTCAACAATTGCAAACGTTGTACGTAAGCTTGAAGAGCACGGCGCAATGGATCACACCATTGTTGTAGCGGCTTCTGCTTCAGAATCAGCGGCATTGCAATTCTTAGCACCTTACTCAGGTTGTACCATGGGTGAATACTTCCGTGACCGCGGTGAAGATGCGTTAATCATTTATGATGACCTATCTAAGCAAGCTGTAGCATATCGTCAGATTTCATTGCTACTTCGTCGTCCGCCAGGTCGTGAAGCATACCCAGGTGACGTTTTCTACTTGCACTCGCGTCTTCTAGAGCGTGCTGCACGTGTTAACCCAATCTATGTTGAACGCTACACTAACGGTGAAGTGAAAGGTAAGACTGGTTCATTGACTGCTCTACCTATCATCGAAACTCAAGCTGGTGACGTTTCTGCATTCGTACCAACCAACGTTATCTCCATCACAGATGGTCAGATTTTCTTGGAAACCAACTTATTTAACGCAGGTATCCGTCCTGCTGTTAACGCAGGTATCTCGGTATCTCGTGTTGGTGGTGCTGCGCAGACTAAAATCATCAAGAAATTGGGTGGTGGTATTCGTTTGGCACTTGCACAGTATCGTGAACTTGCTGCGTTCTCACAGTTCGCTTCTGACCTAGATGAAGCAACTCGTGCGCAACTTGAACACGGTGAGCGTGTAACAGAATTAATGAAGCAAAAGCAGTATGCACCATTGTCAATTGCTGACATGGCAGTATCGCTATTCGCTGTTGAAAAAGGTTTCTTGAAAGATGTTGAGCTAAGCAAAGTCCTAGACTTTGAAGCGTCTCTACATTCTTACATGAACAGCGAACAAGCTGAGCTGATGGCTAACATCAATGCTTCTGGTGATTACAATAAAGACATTGAAGCTTCTCTTGCAAAAGCATTAGAAACCTTCAAGTCAACGCAAACTTGGTAATGCCCAGTGCCCTCACGGGCACTGAGTTGTAATCATAGGAGACAAAGATGGCTATCGGTAAAGAGATAAAAGGCAAAATAGGCAGCATCAAAAATACGCAGAAAATCACCAGTGCAATGGAGATGGTTGCTGCGTCTAAGATGAAAAAAGCGCAAGACAGAATGTCTGCTAGCCGTCCTTACGCAGCGAGTATTCGTCGCGTAATTGGCCACATTGCTCGCGGTAGTCTCGATTATAAGCACCCGTTCTTAGAAGAACGCGCTGATGTTAAACGCGTTGGTTATATTGTTATCTCTACAGACCGCGGTCTGTGTGGTGGCTTAAATACCAATGAATTTAAAGAAGTCAGCAAGTCTGTTAAGCAGTGGCAGGACAAAGGTGTTGAAGTCGACTTTGCAGCATTGGGCTCGAAAGCCTGTGCTTTTTTTAATCGTTTTGGTGGTAGTGTTTTAGCTGCCGAATCTGGATTGGGCGAAGCGCCTACTTCTAGTGATGTGGTTGGACTGGTTAAGGTTATGTTGGACGCCTACAGCAATGGCGAACTCGACCGCGTGTATTTGGTACACAACAAGTTCGAAAATACCATGTCGCAGGTTCCAGTAATTGATCAGTTACTACCTTTGCCAAAATCTGAAGAAGATGAAGATTTAGCCCACCTTTGGGATTACATCTACGAGCCGGATCCACAACCTTTGTTGGATACACTATTAACTCGTTATGTTGAATCTCAGGTATATCAAGGTGTTGTTGAAAACGCTGCGTCTGAACAAGCTGCCCGTATGGTAGCGATGAAGGCAGCAACAGATAACGCCGGTAATTTAATCGACGAATTACAATTGATATATAACAAGGCACGTCAAGCAGCGATTACGCAAGAAATCAGCGAAATCGTTGGCGGCGCTGCTGCGGTGTAGGCAAAGGTTTATACAAATTTGAGGACTAATTATGAGTCAAGGTAAGGTCGTCCAAATCATTGGTGCAGTTGTGGATATTGAATTTCCACAAGATTCTGTACCAAAAGTGTATGACGCACTAAAAGTTACTGCCGGTGACTTACAAGGTTTGACCTTGGAAGTTCAGCAGCAGCTAGGCGGTGGTGTTGTACGTTCTATCGCACTTGGTACTACCGACGGTCTACGTCGTGGTACTGAAGTTGAAAATACAGGTAATCCAATCCAGGTTCCAGTAGGTAAGGCCACACTAGGTCGTATCATGGACGTATTGGGTAACCCAATTGATGAAGCGGGCCCAATTGGTGAAGAAGACAGAATGTCTATCCACCGTGAAGCACCTTCATACGAAGATCAATCTAACTCGGTTGAACTACTAGAAACTGGTATCAAGGTAATCGACTTGGTTTGCCCATTCGCTAAGGGTGGTAAAGTTGGTCTATTCGGTGGTGCTGGTGTTGGTAAAACCGTTAACATGATGGAATTGATTCGTAACATCGCAATCGAGCACAGCGGTTACTCTGTATTCGCTGGTGTGGGTGAGCGTACTCGTGAAGGTAACGACTTCTATCACGAAATGAACGAATCAAACGTACTAGATAAAGTATCACTAGTATACGGTCAGATGAATGAACCACCGGGTAACCGTCTTCGCGTTGCTCTTACTGGTTTGACAATGGCAGAAAAGTTCCGTGACAAAGGTCGTGACGTTCTTTTCTTCGTTGATAACATCTATCGTTATACTCTTGCAGGTACAGAAGTATCAGCACTTCTAGGTCGTATGCCTTCAGCGGTAGGTTACCAGCCTACACTAGCTGAAGAAATGGGTGTACTACAGGAGCGTATTACGTCAACTAACACTGGTTCAATCACGTCTATTCAGGCGGTATACGTACCAGCGGATGACTTGACTGACCCTTCTCCTGCAACAACGTTTGCTCACTTGGACGCGACGGTTGTACTTTCTCGTGATATCGCTGCACTGGGTATCTACCCTGCAGTTGACCCACTAGATTCTACTTCACGTCAGTTGGATCCATTGGTAATCGGTCAAGAGCATTACGACACCGCTCGTGGCGTACAGTCAGTGCTTCAGCGCTATAAAGAATTAAAAGACATCATTGCCATTCTTGGTATGGATGAATTGTCTGAAGAAGACAAGCAAGTGGTATCACGTGCTCGTAAAATTCAGCGTTTCTTGTCTCAGCCATTCTTCGTAGCAGAAGTATTTACGGGTTCACCTGGTAAATACGTTTCTTTGAAAGACACCATCTCAGGCTTTAAAGGTATTCTTGCTGGCGATTACGACAGCTTACCTGAACAAGCATTCTACATGGTTGGTTCAATCGAAGAAGCAGCGGAAAAAGCGAAAGACATGTAATCTTTTTGGGGCTAGCAAATTGTTAGTCCCAATACCGGGTTCCACCTCTAGGAGGGTGATATGGCAGCAATGACAACACACTTGGACGTAGTAAGCGCCGAAGAGAGTTTATTCTCTGGTCGCGTTGAAGCTATCCAGGTTACCGGTAGCGAAGGTGAACTAGGTATTCATCCTGGTCACGCGCCTTTGATTACCGCATTACAACCCGGCATGGTTCGTTTCGTTAAACAGCACGGCGATGAAGAGTTTATCTACATCAACGGTGGCATGTTGGAAATCCAACCTGGTATCGTTACTGTGCTAGCTGACACTGCTATCCGTGGTGAAGAGCTGGACGAGCAAGCTGCACAAGACGCAATTCGTCGTGCAGAAGAGAACATTGCTAATCCGGGTGCTGACTTTGATTACGCTGAAGCCGCTAGAGAAATGGCTGAAGCAATCGCGCAATTACGAATTGTTCAAAAATTGCGTAAGTAATTTAGGTCGAATTCAAAGTATAAAAAACCCAGCATTGAGCTGGGTTTTTTTATGCTTAAGATACTCAAATTAAACAGTCCTTTTGTGAAAAAATATGTCCTTCTATTGCAATTTGATATCTGCCTGACATAGTTGTTCCGATCTAAAAACAAAAATAATTTCATAATAAACAACGATAGGAACGCACAGTGAAAAGCTTTTTCAAATGGTTGGGCATTAGTGTCCTGACAATTATTCTTTTAGCTCTCGCACTCGGCCTACACGAGTGGCATGCTAAAAAGCCGCTATTCTTTAGAGCTTTTTTAGACCGAACCTTGATTAAGGTTGCTTTGGATTCCCCAGAAACTTTGACCTCCATTGGTGTTTTGGAAAATATAGGTTTCAAAGGCCATAACGCAGAACTCAACGACAGTAGCCTTGAAAAGGGCGATGAAATGTATGCGATGATCGATGAAGTTCGCTCGACCATGCTCGAATACAAAGACGAGGATTTAGACGAAAATCAAAGGCTCTCAAAAGAAATCGCTATGTATTTGATAGACGCCGGTGTTGAATCTAAGCCGTATCGCTATCACGATTACCCAGTTAACCAACTATTCGGCGTTCAGAACGGCTATCCTAGCTTTATGGATGCCCAGCACAGAATCACTGAAGGACAGGATGCAGAGCATTACATTTCGCGTTTGAGCGCGGTGAAAGTGAAGTTTGCACAAATCATGGAAGGACTAAAATTACGAGAAGAAAACGGCATTATTCCGCCGAAATTCGTGATAGACCGAGTACTTGATGAAATGCGGGGATTCGTGGGAACTGCTCCTGAAGAGAACATTCTTTATACATCTTTCTCCGCAAAACTAGATAAGATCGAGGAGATACCTGAAGCGGACAAGGCACTATTTTTGTCACGAGTAGCATCTGAAATTTCCGCCTCAGTTTATCCAACGTATCAATCCTACATTGATTACTTTGCTGCTTTGAAAAGTAAAGCGGGAACGGATGATGGTTTCTGGCGCTTACCAGGTGGTGATATCGCTTATCAGCAACTTCTAAAATTCTTTACTACAACAGGTTACTCAGCAGATAAAATCCATAATATCGGCTTATCTGAAGTAGATCGAATACAGGAAGAGATCCTCGCGATATTAGAGGGTGAGGGCTACGACATTAGCACTGGTTTCTACGGCGCGATTGAGACCCTAAAAGCCGATGAGTCATTTTATTATCCAGACACTGACGAAGGCCGTGAGCAAATTCTCAAAGACTATCAGACGATAATTGATGAAATTGACGAAGGTATTTCAGAAGCTTTTAACATACGCCCCAACGCTGGCATGGAAGTAAAACGCATTCCGGAGTTTAAAGAGAAAACTGCACCAGGTGCTTATTACCAGCAACCTTCTATGGATGGATCCAGACCGGGCGTATTTTTTGCTAATTTATACGATATAAAAGCCACGCCAAAATACGGTATGCGTACTTTAGCTTATCACGAAGGTGTCCCTGGTCATCACTTTCAGGTTGCCATTTCTATGGAGCTAGAAGGGTTACCTATCTTTAGGACACTTTCGCCATTTATTGCATATACAGAGGGCTGGGCATTGTACACCGAACAACTTGCGTGGGAGATGGGCTTTCAAAATGACCCGTTTGACAATATTGGTCGCTTACAAGCAGAGTTGTTTAGAGCGGTTAGGTTAGTGGTTGATACAGGTATCCATGCTAAACGCTGGACAAGAGAAGAAGCGATAGAGTATATGCTGGTGAACACAGGTATTGCTGAGTCTGATGTCGTTTCCGAAATTGAGCGCTATATAGTTATGCCGGGTCAAGCAACGGCGTATAAAGTCGGTATGATGAAGATTTTGGAAGTGCGCGAAAAAGCCAAAACAGCACTAGGAGAAAAATTCAGCTTACCTGAATTTCATGATGTCGTGCTGAAAAATGGCGCGGTGCCACTGGATATATTAGAGCGGTTAGTTGACCGTTACATCGAAGAAAAACTCGCGGAATAACCTAATAAGTCAGAATTAACAAAAGGGAGGCTCGTGCTTCCCTTTTAATTTTTTCATAATGTTTCATTAAACTATCATCTTTTTTGTGAGAAAATAGGTTACCGAAAAGAAACTATAGGGAAATTTAAGAGCACACTTTTGTGCTTTAACTATTGCAATACGGATAATGACATTTCTCAAATAATCTCCGGCTTTAATAAGTGAACTTGTACCGCTTGTTAATCTTGTAACTGTAATTTCCTTACTTCAATTCTTAAATTTCAAAATCACTTTTGATTAATAACATTTCAAGGATAAAAAGAGCAATGAAGCATCCGGTTTTACGACTGTTTATCGTAGGGATAAGTATTCTGTTTATGTCTGCGTGTGTCTCGACGTATGTACCTCCAACGCCAAGTTATAAACTTTCAGCTGGCGATAAAGTGGGTATTCTCATTAGTGCTAAGGACAATCCCACACATACGCATGTTGGGACAACTATTTTTCACAACTTTACCAGCGAATACGAATTCGATTGGGGAATAAAACAAGCGATTTTTGAAGAGTTCAAAAATCACATTGAAGGCAAGTCGCCTTACCAAGTCGTCAATTTAGAAGATTATGCGGTACAGCAAACAGACTTGGCTAAGTTCGTTGAAGTCAAAGATAAGAAATGGTCTTTCACTCAAGCAAATAATGAACTTAGAGAGTCGCTGTTACAAGCGGGGATTAAAGCGGTAATTCTTATTGAAGAAACACCTGCCCTCGCTGTTTTAGAGTGCAGTGCTTACGGCTGTAGCGAGCACTATAGCCAGGGATATGGATTGTTCACACGCAGTTTTTTGGGTATGGACAGATATATGGCTTCTACGAGTTTTCGAGTGCAAATTGAGACGCTAGACGAGCCGATTGACATTATGCTGCTTGATGAATTTCGCGAAACTCAACATTATATGAGTAAACACCCTATGTTAGAGGGCTTTACGGATCCTCAGGACTTTAAACAATTAACGGAAGAAGAAATGGAGCCGGTTAAGGTGGGAATAGTCGGGTATTTCTCTAATTTGGCTTCGATGTTGAAAGGCTTCTTGGAAGGCAGTGCAACGCAGACAAATAGTTAAGCAGAATTTGTGGTGTTTATAAAAAAGGTGGCATAGCCACCTTTTTTACTCAAGACGTTCGTGTAACTGATAAGGTGCTAAAATCAGACCTTCATTGTCTTGATTCGGAAAGGCGACAATCGCAATTTCATCTTCTTCTAGTCCAGGAGTCCAGTCTGCTAGCCATTTCTTTACCGTAACTGCAATGGGTTTGCAATGTTGCCACTCATCACTACGCCATAGCTCTGCAAATTGTTTCGTTGGCCAGATGGGTACAAGATCTTCTTCATCTTCACTGTTAAACATAACGGCACCCACATCGTCTGCAAGTATCCACATTTCCCCTGATTCTTTTATTGAATCCAGTAAATATTCATAGCGATTGTCGGGATTCTTTTTTAGCACGTCTTCGATTTGCTGGTCAGTAAGCTGGGTCATTAGCGATTCCAATAAAATGTTTGTAGCAGGTTACAATAGATTCTAATTCTTTGCGACGATACGGCGACGTTTGGTTGGTTTGATTTGCGTCCATTTGTTCAAGTCAAATTTTGAGCCATCTACGAGGAAACTCAACGAGACATTGTCCATGTCAATAAGTTCGTCTTCTTTGATGTTGTGAAAATTGGAGTACTTTAATTTGTCACCATTGAAGGTTACTACGGTGCCTTCACCAAAGACTTCCATTTTATCGTCTGAACCAATGAATGCCGCGGTATCCTCTGATACACCTATGCCTCGTTTACTGTAACCTGAGGCGAGGAAAGCACAAATTCTGGGAATTCGACCGCGCTCCATAAAGTGAGTGTCGACAGTGATTCCCGAGGTAATGCCAAAACCCGGTTCAAAAAAGACGGCACCTTTTTGGAAGTCTTTGCCATCGCCTTCGTAGATAAGTGGATCGCTCATGACCATCGCGCCCGCACTGGTGCCGGCTAAGTGCAAACCAGACAGAAAATGTCGGTCTTTGACGATTTTTAATAGTTCTGTGTGCAGAAACACGTGAGCGAGCTTAACTTGGTCACCACCGGTAAAGAAAAACATATCCGCTTCTCTGGCTACGTCTAAATAGCGGGAGTCTTCCGTATCTCTTCTTTCCTTGATATCGAGAATGTCAATTTTATCCACACCTAGTCTGCGGAACGTATCTTGGTATTCTTCACCTAATTCGTAACCGTACATTGAAGCGGTAGGAACCACAGCGATGTGCTTGGCTTTGGTTTTGTCTACTAGTTTGCGCAATACTCCATTATTGCTGTTTCTGTCCTCTGCTCCTCCAATTAGCGTGAGAGTGCCTTTGTTATTGTGCATTACTGGTAATACCAACTATATGCCCTTAATACGTAATAAAAGGAGCAAGTACTCACACTTGCTCCTGATTTTTGTTGTAGGTGGTTTTACACCTTTGTTTTTATTTAGTGTTTACCGAAATGAGATTTAATTTCGTGCAGTACTAGCGAGAAAAACTCATCTTCAAATTCAACCTGCGAGCGTTCTACATCCGCTTCGCCTCGGCGAATTTCAACGTCATTACCGTTGCGAATCATTATTGTGGCGTGAGGCTCTACGTCTTCCGCCAAAATCATTTCAATGTCTGTCGGATCTTCGAGAACTAACAAATCCGAGCTATTGTAATACATCCCTTCGGTTTCGTAGACATCTATCGGCATTTCGGCTAACAACATTTCAACGCGCGGGTTACGCAACACGTTACGCATATTGGCGTTGTAGTCGCGATTAACAGGAAACTCGTGTTTTTTCAGGAACATACCCTCAGAGCATACTCCGGCAGGGTATCGACAAATTTCATGGTGCATGATGTAGTCGATTATCCGTTTCATTGCAGGTTTGCTTAATCGATTGAACGTTAGTATAGGTATACGTGCATCTTCGCGTTCATCAAAATAGGTTTCGATAATGCGCGTCGGTACATCAATTGAGCGTCCATAAGCGGGTTTCAAATGCATGTAAATCCCGGGTGCAGCGTTGATTTCGATAATACCGAAATTTGACCGACGACTGCCTTTGGCAGGTACCCAACTATTGGCAATATCATCCGTAATCACATCGAGCGCGAATACCGTTAGCTTAAAATGTTGCGCGATAGCTCTGCTCATGGCAATAACATCTGGGTGCACAATGTCCGTCACATCTTCGCTGACACCGCCCAATGATAGGTTTGCGACTTTGCGCAAATGAACTTTTTGTCCTTTTTCTAGAACCGAGTTTCTATCAAGACCGCTTTCTTGCAGTGTATTGTCCATCACATCATCGGTGAGTATTTTGCCTAGTGGTGATGTCGCAGTATCGGCACGGATTTCTTTGCCGTTTTCAATATCAATCAATTCGATAATGCTAGATTCACCGTCACCGATAACAAAGGCGGGTTCGCGTTTAACTGATGCAACAAATTCGCCGTCGACACAAAGAATTCGGTGGTCGTTGCCGGAAATGAAAGTTTCAACAATGATGCTCTGAGGTTCGCCTTCGGGGATGGCTTCCTGTGCATCGGCAAACGCGATTTTTAGTTGTTCTTCATTTTCTATGTTTGCGGTGACACCAATGCCTTTGTGACCTACAACCGGCTTACAAACAACCGGATAGCCAATGTCTTCGGCCGCATCGAGCGCTTCTTCTAATTCGTAAACTACTTCACCCTCAGGCACTGGAAAACCGTATTCCATTAGAAAGGCCTTACAATCGTCTTTACGACAAGTGAAGTCTGAGTCGACGTGACTATCGCTATCGAAGGTTGTAGCGATACCGCGGATCATGCTCTTGCCATAACCATATTGAAATAGACCCTCGTCCCATAGGTAAGTGACTGGTATGCCTTTTTTGGCGGCTGCTTTTATCAAGCTGTAAGACGTTGGTCCGCCAAAGACTGAGCGACTAAAGGATTCTTGCAGCGCCGCAAACTGGCCGTCATAGTCAAAATCGTTGTTGTCAGGGTCGCAGATATACTCGAACCAATCCCACACAAAATAGACAACCTTCCAAGACGTTGTTTTGTGAACCACCTGAAACGCGATACGCGCAGCAGAGCTTTCTTCTTTTTCTTTGACTTCCCACTTTTCCATATGCAGGTTCAAATCCAAGCGATTTACCATTGATACTGCGTGACCAAAGAGCTGCGCATAGGAACTGAATTCGAGTGTAGCCAACTCGGGTAGCTTTTCAGAAACGGCACTGTGCATATCTGAAAGTGGAATCGGTTTGGGAGACCCAGTAAATGCAAAATCAAACGCCAACGCTTCACATGATAAATCGGGGTTTGGGCCCACATAATGTCGTAGGTTAAACACATCAAAGGCGTCAGATTCTTTGGCATTGGTACGAGTCGTTTGCGCTGTCACAGAATCGGTCATGGGGGTGTCCTTAACAGAGTTGAATTCAGTAGCTTGATACACATGTGAAGGCTCAAGCTAACAAATGTATTAAAGCATAGCAATAGACTGTCTAATGCCAAACTTCAGGTATAAAAATAGACATTCATGATTTATGGGCAATTATGCAAAGAGATTATCTCTAACGAGCTAACAAGACTTCACAAATCATTTTATGGCATACAAATTCATCAGAGACCATTTGCAATTATTTTCCACTCGCTTATGGTTATTAGCAGAACCTGTTATCACTTAACATAAAAAATAAACAAAAGATAAATAGGCTCTAGTTGCTGCGTCATAAATTGTTGTCCCCAGGATAGACGAAACAGAGGTAGCAACAGCCAACTATACTGTCACAAATCGAATCAAGTTAGCGCGCCAAACTAACACCAATGAGGTCAGGATGAGTATTGAGCAAGACTTTTCTATTTTTACCGGGCAATCGTTTTCGGAACTCTTTAAAAACGATATTCAAGATGCAAAGTACGGCTATTTTGTATCTTATCCGAGTACAGCTGGGTGGAGTCATTATCCCAACACGCAAAAATATCTAATTCAGGACGGTAACTCCGAAGAGCGCAAGGTCGCGTACAACAAAACGGCTCAAATGGAGCCATGGCGCGTCACCTCAGTGATGGGAGATGATATCCCGACAATTCTGATGGAAAAGCCGTCTGATGCTTTACTGAACTATTGGCGCGAACACTTTGGTCATAAGTACGACAATCTAGATATTTATCCGCACCAAAGCGTGTTTGATGAACTCAATCAATCTGACAAGTACGACAAGATCCTCACCCTATTCCCATTTGACCATCTCGCACCAGAAAAGCACGCGGTGAACCCTGATGAACACTACCGACTATTGAGCAAAGTCACACTTGCCGAAATGGGAGTGCACTACCCTAACTTTACTGCTTACGACTTGCATGAAGTCAATATTGAAGATGTAAAAACCCCAGATGAATTTCCATTTTTGGTGAAGGTGTCGCATGGCTTGGCGGGTGAAGGTACTTACATTATTCGCAACAAAGAAGACTTGGATTTTTGCGCCATTGATATCCGTCAATATTTGAAGATGGGACTCGTGCGCACAGTACTGGTTTCGGAATTTGTATTAAACGAGGTGGGTAACTATTGCGTTCAGTTTTACGTTGATAAGCAAGGCAAAGCAACCTTGCTTGGCGCTACTAACCAAATGGTAACTGAAGACGGTGAAATGATTGGTGGCGTGATCCGTTACAGCGACACCATGGATAAGTTTCACCACAAAATCGCTGTGCTCAGTCGATTTTTACACAAGCATGGCTATTTTGGCGTTGTCGGAGTAGACGTATTAGAAAATATGGACGGTGAAATGTTTGTCATTGATGCCAATATTCGCGTCAATGGATCTACTCCCTTGTGTGTGCTTAGGCATAACCTGAAACAAGAAAAGAAGGAATATGCTAAGTTCTCCACGGGGTACACCATCGACTGTACAATCGATGAAGCGATGGTGCGGCTGCACAGAGATCTTGAACACAAAGACTTTGTTATTGTGTCTGCAAATGAGTTTATAGAAGACCGAAAAATTAAAACACAGTTTTATGGTATTGTGGCTGGTGAAACGCTAGATCAAATGTTTGCTATTGAAAACCGTTTGCGCATGTTAGGCGTACACGGCTAGTTACCAAAAAAACGAACGAAGGAAGAGGGGGACGTTTTGTCCCCTTTTATTTATCGCGAACCTAAGAGTATATAAAAATGAAAAGAATACTATTGACGGCTCTTGCAACCCTGCCCTTTTGGGCCTGTGCCAGTGTTGATGAAATGGCTGATAAAATTGAGCCCAAAGTTATCGAATGGCGTCATCATCTACATCAGCATCCTGAGCTCTCCAACCGAGAAGTAGAAACGGCTAAATATGTCGCCGCTTATATGAAAGAATTGGGTTTTGAAGTGCAAACTGGTGTTGCCCTTACTGGGGTAGTGGCTGTTTTAGACAGCGGCAAACCAGGACCAACAGTGGCGCTACGGGCCGACATGGACGGGCTGCCAGTACTTGAAGACAATGATTTACCGTGGAAGTCGACTGCTCGTGGTGTCTTCAATGGACAAGATGTGCCTGTAATGCATGCCTGTGGTCACGACACACACGTAGCCATGTTGATGGGGGCGGCAGCTATCTTAGCCGACATGAAAGACCAGCTTCGAGGCCAGGTGAAATTCATCTTTCAGCCTGCTGAAGAAGGCGCGCCAGAGGGAGAAGTAGGTGGCGCTGAGATTATGGTGATGGAAGATGTACTAAAAGATCCCGATGTCGATGTGATCTTTGGTTTGCACATCTGGTCCAAATTGGATGTTGGTACTATCGCTTATCGTGAAGGCGGCATTATGGCCGCGGTTGATCCGTTCAAGCTGGTAGTAAAGGGTAAGCAAGCGCACGGCGCTTATCCTTGGTTAAGTGTTGACCCTATCGTAACTTCTGCCCAAATTATTATGGGCTTACAGACTATTGTCAGTCGCGAAATTGAGTTGGTGGAAGATGGCGCCGTGGTTACCGTTGGCTCGATTCACGGCGGCGTGCGCTCAAACATCATTCCTGAAGAAGTTGAAATCGTAGGCACCATACGCACGCTCAATGACAAGGCGCGCGACCATATGTACGAAGCGATTCCACGCAAAGTGAAAGCTATTGCTGAGAGCATGGGAGCCGAGGTAGAGATTACATTGCCACTGGATTACAACTATCCAGTGACCTACAACGACCCGGAATTAATGCGTGAAATGCTTGATACCGTTATTCGTACTGCCGGCAAAGATAACGTCGTGAATCGCAAACCTACAACGGGTGCTGAAGATTTTTCTTTCTTCCAAAAAGAAGTACCTGGCTTGTATTTTTTCGTTGGCGGTAAGCCGTTAGATGTAAAAGCTGAAGATGCACCTGCGCATCACACCCCGTCTTTCTTTGTCCACGACGACGGTATGAAAACAGGCGTGAAGTTACTTACCAATCTCACATTGGACTACATGGCGAAAAACTAAACTAAAAAGCTGGCGACTAGAAGGTACGCCAGCTTATTTTCTTCAGTTGGCTGACATTTTGCCGCCGTCATAACTTATCATCCAACTGACCCCAAATTTGTCTGTAAGCATACCAAATGCCTCTGACCAAAACGTTTCTGCAAGCGGCATCGATATTTCACCATCTAGCGCTAACGCATCAAAATACTGAGTAGCAAGGCTCGCGCTTTTGACAGAAATTGAAATAGCGAAACCAGTAAAGCTGGTGCTTTGTCCAGATGGGTCGTCACACATCATTAGCTCTGATTCACCCACTTTTAGCGTAGCGTGCATAATTTTATCTTCTGCGCCAGGCGGGATTTGGCAATTAGGATCGTCACTTTCGGGCATTTCACTAAAATAAGACTTAAACAATACGTCAGCGTCTAGTTTGTCTTGATAAAACTCAATTGCCTGCTCGCAATTACCGTCATACATGAGGTAGTTAACTAAATTCATTGCTTGGCTCCTATTTAAACGTGATAACTCAGTTTCACCTTTCAAGTGTAAAAATTAATGTCAGTTTCATGACAAGTCGTACTAAATGTCACACAATTAAAACTCTTTCTTTACAGAGTAAAGACTCATGTTGAATAAGTCGTTAGCGTCGATTGCGTTGTCTACCCTATTAATTGCATGTGGCGGAGGTGGTGGCAGTAGTAATAGTAATGTTACGCCTGCGCCAACTACACCCTCTACTCCTGCTCCGGCCCCTACAACACCCGTTCTATCAATGGCTGATCAGGATGTAGTATCTGCGTTTGCTGACGATTTATCGACAATGGATTTGCAAGACATTATTGATGACGCAGTTATCAAAATTGAATTACGCGATCCTGAAAATTTAGTTGCGTTGACGCTGGATGATGATTACGGGTTGACTACTGTTGGGCTAACCGATATTTCATATTCGTATGAACTGACAACACTTGCCATGTGGCAAGCTGTATATGACCGATTGCAACAACTTGATACCAGTGAATATACACAATCACAGCAGCTCAATTTTGACGTCTTAAGTTGGCTGGCGTTGGAGCAAGCCGAACGGACTGACTTCATTTATTTTGATTATCAGGCGACTTACTTTCTCACTAGCGTGCCAAGACAAACTCAACGTTTCTTTTCAGATTTACACCCACTTGAAACGGCGCAAGATGCACAAAACTACCTGGCTCGTTTAAATCTAGTTTCTGCGAAGATAGGGCAACTTATTGCAAACCTGCAGGAAGCGGAAAGCCAAGGGATAATAGAACCGCAGATTACAATGCAGTTTTCGATTGATTTTCATCAACGTATCTTGACTGATGGCATTCAAAGCAATCCGTATTTCAGTAGGTTTAATGAACAAATAGATTCGATAAGCGATCTTACTAATGAACAAAAAGCAGCACATCGACAAACCGCTCAAGACATTGTTGAACAAAAGATAAATCCCGCTTATCAACAGTTGATTAATTTACTAAATGATCAAATCACCAGAGCACCTGCCCAAATTGGTGTGGGACAGTTCGAGCGAGGTGATGAGTACTACATGCAAAGACTGGGTTTTCATACGACTACAGACATGACACCACAGCAAATACACGATTTGGGCTTACAGGAAGTGGCTCGGATCCAAGAAGAGCTCAATGAGAAATTTGCCAGTTTAGGATACCCACAGAACGAAACTTTAGAACAGCACTTCAATCGAGTAGCAAGCGACAGTGGGTTTGTCCCTGCCGCAGAAGTTGTTCCTACATATGAAGCGTTAATTGAAGATGCCGAATCACGAATGAGCGATTTATTTTCTCGCTTCCCTGTCGCTGAAGTCGCTGTCATAGGTGGAGAGTTCGGAGGTTTTTATATTCGAGCGGCTCTGGATGGCAGTCGTCCAGGCGCCTTTTATGCGTCTAATATTAGTGACGAACCATACTTTACAATGCCTACTTTGGCGTATCACGAGGCGATGCCCGGTCATCATATGCAAATAGCCTTGGCACAAGAAACTCAGTTGCCTGACTTTAGGCGTAACTTAAGTGCAACGGGTTACATAGAAGGTTGGGGTCTGTATGCGGAGTATTTGGCTGGTGAATATGGTTGGTATGAAAATGACATATACGGTGATATCGGTAGGCTAAACTTTGAAATACTGCGCGCAGCAAGACTCGTTGTTGATACCGGTATTCACGCTTTCGGATGGAGTTTTCAAGAAGCGAGTGAATATTTTCAGCAAAATGTAGGGGTATCGATTGGCTCGGCACAGTCGAATATTGCTCGTTACAGCATTTATACTGGCCAGGCGACGGCCTACATGATTGGCATGTTGAAGCTGATTGAACTTAGAGAATTGATGCGTGATGCCCAAGGGGCGGAATTTGATATCAAACGGTTCCATGACTTGGTTCTGGATAATGGTGCGATGCCGTTGTCTTTATTGGAAACAAACGTCCAGCTTGCCATTGGCAGTGACTAATACTTAATCTTTAGGCGAAAATAGATTATTCAGACGGATGGGTATAATTCAGAGCGAGTAAATACTCGCCAAAATAATCAGCTGTTTTATCTTGCAACCCTAAATGCGTTAGTGAAATGCCAAGACTTTTACTAAGACCGCTGGCAAACAAGCGTCGATAATAAGGTAGGCTGTCTATAAAACTGGGAAATAATTCGCTGAGTGGCCTACCAGACTTCATGTGTTGTTCGAAACCCTCGTAAAAAGCCTGTAAGTGATGTCTTGCGGCGTTGCTCAGTGAATTATCGAAATTTATATTCCACGTTAAATCCTCCTTTAGGCGACAGCTACCAATAAAGCTAACTGACTTTCTTTGCAATTTCTCCGGTTCAATAAGGCTCATTCTCAACTCTTCATTCCACCAATATAGATAGTAGTGCTTATCTACCACTGGTTTGAAAGAAAAAGACGCGCTCAGTACCAAGCTTGAGGAAAAGTAATCAATAACGATTTGTTTTGCTGGTTTTTCGGCCAGAATGGGCTGTGGATACCAGTGGTTTACTAGCAAATCGGTTCCTTTTCCCTGGGGATTGGCAATTTTCATACTCAGAATTTAACTCAAATTTTAGTTTTACTACGTATTTATGACTGCACTGGATTATCTAGGCACAAAATTCTAATTTGTTAAATTTGCGTTAAAAATACCTTGTAGATCAGCCAACTAGCGAATGCAACTAAATAACGAACTGTTCATTTTTACAACAATTTCTTAAAAAATTTGTTAAAAACTTTTGATCTAAACAACTGTTTGAATCATAATTATCCCAACTGGTCAGATGTCAGATGAGTAAAGATATGAGTCTACGTACAAGCTTAAAAAAAGTATTACCACCTATTTCTGTGACAGAACAGGAAGCATTGGATGCAGGTGATGTATGGCTGGAAGCTTCAATTTACCGTGGTAAGCCGGACATGCAGGCACTTAGAAATGTGCCAAAAGCAAAGTTGTCGGCTGATGAGCAGGCGTTTGTTGACGGCCCGCTGAAACAATTGATCGATATGATCGATGACTACTCGTTGCAAAATGAAACCCACATTCCTCAGCACATGATTGATTTCATGGGCAAAAATAAATTCTTCGCTTTAATTATCCCCAAAGCGTTTGGTGGTCTTGAGTTCAGCCCATATGCAAACTCAACCATCGTATCGATGATAGCAACCAAGAGTTGTGCGATTGCGGTAACCGTAATGGTGCCAAACTCGTTAGGTCCAGGTGAACTGTTGATGCACTATGGCACTAAAGAGCAACAGGAGCACTGGTTACCTAAGCTTGCTGTAGGTCAAGATATTCCTTGTTTCGCACTTACTGGCCCAGACGCAGGTTCTGATGCTGGCGCGATCCCTGATGCAGGCATCGTGACCAAAGGCGAATGGGAAGGCCAAGAAGTTATTGGTTTAACCGTTTCTTGGGATAAGCGATATATAACATTAGCACCAATCGCTACCGTACTTGGTCTTGCTTTTAAAGTGTTTGATCCAGAAGGATTACTCGGCGGCGAAAAAGAACTAGGTATTACGTGCGCACTAATTCCTAAATCACACCCAGGTGTTGAGTTGGGTAACCGTCATGATCCTATGGGCATGCGCTTCTACAACGGTACAACACGCGGTAACAATGTTTTCATTCCAATGGACTTTATCATTGGCGGTCAAAAGAATATTGGTCGTGGCTGGCAGATGCTTGTTAGTTGTCTGGGTGCAGGTCGTGGTATCTCACTTCCAGCATTAGGTACAGCTACCGCTCAAGCAGCATATAAAGCGGCAACCGAATATTCATTTGTACGTGAACAATTTGGTGTGCCAATTGGTCGATTCGAAGGTATCCAAGAGAAGCTCGCGGATATGGCTGGCAAAACCTTCCTTCTTGAAGCGTCGCGCGAACTTACGACAGAAGGTCTTGGCCTTGGGCTTAAGCCTTCAGTGGTTACCGCTATTGCGAAGTACCACATGACTGAATTAGGTCGTGACGTGTTGACCCAAGCTATGGATGTACAAGCCGGTAAAGCGATACAAGGTGGTCCGCAAAACACGTTGGGCAATGCCTACAAAGCCCAGCCAATTGCAATTACGGTTGAAGGTGCAAACATCTTAACCCGAAACCTGATGATCTTCGGTCAAGGTGCAATGCGTTGTCACCCGTTCTTGAAAGATTTGGTAGACCTTATTCACAGCAATGACAAAAAAGCAAACTCTGCTTTCAACAGCATGCTAGCAAGTACTGTTGGCTACAGTGTTAAGAATGCTTTCCGCAGCTTGTTCAAGAGTTACTTACCAATGGTGCGCGGTACAAGCTCCAAACTTGCGGAAGTAAGACCTTACGAGAAGCGTTTGAATAAATTGTCTTCAAACCTAGCAACATTAGCTGACTTGGCGCTATTGGTACTAGCAGGTGACTTGAAAAAAGCGGAACTATTGTCAGCTCGTTTGGGTGATATGATCAGCTACAGCTACATGGCAATGGCTGCAATTCGCTACTACGAATTGAAAGTGTCAGACGCACAGCGTGCAGAAGCGAAGCCTTACTTCGAATACGCTATTCAGTGGTCTTTGCAACAAGCTGAAGAAGCCTTGTCTGGATTCGTTGCGAACTTCCCGAACACGCCTGTTCGTGGCTTAATGCGCTTATTAACTAAGACATACAGCAACAGCAACAAAGCCATTTCTGACGACTTACGTCGTGAGCTAGCAGAAGCGAGTATGAATAATTGTCAGTTCAAGAACCAGATTACTAACCTAGTACAAGTAACACCTGGCGATGGTCATGACATTAACTACCAAGCATTTATTGCAAAACACACTGTAATGCCTATTTTGCGTACTATTCAAAAATCATTGCGCAAAAATCCAGTTAACCCAACGTTGAATTTCAACGAATTGGTAGCTGAGCTGCAAAAACGTGGTGATTTGAATCAAACAGAAGTAGATGCAGTACTTGATTACAACGAGAAGCGCAGAATTGCAGTGCGCGTTGATGAGTACGACTTCGACCTAAATCTGATTGAAGATGGTGCAGAAGTGCCTATGGAACACAAACCTGCAGCATAAACGCACAAAGTATTGAATGTTGAAAAGAGCGGCTATAGCCGCTCTTTTTTTGTCTTAAATTAGAGCCCTTATGAGCTAACCGCGTGCTGATCACGTAATATTTTTATTACTGTTATTTTTGATTGCGACCTTATGTTAGACAAAAGTTATTTATCCGGCCTCGAACGTCAGTCCAGTGGCAATTATTCTGAGGCAGAAATTGCGCGTTTTGATAGCTTTGCAGAGGCCTGGTGGGATCCAAATGGTGCCTACAAGCGCGTATTAGATTTTAATGCTATGCGCTGGTCAGTGATAGAAAAGTGGGTGCTGAATCATTTCAATAGAGAGCGTGATTTGTCGGGGTTGTCTGTACTCGATATTGGCTGTGGTGGTGGATTGTTATGTGAACCGTTTGCCCGGTTAGGCGCTGCCGTAACTGGTATTGATGCTAGCGAGATGAGTGTTGAAGTGGCTAAACGGCATGCGTTGAAGTCGGCTTTGGATATTAACTATCAACATTGCTTATCAGGTGTGTTGGTTGAGCAACAACAGCAGTTTGATATCGTGATCAACACTGAAGTGATAGAGCATGTACCAGATCAAGCCGGGCTTGCGCAAGAATGCTGTGAATTACTCAAACCAGGGGGTGCCCTAGTTATGGGTACTTTAAATCGCACTATCAAATCTTTTGCGTTTGCTATTGTAGGTGCTGAATATGTACTTAAATTGCTACCCAAAGGCACCCATGAATGGCGTTATTTCGTTAAGCCCAGTGAGTTGACTCAGTGGCTAAACGAAAGCAAATTAGAGGTGTCAGAGCAAGTAGGTGTTGCATTTAACCCTGTTACCAAACGCTGGCGTGAAACCCAAGATATGTCGGTCAATTATTTGTTATTGGCAACAAAGAGAGAGAACTGAACTTTTAGATGAGAAAAAGGACAATTGGGCTTCGTAATTTGTCTTCGTTCATGTAGTCTTACTTTTTCTAAGGATATTGACTAACAAAAGCGCGACAAACGCGTATGTCACTCAGGACGAACAATAACAAAAATATAATGTTCCTTGGTGTATCAGTGTGCAGAGCCCAAAAAATAATTCGTTAGTAGTAGGACTGGCCTTTAGCAGTCTAGTCTTCACCACGTGCACAACAGCACAAACCACGCCCTCCGAGTTCGCAGAGTTAAGTTTGCAAGACTTGTTTCAACTATCCACAGACGAACAAACGGAATCCGCCAACAAATGGAGTTGGACCCTGCAGTTACGGTCTGTTGAGTACGATGGTTATCTCGATGGCAGCGATAAGTTATCACTGGATGAGGTCTTGTTTGTACCAGGTAGTGAAAATCGCACTAACAAAAACTTTCCTGTGGTGCCAACCGTTATTACCCAAGATGTCACCTTATTCGGGTTAAATTACCAAATAAATCAGGAATGGCACGCGCAAGTAAGAATACCTTACATTCAACAAGCGACAGATCATATTTCCATTGTACCCGGCTACGATGAGTTTTTGATTAAATCCTCAGGTGTCGGCGATATTGTACTAAGCGCCAGATGCCAGTTTTCAACTACCACTAATGGCCAATGGTGGCTAACCGCTGGGTTGAGCTTGCCCACCGGCTCCATTGACGAACGAGGCGATACACCGCGCGCACCAGGCGATCAACAGCTGCCCTATACCATGCAATTAGGCTCCGGTACTTATGATTTGCCTGTAGAGCTTCAGTATCATCATTTGGGAAAACTCGATTATACCATTGCACTGAGTGCCACTTTTCGCACTGGACAAAACGACCGCGATTATCGCTTGGGTAATCGTTACGCATTACACGCTAAGTTCAATTGGTCTGTGTCAGATACAGTGGGTACTTTTTGGGGAACCGATGTCATTTACAGTGACTCTATTAAAGGACGCGATGAGGAACTGCTAGTACCGCAAACATTCCCTTATCCGGCAAGTATTACCAATCCCGATTTGTATGGCGGTAGCAAAGTAATTGTTAGGGCGGGATTTAACTGGTCTTTTGTAGAGGAGTATCAGTTGGCTTTTGAATATGGCAAACCGCTGTATCAGAATTTAAATGGGCCACAGCCCAGAGAACGTTGGCGAACAGGACTTACTTTGAGCAAGTCGCTGTAACACTATGAATCCGATGCGCACGTTTATTTCACTCGCACTTGTACTGTCTTTGATGACCAGTTTGTCAGTACAGGCTGAGTTGAGTCGAACAGACAAGTTGAAGGCCGCCTACCTGTTTAATTTTACCAAGTTTTTGCAATGGCCTGATGCTGAGGGGAGATTCGCTAAGGCTGAAATTGCCTTGTGTCTAGACGGCAACCCCGAATTTTTTGACTTTATGCAGGAGTTGGTAAAAGGCCGAAAAGTGGGCGTTAAATCGTTACCTGTAAAAATTAAGCCCTATCAGGAAAGGGTCACCTGTGATGTCGCTTTTTTGGTAGAGGAATACCCTTCGCTGAAGCAAAGTGATACACCTGTTTTACTGGTGAGTGATATGAGCAACTCCTCAGTGGAACCCTCCATTGCTTTTTATGTCATAGATCATAAGTTGCGCTTTGAAATCGATTTTGATGCAGTCTCCGATCTCAATCTGACCATAAGCTCAGAATTGCTCAAGTTATCTCGGAGAAAGTCACGTGAATAAACTTATTAGCTGGTATAAAAGGATTTCCTTTTTTAAGAAGCAGCTATTAGTGGCGACACTAGTGACCTCAATTACACTCTCCCTTGCCTCATTGATGCTTTACGGCAAATTCTATACAGACTATAAAGCGGGCTTAATGTCGGGTTTATCTGCGAAAGAGGCTCTGGTGTCTGAAACCAGTCGTTCTGCATTGCTATTTGGTGATGAGGAAGCCGCCCAAGCTATTTTAAATTCATTGAGTGCATTTCCTGCGACTCGTTACGCGGTATTGCTCGATAATGCATTTACCCCGGTTGCGCAATTTTCTCGCACAGATATTCGGGTAGACATCGACTATCAAAGCTTACAGCCAGGCAATCATTTTCTTGAACAAGAGTTATATGTATTTAATCCGGTGATGATGGATGGCGAACAAATCGGCTACTTGATCATTTCAGCTGACACTCGTTCATTAGCCGAACAGCGAAATCAATACATTTGGATATTATTGCTGGTATTTGTGTTAAGCCTAGTGGTGTCCTTTTTCCTGCATTGGCGCCTACAGTATTTTATTGCCGCACCTATGAACAAGCTGGTGGAGCTCGTTGGTTATGTGGCAAGAAACCGGCGTTACAACAAACGTCTCGGTAATACCGGTAGTGATGAACTCGGTACCCTAGTCACTGGGGTAAATAGCATGTTAGATACAATTGAAGAGCACGAAAAGCAATTGCATGCTCACAGTGAGCGCTTGGAAAGTCTTGTGGCGCTTCGTACTGAGCAGTTATTTAATCGTGCTAACTACGATGCCCTAACACAATTACCGAACCGACATTTATTGGTAGATAGACTCAATCACGGTATCGATAACGCTGTGCGCGAAAACTCACAGATGGCATTGATGTTTTTGGATCTCGACCGGTTTAAGGTGATAAACGACACCCTCGGACATTCTGTGGGTGATGAATTGTTAGTGCAGGTAGCACAAAAGTTATCAGCGGTTGTGAGAAAAGCTGATAGCGTATGTCGTTGGGGCGGTGATGAATTTGTTATTTTGCTCGAGCATCTTCACTCGAAAGACGACATTGTGCCACTGGCGGAGCAAATACTGTTTAGCCTTAGTGAGCCTATTGAAATTTCCGGCAATCAATTACACGTGAGCACCAGCATTGGGATTGCCCGTTTTCCTGAAGATGGAAAAGATAGCGCGGCCTTACTCGAGCATGCTGATATCAGTATGTATCGAGCTAAAGAACAGGGCCCTAGCCAATACTGCTTTTTTGAAGCAAATATGTTGGATGGGTCTGTGCAGCGTTTGTCGCTTGAACATAAGCTTCGGCTCGCATTGGAAAACAAGAGTTTTCACCTTGTCTATCAGCCACAAGTGTGTGCCGACACGGGACGTGTTTGCGGCATAGAAGCCCTTATCCGCTGGCAAGACGAAGAGTTAGGACTCCTTAATCCAGTTCAATTCTTACCCGTAGCGGAAGATGTCGGACTAATGCATTCGCTTAGTTTATGGGTATTGGAAGAAGCCTGTACGCAGAATGCGTCTTGGCAGGCGCAAGGTGGCCAAAAAGCCAGAGTGGCAGTTAACTTGCCCGCATCATTTATTATGCATCCCAATGCTGTGAATCAAATCACGGATATTTTGGATAAAACCGGACTAGCACCCAAATACCTGGAAATCGAAATCACCGAAAACACCTTTATAAGCAATACCGACCATGCCATTAAAGTGCTTGAGCAATTGCGCGCCATGAAGATCAATATTGCCGTTGATGACTTTGGTACTGGCTACTCTAGTATGAGTTACTTGCCAGATTTACCCATAGGTACGTTAAAAATTGACGGTAGCTTCGTGCGTCAGTTGGGAGATGATGAGGCCAATGATGGTATCATTCAGTCAATTATTACGTTAGGAAAGAGTTTGGGTTTAAGCCTTATTGCAGAATGTGTGGAAAGCAAAGAACAGGCGAGTAAGCTGCGTGATATGGGGTGTGACATGATCCAAGGTTATTACTACAGTAAACCATTGTCAGCGGAAAAAACCCAGGAATTTTTATCTGAAACAAAAGTGGCGTGAACGACTCGTGACCCCAGAGGGGTTTGGGATCTCGAGCGTTGATTTATGATGTTTTGAGGTAGGTGTAACCCGCTAAACAATCATCATAAAAATCAATCCATCTAACCCCTTCCCTAGGGTTTAACTTCCCGGCCGATATCTGTTTATCAATGACTTTCTTAACGTCTTTAGCCATGGATTTGGGGTTGTATTGCATGATGTCCAGCACCGATTCGACGGAAGAACCACGAACAATTTCCTCGATGTAGAAATCTTCTGGATCGTCGTCGTAACTGAAGATATGCACTTCGTTTAAACGCCCAAATAAATTGTGCATATCCCCCATCACGTCTTGGTAGGCACCTGTCAGGAATAAGCCAACATAGTACTTTTCATCTTCTTTTAATTCGTGCAAGGCAATGGTTGTGTTAGGGCTACTTTCACCGACGAAGTGGTCAATTTTGCCGTCGCTATCACAAGTGATATCAACCAAAGAGCAGGTGACGGTTGGCTTCTCATGCATTCTTGTGATGGGCACTACAGGCAATCCTTGGTCGATTGCCCAGGTATCCGCTGCCGATTGGAATACCGAGAAATTGCCCAAGTACTGGCTTGCGAGCAGTTTTTCCAAATCTTGCAAATCTTCAGGAATAAACTGTGCGGTTTTAAGGCGTTGGCGCAGAGTGTCCATAATATTCCAATACAAACTTTCTACTGTCGCTAATTGCTCAAGCGATAACACACGCAGTTTAAATGCGTTTTGGGCTTGCTCTTTCCAATCAGTGGCGTCGTTATAAATTTCTTGAGGATTTGGGTAAGCCTCTAAATTGTCGGCGAGTTCGCGGATATTGGTTAGGATGAAGTGTTCTTCTCCGTCAATAGGCGCGTTTACATTGCCGCCATTGGGTTTAATTTCACTGACTATTTCCATAACGACACAGCTATGGTGTGCAGTAAGTGCGCGACCACTTTCACTGACTAATATTGGGTGTGGAACCTGTTCTTGGTCGCAAATCTCTTGCATACCATAGACTATGTCACCCACGTATTCTTTCATGGAGTAATTCTTAGAAGAGTCACTTGTGGACTTGGAACCGTCGTAATCGATACCCAGCCCGCCACCTACATCAACGTATTCCAGTTTTACATCCATGTGATGTAATTCTGTATAAATACGTGCCGCTTCAGTAATGGCTTCTTTAATAGAACGAATATCGGTTAACTGACTACCAATGTGAAAATGCAGAAGCTTAAGCGTGTCTAGCATGTCTTCTTTTTTCAAATACGCCACGGCGGCAACGATTTCAGAAATAGACAAACCAAATTTTGCTCTATCGCCGCTGGAGCCTTCCCATTTTCCACGACCTTTAACTGACATTTTGGCACGCAGACCAATAGTGGGTCTGATACCAAGTTCACGGCTCAAGCGGGTGATAGCAGCGAGTTCTGAAAATTTCTCCACCACAATAATGATGTTGCGTCCCATTAGCATGCCCATAAAGGCAAGTTTCAAAAACTCATCATCTTTATAACCATTGAGAATCGTCAGTGCATTTTCGTTGGTGTTGTAGGCCAATACGGCAAGTAATTCGGCTTTAGAGCCGGCCTCCAAGCCAAACTGATAAGGCTGGCCAGCATCGACTATTTCTTCAACCACTTCGCGCATTTGGTTAACTTTAATTGGGTAAACGCCCATGTAGGGGCTTTCATAACCTGCAGCCTGGATAGTTTTGTTGAATATGTCATTTAGTGCGGCGACCTGTGCTCGCAAAATATCGTGAAATCTCACCACAACAGGGAATTGAATGTTTTCCCGCTGGATTTCTTCTATTACTGATTTGAAGTCGATACGCAAATGTTCATCGTCTTCATTGGGCGTGATATGCAGATTGCCATTGTCACCAATTTGGAAATAGCCACCGCCCCAGCGCTTTACGCGATACAGCTCTTCTGCTTGTTCGATATTCCAATCACTCAACGGATTTTCTCGCTCTCAAATACCATTAAATGGGATTCAAATTTGCCGCCATTATAGTGCTAAAACACAAATTTACTACGCTAATAATTGCTGCCCTAATTCTGCCAGTAATTCATCCCTTTTCTCATGCGAATCTGCCGCGATTACCAAGGTAATAAAACCGTCTTGGTTAAAGCGGAACCTAATCTCCTCAGCCTCGAAAGACGAAACATCAGGTGTGGAATGCTGTATTGGCGCGGCAATCAAGCCTGCGTAACGTATTGCTTGTTCAGGCAGTTCATAATGTTCTTTAGCATAGTCTGCAAGCTCCATTTTGGCAGCTTCTTGCCACACTTTGATATCGGTGGCGCTTTCAATCACTCTTTCGATGTTTCCGCCAGCGACTCTGGCCGAGGTTTCTAAAAAATACAGTTGGCCATCTTGCCCTTGGATGAATTCACTGTGAGAGGGACCGTATTCTCTGGCAAATGCCGTCAATAATTGTTGGTTCATATTTAGGAGGCGTTGAGCAATGTCAGATGTTTGTTCTAGGGTTCGAGTGGAAAACAGTTTCTGTCCTTGCAGCATTGTAAGTGGGGGCGCACCATATGCACTTGCCAGTGCGAATAGTGGACTGCCTTGCCAATTTAAACTATCAACATGAAATACATTACCAGGGATAAACTCCTCTAATAAAAACTGCGATTGGGCATCGCCTAACTCTTCCAATTTTTGCCATACTTGCTCTTGCTGGTTAAATTTTTGAATACCTTCAGAACCAGCTAAAGTCCTCGGTTTGAATATCCAAGGTGGGGGCACCGACAGCATAAATTCATAAACATGGTTGTGGTTTACCAAACCGGTGAAGCGCGGTTGTGCTATACCTGCACTTTGCGCTGCACTGCGCATAGCTAACTTGTCTCGAAATAATCTAGCTTGGCTGTGCAACATACCGGGCATCCTAATGTGCTCCCTTAAATCAGCGGCATGCTCAACATCAAAATCATCCAGAGCCACAATTCTGTCGATTTCCTCGTGACGCATTAAATAGGTGACAGCATTAGTTAAGTCCGGTTGTATACGTAGGTCTGGCATAGTGTGAAAAGCATCAATGCAATCATGTGGCCACGGGTGATCGCGAAATGCTTCTCGTGCCAGAATGATTATCTTGCAGCCTCGCTTCTTGCATTCCTTGATAAACTCAGCGCCCTTAAATTCACTGGCTAAACCTAAGATTGTTGGATTCTTTTTCATAGTTCTCACAGGTACCTAAGTTTGAAAATGTGATGCTCATGGGAGTTAATCCCCCGTAGACGCGGGTGATTTATGTAATACTTTCAATAGAAACTAGCGCAAAGTGGGTTGTCCGGCAAACCTCCCTTGAAGGTATTATTGCCATCTTTATGGCATCAAACAGCAGGATGAGCTTTTTGACACCGACTCAAGTATTGAATATATATAAGTACTATCCTTGGCATATGACTCTCCCCGTCGGGGATGTTTTAACTTTTTCCTGAACAAATTGAGCAGATTAGGTAGCGCAACCCAATTTGTTTTGTTTCTATTGTTAGCTTGATAAGTTGTAATTTAATTACAAAATAAGGTAAATTTAAGGCATGTTTGCTAATTCAAACGGCAAATTATGTAAATAAATAACGTTTTGGAGGGCTTATGTCTGGACAGATGGATGATCAACTCAAATCAAGTGTTCGCTACCTTGGTTCAAAATTGGGTGAAACCATCAAGGCGCAATTGGGTGATGAGTGGTTAGAGCGCATCGAACAAGTGCGCAAAGCAGGAAAGCGCTCAAATCAGGGTGAGCAAGATGCAACCGAGTTAATGGCGTCTATGTTTGCACAGCTGAGTGATTCGGATTTATTGGTAATGGCCCGTGCCTTTACCCAGTTTTTGAACCTTGCCAATATTGCCGAGCAGGAATTCAACGCGCATCAGCAAACTGACGATTCTGTAGAGAAGTTGTTTGAACACTTAGATGAGATGGATTTGGCTGAAGATGATTTTGCCGAGGCATTGAAAAAGCTAGAGATTGATCTCGTACTTACCGCTCATCCAACAGAAGTTTACCGTCGTACCTTTATTCACAAGTATTCCGAACTGAATGACTGTGTTAAGCACCTTCGCAACGACAGTCTGAACAGTGTTCAGCGCAATAGTTTAGAGCTGCGTATTGCCGATCTTATCACTCAGTCATGGCACTCAGAGGAAGTCCGGGCCGTGCGTCCAACACCCGTTGATGAAGCAACTTGGGGTTTCTCTGTTATTGAGAGTTCACTTTGGGAAGCTGTCCCAGATTTTATTCGAGAACTCAGTACCAAAGTTGAAAACAAGTTCGGTGTGGGATTACCACTAGATGCCAAGCCAGTGCACTTCAGTTCTTGGATGGGCGGCGACCGTGACGGAAACCCATTTGTTACCGCAAAAGTTACTCAGCGGGTATTGTTGTTAGCGCGTAAACGCGCGGCTCGATTGTTTGCTGATGATATTGAAAAGCTGGTTGTTGAGTTATCGATGTCGGACTGTGACGATAAAGTCAGAGAAGCTGTTGGTGCCGATTCAAGAGAACCTTATCGCGATTTATTGCGTCCGCTATGGGAAACCTTGGTGGGTACGCGTGACGGTATTACCGATTACTTAGACGGGTTACCCGTTGATCAGAGCCAGTGGATCCAAGACGATCAAGAGCTACTAGTGCCTCTAATGGCTTGTTATGACTCACTCAACCAATGTGGCATGCAGAATGTCGCCAACAGTTTGTTATTGGACGTAATTCGCCGCGCTCACTGTTTTGGCGTTAATCTATTGCAACTCGACGTGCGTCAGGATTCTGAGCGCCATGCTGAGGTGTTTGGAGAGCTAACCCGTTATCTTGGTCTTGGTGACTACATGCAATGGTCAGAAACCGATAAACAGGCTTTCTTACAACGTGAATTAAGTTCCAAACGACCGCTATTTCCATCTAATTGGCAGCCGAGTGCTGATGTTCAGGAAGTCATTGATACCTGTAAAGTTATTGCCCAAAACAACCCTTCTGCTTTTGGCATCTATATCATTTCAATGGCCAGTTTGCCCTCAGACGTAATGGCGGTTCAATTGCTATTGCAAGAGATGAATGTGTCTTGGCCGATGCCTGTCGCACCATTATTTGAAACGCTGGACGATTTGAATAATGCGCCAGAGGTCATGCAGAACTTACTGGCAATTGATTGGTATCGCGGTTATATCAAAGGCAAGCAGTATGTCATGATTGGTTACTCTGATTCCGCCAAAGATGCCGGCGCGTTAGCGGCTGGTTGGGCGCAATACCAGTCGCAAGAAGCACTTGTCGCTATTGCCGAACAACACAAAGTTAAACTTACTCTGTTCCATGGACGCGGCGGTACCATTGGTCGAGGTGGTTTACCGGCTCATGCAGCCATTCTGTCGCAGCCTCCTGGTTCACTAGATGGCGGCTTTAGGGTCACTGAACAGGGTGAAACTATTCGATATAAATTTGGCATGCCGGCGCTGGCAAAACGCAGTCTCAATTTATACGCAAGTGCCATCTTGGAAGCGCTGATTGCGCCGCCACCTGCACCTCAGCAAAACTGGCGCGAAGCGATAGAAAGCATGGCTGGCGATGCCCGCGACAATTACCGCAATACGGTTCGCCACGATCCTGAATTTGTGCCTTATTTCCGCGTTGCAACGCCGGAACAAGAACTAGGCAAGTTGCCGTTAGGTAGTCGACCAGCTAAGCGCAAGCCCTCTGGCGGCATCGAAAGTTTGCGTGCGATACCGTGGATATTCGCTTGGGCGCAAACCCGCATGGTACTTCCGTCTTGGTTAGGTGTGATGCCAGCAGTACAAAAAGCATTGGATAATGGCTTGGAGCCAGTGCTACAGGATATGCTTGAGAACTGGCCGTTCTTCCGCTCGCGTTTGTCGATGTTGGACATGGTGTTTTACAAAGCAGATGCCCGTGTTGGACAGGCTTACGATGAAAAGTTAGTGCCTGCGGAATTACGTCACTTTGGACAGCAGTTGCGCGACGAGTTAACCCAAAGCATTGCACTGTTACTCAAGTTGTTAGGTCAGAACGAGGTCATGGAGTCTGATGCGAAAGGCAAAGAGTCTATGAATATCAGAAATGGTTATCTGCAGCCTTTGCATTACCTGCAGATGGAACTACTTGAGCGTATTCGTGCAGCAGATGAAGATGATATTCCATCGGATCTGCAAAAAGCCATGATGGTAACCATAACGGGTATTGCGGTAGGTATGCGTAATACGGGCTAGGAATTCCAGTCATAAATAAAGAAAAAGAGGGCTTTAGCCCTCTTTTTTATTATCTGTTTTTAAGCCGTTCCCACACTTCCTCTGGCAATTGGAACTGTTTCTTAACTTCGTTTTCAGTTTCTGCCAGGTGTTCCAGTACGCTGGGATCCTTGTACGAATCGAGAATTTCTTCTGCCATCCGCTTTTTCAAAGACGGCTTCTCGTCTTCCAGCGTCATGTTGTTGCCTCATTTTTGTTTTTATTAGCAAAATCAAAGGACAACTATGGTAACTAATTTTTTTACCACACCTTTTCGGTGTGTTAATTTGCCAGATAATTCTCAGGAAGGCAAGGGACACCTGCCACACCCGATTGGATGGCTGCTTGCGCCACTGCGGTCGCTACGCGCTGACATAGACGACTGTCCATTGGTTTTGGAATGATGTAGTCAGAACCAAAACATAAACTGCCAATTTGTGCTGCTTGCAGTACCTCTGCTGGAACTGGCTCTTTTGCCAATTCTCGAATGGCGTCTACCGCTGCTATTTTCATCGCGGCATTTATTTCAGTTGCTCTAACATCCAGTGCACCCCTAAAGATAAACGGAAAACACAAGACATTGTTCACTTGATTCGGATAATCAGATCGCCCGGTGGCCATAATAAGATCCGCGCGGGTAGCGAGAGCCAGTTCGGGTTTTATTTCGGGATCCGGATTTGAGCAAGCAAAAATCACAGGCTTGTCTGCCATTAATTTTAAAGTATCAACTGACAGTAAGTTGGGGCCTGATACACCTACAAATGCATCTGCGCCGGTCATGGCATCTTCTAAGGTGCGCTTGTCCGTATCAAGCGCATATCTTTGCTTATGTGCTGGCAAATTTTCACGACCGGAATGAATCACACCTTGGCGGTCAATCATGAAAATGTTTTGTTTTTGTGCGCCACAATTTACCAACATGTCCATGCAGGCAACTGCGGCTGCACCTGCGCCTAAACAGACTATTTTGGCATCAGATAACTGTTTGCCTTGAATCTCGAGTGCATTGAGCATACCGGCTGCCGTTACTATGGCAGTGCCGTGTTGGTCATCATGAAATACCGGAATATTGCAGCGCTCTATTAAGGCCTGTTCTATTTCAAAGCACTCTGGTGCTTTAATATCTTCTAAATTGATGCCACCAAAAGATTCCGAAATGTTCGCCACTGTATTGATGAAATCTTCAGTGGTGTCGTGGTTTACCTCGATATCGATAGAATCAATGTTGGCAAATCTTTTGAAAAGTAATGCTTTACCTTCCATGACGGGCTTTGATGCAAGCGCACCTAAATTACCCAGTCCCAAAATGGCGGTACCGTTAGAAATAACCGCGACTAGATTGCCTTTTGCCGTGTATTTATAAGCATTTTCAGGGTCTTTTGCTATTTCTCTTACCGGCTCTGCAACGCCGGGGCTGTAGGCGAGAGCAAGGTCGTCGGCACTTTCCGCAGATGTGGTAAGTTCGACACTGATTTTTCCCGGGGTCGGGTGCGCGTGATAGTCCAGCGCTTTTTGACGCATGTCTGACATATTGTGTAGGGCCTCAAATGTTGTGCTTTGAAATTATGTCGCTGGTGCCGCTCTTCTTATTGTTTAATTCTGTCGAGCGTTCTTTTTTTGGTGGCTTCAATGGGACTTTTTTATGAAAAGTCCATTGTTTTGCCGACTCTTTTTAGTTCATGCGCAATGTAACATAAGAACAGCGCATTCGTATAACACACAAAGCCATGAATTTATTAATTTGGCGAATATGATAGAGGCTTATGGTCTTTAGGCAGGCATAAAAAAACCCGGCAAAACCGGGTTTTTGGAAACGTATAAACGTTGGGAAGTAATGACTACTTGCCCAATACGCTGAAGCGTTTCTTGAAGCGGTCAACACGACCACCAGTATCAACGATTTTCTGCTTACCAGTGTAGAACGGGTGACAAGCTGAACATACGTCAAGGTTCAAATCTTTCTTAAGAGTAGAATTGATCTTGAAGCTGTTACCGCAAGAGCAGTTAGCTGTGATTTCGTTGTATTCGGGATGGATACCGTTTCTCATGGGTTACCTCATATTTCAGGCCGCATCGCTAACCAACCCGAAGTTGGCCACCATACGTAATTATATTCAACACCGTATTGATGCCTGGTCAATACAGCAAATAGTCTTTTCAATTTGCCCTTGTGGCAAAGAGGCGCGCATATTAATGTATCGTCCCTCGGGGATCAAGTGATTATGCGCAAATATTGTTCGATTCGCTTAAGTTGTACTTGATTCATGTTTAAGTTGTGAAAACACGCGTATATGTCTGCTGCCCAAGATTTTTGTTTTGTTGAGGTTGCCTTGCCGGTGCCAATGCGTCGATTGTTCGATTATCGATGTCCAAAAAGCACTGCTTTAATCGGTGCTCGTGTACGAGTGCCCTTTGGCAAACAAGATAAAATTGGTCTCATTACCGGTGTAAAAGACCACTCGCAATGGGAAAGTGACAAGCTCAAGTCTGTTGTCGAAGTGCTGGATGACACACCTGTTATCGATTCGGCCAGTTACTCCTTGCTTAAGTGGGCGAGCAATTATTATTGTGCGCCAATCGGAGAGGCGCTATTTGCAGCTTTACCGGCAAACCTGCGCAATGGCAAAGCGCAGACTCTGCAGATGATCAAATATTGGCAATTGGCTGAATCATTGGCCGATGACGATAACTTCGCAGAAGCATGTGCCTCAATTCGGCGTGCTCCTAAACAACAAAACGTATTATTGCGTTTGAAAGAGCAGCCTTGCCCTCACGACAAACTTAGGAAAGACGTATCTCTTGCGGTTATTAATGCCCTGACTGACAAAGGCTGGATTGAAGCCATTGAACGCGTGCCAAGTATTAATGATGCGTGGGCTACTCAACTTGATATCAGCGGTAGCCATCGACCTAATGTTGAACAGGCGCTTGCGATAAGCGGTTTAAACGCTTGCAAAGGTTTTAGTCCATTTTTGCTGGAAGGGGTGACGGGGAGCGGTAAGACAGAAGTCTTTCTACAGAGTATTGAAAGACACTTGTTAAACAGTCAACAAGTACTGATATTAGTGCCGGAGATAAGTTTAACGCCACAGACCATTAAACGCTTCGAGTCTCGATTTGGTATTGAGGTCGACAGTTGGCATTCGGGGCTCACCGATAATGAACGTCACCTTGTTTGGCAAAAATCCCGGCGTGGGGAAGCCGCTATTGTTGTGGGTACGCGTTCTGCGGTGTTCTTGCCGTTTAAAAATCTGGGCATGATCATTGTTGATGAAGAGCACGATAGCTCTTTTAAACAGCAAGATGGTTTTCGCTATCACGCAAGGGACTTGGCAATTATGCGTGCTAAAGAATTGAATATCCCTATTTTGTTGGCATCGGCTACCCCGTCTCTTGAATCCTTGAATAATGCTCTCACAGGACGCTATCAACATTTGCAGCTTTCCAGCGTGGCTGTTTCAACACCGAATAGCAGTAAAGACATTATTGATATGCGCCAAATGTCGGTGGAACAGGGCATAAGCGAACAACTCAAAGCGCGTATACATTGGCATTTACAGCAAAACCAACAGGTGTTGTTGTTTGTCAATCGCAGAGGCTATGCGCCTGCCATTGAATGCGCTGATTGTGGCCACGTGGAAATGTGCAAGCAGTGTGATAACCCCTTTACTGTGCACAAATCCACACAACAGTGGCATTGCCACTATTGCGGCGCGGTAAAATTTGCGACACGTTACTGTAGTCATTGTGGTTCAAACAATTTAAAAACGGTTGGTTTTGGCACGGAAAAAATCGAAGAGAAGCTCAATCAGATGTTCCCAGAACATAATGTAGCTCGAATTGATAGCGATGCAGTGCGCAGCAAAAGCAAACTGCAAGAAATGTTGGACAAAATCCACGCCAATGAATATCACATTCTGGTTGGCACCCAAATACTAGCAAAAGGACATCATTTTCCCAATATCGCAATGGTAGCCATCATTGATGTGGACAACGCTTTGTTCAGCGCCGACTTCAGGGGTTTTGAGTATTTGGCTCAACTGATAACCCAGGTATCGGGGCGCACGGGTAGAGCAGGCAGCAAAGGGGAGATGTGGTTGCAGTCGAGTCAACCTGAGCACCCGCTGTTGCAAGACCTACTGATGAACGGCTATAGCCATTTCGCCCGAACCGCACTGCCAGAGAGACGCGCCGCTGGATTACCACCATTTCACTATCAGGTTTTAATACGCACCGAAGCGGTTAAAATTGAAAATGCAGTTGGGGTATTACAAGAGCTCAAACAAATGTTCCATATGAAACAATCAGTTGCGCAAGGTAGCGTGCAACTGATTGGTCCTTTCCCTGCCCTTGTTGAAAAAAAACAGGGACGAATGCGCATGCAATTGCTTCTCAGCAGTGGCTCTCGACAACTTTTGCACCGTGTCACTCATAACTTCGTTGATTCTTTAGAGAACTCTAAATTAGCCAAAAAAGTACGCTGGTCCGTTGATGTTGATCCGGTCGACTTTTATTAAATATCTCCCGTTTTTGTTTGAATTTTCAGCGATCAAATAAATATTGTGGAAAATTTACAAAACTAGGAACCGAGATCAGTATCGAAACCGACAAAAAATTTGTAGAATCATTTCCTCATTTAACCGTTCTATTATCCGACTTCACTAATTTAAGCTGAGGAATATGGCTCCTAAAGATTACGTTGCGCGTGGACAGGCAAAAAAGAAACCCGCCAATGGCAAGAAAAAGCCTGCGCCTGCTGCAGCAAGTCCCGCGAGTGCGCCATCAACACCGTGGGGACGGATTCTAATTACCTTAGCTCTCGTTGTGGGCTTTGCGTATTTTTTGTGGACGATTAAAGATACGGCGCCTGAGTCTGCTGAGCCTTTACCAAAAGAAATTGTCGCTGAAAAAGTGAAACCTGAAGAGGTGATTCCAGAGCCACCAAAAGAAGAATGGGGCTACATTCAGGAACTCGAAAATCCCGAACCGGGCAAGTTTGAAGAAGTAAAACCTTTGGAGTCGAACTCTTCTGGACGTCAGTATCAAATGCAGTGTGGATCGTTTCGCCTTGAGGCGCAGGCTGAGCAAATGAAAGCGCGTATCGCGTTTCAGGCGCTTGAGTCTATTATTCGCGCGACGGAAGGTAAAAATGGCCTCTGGTATCGCGTTGTTTTGGGTCCCTATAACACCAAGCGTGCCGCTGAGGCAGATCGTCACAAACTGCAACGCGCAGGGTTCACCACATGTCAAATTTGGGGTTGGAATTAAGCCTTTCTAACTCCTTGAGTTTCGCTTTTCACCTAAACGGGTTGAAAAGCACACTCAAGATCCCCACAACTCGCTAATATCCCAATAAGTAGGAAGTAGTATGACTACAATCGTTTCGGTACGCCGAAATAATCAAGTCGTGATGGCGGGCGATGGGCAAGTTTCCCTGGGCAACACGGTTATGAAAGGCAACGCAAAAAAAGTGCGTCGCTTGTACAATAATAAAGTATTAGCGGGTTTTGCCGGTGGTACAGCAGATGCGTTCACGTTATTCGAACGCTTTGAATCTAAGCTGGAAATGCACCAAGGCCACCTAACACGCGCCGCGGTTGAATTAGCAAAAGATTGGCGAACAGACAGAATGCTGAGAAAATTAGAAGCTTTGCTCGCTGTTGCTGACGAGACTGCTTCGTTAATAATTACCGGAAATGGTGATGTGGTGCAGCCTGAAATGGATCTTATTGCCATTGGTTCAGGTGGTAACTTTGCACAGGCGGCAGCCACCGCTCTTCTCGAAAACACAGAACTGAGCGCCAAAGATATTGCAGAAAAGAGTCTGCATATCGCAGGTGATATCTGTGTTTTCACCAATCAGAATCAAACGGTTGAAACGCTAGATTACTAGCGTTTGCCGGAATATAGGATTTCATCATGTCTGAAATGACTCCAAGAGAAATCGTCCACGAACTGGATAATCATATCATTGGGCAACAAGGTGCCAAACGCGCTGTTGCTATCGCATTGCGTAATCGCTGGCGTCGTATGCAGCTCAACGAAGAGTTGCGCCAAGAAGTCACACCTAAAAACATCTTAATGATTGGTCCTACAGGTGTGGGTAAAACTGAAATTGCACGTCGTCTTGCTAAGTTGGCTAATGCGCCGTTTATCAAAGTGGAAGCAACTAAGTTCACCGAAGTAGGTTATGTCGGTAAAGAAGTTGAATCTATCATCCGCGATTTGGCTGACATCGCCGTTAAGATGACCAAAGAGCAAGAGCTTGCCAAAGTGCGTTTTCGCGCCGAAGAGGCGGCAGAAGAGCGTATTTTAGATGCGTTGTTACCGCCGCCAGAAAATGTCTGGGGCGAAAAAGAAGAAGCCCAAGATAAAGGCACACGTCAGGCGTTTCGCAAGAAATTGCGCGAGAACAAATTAGACGACAAGGAAATTGAAATCGATGTTGCCTTGCCGCAGGTGGGTGTAGAGATCATGGCACCACCAGGCATGGAAGAAATGACCAACCAGCTTCAAGGGATGTTTCAGAACCTATCTGGCACCCAGAAGAAAAAGAAGAAGTTAAAGGTGAAAGAAGCCTTTAAACTGTTGGTTGAAGAAGAAGCCTCTAAGTTGGTGAATCAAGACGAACTGAAAGAGAAGTCGCTGGAAGCGGTGGAACAAAACGGCATCGTATTTATTGACGAGATAGACAAGATTTGCAAACGCGAAGGCGCCAGTTCTGCTGATGTATCGCGCGAAGGAGTGCAGCGCGATTTACTGCCACTCGTTGAAGGTTCAACGGTAAGTACCAAGCACGGCATGGTGAAGACAGATCACATCTTGTTTGTTGCTTCAGGTGCGTTTCAAATGTCGAAACCATCTGACCTTATTCCTGAACTACAGGGTCGTTTACCGATCCGTGTTGAATTATCTGCACTCACCACTAATGATTTTAAGCGCATCCTAACCGAACCTAATGCCTCTTTGACCGAGCAGTATTGTGCACTCTTAAAAACTGAGGGGGTTGATCTAAGCTTTACGGATGACGGTATCGATCGTATTGCACACGCTGCCTGGCAGGTGAACGAAACCACGGAAAACATTGGTGCAAGACGTTTGCACACAGTGTTAGAAAGATTAATGGAGGATGTGTCTTACGATGCATCTGAAATGGAAGGACAAAAAGTTGTTATCGATGCTGACTATGTTAACAAGCATCTAGACTCGCTTGTTGAAGACGAAGACTTGAGCCGCTTCATTCTGTAAAAGTCATTGGCAACTATTGAAAAACCCAGCAATACGCTGGGTTTTTTGTGTGTTTGATCATAGAGATTCGAGCGGTTTGTATTCTAGGTCAAAACCAAAGCACTTGGGCGCAACCGCTGCCAGTGCTTTTTCGCTCCTAAAATAGTCTGGGCATCCCACCGCAAATACAGCGACGCGTTGACCATAGCGAAGTCGCTCAGCATTGATTGGTGTGCAGGTTTCATAGTCAGCAATGACAATAAGATCGGGCACTGACGCTTTCAATTCACCGTTTTGTGTCGCCACTAGATATTCATTTTTGATATCAATATGGAGCTGTTCGCTTTCATCCTCGAAAGCGACAATAGCGGCACTGCCAATATCATATCCGCCGACGATACGAGTCGCTTTATCGGTTACTTTGCCGCTGATTAAGAGTCTGCATTCACCGTAAATGGAATGACTAAAGACCTCTTGTAAGTGTGGAAGCATGGCTTCGGCTGTCCCTCTGTTTCCTCGCAATACGCGCCCTAGTTCAATTGAAAAGCTGACTGTGCCGGGAATGATAGCCGCTTTAAGTTGCGCGCCACTCATAGGGTGTTCAATGGTGGTGATCATGCCACCAGAACTCATGGCTAAACTTCTAATATGACGTTCATAAGTCGCCGTGTTCCCTGTGGTAAAGGTCGTCAGATTACCTTCATAATCGCAGGCAATCGCGGGAGTTGGTTTTACCCCTTCAATCGCGTAGGTCATCATTTGCGCCTCAGGCAGAGCTCGCCCCATGCCGTCACCGTCGACAATGGGAATGCCCGTCGCGGCAGCGGCAATAATCGGGACAAGTGAATTGGCTCCGCCGATCTCAAATGAGACGAGGGCGTCTAACTTTTTCCCCGTTTGTTGCTCAAATGCTTTTACTGGTGCCACACTCTCAGCGATAGAAGGGAGCAATTCTAAACTTACGGTGGGAGCCCCGACGCCTCCTATACAGGCTACAAATGCATCATTCGCTAGCTCGTCAGGTTGAATCATTTTCACTGAACCAAAACGCTTTAACGCTTGTGCTGTCAGCAGTTGCGGTACAAACGGGTCACCGCCACCTCCGGTGGCGAGAAACACAGCGCCAAGCACTAAGTCATCAAGTTGTTCATTTGTTAACTGCATTAGTTGGCCTCCTGTTTGACGAGTTTAGCGACTTCGCCAATTACTTTAACGCGAACCCGGGTATTGCCATCGTCCATATAGGGAATGGCCGTCTCTTCTATATCAACCACTGTGAGACTGTTTGCGTCGGCACCTGCCTCTATCGCACTTTGTCTGGCCTTTTGGGTGACCATGCTAATTGCGTCATCGCGACTGACCTCGCGATATGAAACAAATTGCTCCGCTTCGCCACCTATCTGAGCGATGGCCGCACCAATGGCATTGGCCACCGCTGCGTTTTCTGGACGAATAATCTCGCTAGCAGTTTTTAGATCTTCTGATATTAAAACCGAGCCACCGCCGACCAATATCACCGGAACTGGCTCAGAGTTGGGTTTCATCATATCTATGTGTCTATCTAGCAGTTCGTGCATATTGTCAGTAGCGCGTTTAACTAACTCTGATGGCAGTGTCGCGACCTTGGCATGGTCTCCGATATCGAGGTTGGCATGCGCAACCGCAATATCGGTTGCTGTAAGCGTCTCGCCTCCGAAAATGAGACCTTTTTGTAGTAATTGGTGGCCTACTGATTGAGGTCCTATTTTGTTTCCATCACTACTTATGTGGCTGCCTCCACCCATTGCCACAGCTTGAATATCCGGCATGCGAAAATTGGTTCTCACGCCGCCGACTTCAATGACCATATTCGATTCCCTTGGGAAGCCTTCTTGTAAAACACCTATGTCGGAAGTGGTACCTCCGATATCGACCACAATCGCGTTTTTCAGTCCGGTTAACTGGCTTGCTCCTCGCAATGAGTTGGTCGGTCCCGATGCGAATGTGAGCGCTGGATATTGGCGTACGAATTTTGCGTTCATCAAGGTGCCGTCATTTTGGCTAATAAACATTGGACAGGAGAGCCCTTGATCCTTCAGTGCATTTTGAAATGCTGAAACCACAATATCGGCAAATGGTAATAATGAGGCGTTGAGAATCGCGGCATTTTCACGTTCCAAGATACCAAGACGTCCCATTTGGTAGGATAAGGTGATTCTGACATTTGGGATTTGTGCTTTAATTGCTTCGGCAACCGCATGTTCTGGTTGGGCATTCATCGGTGAGAATGCAGCAGCTATGGCTACATTCGTTATGTTTTTCTCTTTGATGTCATCGATAACACCTTGGATCTGCTGATTGTTTAGTTCAGCAAGCGGCCAGCCATCATATAAGAAGCCACCATCAATCATGTAAGTATGGCGTCCAATCGCATCTGCAATATCATCAGGCCATGCTGTCATGGGGGGAATATCGACGCCAGAAGGCAATCCAATGCGAATCGCAGCAACTTCGGCTAACTGACGGCGCTCAACAACCGCATTAGTAAACTGCGTTGTGCCAATCATTACCGCATCGATTGTGTCTACCTGCTGGCCTTGCAAGATGTTTGTAAGTGCGCTGATAACACCCGTCACTACATCTTTGCTGGTGGGTGCCTTCACGCTTGCCAGGATATTGGCATTATCTAGCAAAACGGCATCGGTATGAGTGCCGCCTACGTCTATACCTATTCGCATTAGTTATCCTCTTGTTTCGAAGGAGAAGTAAATTGGAAATAAAGTTGGGTCGCCCAATAGATGAGCGCCGTGAGGCAAAGGGAGTCAATGACCTGGATACCGCTTACACTCGGCAGTAGGAAAAGAATATCCGCGGCTGCATAACTTGCCCCGATGAACCAGGCGATAATGGCAGCAGGATTGTATAAACCATTGGTCTTAAGGGTATCGCCGCTATAAAGATGGGCGTGATAGAAGTAATCCACCACAATAACGCCTGCTACTGGCACAAATATCGCCGTTAAAACACTCAAGAATGTGATGAAATAATCTAAAAGATTTAACGAAGCTGCAATGATACCGAACACACCTAGTATTAAGGTGACTAACTTGGGTTGCCATTGACTAAAAGTAGCGGTAACACTTAATACCGCACTGTATAAGTTCAATGAATTCAGCACCCAACTGCCGGCAATAACGACAATAAAGGCAAGCAAACCAAGACCCACTTTCAGTAGCAACTGTAAAACATCAGTTTCTGTAAAAGCGGCTGCGGCCATGGCAGCGACTAGCAGTACCAGTAATTGTACGACCTGATAAGACCAAAAAGCGGTTTGTGCACCACCAATGGTTTGTCGGCTAAATCGCGTGATATCTGGCAGTATGATGGCGCCAATAATAATGGTACCTACTATAGCGGCAATGCCGTCACTCAAACTAAGGTGAATATCCTTTGGTAGTTCTAGGAACTCCTGAAAACTCAGGGTTTGGCTGGTGGTAAACACCATATAAAAGGTAATAGCCGCGATAATGGGTACCAGAGCTGAAGACAAAATGTTTATCGCTTTGAAACCATAAAGTGTTGTCGTCATCATCAAGACACCGGCCACAACTTCGATTGGCCAAATGGAAACGCTTATGTCCAGTGTCGATAGCAATAATTGTTGTACTGCATTGGAAAACAAGTCGATGTTAATACCAAACCAGCCCACCAACGATATCGCAAAGGCAATGTTAACCAGCGCTGCACCGCGCTCACCGAAGGCAATGCGAACCAGCAAATAGGAACTCATGCGTGTTTTAACTCCGATAGTGCCGATAGTGGCGCCTATGCAGGTGAGAATAAAACATCCTATGATTGCGGCAAGTAGGGTATCCATCACTGACAGGGCAGAATAGAGCTCAATGCCAGTAACAAAGGTAGGGAGTGAAAACGCAACCATCGCCGACACAGCGGCCACCTTTGGCCAAGATACCAGTTGTGAGGACTGCACAATGTCTGATTGTTCTGAGCTTTCGTTTGCCATCTTATTCGCTATTGGCTTGGTTTCATTTCATACTAGGTCATAAGCATAAAAATATGTTATTGAAGTAACGCATGTCTGCTAAATCTCCTGTTTAATTGGTTGGACTTAGCAAAATATTCTTTTTCGAGTCGAGGGATTGCATGAAAAATGCTAAAAAACAGATTAAGTTGGATGCTCTTAATCGTAAAATTCTTACAACAATCCACAAACAGGCAGATCTATCTAATCAAGAATTAGCGGATGTTGTGGGGCTATCGCCAAGTGCATGTTTTCAACGAACCAAAGCACTCAGGGAAGCGGGATATTTTTCCAATTTTCACACTGAAATGGATTTAGATAGGATTTGCGAACATGTTCTCGCCTATGTGGAAATAAGACTCCTACAGAACAACGGGCAGGCACGAGATGCTTTCATTAAAGCGATTAATGAAATCCCAGAGTTTATGGATTGCTTACGTGTAGATGGAGCCTTTGATTATATCTCATTCACCTGTTTCCCAGACATAAAAGCACTGAATGCAACATGTGATGCACTAGCAGATGATCCCAAGGTAGGGATTGAGAAAATTAAGGTGAGAATGATTTTAGACCGAGCGAAATGGTATTTGGGTTACCCGCTCGAAAAACTGAAATGGCTCGATTAGATTCGATTTTTTAAATAACCCTTCCAGAAGTCAGCACCCAGCTGATTCATTAAATTTGCCTCGGCATTCATTAGCATAACGATGCCGACGCCTAAATCTTTTGATACAGCAACTTCCGCTCGATAGCCTTTAACCCAGCCGCTGTGATAGGCAATTTTGACGCCATCGAGATCATACACACGCCACCCGAGTCCATAATGCGCGTTGTCGAGAAGCGATTTCCACGCTCTTCTGCGCAGCTCTCGCGTAGTTTTGGTAAGTGGTTGGGTTATTTCAGACAACAACTCGTCATCCATCACGTCTGGATAATTGCCCAACATTGCATTTACCCAAACCGCCATGTCTTCGCTGGTGCTGTTTACTCCTGCCGCAGGTGATACGCGGTAATAGGTTTCTTGTACTTTGGTTTTTTTCCACCTATTACTGCGTAACAAAACGTGTGGTTTTGCCCATTCCTGTGCGTTTACCAATGAGGCTTTCCCTACTGTGGTATTGGTCATATTTAAAGGTTGCAGAAGTTCTTGCTGCAGCTGTTCTGAGTAGCTCGAACCGGTTTTTTGAAAATGGTATTCCAACACGCCAAACAATGCATTTTGATAGGTGTAACATTCGCCCGGCGGGCACAGTGGATTCAAATCAGCAAGGTTATTGATGATGCGCTTTAGTGAATAATTGGCTTCGATGAGGTTGTCGTAAGAATTAGGCATTAGACCACTGCTCTGACTGAGCAGATGATGCAAAGTGATTTCGCGGTTATTTTTGCTAAATGGAAATTCAGGTGCCAGGCCTGCGAGCGATTGTTGCCACTCTAGCTGAGACTGCTGTACAAGTTTTGCCGTTAAATTACCGGTGAAGGTTTTAGAAACAGAGGCAAGGCGAAATAAGGTTTGTTGTGTGACCGCTTGACCATTTTTTTCGGTAACGCCGAAATTATAGAACTTGGGTTCCTGATCCGTTTCGACGTAAGCGAGGCTAAAGCCTGGAATTTTTTGTTTGTGTAACTTGGACTTGGTTTGTTTCCAGAACTGATCAATCCACGGTGTGGACTGATTAGCGTGTGCCAATCCACAACAGAACAAAAGTATAAAAATAACTTGTCTTGCCATACCGTGTAATATCTTGACTCTTGTAAAAAGTGCCGATCTTTGCCGACTATCAGCCCCGCATTATCCATAGGATGGTACAAATGCGCAATGCCGGTGCATAATTCTGGAATATTTCTTTGCAATATTCAGTTCCGATTTCATCGCAATTATTTTCTGAGGATGTGTAAACTAAACAAAATTGAATGGCGCAGAGATCACAATGCTGGAATACCAACAGGCAAGATTGAGCAGAGATAAACGCTTTGACGGACGCTTCTTCGTGGCCGTTAAAAGTACCCATATCTTTTGTCGGAATATATGTCCTGCGAAATTACCGAAAGAAGAAAATGTTGAATATTTTGAATTGGCAGCCCAGGCTTTGCAAAAAGGGTATCGTCCATGTTTGCGTTGTCGACCAGATAGTGCACCCAATTCCTACGCTTGGCTTGGCAGTGAAACAACCTTAATACGCGCGATGCGATTGCTGCGCAGTGAACCTGAAGTAGGCTTTGAAGATATTGCAGCTAAGCTAGGTATTTCCGATGGCTATTTACGCAAACTGTTCAGGGAAAAACTCGGTATTTCACCGAAGCAGTTTCAGTTGAGCGAACAATTACTGTTTGCTAAAAAGTTGTTGCACGAAACTAATTTGAGTGTAGAGCAAGTTGCTCACAACTGTGGTTTTAACTCCTCAAGGCGGCTACAAGATAACATGCAAAAGGCGATGAAACTGACACCGACTCAAATTCGTAAGAGCGAGGTGCAGCCGACACAGACGCTCAAGGTGAAAGTGCCAATCAGTTCTGATTATAACTGGTTGCAGCTTAGAGATTTTTTGGCTCGTCGCGCGATACCGGGCATAGAAGAAGTTACTGAGTGTAGTTATGAAAAGCGTTTTATGTGGGGGCAAGCCAAGGGGTGGTTTAAAGCAACATACGAAGTGAGCACAAACCATTTTGACGTAGAAATACAAAGTACTGACTATTCTGACTTGCGGGCAATTATCAACAATATTAAACGTGTATTAGATACAGAAACTGACTTCGACCTGATCAAAAACGCGCTACTTGCATCAGGTGTTAAGGAACACGATATCGTACCTGGGTTGAGGGTTCCAGGTGTTTGGAATGTGTTCGAAGCGGGCTGCCGCGCCATTTTGGGACAACAAGTTTCAGTTACTGCCGCAGTAAATGCTGTGAGCGTGTTGGCTGAAAATGTCGGACAAAATGACGTAAATACAAACCAGTTAAATATGTTCTTTCCTTTACCTCAGGCCGTCGCAGAAAGTGATTTACAGTTTTTAAAAATGCCAGATAGGAGACGTCAAGCACTGCGTAGCTTTGCTAAGTTCATGGCTACCTCGATGCAGCCAGAGAAGCTAGAGCAATGGTTAGATATAAAAGGTATTGGTCCTTGGACTGTGGATTATGCCAAGATGCGCGGGTTGTCTGAGCCAGATGTTTGGTTAGATGGAGACTTAGTGGTTAAAAAACGCATGAAAGACAGAGAAATTCAAGCTGATAAAGCCGCGCCTTGGCGCAGCTATCTAACCTTACAAATGTGGAGTGAAGCATAATGTTGACATACACGGGATTCGTTGAGTCTAAGGCAGGTCTCATTAAAATTACGGCTGACAATATAGGCATCAATGAAATTGCGTTTGTTGAGCAACCAAATGTCGAACCTCATGAAAATGGCATTGTTGAACAGGCTAAAAGTCAATTGAGCGATTATTTGGCCAGAAAACGGCAGCAATTTGATTTGCCGCTTAATCCACGTGGCACTGATTTCCAAAAACAGGTTTGGCGGTTGCTGGTAGATATTCCCTTTGGTAATACCGCCAGTTATCAGGATATTGCCCTTAAATTAGGGGATAAAAACAAGGTGCGAGCGGTTGGCGGCGCAAATGGTAAAAATCCCATCGCAATAGTGGTACCCTGCCACCGCGTTATCGGAAAGAACGGCACATTGACTGGCTATGCTGGTGGGCTCGAGCGGAAAGCCTTTTTACTCGATATCGAAAATATCGTTCATTAATCCATTGTGATTAGCTCTCACAGATAAAAGGGAATCGTCTTGATTTACTATGTTGAATTGCTCGTGTTAGCTGCCCTGTGGGGAGCGTCATTTTTATTTATGCGAACGGCTTCTCCTGAGTTTGGCCCGGTCACGTTGATTTTTTTTAGAGCAGGAATCGCCGCGCTTTTCTTATTACCACTGTTGGCAATCAGACAACGCGCAGAACTTGCAAAACTCTGGCAAGCGCGCAAAACCCTTATTGTACTGGGACTTACTAACACCGCGTTTCCTTTTTGCTTTTTTGCATTTGCCACACTTTCGATGGAGGCGGGAATAACTGCCACTATTAACTCTACCGCGCCTATGTTCGGCGCTTTAATTGCCTTTGTGTGGCTGAAAGATAAATTGTCTGTTCCTGCGGTTATTGGTCTTATTATTGGCTTCAGCGGTGTCTATATTCTAATGCTAGACAAGTTCAACACCGATAGCAGTTACTGGTTGCCTGCCCTTGTGGCGATGTGTGCTTCTGCCCTCTATGGTTTTGCCGCTTGCTATTCGAGGTTGTATGCCAGCGAATTAAAACCACTGACCATTGCGACGGGCAGTCAACTCTATGCAACACTGTTTTTATTGATCCCTGCTTGGTTTTTACGACCTGAAGTCACACCACAATTATCCGCTTGGATAGACGTTACTTTGTTAGGTGTTGCTTGTACGGGCATTGCGTATGTACTGTATTTTCGTATTCTTTCAACACATGGTATTACTAAGGCGCTTTCCGTGACCTACTTGATTCCGCTCTTTGCATTCATCTGGGGCTGGTTACTCCTTAGTGAATCAGTCACGCTTAACATTTTGGTGGGTGCTATCGTTATTTTGATTGGAGTGGCGTTGACCACCAATTTGATTAAACTTAAACCTAAATCGACGAACTGATTGTGTTAGCCGATTTTTTGTTCACATAACTTTTTCAAGAGTAAGTCTTAACCTTTAATGTCACTTGTTCAGTCACTTTCGTTCACTAGCGGGCACGTCTACTTCGTCGGAGATCTACATGGTCAGTACTCACTATTACTAAAAGCAATGCGTAATGTGAGGTTTAACCCGGACAACGGTGATGTCTTGATTAGTGTGGGCGATTTGGTGGATAGGGGGCCTGAGTCGTTAGAGGTGTTGTCGCTATTAGAAAAAGACTGGTTCTATGCGGTTAAGGGTAATCATGAAGATATGTTGCTCAAGGGAATTGAAGCAATAGAGGGCAAGGGTAGTCTGACCGATTTGTGGAACTGGCGTGATTTTAATGGCGGTGACTGGTTTAAAGAGAATACCGATGACGCGAATCAAGTATTGCGCCTGTTACCTAAAATCAAACATCTGCCGATTGCCATTGAAATCCAGACTGAGATTGGGTGTATTGGTGTAGTACATGCTTCTGTCCCTGAAAACAACTGGCTTAACACGGAATTATTGCAAGATACCGCGACTCAAAAGTTTGTGATGTGGTCGAGAAAAAACGGACTAGAGGCGAGGAAACAGGCCTATGTCACTAAAAAACTGGGTTTCAAAAAGTCTTTGTTAGGCCTACCCGAAACTGATTCTGCTAATGCATATAATCATCATGTCACGGGCATCGATGCGGTGGTGGTTGGGCACACTATTATGCCTAATGACGAACCCGCTATTCTAGGCAATACACTGTATTTAGATGTGGGTTGCGCCAAAGGGGCTGCGCCCGTACTTTATCGCGCGGACAAATTACTGGAAAATCTCGCTTAGTTCCGCTCAAACCTAGTTGTGTTCGCAATTTTGCGTTTTAGTCGTTCCTGGAATTTTTTCCTTTAGTCTTCATAAAACTGCGTTAAAATAACACCATCATTGATTTAAGGACATAGGCAATGCCGTTATCTGCTGTTGTTTTGGCTGCTGGAAAAGGCACCAGAATGAAATCTTCGCTTCCTAAAGTGTTACATCCAATTGCAAACAAACCCATGGTTCAACATATCTTGGACGCCCTGAGTGAAGTGGGTGCTGAGCAAATTAACTTAGTTTATGGCCATGGCGCAGATCAATTGCAAAGTGCACTTGCTCACAATCAAATCAATTGGTGTTTGCAGGCTGAACAACTTGGTACGGGACATGCGGTAATGCAAGCGGTGCCGAACATCTCTGATAATGATGATGTTCTTATTCTTGTTGGTGATGTACCGCTGATTCAAGTATCGACGCTAAATAGGCTTATTGAAGTGAAGCAACAGTGTGATTTGGCATTGTTGACAGTTGAGCTTGACGATCCGACAGGACTTGGGCGCATAATCCGTGATGGCGACAATATTACCGCAATTATTGAACACAAAGACGCCACAGATGAACAGCGCGAAATAAAAGAAATTAATACCGGTATCATGCTGATGTCTGGCATTGACCTAAAACGCTGGTTAGGGCAATTAGGCAATGACAATGCCCAGCAAGAATACTATCTAACCGACGTTATTGGCATGGCATCAGAAGAAGGTAAACGTATACAAGCGGCGCATCCGGACACGCCAATCGAAGTTGAAGGGGTAAATAACCGCCTGCAATTAGCCCGTCTAGAGTGCGAATATCAACACCGTAAAGCCGATGAATTAATGCTGTCTGGTGTGACTGTAAAAGACCCTTATCGCATTGACGTTCGCGGAACACTTGAAACCGGAACGGATGTAGAAATCGATGTTAACTGTATCTTTGAAGGCACAGTGAAACTGGGTAACAACGTTACCATTGGTGCCAACTGCATACTTAAAGATTGTGTTGTGGGTGACAATAAACGTATCGAACCATTCAGCATGTTGGAAGATGCTGAAGTCGCTGATGCCTGCACCATCGGCCCGTATGCGAGATTGCGACCGGGTTCAAAAATGCTTGATGGTGCTAAAGTGGGTAACTTTGTGGAAATGAAGAAAACGACCTTAGGCAAAGGAGCCAAAGCCAATCACCTAACTTATCTTGGTGATGCCAATATTGGTGAAAACACCAACATTGGTGCTGGAACTATTACCTGTAATTATGATGGTGTGAATAAGTTCAAAACCGAAATTGGCAGTAACGTGTTCGTGGGATCTAATACCGCGATAGTTGCACCAGCCAAGTTGGGTGATGGATCTACGATTGGTGCCGGTTCCGTAGTTACCAAAGAAGTCGACACCGATGAGTTGGCCATTGCTAGAGCCAAACAGCGCAATATCAAAGGCTGGACACGACCTACAAAGCTTAGCTAGCAAGGAAGCCTCATGAGTTATAGCCTTAGTCGTCGGTTAACTGCCGAGTTTCTCGGTACCCTTTTATTAGTTTGTACGGTGGTTGGCTCTGGCATTATGGCGGAGCGACTGGCTGATGGAAATGTGGCTATTGCGCTTCTGGGAAATACGATTCCAACAGGAGCTATTCTGGCCGTGTTGATTACCATATTGGGTCCCATTTCCGGTGCCCATTTTAATCCGGTTGTGACCTTAGTCATGCGTATTAAAGCAGAGCTTAATAACAAAGACGCTGTGCTTTATGTGTTACTGCAAATAGCTGGTGGCATAATGGGTACCGTGGTTGCGCATCTCATGTTCGAGGTTGCGCCTATTGAAACAGGTATTAAAGCACGCACAGGCCTTTCCCAATGGTTATCTGAGTTTGTTGCCACCTTTGGCTTGTTAATTACAATTCTTGGTTTTGTTAAGTATAAAGTTGATTCCGTTGCTTATGGGGTGGGTCTGTATATTACGGCTGCCTACTGGTTTACTGCGTCCACAAGTTTCGCGAATCCAGCGGTTACTATAGCTCGTTCCTTTACCACTACTTTTTCAGGCATTGATCCTACTCATATTGTAGGGTTTGTTTTGTCGCAAATATTAGGTGCCTTGTGTGCCTATTTCCTCTTCTCTTGGCTACTCAGTAATTCCGAAACGAAATAACTTGCATTTTGTTTCGAAATAAAGATAATAAGTTTCGATTTGAAACTTATTATCTAATTCTGTGCTAAACAAACGCAATACTCAAACACGTCGACATCAGATTGTAAAAACACTCGAAGATCAGGGTGAAACCAGTGTGGAACAGTTTTCACGCATGTTTGAAACATCTGAAGTCACCATTCGCAAAGATCTTGCAGCTCTCGAAGGTGATGGTTTGGTATTGCGCCGGCACGGCGGTGCTATTTTGATGCCAACTGAAAACTTGGTATCTGACCATAATGTTTCAAACCGAAAGAAAGGGCTAGGGGAACTAGCTGCTTCATTAGTACAAGACCACGACCGAATCGTTATTGATTCTGGATCGACAACAGGCCAGATGCTCAAAGCGCTTGGGCAGAAACGCGGCCTAGTAGTGATGACAAATTCATTGCAAATTGCACATGATTTATTGGAGCTTGAACGAGAGCCTACGGTGCTTATGACTGGCGGAACGTGGGATACCCAAAGCCATTCTTTTCAAGGCGCAATGGCCGAGAAAATACTGCGTTCCTATAATTTCGATAAAGCCTTTATTGGTGCTGCGGGACTAGATATTGAGCGTGGTACTACAACCTATAACGAGTTGATACAACTGACATCTGTCATGGCTGAGGTGTCTCGAGAAGTCATAATAGTAGCAGAGTCGCAAAAATTTTCTCACAAGATGCCAAATCTTGAATTGCCTTGGTCAAAAATAGATAAATTAATTACAGATAATGATATTTCGGCGAATTTAACCGCTAGATTGCGTAAATTCGAGGTGGAAGTGTTGTTGTCAGATATAACAAATTAGGAGACCGCTATGTGTGGTATTGTTGGAGCCATTGCTGAGCGCAATGTGGTGGAAATTTTACTTGAAGGTTTAAAACGACTTGAATACCGAGGTTACGATTCAGCTGGTGTGGCAATAGTAGATGCAGGTAGCCAACTTAAACGCGTTCGTAAAATCGGTAAAGTCGCGGAATTAAAAAATGCCATTGACGCCGATCCTATCAAAGGGGCAATAGGTATTGCGCATACGCGCTGGGCAACACATGGTGGCGTCACCGAAGCTAATGCTCATCCTCACTTTTCAACTGGCCGAATTGCCGTGGTGCACAATGGCATCATCGAAAACTATCAAAAACTAAGTTATGAGTTAAAAGAAGCGGGCTACGCGTATCTAAGCCAAACCGACACAGAAACAATTGCCCATACAATTCACCAAGCGATGATGACAAGTCATGACTTGTTAAGTGCGGTACGAGAAAGTGTCAAGAACTTCCACGGTGCTTACGGTACAGTGGTAATGGATATGGAATCGCCGGATAAGCTTGTCGTCGCTCGTTCAGGTAGCCCACTAGTTATTGGCTTAGGCATTGGTGAAAACTTCATTGCTTCTGACCAAATGGCACTTCTACCTGTTACACGTCGCTTTATCTTTCTAGAAGAAGGTGATGTGGCTGAAATAACGCGTACTAGCGTAAAGATTCTGGATGCGAATGGCACCCAAGTGGAACGCAAGATTCACGAATCTGAATTAGAGCATGACGCAGGTGATAAAGGTGGCTATCGCCACTACATGCTAAAAGAGATCTATGAACAGCCTGCTGTGGTGCGCAACGCATTGCAAGACAGGTTGAGCGGAGATGAACTAACGGAGTCAGCATTTGACCCTGCTGCTGAAGCAATTCTGGCTAAAGTTCGCCATGTAAAAATTGTAGCGTGCGGAACCAGTTTTCACGCCGGCCTAACGGCAAAATATTGGTTAGAGCAATACGCGGGAGTCTCATGCTCTGTAGAGATTGCATCTGAGTTTCGATATCGCAAGTCTTTCGTTCATCCTGACAGCATGCTGCTTACTATTTCTCAGTCAGGTGAGACTGCTGATACGCTTGCGGCACTACGCTTGGCAAAGGAATCCGGTTACCTAACCAGTTTGACCATCTGTAATGTGGCAGGCTCTTCACTTGTAAGAGAGTCAGACCTTGCGTTTATGACTCGTGCAGGCACGGAGATTGGCGTGGCATCCACCAAAGCTTTTACCACACAATTAACTGCTCTTTTACTCCTGACTATCAAATTGGGTCAACTAAATGGCATGCCCAAAGAGCAACAGACTGAGATGCTACAAGCGTTGCAAAGCTTGCCAACTAAGCTTGAAGCGACACTTAACCTAGATAAGGAAATCAGCGGATTGGCAGAAGAGTTTGCCGATAAGCACCATTCACTTTTCCTAGGCCGAGGTGACCAATACCCCATCGCAATGGAAGGCGCGCTTAAGCTTAAAGAAATCAGTTACATCCACGCAGAAGCGTATGCATCGGGTGAATTAAAACACGGCCCACTTGCCTTAATCGACGATGAAATGCCGGTCATCGTTGTTGCGCCCAACAATGAATTGCTGGAAAAATTAAAGTCTAACGTTGAAGAAGTGCGCGCACGCGGCGGTGTAATGTATGTGTTTGCTGATAAAGATGCACAATTTCAAAGCGACGACACTATGCGTGTAATTGACGTACCGCACGTTGACGAAATTATCGCACCTATTATTTACACCATTCCGCTGCAGTTACTGAGCTACTACGTTGCCATTATTAAAGGTACCGATGTTGACCAGCCGAGAAACCTAGCGAAGAGTGTGACGGTAGAGTAGTTTATTAGATTAATTTACATCGCTGTTGTCCGTAGACATTAAAGTCTGAAACTGTGACATTAACATTCAAAATTTTTAATACCCGGTTCAACTGATTAGCAGTTTACCGGGTTTTTTTGAGTCAATTAATGCTTCTGTATACATCCATATCTTCGGCATGCCATCTTCGGCTTCGATTTAATATGGCAATTTGGATAAAAATACTAAATAGTACAACAAGCCAAATACTTTGGTCGTTTGGCTTTGCCCCAATCATACCTAATAGGGCGAAAATACCTATAGATGCCGCTATGCCAAGTAAACTTCTCTGAACGTCTTGCATTCTTTTATTCACCCTATCGTCATCTTTAATAAGCTTGTCATGGTTTTTACCATAAATAACGACATAAATACGATGAACTAGCAACAACGTAGTTGCTATAAAAAGGGTCAATAACCCAATTTGTTTCGTTGTTTCAAGCTGCGTATTTGAAAAGATTATATTTAAAGTGAATAGAGCAGATAAACATAAAAGTGTTAGATGAACAAGCGAGATATGATCAAAGATACTTCGTGAAACGAGGCTGAACTGTTTAGTACGCACCGTTACTGTTTTTCTGCGTTTGATTGCTGACAATTGTAACGTAATCATTGAGTAAAGAGATGGCACGAGTTGAATAGCTGTACAAACGACCCAAGTAATAAACACGTTACTTTGATAACTAACAATATCTTTAACAAATGCTAGATAGCCAATAATTAATAGTGCAATGAGATCAAGTAATACTCTAACGACTAAGAGTACAAATTCTGTTTTTATTGAATGGACATAAAATTTTGGATATTCACTCGGAGGGTATCTTTTGAAGAGTTTTAGTTGTTGTTTTCCCCACCGAAACGATGAGGCTAAAGAAATAACCAAAGCTTGTATTAATATCGCTAATAATAAAACGGTTTCTGGTGAAAGTATGGTCATACTAGCTTTTCATAATCGCATTGAAGCTATTTCTAATTTCAGAATCAATAGCACCAAATTTTCTTAACTTTTGTATAGTTTCAACTAATTCTTGCTCTACCTTAGATTGCATATTTTCATCTAAATGTTCACTGGCTGTTGAATTTATAAAAGTACCCTTAAAGCCTTTCGAAACAATTACTTTATCGCGTTCTAGTATTTTAAATGCCTTGGCCACGGTATTAGGGTTTATTTCTGCTTCATTGGCAATTTGTCTAATAGAAGGAAGCTGTGTACCGACGGCCAATTCACCAGAAGCTACAGTTGCTTTTATCTGCTCAACAATCTGTTTATACAGGGGGGTTGCGGAGTCTTCATCAATCGCAATATTCATTTCAAATCCAAGGGCTCTCTTACCTAAGTTGTTCTTATTTCAAATACATTAACACACTTTTTTTTATTGTACCACTTGCATTAGTAATACATGTGGTTTACTGTATTAATAGTACGTGTAGTACATGTAGTACTGTTACTAAATAAATGACATATAAAAGACATATATGAGGAGTCCATGATGTTTAACATGACGAAAAAACAATGCAAATTACTCGGTGATTTAGGAATCGGTATTGGCATTTTAGTATTGGCATGGTTATTAAAAGATGCAGATCCTGAAGGGAAGAAAATCGGCATGATGACAGTTGCCTTTGCTATTTTGATTCGGTTTAGCGGATCTAAGTTTTCTGATTCGAAAGATAGCAAGTGTAAGTAAGAGGAAGAGTAATGAATTCGATTAAATTAACTATGGCTATCACCTTCTTGACGAGTGTATTGATGAGCTTTACTTCGTATGGCGCAAATTTAAAAGGCCAATGGCAAGGCAATCTTGAAATAGGGCAACAACTTGTTCCAATTATTTTAAACGTTGAGCACGTGTCCAACAAATTTAGTGCAACTATCGATAGTCCAATGCAAGGTGTAAAAGATATTCCAGTAAAATCTGTCGAAGTAAACGGCAACAAAATTGCGTTTAATATCGCTGCTTTTGGCGCTAGATACGAAGCGAGCTTGGAAGATGGCGAGTTAGTAGGCGTTTGGAATCAGAGTGGGCAGTCTTTTCCTCTTCAAATGCAACAACCCGCGATTGCTGCTGTAAAAACAGGCACAAACGCAGCCGTAAAAAAAAACTGAAACGTCCTCAAGAACCAAAAGGAAAATTACCTTATAAAGAAAAACAGGTGAGGTTCACCAGTAAAAAGAGTGGTATCGAGTTAGCTGGTACTTTGAGTTTACCAGCTAACCCTGTAGCGGGCGTTATTCTTATTACTGGAAATGGCCCTCAAGATCGTAACCAACTATATATGGGACACCAAACGTTTCTTGTATTAGCCGATTATTTAACGAGGCAAAATATAGCGGTATTGCGATATGACGATCGTGGTGTTGGTCAATCTCAGGGTTTATTTGATAGTGCAACAAGTTATGACTTTGCTGATGATGCCAGCAGTGCCATTGACTTTTTAAAAGCCCAACCGGAATTAGATGGTCGGTTAGTGGGGATCATTGGCCACAGTGAAGGTGGATTGATTGCACCAATTGTTGCAACACAAAACGCTAACGTAGATTTTATCACATTGTTAGCTGGGCCTAGCCGAAGTGGTCAGTTCATTTCAGAGAATCAAATAAAAAAAATCTTGGCATCAAACGGTCTGTCAAACAACACTGCGTCAAAAGGTAGTCTAATCAGAAAGAGCCTAAACCAGACCATTATTCAATATGCTGATTTACCTGTAGCTGATTTAAAACAGAAGTTAAAAGAAGTATATCAAACTGAATGGCACCGACTTGATGTCATATCTCAAAAACAATTACAGCGATTAGGTGGTGGGTCTTTACCAGAACATCGACTAAAGACGTTAGTCAGCGATTGGTATAAAGTATTTTTATTACACCAACCTGTTGATTATTTATCCAAGCTTACTATTCCAGCATTAGCGCTCTATGGAGACAAAGATGTGCAAATAAGTGTCGAAGATCATGCCGATTTGATGGAACAAGCATTAATGCTAAGTGGTGTGAATCGTTCTAAAGTAGTTGTATTGCCTAATCATAATCACATGTTTCAACGCTCTAAAACAGGTGCGATGACCGAATATCAGCATATTGAAGAAACCTTATCACTACTAACTTTAAGTACTGTTTCTGATTGGATACATGACCTCGAGTAGTTCTAATTTAAGTACATTGAGTTAGAGTAGAACATCTGTTACCGGCAAATACAGTCGTTCAAATCTAACTCTCTTTATCAAAAAATTTGTCACGCGAGCTTGTTGTTGAGTGAAGATTAAATTTTTGAAAAAGAGGTAATATTATCATTCTCTAAAAGTTTCGAATTTTAAGATCCTCTGCATACTTGGACAGAGCCATAGAGCCTGCCTTTCTTTTGGTAAGAAAGAAAAAGTGAGTGATAGATAAGCAATAAAAGCCGTACCTTAATGCTTCTTTCCCTTCTCAAAAATCAATTCAAAAATGTAATCTAGATTGATTTCCTGAGCCTTTAGCAGGTCAAGTTAAAACATCACATTATCCTTTTCCACGGTTAACTCATTTTGCACGTTTGACACGCTTATAGTTGTGAACCACCCATATGTTCGTTGCATGCTAAGCGGTAGTCTTTAATCACTCGCTCTTAAGTCACATCAATTTATTCAAAATAAGGAGACTAGTTTGTAAATTATTCTCGGATTATCTTTTTACCAGTTAGCAAATAGCTATTCAAAATATGACAAAACCCATTTAATTGGTGCGAATGTACCCATCCGGACGACTTTAAGTACCGAAATATTAAACTCACTGCAAACTTTCCATGTTAGTGCAAAGCAAGATTAATTTTTTTTGCAGGACTGTCTTTGCCGCTTAATTTTTATTGCGAGGGAAATCCATGGAAACGTTCCATAAAGTTGTTTTATATATTGTTCTGATTATTCCAATCGTAAGTTGTGCATTAATGCCTGAGCACTATCGTGAGCCATTGAACACTTCAGCCCACTATTACAATTATTTGCAACCTAGTTTCAAAGAGTACTTGCAGGCTACAGAGGACTGGCTTCCGGAAAATAGAACATTTTTATCTTTCGACCATGACAAAGAGTTGGCAATGAATATGCCCTTTGAATTGGGTAACAAAGATGATTCGGACAAAGCGATTTTACTCGTCCATGGCCTTGGTGATTCACCATATAGTTTTTCAGACGTCGCAAAAAGACTTAATAATCAGGGTTTTTATGTACAAGTTCTGCTTCTCCCAGGGCATGGAAGCAAGCCTTATGACTTAACACTTCCAAACTATAACGACTGGCAAGTGTTTGTTGATCACTATGCCAATTTACTCAAGAAAGAGTTTGATGATGTTTGGCTTGGTAGATTTTCAACAGGTGGTAATTTGGTTACTATTCATGCAATAACAAACAACGATATAGATGGGTTGGTGCTATTTTCACCGGGGTTTCAGTCAAACATACCCGTAATAGAGAAATTCGCACCGATAGCTTCAATGCTCCTCGATGTTTTAGAACGAAATGAAGTCAACCTCGTAAAATATTCCTCCGGGGTACCTAATGGTGGATACGCATATACAAAGAGTGCGTCAATAGTGAGAGGCCTATTCGAGAAAAATGTCGTAACTATTCCAACGCTACCGGTGATAAGCGAAGAGGATAGTGCCGTTGACTCAGAGTCTGTAAAAGCGCTTTATCTTGAAAATTTTCAAAATCATAAGAACAATTTAGTTTGGTATGGCAATGCTGCTGATTATTCATCAGACCATGAATACGAAATATATTTTTCTATGGCACTCGATCAACAACAAATTAGTACCGGTTCTCATGTCAGCCCGCTGTTCGCTCCCAATAACAAATATTACGGTAGAACAGGTGAGCGTAGAATGTGCCAAACAAAGTTTAAAAAAGAAGAGCCCTTATTTTGCCCAAAACCTAAGGCTGATGTTTGGTACGCCGCATGGGGTTATCAAGAAGAGGGTAAAAAGCATACTAGGCTGACATGGAATCCGTATTACTCTGAATTAGAGCAGATATTACAGAGAATAACTGAATAACAAGAACCTGATAATTGAAACATTCTGAATAGAGATAAATGAGACTAGTTAATGGGCACTTTTGGCTCGTCCCATCAACTTTCATGTGATGTTTTACATGTCGATTATTTTCATCATGTGGCTTGCGTGGTGGTTCGTAAATCGATAACGCAACAAAGAAACAAAAAGCGCCTGAGTGGCGCTTTTGTTATTTAAATGCGTGCAATAAAATTGATTCATATGAGAATTCTAATAATAAAAGAATGACAGCGTTAAATTTACAAAACATCAGTCTTTCATTTTCAGGTGTGCCGGTTTTTACCGGTACCAGCTGTGAAATTTTGTCCGGGAAATACCGACTTTTAGGTGCCAATGGCTCTGGAAAGTCGACACTTATCAATATGTTTTGTGGTTTGGTGCAGCCTAATTCGGGAGTTGTGACCCAAATAGAGATGGCTGATCTTGTCTCCGATACCCTCGTTATTCCGCCTGATTTGTCGGTTTTTGCGATATTTTCTTTGTACGATAAGTATCAGCGCAACGATAAAAATCTTCGTGAACAGTTGATTGCAGATTTTGGGTTTGGTGATTACCTCTACAAGACCTATGGCAATCTCTCTCAGGGCAACAAACAAAAGTTAAAACTGATTTTAGCCCTGTCTGGCAATTCGACATGGTTGTTTTTAGATGAGGCTTTCAACGGGCTAGACGCAGCGTCTATCGAGGTGCTAAATGGTGTTATTGCATCGTCTACTAGGCCCATAATGTTGGTAGATCATGCACAAACATGTTCGTTTGAAGGAATGAAAACGCTGAGGATTGAGAATTGCGGTCTATCTATCCTAGAGTAGAGCGTTCGCTATTTAAGTCGTTCAAAGCCAACAACAAAGCGTTAGTCAATGTGTTGATTATCACGTTGATATTTCTGCAGCCCCTTGTATTGCTGTTCAACCTTCTCCCCGGCTATTTTGTACTACAAGGCGATTTTCTCTCGGCGCCTTTTTGGTTGGCTGTTTTTTTATTGGGATTTTGTAGCTATTGCACCAGCGCAATCTATCATCACGTTGTCGCTCCCAAATACTACAGCTGGATAGTACTTCTCGCCGGTAAAAAGCGTTTTCTGATTCGCTATTGTTGGGCACAATTTAAATTTGCAGTGCCGACATGGCTGTTTATGTTTATTGGCTTTGTGTATTCCGAACTCAATTTTAAAACCATCTCGGTTTTGTTGGCAGTCATCGCCTTACATCTCGTTTTTTACTTATTTTTAGCACGACACACCTTACAAAAAGTAGGTAGTAATAAGGCTTATCAGTCAGTGACGGGACTACTTGCTATCAGTTTTATAAAATCGGTCTTACTGCACTTATTGTTGTATGGATTTTTAATGATGCTATTGCTTACGACACTGGCATTCATTCCACACTTCAATACAAAACTCATCTTGGCCATTTGTTTAGGGGGTGGGTTAGTAGTTTTACTTGTCACTATTGCTAAAATCATGATGGGTAACTTACGTATTCACCGCTCATTTTTGATCCTGATTCATCCGAAGCTATATACTTCAGTACGCGCAAGTATTGGTGTAGCGGTAGGTGTTTTAATTATCATTCCAATTTTCTCTGGGTTTTGGCTAGATGTTTGATTGAGTATTGTCTCTTAACCTTTTTTACATTTTAGAACTTATTTACAGAAGACGAACTATTACACCACGTGTTAGCTTTGCATCATTATTTTCCTCATAGTCATAATTAATGGATACCAAAAAGCCACTCGGAGAACCTGTTATCTGTTTGAATTGCGGTACTGAAGTTATCGCAAAGTTTTGCCCTGAATGCGGTCAAGATACGAAGGTGGATACCATCACCATGATGGGGTCATTGCGGGACACTTTCACTGAAACGACGGATTACGACGGGCGAATATTTACAACGCTGAGGGAGATGTTCCTCAATCCGGGAAAGTCCAGTTTGGCTTATGTCAGAGGCAGCCGAGTCAGATATATTCACCCAGTTAAATATTTCCTGATTGCTATGGGTATCACCTTGATCGCGATGAATTTTGCGCAGGTTGATGGCGTGGCGCCAGAGGCGAAAATTAATTTGCCGGAATTTTTAGACTTACCTGAAGCTGCCAAGCAACAATTGGCAAATTATGCCCTGCAATATGCGCATTTGGTGATGTTGGCCTTCTTACCCATTTGTGGGTTTTACCTTGGGATTTTTTTTAAAAAGAGAAGAACGGCGGGTGAAACAACCACCCTGTTGTTTTATCTCAATGGCAATATGGGAATACTATCTGCTATGACCATGGCATTGGGTTTATCTGGTAATCCTGCGGTTGCTTTTGTACAAAGCAGCTTTGTGCTTATGTACAGTTTGTGGGCGATTTTAGTGTTTTTTGAAAGCTCGTTCTTTCAAGGTGCTTGGCGAGCATTGGTCGCTTATGTCTGCTATAGCATCACCATTGTCGTGATACTCACCATCGGCATTAAAATATACGGCGTGTTAATCTAGCGACCGAGATTTCCTCTGTATTTAACAGTTGCCTCTACTGCGTATTAAAAATACTCAACCATTAAATCTGCGCAAAAACTGTGGGTAACTCCTATAGTCAGTAGGTACTCTTAACAAAAAACAATTAGAAAAATTATCATGAAAAAAATCTTAGTAGCGATGTCTTCGCTTTTGGTTGTGTTTGCATGCAGTAAACAGCCAACACAAGAAGAAACAAGCCCAAACATCAGCCAGTCAAACAACGATGAAGTGTCGGAACAACGCTTTTCTGTTTTGTTTGGAGGCACTAAAGTCGGTGATATGACCGTGACCCAAGAGAGTGACAAACTCAGTCTCGACTATGGGTTTGACAACAACGGTCGAGGTGCTAGCAGCCAAGAAAAAATTACCTTTTCGAAGGCTGGCTTTCCTATAAATTGGTCGATCACTGGTAAAACAACATTTGGCAATGCCGTTGATGAGCAGTTTGTGCTTGAAAATGGCTCGGCGAACTGGCGGTCGGCAGCCGGCGAGGGTGAACTAGATAGTGCTGATGGTAAAATGTATATCGCCCAAAATGCCAGCCCTTACGCCAGCTATTTGTACGTAAGTGCCTTGCTTAACTCAAAAGAGGCAACCCTACCGGCTTTACCCGCAGGAACTCTGCGCGTGCAAGACGTGGCTGAATATTCATTTGCCAACGAGCAGCAGACTATTCCCGCACGCATAGTTGCACTTGGTGGCATTGCTTTGGATCCCACTTATCTTGCGCTCAACCCTGAAAACCAATTAATGGCGATTCTCTCTCCGCGATTTACCTTACTCAAAGAAGGCTTTGAAGACGCTGATACAGCGCTTAGAGATATTGCCACAGACTTAAATGCATCGAGATTCAAAAAAATAGCACAAAAGGTCACGCACACCTTTGACAAGCCTGTTCGCATCAACAATGTCAGGCTATTCGACCCCGAAGCGCTTGCCCTAACCGAATTAAAGTCGGTAGTGGTTGAAGGTCAGCGCATTAAGGAGGTGACTAAGGCTGTGTCACAGGCGCAGGAGAATGAGGTATTGATCGATGGCGCCGGTGGTACCTTGGTACCTGGACTGTTTGAGATGCACGGGCATATGAGTGATAACCGAGCACTACTTAATGTGCTTGCAGGTGTGACGTCTGTGCGCGACACCGGTAATGAAATCAAAGTTATCGACACGCTTGTGGACAACATTGAGTCTGGTGTACTGGTGGGGCCAAGAATAACGCGAAGTGGTTTTATTGAAGGCTTCAGTGATTTTAGTAATGCCACTGGGGAAATCGCCAAAACAGAAGCCGAAGCTGTGCAGTTGGTGCGTGATTACGCAGCGATGGACGGTTATAAACAGATTAAAATATACAGTTCTGTTAAAGGTGAGTGGGTTCCCGCGATGGCAGCAGAAGCACACAAATTAGGGCTTCGCGTGATGGGGCATGTGCCTGCATTTTCCAAGGTCAATGAGATGATTGGCGCAGGCTATGATGAAATCACTCATATCAATCAGGTGATGCTGAGCTGGGTGCTAGATCGCAGTGAAGATACCCGTACTTTGTTCCGAATAACGGGCATGAAGCGGTTTGTGGATTTGGATTTAACTTCTCCCCAAGTACAAGAAACGCTAGATGTGATGAGTGAACGCAATATTGCGGTTGATCCCACTATTGTTATCCACGAGTTTGGGCTCACGGCGCGCAATGGTGAAACGCGAGCTGGGGTAAGAGATTACATTGCAAATATGCCAATTAGTTCTCAGCGCAGCGCCAAAGTTGCTTTGCTCAATGTCGCGGATGAGGCTGAAGACAACGCTTATCGTGTGGCATTTGAGAAAATTCTGGAAACCTTAAGTTTGATGCACAAACGCGGGATTTTCCTGGTACCAGGTACTGATCTAGGTGGTGGGTTTGAATTGCACCGTGAATTAGAGCTGTTCACAAAAATAGGCATGTCACCAGTAGAAGCGGTTCGCAGAGGTTCTTATGATATGGCCAACTATTTAGGTTATGGAGAGGAACTAGGCAGTATCGAACCGGGTAAACTCGCTGACTTCTTTTTGGTATCAGGTGATCCAACCCAAGACATCAAAGCAATTAAAACACCGTCACTGGTGTCTTTCGGAGATAGGATTTTCTTCCCATCAGAGGTATATCCTGAGTTTGGTATTACTCCTTTCACTAGTAAGCCTGAAGTTTTGATGGAATAAATCTGCTTGGCTGGCTACAAAGAATGAGATGAGACGTTTGCAAGTGCAAACGTCTTTTTAGTCGGTGTAAAATAGCTATTAGTAAATCGACTTATTCGTTTTCTAAAATACGTCTTTGTTTCAGCAGTGCTATACCTAACCAAATAAACCACACTATCTGGCTCAAACCAAACATATCCTTTAATACGCCAACGGTGTGCCAAATCGTCATTATTCCCACTAAACCAACCACTACACCTAATACATGCAGGCCAGTATAAAATTGCTTGTGTTTTAGTCCTAGAATGCTGATGACTAATACCCACACACCACTGACCAATTCGATGCCACCACCAAGTCCATTTACTACCATGTTCTGGGCATAAAACAACGCGACTGCGGTATCTGGTTTTGTGGCCAGAAGGTTGACCGTCATATTCATCCCGAGTAACGACGTCATACCTGCACACATCATCAATACCACCCAAACATAGCCGAATAGACTGCCGTACTTCGCCCATGTGTAATTGTGTTGGCTAAAGTGTCTATCGAGGACATGTACAGAGAAAGCGAGTAAACAACCAAATAACAAATAGCCCACTCCATAGGCTACAGACAATAACAGTAGTTCTTGCTGCATATATTCAATCTTGGCAATGATTTGTTCCCCGGCGGGGAAGGTGATTATGGCACCGAACAAAATAAAAAGGCTGATATAGCAAAGTGCCATGCCAATGGTCGAGAAACCACTGATTAGAAAGTCGTGCCTGTTTAGTGGATGATTAATACCCTTGTTCATTGATGTGTTACTCCAAATTAACGTTGCAGTTGAATTGGCAGACAATATGATGTATGCAAAGGTATTCTGTCGTCCATGACGATAGGCAAGGACAGTCTATTTAATGGAATGCTGTTCATTTATTTTATTGAACCTTAGTCAGTTTAAGGTAATAGTGATGGAGAACTTGGTTTGTCGGTCTTACTTTCTGCAATGACCCTGTCGATTGTGGCGTTTGCTATGTCATTAGTGATGGCGAAATACGCGCGCAATCAGAATATTCCTTTCATTGGTTGTTTGCTTTGTGTGATGTTTTTTTCTTTGGGTGGTGTTGTTCTTGGGCAGGAAGATCTTGTCACACAAATTTATATCTCTTTGTTACCATTGGCTTTCTATGCGTTTTCACCTTTTTTGTGGTTGTATCACAAAGCCATTACTAGCGAAGTCCCGTTTGTTTTTGGTAAAAGTGAAATTCGTCACTGGTGGTTTGTTTTACCTCTAAGCATTTATGCTGTATTACTTTTGGCCTTACCTAGGAGCGATTTTCAGGCACTATTTTTTGGTGAAGTCAGCGCCGATAAAGCTTATTTGCAATGGTACGCCCTCACGTTCTTTGTTGTATTAATAGGTTGGCTAATCAGTAGCTTGGTCTATTTAAAACGGATATGGAACAACACTATCCGATACCGTCGCTATTTGAAAGTTCTGTTTTCTGATGTTTCAGGAAGATCGCTATACTGGATTGAATGGCTGACCCTGTTAATACTTTTGATTTGGGGTTACTCATTAACAGTACTTTTCTTTGAAAAGTCCCATGATTTATTATCTTCTACTGGTGTATCACTGCTACTTTTCGTGTTTAGTTGGCTCTTCGCTCGATGGGGCGTGCAACAACAGCCTTTAACCAACTATGTTCCTAAAAATCTGGAAACCATTGACCAGACACCTGCTACTGAGTTTACAGAAAGCAAATACGAACGCTCAGCACTTACTGAAGAAGACGCAAATCGAATCGCTAAGAAAATAGAGCGAGTAGGGATTGAGGAGCGTTTATTCTTAGACTCGGATTTGAGTTTATTTAAACTGTCGGAGCACCTTGGGGTATCGACCCAGTATTTGTCACAAACCTTCAGTCAGAATTTAAAAACCACGTTTTTCGATTATGTGAATCGCGCAAGAGTATCAGTTGCCAAAGACCGTTTACTCAATAGCGACAGCTCTGTGTTAGACGTGGCAATGGAGGCTGGTTTCAATGCTCGTTCGTCCTTTTACAAGGCATTTAAGCAAGAAACCTCCATGACGCCTAGCGAATTCAAACAAGCCAATATGAGCAAAAACAAGCTCAGCTAGTTGCTGCAGCTTATCGTTGCGTCTTTGGCACTTTGCGCTGTGATTGCGATATCTGTCAGTCTTACTTGCCATGCATTTTTAGTGCTCAATCGAAAAGCTTTAGTCAACTGTGTCAAGTTAACTCCTTTGTCGGCGAAGCATTTCATGTCGACACTAAAAGTGTGCCATTGATCAATGGCAAGGTTGCTCAGATAAGGGGCAATATCGATGGCCACTTGCTCACTTTGACCACTGCAAGCATTGTGCGTTCCGGTCTCATTGGGGCTGGGTTGGCACTGCATATTAAATAATACACTGCCCTGAGGTTTTGCATGCTGTAAAAACGCAAAGGACAACGAACTTTGCATCAGTAATTTGTTTTCGAAGTTAACGGGAGTGCCGCTTTTTAATTCCATCCCAGCCAATTGTTCGCCAGTCATTGTTAGCATAAAGGCATCTTCTTGGATATTGCGATCCACTGTGCGGTATTCCAACCCAGTTAGTTGATGACTATTAGCATTTACCTTTACGAATTGTTGTTCGTTGAACAGATGGAGTTGCCAAGGAGGGTGAACGGCACCATTGAACAGTGCTTTAGCTGGCAGGGTGTTGTCTCCACCTTTGGTAGATTCATCTAAGTCATCTGGCAAAATGTTAGTGTCTGAATAAGCTAGACCAAAACCATAAGGCAACAGAGGCTGATAATTGGAATCGAACCGATTAACATCAGTTTGATTTGGGGTGCGTGGCCAGGAAAATGATAACTTGCCAGTAAAATCAAAGTTAATGTCGCCACTAGGTTTAGTCAAAATCACATCTGCAATGCCAGCACCTTCGGTGCCAGGCAGCCAAGCGGCAACAAAGGCATCAGAGGCATTAAGTTCAGCATTTACCCACATCGGACGACCCGATATAAAAACCGAAACAACGGGAATGCCTTGCTCTTTAAGCTTGCGCAACAGCGCTAAATCAGCAGGGTATTCTCGTGTGTAGTTAAGGTCAGGGCGGTCGCCATGTCCCTCTGCACAAGGCTCTTCACCGAATACCACCACAGCAACGTCAGGTTTGCTGGCAAAGCTACCGTCAACTGAGAGCTCAGCCTTGCCGCCAGCTTGTTCTATAGCAGTTGCGATGCCCGCATAGATTGAAGTGGCGCCTGGAAAGTCAGCATTGCTATTATTGGTACCTTGCCAAGTGACACTCCAACCACCTGACTGCTTACCAATATTATCAGCACCACCGCCAGCAACTAAAATGTTGCTTGTTGGATCAAGCGGGAGAATATCGTTTTTGTTTTTCAATAACACCAACGACTCGCGCACTGCTTGGCGAGCAACTCTGCGATGATCCGCATGCCCTATTAATTCGGTTCTGCCCGAGAATTCCCGTTGCTTGGGACTGGGTTTTTCAAACAATCCGGCACGTAACTTAACGCGAAGAATACGGCGAGCGGCATCATCAATACGCGACATGGGGATGACACCTTCGTTGACCTGCTCAATGGTGTTCTCGAACAGTGGTTTCCATGAGCGAGTGGGTACCATAAAAATATCCAGCCCCGCGTTTATTGACTGAGGGCAATTGCTATTGCTACACCCGTCTACTTTCCCATGTCCGTTCCAGTCTCCCACAACAAAACCATCAAAGCCCATTTGGGTTTTTAGGACATCAGTGAGCAAATATTTATGGCCGTGGATCTTTTCGCCATTCCAACTGTTAAATGAGGCCATCACTGATTGAGCGCCAGCGTTAAGCCCGCCAATATAGCCTTGAGCGTGAATATCGAATAGCGTTTGCTCGTCACTGACGTTGTTGCCTTGATCGTCACCGTCTATCGTGCCGCCATCACCAACGAAGTGTTTAACTGTGCTTATCACGCGATTATCAGATAAAAAATCTTGTCCTGGTCTGCCTTGTAAGCCCCTTACGATTGAGGCAGCGTACTCTCTGACTATCTCTGGGTCTTCAGAGTAACCCTCATAGGTGCGTCCCCAACGGTCGTCTCTTACCACCGCCACAGTAGGTGCAAATACCCAATCAATGCCGGTCACCATGACTTCGGTTGCAGTAATATTAGCTATTTTCTCGATTAGCTCTGGGTTTCGTGCAGCTCCCAAACCTATGTTGTGAGGAAATAACGTGGCGCCGACCACATTGTTATGGCCATGTACTGCATCAGTGCCCCACATCGTTGGAATAGTTGAGCCATCAAGAGAATCGTCGATGGATGCTTGATAAAAATCTTCTGCCAGCTGGATCCAATCTGCTGGTGTGGCCTGCTTGTCTCCGTTTGGAAATGAGCCTCCACCATTTAGGTAAGAGCCGAAACCGTATCTACGCATATCTTCAATGCTAATATCGCGAATCTCTGGCTGTATCATTTGCGCAATCTTCTGCTCCAAGGTCATGCCAGCAAGCATCTCGTTTACCTGGCGCTCTATATTGGGGTCAGTTGCCACAGCAGTATCGAGTTTTGGCCATACTTTACTCGCGTCTCTGTCAACCTGAGGAGGCTGCTTGCTACCGCAACTGGCGAGTGTGATGCCAATTAAGCTAATCGTCAGAAGTCGAATGAGCAGTCGTAAAATTGCCATGATTGGTGCGTTAGTTTCCATAATAGTGTGTAGAGGCCTGTTATAAGTATATACCCGAAACACCTCAAGATGCTTGCTTCAGAGCTATCACAGCGCTTTCAGTACAAGGCACACTTGAGAAGGAATGTGGTTACCTTTCAAGCA
>WKFJ01000063.1 GCA_014872785.1 Alteromonadaceae bacterium
CCGCAGGTAGGGTGAATTTTCGTAATACTAAACTACTTGAAGAGGGAAAACTGTTATTGAGTTTTGATTCCTATTGGTTGTCAGATGCTGAACAAATGAAAGATTTCATTTATATTTCCGAACCTGTTATTCGCAACTGAGAGTACTATGCAGGCGTATTCGCCAGCCCAAAACACCCTGCGATATTCTCTGTAAAAAGTATCGGGGATTTACGAAAATACACAGCTGTTTCGACCCCCAAATGGAAAACAGATTGGCAGACGTTGGAAAGTTTGTCCCTAAAAGAATTAATCAGAGAAGATGAATGGGTCAGTCAGGCACAGATGGTGTCTAAAATGTTAGTCGATTTCATTATGATGCCATTTCATGCTTCCATGTCTGAAATATACAAACTAGATAATATTGAGCTAAAACCGGTGCCTGATATCGCTTTGTTGTTGAACGACAGTCGCCATTTTGTAATGAGTAAAAAGCACCCTCTGGGTCGTGAAGTTTTTAAGGCGCTTAGTGATGGGTTGCTACAATTGCGAGAAGATGGGCAGAAACAGAGTTAAATTCAATCGACTATACTAAGTCTGCTCTTCCTTATTGAGGGTTCAAACGCACGAAGAGCGAAGCGTCCTATATTGGGTACTTTGAGTAACACAGTAGTCAGATGCGAAGATTTATCAATGATACGAGGGATAATTGTCTATCAACCGATGTCGAGGAACTGTACTTTCAAAGAGCGTTTTCAATTCATACTTGCGTAAAAGTTGAAAATGCTATGGATCATAGAAGAGGGGACGACGCGTTTGTCTTATCAAGTTCCCCACTAACTGCCAAATCTGGACAACGTTCTCCTCGAATAAATATGGGAAAAGAACTATGATTTGAAGATTGAATTTCGGTGCAGAATTAATAAAAGTTTGACACGTTTCCAACTGCGCTATGTAATAAAACGTCCGAGGAAATGGAACTCTACTAGCGGAAAGATGACAGAAAAAATGTTTACAAATAAGCGCAAGCATCAATGAATGTATCTGAAGTGGAGTTGCCTCCAAATCGCAGCTTTGGTGTATTCTTTGCTGTTATTTTTTTATTGTGGCAACGTATTTTTATTATTCAAATAACAACTCACTTTTTTACTTGTTCATTGTACTAGGTGTATTTATCTTGTTAATAGCCTTAACTCATGCAGAACATTTATTAATATTCAACAAACTTTGGATGAGACTCGGATTAATTCTCGGTTTGATAATTAGTCCAATTGTGCTCGGCATCATTTATTTTGGAATTTTCACACCAATCGCAATTGTGATGCGTTTGATTGGTCGTGATGAATTGCGGTTGAAGCTAAGGAAAATGAATAGTCATTGGATTCGACGTGAACCTGATAGGTCGAACACCTCCTTTAAAAATCAGTTTTAAGGGCAATAGTTTACATTGGGTACTCTGGGCTCAATTCTGTATGTAACTGTCGAAAAATTGTGCTTAACACCTTTACCTCAATGATTTTAGTAGGGCTAGGGAGAATTTTTTCAGGTTTGCTCAAGATGCTTCCGTTGATACCTTAAGTAAGGGGCTAATACGTGTATATATTAGGTATATCTGCGTTTTATCACGATAGTTCAGCATGCTTACTAAAGGATGGTGAAATTATTGCCGCAGCACAAGAAGAGCGTTTTACGCGTAAAAAACATGATGCTGGCTTTCCTGCGCATTCGATAGAATATTGTTTGAAAGCGGCACGTATTAAGGCTTCCCAAATCGATAATATTGTTTTCTATGAGAAGCCCTTCGTAAAGTTTGAACGTCTAATCGAGACCTATCTCGCATTTGCGCCCAAAGGGTTTAAGAGCTTCAGTAAAGCAATGCCCCTATGGATAAAAGATAAACTGTTTCAGAAATCTACATTAGTTAAAGAGCTTGGCGTTGTTTTAGGAGACAAAACCAATTGGAGTAAACGCCTGTTCTTTTCTGAGCATCATCTATCTCACGCCGCTAGCGCTTTTTACCCATCACCTTTTGATAGTGCGGCTATTTTGACCTTAGATGGTGTAGGAGAGTGGACAACGACATCACTTGCCATAGGTCAGGGAAAAGATTTAAAGGTGATAAAGGAGATTACATTTCCCCACTCTATCGGTCTACTTTACTCTGCTTTTACTTATTATGCTGGATTCAAAGTAAATTCTGGCGAATACAAGCTAATGGGATTGGCTCCATATGGTAATCCGTGTTACGCAAATATAATTAAGGAAAAGCTTATCACTATTGCTGAGGACGGAAGTTTTCAGCTCGATATGAGCTACTTTGATTATGCAACCGGATTGACAATGACGAACAAAAAGTTTGATGCATTATTTGGTGGTCCGCCTCGCACAGCGGAGTCATCGATTACGCAAAGAGAGATGGATCTTGCGGCTTCTGTACAGAAAGTTATTGAAGAAATTATTGTGCTGCTGGCTAAAAGCATTGCGCGAGAAACTGGTCAAAAGAATTTGTGTTTGGCAGGTGGTGTAGCGTTGAATTGCGTGGCGAATGGGGTTTTGTTGAGAGAGAGAATCTTCGACAACATATGGGTTCAACCTGCGGCAGGGGATGCAGGAGGAGCATTGGGAGCGGCATTTGCTACGTGGCATTTGCATCATCAAAACGAACGTCGAGTATCCTCAGAACGAGACGCGATGCACGGTGCTTATCTTGGCCCAGATTTTTCAGACGCCGAGATAAAATCTGAACTGGACATTTGCGGCGCTGTGTATGAAAAATTGCCCGAATCTCTCCTTATTGAAAAGGTTGTATCAGCATTGTCTTCAGGGAAAGCTGTAGGCTGGATGCAAGGTCGAATGGAATTCGGGCCAAGAGCCCTTGGAGGGAGAAGTATTGTTGCTGATCCTCGTTCAAGTAAAATGCAGAAGCAGCTTAATCTTAAAGTTAAATATAGAGAAAGCTTTCGTCCTTTTGCTCCAAGTGTCTTAAGTGAATATGTAGGTGAGTGGTTCGAGCATAATTCTGACAGCCCATATATGTTGTTCGTTGCGAATGTCAGAGAAGAAAAGTGTAAAACACCTACAAAAGCTGAAGAAGCTTTGTTTGGCATTGATAAGCTAAACGTACCGCGGTCTTCTGTTCCGGCAATAACGCATGTTGATTATTCAGCTCGCATTCAAACCGTGCACGCAGATACTAACCCTGTCTACCATGCACTAATTTCAAAGTTTAAAGAAAAAACTGGGTGTCCCATGATTGTGAATACTTCGTTTAACGTCCGCGGTGAACCTATTGTTTGTACGCCAACTGATGCCTTTAATTGTTTCATGGGAACTGATTTAGATATATTGGCGGTCGGCAATTTCTTTTTAGCAAAAGAAGAACAACCAGAGTCGCTTAAAGTAAATTACAAAAATAGGTATCAGTTGGACTGAAATTTAAAATCTACAATGTGCTATTATCAGTTAATCTGATGAGTTGAATTCAACGTCTTTATGCACTCGCAAGCAGTCACATTCACTATCAATCGCCTTAAGCTCAATACACTCTTAGTGCTCCTGCTTTGTTGCTTTTCTGCAAACGCCAGCATCTTAATTTATATACGTGATGACGTATTAAAAAATTATGAA
>WKFJ01000048.1 GCA_014872785.1 Alteromonadaceae bacterium
AGCCTAGCGTGTAATCACGTTGCGTTCGTTTAGTCTTTGATTTGTATGGAGTAGTCATAATTCGTCCTAAATGTGTAAACACATTTCAGGACGGGACAAACTCTCAAAAATAAAAGGCGCTTCATTAAGCGCCTTTTTTCTATTTGTTTTGGGATGCCATAGGTTGCCAACGCCAGTAGGTTAGGCTGCGCCAGCACCATTCCAGCGGTCCGAACTTGTAATGTCGCAACCAAAGTGGTGACAGCCAAAGCTGCAACATCCAAATTGCAAATATAATTATTAGCTGAGATAAGCGTTCCAATTCGGCGAACACACCCATACCGTAACCATAGAAAATAGTAGTGCAAATTAGGGTGTGTAATATGTAATTACTAAACGCCGTTTTCCCAATGGCTTTCAATCTTTGCTGCAAGGCCTGTAATCGGTCAGAATTGGCCCAAAGCATCACGAGTGCTGCATAGCCAAGTGCCACCAAAATACTGCCCCAATAATTAAATTGGCTACCGACAAACATACTAAATTCCAGTGAAAACGCCTGTTGTGAATTTTGCAGTAAACCCCAGATGATTAGACTCAATCCGAGCGGCATGCTTATGAAAAACAGCTTTTGATAGGCGCGCTTTGACCAGGTTAAATGAAAAAAGCCTGATTTAAACAATGCCATACCTAATAGCATCATCGCTGTCGCTCGCCATATGAAATAGGTAAGAAACACATAGGTCTGCATAAAAAAGGTTTCTTCAACACGAAAATGCAGTGCCTGACCAAAAGTACCGGTATAAGCGGCGATTTCTTCTTGAAGTTTATCTTCCTCGGGTGACCAGGCTTCTCGCAAACCAGTCAAGGCTTCATCGGGAAAGTGAGGCAAGCTGAAACCCATAAATAAGCTGTATAGGCTGCTTATCAGAAGTAAAACTACGGATATCCAGAGCAAGGTCTTAATGGACTTATTACGCAATAAATATATCAAGAAACCACACATTGCGTAGCTAAATAGGATATCGCCGTACCAAAACAGATAGCCGTGAATGAGACCAAACACAAGTAACCAAAAGGTACGTCTGTAGTGCAAACCAGCAGGACTGCGACCCTTGTTTTCCACGTTTTGGCAAAACAGTAAGACGCCGGCACCAAAAAGCATAGAGAATAGCGACATGAATTTTTGGTCGGCGAAAATGTGATAGAACGACCATAAATACCAGTTAATGCCAGTTAAATCGCCAAACGCGGTGGGATTCAAATATACTGCGCCAGGCATAGCAAAAGACTGCATGTTCATCAGCAAAATACCGAGTAAAGCAATGCCTCTCAATAAGTCCAATGACGACATACGTTGCGGGCTTTGTGCTTGAATATTCATAAACCTTCCTATTTCGAGCCTATGAACATATTGATGAATATCCGCACTTATTACATGTGTCAAAAGTCATAAGTGGGGGCATCAATCTACAATTTTATTGGCCTTTGTATTTTTTAATGTGGTCTCTATACCAGTGAGCGGACTGTTTTAGCGTGCGTTGTTGTGTTTCGTAGTCTACGTGAATCAGACCAAAACGGCGGTCGTAGCCAAGCGCCCACTCAAAGTTGTCCATTATCGACCAACAAAAATAGCCGTCAATGTCCACGCCTTCAGCTTTTGCTTTAAGCAAATGCGCTATGTGTTCCTGTAAATATATTATGCGCTGTGGGTCTTCGACTTTGCCTTCTGAATTTTTCCAGTCAGTGTTTGCTAGCCCATTTTCAGTAATAATTATGGGTTTGTTGTAGCGCTCATTTAGAAATTTACTTGCCCAATAAAGGCAGTCTGAGGATACCAACCAATCCATACTGGTGTAACGGCTACCTGTACTCGGAGTGATGATATGCGCACTGCCATCAGATGCCATAGCTACCGTGTCGGCAAAATAAATGTTAACCCCATAAAAATCGAGCGGCTGGGCAATCGTTGCCATGTCGGCATCGGTGATTCTAGGTAAATAGGCCTCGTGTAACCGAAGTCCGTCCTCTGGATATTTACCCAAAAACATGGGGTCAGCAAACCAGGTGTTGTTCCAGCAATCTCGATTCTGAATAGCGAAAGTATCTTGTCGGGCTGCTTCAATATTTTCTGGAGTACGCTGTTCGGGAACAGAAATTCTACCTACTGGAGCGGCGCCTATGACTGCATTTTTGCAGTTGTTGCGCAATATTTGTGCTGATTTACCGTGAGCCAACAAACAGTTGTGCGCGGCCAGTAAGACCTCCTGTATGCCTAGCTGTAATCCCGGCGCGTGATAGCCGGTTTGATGTCCAAAATGGATAAAGCACTGCGGCTCGTTGAGGGTCATCCAATGTTTTATCCTATCGCCCAATCTATCGACAATCACCTGAGCATAATCGGCAAACCAATCCGAACTGTCAGGATGTAGCCACCCGCCTTTTAGAAACAGCTCATAAGGATAGTCCCAATGAAACAATGTAGCCCAAGGAGCGATATCGTGCTCGAGAAGTTCATCCACTAATCGGTCGTAAAATTCAAGTCCAATATTACTCACTGTACCCGTGCCGTTTGGCAGAACACGTGGCCAACTAATGGAGAAACGGTAAGCGTCTAGGCCGATGGATGTCATGAGCTCCACGTCCTGAGGCATATTAATAATGTGTTGGCATGCTTTGTTACCATTGTCGCCATGCCGCACTTTTCCCGGCTGGTTGCAGAACATATCCCACACGCATTGCCCTCTGGGATCATCTGTGGTTTTGCCTTCAATTTGATAGCTAGCCGCCGCTGCACCCCAAATAAATGGTTTGCTCATTTCTATTTCCGATTTGCTGTGACTAAATCAATTTAAACGACAATTTACAGCAATTACAAGGCAATACCCCATTTCACAATAGCGATACTAAGTTTATGACTTCATTGTCTTTTTTTATTCATCATTCTGTCATTTCAGCATCACCAAAATGTCACATTAGATTCATACCGTATGCGGGTTTTTTTATCCACATTTTCAAAACATCCAAGGAATCAAGATGAAACTCGATACACTTTTCAAACGCGCTGCCATAGCAGTTGCACTTTCCGCTGGTTTAACTGCTTGTTCACTAGATGGCGATGATGGCCAGGATGGTGCTCAAGGTCCACAGGGTGTTGAGGGTGCCATAGGTGCGCAAGGTACAGCAGGGCAAGACGCAACGTTGGGCGTAGCAATGACAGTTGTTGGACGTGCGCAATTAAATCCGGAAGATCCTGAGGGAGCCGCCGAAATCGTGCAATATCACGCTGCAACCCAAAGTGTATATGCAATTAACAGTGCCGCATCAGTCCCTACCGTGGAAATTATTGACGTTTCAGGATTAACCTCAGATGCACTTTCAAATGCGTTAACGGCGACCAATTTAACCTCAACTGCGCTGATGCTTGAAACTACGGCAAATGACATCGCACTTGGCAGTCCAAACAGCATTGCGATTGCTGGCGACTGGATGGCGGTAGCAGTTGCGGCAGACGCGCATGCCGATGATGGTGTGGTACTTTTCTACAATGGCCTAGACGCTGGAACACCTGTTTATGTTAAAGCCGTTACTGTAGGTAACTTACCTGACATGGTGACTTTCACGCCAGATGGAAGCAAGGCTATTGTCGCTAATGAAGGCGAGCCCTCAGGTGATTACAGTGTTGATCCAGAAGGTTCAATTGCCGTTATCGATATCGTGGATGGTATGCCTGCTGATACTGCGACTATCATTGATTTCAGTGCCTACAACGGTATGCAGACGACCCTAGAAGCACAAGGCATGCACTTCCCGAATCCGACAGGGCGCACTATTAATGGCAACTTAGTTGATATCACAGTGGCACAAGATTTAGAGCCTGAGTATGTTGCTGCCACTAACGATACAGCTTTTGTTGCGTTACAAGAGAACAACGGTCTTGCTGTTGTTGATTTGACTGACAACAGCGTTCAAGTCGTTGGTTTAGGCTTCAAAGATTGGAGCGGCCTAATGATTGATGGTATGGAAGACGGTGGCGTCAGCTTTGGTCAATATGACAATCTATACGGTATGTATCAGCCAGACACTATTGCTACTTTCCAGTGGAACGGCGCTAACTTTGTCGTGACTGCTAATGAAGGTGACGCTCGTGAATATTTCTTCGACACATTGGATGTAGACGGTAACCAGGATGAAGACTTGTGTACTGCTGCAGGCGGCCAGGACTTCGACGAAGATGATGGCTGTCTTTCTTACACTGATGAAACTCAAGGTCGTCGATTGTCATTTGCGCCAGGCTCTGCCCTTGAAACGGCAGCTGGTGATGATCCAGAAGACTTTGATTTTTCTGCGTTCCCAATTGGTCGCTTAAACGTAACCGCTGAACTGGGCGATAGTGACAGTAATGGCGAATATGAAGCACTTTATAGCTACGGTGCGCGCTCTTTCACTATTTGGGATCAAAACGGTTTGGTTGTGTTTGATTCTGGTGATGATTTTGAACGTATTACCGCGTCAGTTCACGGCGATGAATTCAATAACAACGATGATGAAAACGAAGGTGATTCACGTTCTGCGAACAAAGGCCCTGAACCCGAGGCATTAACAGTAGGTACTGTTGGCGATCGCACTTATGCCTTTATCGGTTTAGAGCGTATGGGTGGTATTTTCGTTTATGACATTACTAACCCATATAACGCACGGTTTGTAGAGTATGTGATTAATCGCGATACTACTGAGGGCGCTGATATCTCTGGTGACCTTGCGCCTGAAGGCATGATTTTTGTTGATGCAGCTGATAGTCCTAATGGCAATGCATTAGTGGTAATTGGCAACGAAATCAGCGGTACGGTAACGGTTTGGCAAGTAACACCGAACTAGTCGCAATTTAGAAGCAGCTATTCCTATTGTTGCTTAAAATGAAAAGGCGCCTTAGTGGCGCCTTTTTTAATGTTTACTTTCCGGTTAGTATTTTATTAAAAATCTAACAATAAAAAGTGAGCCCTATGCGCGCATATCTAATACCTGTTTTCCTCCTATTGTCCTTTCATTCTTTCGCACAAGAATTTAGACCACTCAATCCGGAAAATACTTTGTTACTTAAGACCTCTGAAGGTGATGTCGTTATTGAGTTAGCGCCGCAATTTGCACCTAAACACGCTGCTCAAATAAAGAGCTTAGTGCGTAAAGGTGCCTACAATGGCAAGAGTTTCTATCGGGTAATTGATGGTTTTGTTGCGCAAGGCGGATTAGGTGATGACGACACTATTAAGCCCCCAACGCTGAAGATGGAAGCTGAATTCTCCACTGAAGAACTCAACTATTCACTCGTGCAGGAAAATGATTTATTTGCTCCTTACACTGCTTTTAGCGATGGATTTGCGATGGCAATGGATCAAGAGAAAAAGACCGCTTGGCTAGCTCATTGTCCTGGCACTGTGGCACTAGCAAGAGGGAATGACCCTGACTCAGGTTCCGCTGATTTCTATATTTCGATAGGGCAGGCACCAAGATACCTTGATAGAATAATGACGATTTTTGGTCGAGTAGTTTGGGGAATGGATGTGGTGCAAAGAATAAAACGCGCTAAACCCGAAGAGGGGGGGATGATCAAAGCAGTAAAAGATAGAACAGTTATCAATGAAGCCTTGATTCTTAGTTACGTCGACACTAGCCCCTTTAAGAAACTACAAATTGAGAAAACCTCCGGCAAAGCCTTTGCTGATAAACTTCAAGCTAGACGCAGCCGAAGTCATCCCTTTTTCTTTAAAAAGCCACCGCCGGTGCTAGATGTTTGCCAAGTGCCCCTTGCGGTTAAGCAATAAAAAAAGCGCGTTTGAAACGCGCTTTTTTGTCTCTAACTTTTAATATTAATGTTTGTGCGGATGTCCATGAGCGTGTTGCTCCTCATGTAAGTGATGATCGTGTGAGTGCATCAAGTCAATGAGTCTCTCGCCAGTTTGTTCAAAACTGCTGTCCAATGAGCCTGTCAGGCAGCCAACTAACCACGGAAAGGCATCTGTAACGTAATAACCATATTGGCCATTTACCGTCATGCCGTTACATTCGTCTAGGTCACCTTCACCTTCAGAATATTCCCAGTCACCTCTAAACTGCCCGTCGTAGTTACTACTAGCGACATCACCTTCGCCTTCAACAGGGGTTTCATAGCCATCAACGTCTTGACGAAGGCCTCCGTCATCCTTAAGCACATAACTGGACTTGGCTTCTCTGATAACGCCATTGTCATCAAAGCACTTGCCGTAAACCGGGAACCCATCAGCGGCGAAACCAATCACAGGTGATGCAGACCCTGAGTTTTCACAGTCGATGTCATACATGGCTAGCGGGTTACCGTGATAGTGATAGGCTCCATCTGATTTGGTATGGGCATTGTGTTCATCCGTACCGAAGCTGTTAAGGGAAGACATTGGGTCATAACGCCAAGGGTTATCAATGTTTGCTCCTGCACCGCAGCCTGATTTCTCACTACCTAACTCTTCATCACCGACGCCGTAACAAGCGGCTGGCAGTGTCGCAATAGTGACACCATTTAAGGTAATGGCGTTAATAAGACCAATGTAAAGCGTAGTTGGACTATCAGCTTTGCCAGGTGAACGCGGTACAGTAAAGCTGTTGTCTTGCTCTGTTGCGGTATTTTTATAAGTCCCCGTCTCATTAAAGTCATGATTCGGCACTTCGTTAACGGCAAAGGTACAATACTCTTCGTTAGCGCTGATGGTCACGCTTCCCGAGAGCTCGTTAGCTTCTTTTATATCAGTAACATTCGAATAATAGGTACCGACATAATCAGCACAGTCTGCACTTTGATTAGTAAATTCCATATCGGTGATATCAAGGTTGGTGTTGCTCGCGGTAATGGTTACAGTGTCAGTATCACTGTTTTCTGTGCCATCATTTACCACTAATGACGCAACATAATCACCTGAGATATCAGCGGTAAAGCTGGCATTTTCAGACGTTGCACCATCCAAGCTTGCTTCACTTGAATCAGGTTTGGATGTGAGTTCCCATACATAAGTTAATGTATCGCCGTTGGCGTCGGTACTGCCTGAACCATCTAGAGTGACTGTACTACCCACCACAACCGATTGGTCACTTCCAGCGTTAGCAACAGGCGCACTGTTAGCCGCTTCGTTTGCCGTGATGGTAACTGAGTCAGAACTGCTGTCCTGATTACCGTCGTTCACGACAAGAGAAAATACGTAAGTACCTGCTTCGTCAGCGGTAAAGGATGGGCGGCGTCGAGATTCATTGTTTAGCTCAGCACTACTGCCATCGGGTTTAGAATCTAGAGACCAACTGTAGCTCAAGGTATCACCATCTGGGTCGTAACTGTCGGTACCATCTAGTTGCACACTATCGCCTTCGGTGACCGTTTGATCTTCGCCTGCATTAGCAACCGGAGCGGCATTGCCATCGGACACAGTGATAGTCATGCTGTCAGCGTCACTATCGACAGAACCATCATTTACCACTAAAGAAATGACATAAGAACCTTCGACATCAGGTGTAATACTCGCATTTGCCGTAGTACTGGATTGAATAGTAGCCGAACTACCTGAAGGGGAGGAGGTAATCGACCAGCTATAACTCAGCGTATCACCGTCTGGGTCTGAACTTGCAGAACCATCTAGGCTCACAGCACTGCCTAAAGTGATACTTTGATCGCTGCCTGCATTGGCCGTAGGTGCACCATTAGAAGCTGTTGTTTGCGCCGTAATAGTAACTTGGTCAACACTACTGTCGGTTGTACCGTCATTTACGGTTAATTGAACAACATAAGTACCGTCAACGTCGGCTGTGAAGCTGGGCGATGAACTTGTACTACTACTCAAAGACGCACTACTACCAGAGGGCGTCGAGGCAAATGACCAGGAGTAGGTCAGTGCATCTCCATCTTCGTCAGAACTCGTTGAGCCATCGAGGGTAACAGTGCTTCCCGTTTCTACGGTTTGATCACCACCCGCATTGGCTACTGGAGCATTGTTAGTTTCATCATCTGATTCAGAGACGATAATTCTTACTCTGTCTACGGTGCTGTCGTCAGTACCATCATTAACGACTAATGATACGAGGTAGTTACCTGCCACATCAGGTGTCAGAGTTGGATTAACCGTATCGTCGTTTTGCAATTGGGCAGAACTGCCATCGGGACTGTTTCTAATATTCCAGGTGTAGGTTAAATCACTGCCTTCGTCATCAGAGCTCGCTGAACCATCCAGGGTAACCGTTGCACCTAGAGAAACGTTTTGATCTTCGCCGGCATTAGCTGTTGGCAGTGAATTAGTTGAACTACCGTTGTCATTGGTGTCATCGAGCTTCTTACGTACTTCGTCTTGTGACGCGTTAGTTGGAATGTCGCCTGATTGTGCCCCTAAACTTACCGATGTTGCATCATCGTCTTCAAAGGTAGTCACAACCGATACTAAAGTTCCAGATTCTTGGATTGAAGAGGTTATTAGTGTTGGAACACTTTTCAGTGGGTCATAAATTAAGAATGCTTGGTCGCCTGATCTGCGAACAGCCAGTTCAGCCTTACCATCACCATTATAATCTGCGGGAACAGGTATATCTTCCGGGTGCAGACCAAACTCGGTTTCCTGTATCTCTAAGGTGCTGGAAAGACGGATATACCAAGTGTAATCGCTTGGTCTGCGAATGGCGACATCAGTAATACCATCCCCATCATAGTCGGCTGCAACAGGTATATCACCTATTTGTCCTAACTGAACCCTTTGTATACCGTCTTCTTTTTCTGAGTTGTAATTACTGCCACTGCTATTTTTGATATACCAATAGCCTGTAGAAGGCCTGAATACTGCAAAATCCGCAATATCGTCTTCATCATAATGCCCTGGCATTGGTATATCGTCGCTATTTGTGCCAAATACAACACGCTGTATACCGTCTTCTTTGTCTGAATTGTAATTTGTACCGCTCGAATTTAATACATACCAGGTAAACGTAGAGGGACGGCGCACGGCAAAATCAGCGATGCCGTCACCATCATAATCAGCGGGTACTGGCAAATCATCAGCGTTTTTACCTAGAACCACGCGTTGAATGCCATCTTCACGGTCAGAGTTGTAATTTCCACCCGAGGAATTAAGGACATACCAGGTATAAGTACTAGGTCTGCGAACCGCGATATCAGTTATACCGTCGCCATCATAGTCTGCTGGAACAGGGATGTCGGTACTCTGGGTACCAAAAATTTCGCGTTGAATACCATCCCCGCGATCCGAGTTGAAATCTAGATTTCCTGAGTTTTTAATATACCAATAATGCGTACTCGGTCTGCGCACCGCAACATCTGCGATACCGTCGCCGTCGTAATCAAAATCTGTGGCATCGGTGCCGAAGGCTAAAGAAGCCACTAAAACACCAAAAACATATTTGGAAGCAACCGACATATTGCGTCCTCCTCAACTTGTTTTCTAAAATTCGTAATTATTCACGACTAAATTACCAAAAGCGTGGTTCACAAATGTGCAATAAAAAAGGATATCAATAATTTTTGTAGGGATATTTCGTATTCTGCTGAACAAGAGAGCCGAAAGTTCAATTAACTCTGATTTTCATACCAAAGTTACTTTTTGGGCATTAAATAGAATTGCTTGGTTACACTCAGATAGAACTAGTGAGTGATGCCAAGTTGGGTATGTGGATGCCGCCATATTGCAACTCGATTATTCCGTCATCTCTTAGTTCGTTTAACCATTTATTTATGGATTGGCGAGAGGTCGATAGCATCATCGCAAGTGATTCTTGTGACACTTCCAGCATCGCAGATTCATCGCCGGTCTTGTTTCCCAGTTCGCTGGCTAAAAACAGAAGCCTTTTTACTAACTGCTGTTTTAGTGTCAGCGTTCCCGCGTCTTCTAAGATGGAAAACAATGAACGAATTCGTTGGCAGAGCAGTGGAATGAAGATACGTTCTATCTCTGGCGTTTCTGATATTAGATTTTTAAATGCACTATTGCTTACATGCAGCAATTGGGAGTCTTGTTCTGCTGTGGTTTGGTGAGTACGGGGTAATGAATCGAGAAGCGAGATTTCGCCAAACCAGCTGCCAGGCATTAACCAAGTTAAAACCAGTTCTTTTCCTTCAATTGTGAAGTTGCTGGCGCGTATACGACCTGTAATGACGCAATAAAGTCCGTCTCCTTTCGCGTTTCTAGCGTGGATTACTGACCCTTCAGCATAGTTCTTTAGCTGTCCAGCTTGAATCAGTTTCATTGCAAGCGCTTTATCAATACTGGCTAACCAAGGGTTTTGCACAAGTTGTTGATAGAGTGATTCGGTCTGTTCGGTAACAAATGTCATACAAGCGACAGTTAGAGTGTTTTACTTGAACTATAGTGTATTAAGCCTATTGAAAATTAACGAGTTTATCTACTTTTTTAAAAAGTCGGATTATCCGGAGAAGAAAGATGTCAGACGTGCAATCTCAAGTTTCAGAAGAAGAATGGCAAACCCGCGTAGACCTTGCTGCCTGTTATCGAATTGTCGCGCATTACGGTTGGGATGATCTTATCTTCACCCATATCTCAGCGCGTGTACCAGGTCCAGATAAACATTTCCTAATAAACCCCTACGGCATGATGTTTGATGAAGTGACGGCATCGAGTCTTGTAAAAGTTGATGTAGCCGGTGAAAAGGTCATGCCATCTGAATTTGAAATCAACCCAGCTGGTTTTGTTATTCACAGTGCCGTACATGAAGCGCGCGAGGATGCGCACTGTGTGTTGCATTTGCATACTAATGCCGGGGTCGCTGTTTCGACATTAAAAGACGGATTAGAAGCCTTCAGTCAACAATCTCTGTTCCCGCTCTCGGCGTTGTCTTATCACAACTATGAAGGCGTAGCGCTTAATCCAGAGGAAAAAGCCAGGTTGGTAGCCGATCTCGGTTCCACTAATTTTATGATTTTGCGCAACCATGGTTTGCTCACCTGTGGCAACAATATTGCGGATGCATTTTTGTTTATGTATATCATGCAAAGAGCCTGTGAAATTCAGTTAATGGCACAATCAACAGGTAAGCCAATGATTCCAATTCCAACTCCCATATTGCAGGGGATTCAGCAGCAAGCGAGCGAAGTAACGCGTTCAGCGGGCGGAAGTCTTGCATGGCCAGGAATATTGAGAAAACTCGATAGAGTAAACCCTGGTTTTCGAAACTAAAGTGTGGAATGGATTGGAGATAGACAATAGATGCCAATAGAGAATTTAGACAAATATAAAGAGGCCGCAGAGTATCTGGATACTTCCGTTGGTAAAGTGGCTTATTGGCATCATCAGAGCACCAGCGCTGAGCAAACGATCGTCTTCGTACATGGCTTTCCAAGTGCAGCCTGGGATTGGCATCATCAATGGGAGCATTGCAAGGCTAATTACAATTTAGTGGCAATGGATATGCTGGGGTTTGGTTTATCGGACAAACCGAATAAACATTCGTATTCTCTTGTTGAACAGGCAGAACTATTCAAACAGTTACTCAATCATTTGCAGGTAGGTGAGTGCCACATTCTAGCGCACGACTATGGAGACTCGGTCGCACAGCATCTATTGTACTTGTCGGAAACTGAACAATTAGGTGTAAAAGTTCATAGTATCTGTTTTTTGAATGGTGGCTTGTTTAGCGAGTCTCATCGTCCGTTATTTATGCAGAAGTTTTTGAAATCTTCCCTTGGACCGTTACTTGTTCCGCTTATGTCCAAAAGAAGCCTTGAAAAAAGCTTTAGCAAGATATTTGGGAAGTCCACGCCACCTTCATCTAACGACATAGACGTTATTTGGCAGCTATTGCAATACAAACAAGGTTCCCGAGTGATGCCCAATTTGCTGGGATACATCGATGAAAGAAAGGCTTGGCGTGAGCGATGGCTAAGCGCCATGCAAAATACTGCAATCCCACTAAAGCTTATTAATGGGCGTCTTGACCCTATTTCTGGCGAGCACATGACCCTACGGTATCGGGAGTTAATTCCTGACCCTGACGTCAGTCTTATTGAAGCCGGTCATTATCCACAACTTGAGCTTCCCGATACTGTAAGTCATCTTTACCTTGAGTTTGTCGAGCAGTGCTCAACTATTCTGGGCCGTGATATGAGTCTTGGCTAAATAGGTAGACGTAGTAACCACATAAGCCAATTACAATAGCCAAGCCCAACAGTGAGCCCCAAACGACTGGGTCTTTAATCAATAATTCAAACATAATTAGGTTCCTCCAATTCACTGAGTTCAGTTTACGGAGGCACCTGTTGAACAATATTGACCTAGATCAAAAAGCCCTAGACACACATACTGGTTCTGACGATTAAATTGATCTAGCTCAACAAATGGTTGCCATCACTGAATTTTATCCGCACACTCGCGGTTTTTAGAATTTCCCTCTCCTATAAAGCTATGCTGAAAATCTTATGTGAAGACACCTTGACCTATGGCAAAGAGTTCTTTTCAGACGTGGGTCATGTCACCTTTTTCTCCGGCTCGACATTGCAACCGGAACAACTTATTGATGTTGACTGTTTGTTGGTGCGTTCAACCACCCGTGTAGATGAACAATTGCTAGTTAAAGCAAATTGTTTAAAGTTCGTTGCGACTGCTACAGCGGGAACCGATCACGTTGATATACCACTGTTGGAATCTCGCGATATCGAATTTTTCTCAGCTGCAGGCTGTAATGCGATTGCCGTGGCCGAATATGTCATTGCTGCACTTATGCATTTATCAGAAGAAAAGTTCTTTTTAGAAAACAAATCTGTGGGTATTGTCGGCGCCGGTAATGTCGGCACGGTTCTGGCGCAGAAATTAGATAGATTAGGCGTTTGCGTTAAGCTTTATGACCCGCCGTTGCAAGATGCTGGAGATGGCAGAGAGTTTGTCACATTAGAGCAAATAATGAAATGTGATGTCATCAGTTTGCATGTTCCGTTGGTGGAAGACGGCTTGTACCCCACTAGAAAGCTAATTGATGCCGGTATGCTTGAGAAGCTCAATAATGAGCAAACGCTCGTCAATGCCTGTCGCGGAGAAGTTATCGACCAAGATGCTCTATTGGAGCTCAAACGTGATGGACGAAATTTTAAGACGGTACTCGATGTGTGGGAATCAGAGCCCAATATTGATTTTAGCCTTGTGCCCTTTGTCGATATTGCTACGCAGCATATCGCTGGCCATACAATTGAAGGTAAGGCTCGGGGTACTGACATGGTTTACCAAAGGTTGATAAACAAATTTGATATCGAGCAAAAACGAGATATGTGGCAGTTCTTACCTCAAGTGAACACGATTGAAATAAGAGGTGATGATAAGTTTTCGCTGCAAAAGCAGTTAGTAGCATCAATTTATGATATTACCCAGGACGATAAACACTTTAGAGAACAGGTTATTGATGGGGCCTCATTCAGATATAGCCGTAAAAACTATGGTATTCGAAGAGAGTTTGGTGCATCCAAAGTTTGTGCTGGAAATTTTCAGCAATCGCAGGCACTCTACGAGCTCGGAATAATCCCCATCAACAAGAATTAATAGGAGTTATAATGTCTCGCGCGTTTGATGTTGCTGTTTTAGGCGCCAGTGGTCTGGTCGGCCAACACATGATAGAAATATTGGAAGAAAGAGATTTTCCAATCAACAACCTGTATCCACTAGCGAGTGCTAGATCTGCAGGCAGCACCATTAAATTTAAGGGAAAAGACGTTACAGTATTGGACGCTGAAACATTTGATTGGACTACCGCGCAAATCGGCTTCTTCTCAGCGGGTGGAAATATTTCTGCCACATATGCACCGCTTGCCGCAGAAAATGGCTGTGTTGTCATCGATAACACGTCTCAATATCGCTATGAGCCTGACATTCCTTTAGTCGTTCCGGAGGTAAATCCCCACGCCATTGCGGATTTTAGAAATCGCAATATTATAGCGAACCCGAATTGCTCCACTATCCAAATGCTGGTGGCGCTTAAACCCATTCAAGACGCAGTGGGTATTTCGCGTATTAACGTATCGACTTACCAATCAGTTTCTGGTGCCGGTAAATCAGCGATGGATGAATTGGCCAAACAAACAACGTCCTTGTTAAATGGTCGCGAGCTAGAAATTGAAGCATTTTCGAGACAGATTGCCTTTAATTGTATTCCTCAAATTGATGTATTCATGGAAAATGATTACACCAAAGAAGAGATGAAAATGAGCTGGGAAACCCAAAAGATCATGGGTGACGAATCTGTATTGGTAAATGCTACTGCAGTTCGCGTCCCGGTATTCTTTGGCCATGGTGAAGCGATTCACTTAGAAACTAATCAACAAATTTCTGCCGAACAAGTGAAAGACTTACTGCGCGATGCGCCCGGTGTGACATTAATGGAAGACCGGGAAAACTTCCCGACTCAGGTTGGTAATGCAAGCGGCAAAGACGACGTTTTTGTTGGTCGTATTAGAGAAGATATTACTCATTCTCATGGCATAAACCTTTGGGTTGTGTCAGATAATGTACGCAAGGGTGCCGCGACAAATAGCGTGCAAATCGCGGAAGTGCTAATTCGCGATTACATGTAACCCTTTCTCTGGCACAAGTATGTTCTGTCCTTGTGCCATTCCTTAAGTTTTTCAAAAACTTGCCGATGCATTTGAGTAGTGGATTGGTATTCGCCTATTTGTTGTTATTTTGAATCTTGCTCTAGCTCGTTTCAAAATAAAATAAACATTCTATTCCCGTGTTTTTTCAGTATGATTAGGTAATGCTAGGAAAACGCTGTGTTTTTTTACGCGTTTTAGCGCTAGCAAGTGATTGGTATTATCGTTTTGTGGCCTAACTCAGTTGCGGAACAAATCTATTGTTCGGTTTAATTGGAATGAGTTTTGCTTCCTTGCCAACACTTAAGTGGATAAAAAAATAAATACAATTGCGGCTAACAAAATCAGTGCACAGTAAAAATAAAGCTTTTACTCATGGCTTACAAATTGGTACACCCACGAAACTAGCGACTTTCAGCTTGCTGGTAGTGGTATTGTTTTCTCTCTTGTTACAGCCTACCTATGCTCAAGAATTCCGACTTGTTGAATTAAAAGGTGCCAAAAACTCGACGGACCAATTCTCAGGTGTCACCTATGGTCCTATCGATTCTGACGATACTTTATGGCGAATTGCCGACCGTTACCGAGAAAATAAAAGCCATACCATTTACCAAGTGATGGTGGCTATTTACGAAACCAATCCCGATGCATTTGCGACTCAAAATCTCAACACTTTAAAAAATGGGGTGACGCTGCGATTGCCCTCTGAGAGATTTATTGCGCGTATTAGTCCGGCCACTGCGAAATTAAGAGCTGATTCCGACGATGATGTATGGAAGCCAGAAATGGCAGAAGAGCTTCCTGAAGTTAATATTAAGCCACCTGTGAAGTTGGTTAATAGAGACGATCTCGCTGAAACCAAAGAAGAGCTGCAAGTTCGCTTAGACGAGATTAATATGGAGCAGCAGGCGCAGTTTAATGCGATCAAAGAGCAATTTGCTGACTCTATTGGAAGCTTGCAATCTCTTCTCGACGAAAACAGAAAAATTTATGAGCGCTTAGAGGCGGTCAACGAAAATATCGAGTCCTTGGGGAATAAGGGCGAGCAAACAGATATTGAACTAGAACAGATTCAATCAGATGTTGAAGAGCTGAAACAGCTTATCATTTCACCTCCACAAGAAGAGAAAGCTGGATTTGATTTTGATGAGATCTTGAACTCTAACTGGTTTCTGATTGCTATGGGCTCCTTGTCAGTCCTACTCATGTTGGGTGGTCTGTTCTGGCTGCTGATGCGCAACAAGGGCGGCGAAGCGCCAGTCAAAGAGAAGAAACAAGCCGAACCAGAGCCTGAAGTAGAAACGCCGGAAATTGCATTACCAGAACAAGATGATGCCATCGATGAATTGGATGATGTGCTGTCTGACGACTTGTCTGATGATGAATGGGCAGATGACGACTTGTTTGGTGATGATGATCTCTTGCAAGATGAATTTGCTGAGGAGCTTGATGATTCACTAGATGAAGTGCTTGAAGGCGAGATGTCTAACTTTGATGACATGGACGATGACATGCTTGTCTCAGACGGTTCTGAAGATGAGTTCGAAGAAGCTGACAACGACCTGCTCGACCAAGATGAACTGGATGACTTGTTCTCCTCTGACGGCGATGATGATGGCATCGATTTATCTGACGATGAAGAGTTACCAGATTTAGAGAGTGACCTGTTAGATGAAGCCGATGACTTAGGTTCTCAGGATGATATTGACGACCTATTAGACGCTGCTGTGGAAGAGGAGCCTCTGGAAGAAATTGCATTGGATGATATTGACGATGCACCGGTAGAAACGGAAATGGAACCAGAGCCTGAACCAGAGCCTGAACCTGAACCAGAAGAAGAGGATGATGACGGTTTCGACCCTGAAGAAGAAATCGGCCTCGAAGAAGGTGCGGAGCTTTCAGATGAGTCTATTGAGAAGCTCGAACAAAATATTGATGAGCAAAATGAAAAACTAAACGAATTAACTGAAGACCTTGAAAACGAACTTAAGAATGCGCCAGATAAAGCGCCTGGCGATCCTGATGTGGCAGTTCAAGAGGATGAAGCTCAGTTTGGTGATCGCACAATGCCGGCCGAATCGCAAGCATTTGGGGATGAGACGTCGTTTGGTGACGAGACAGCATTTGAAGATTTAGACATTGGGGATGACGATATTGATGCGTTGCTCGTCGATGATGGCGACTCGGCGGATGCTGATTTAGCCAGTGAACTGCTGGCTGAAATGGGCATGGAGGACTCAGGTTCCATTGAGCCCGACACAGTTGCGGATGAATTGTTAAATGAGTTGGGGATGGACAATGCCGGCGAAGAATCGGTGGTTGAAGATAACCCACTTGAGTTTGAGACAGATGACGGCGATTCTGACCGAGAAGAAGTGGCTTCTGCCGCTGATGATTTGCTCGCTGAATTCGGTATTGATGATGTAGATGATGCCACCGATACCGTTGAAACTGACTCACCTGTTGAAGCAGAACCTGCACAAGATGCCCTAGCTGATGAATTATTAGCTGAACTGGGGGTTGAGGATGTTGACGATATCGCACTCGAGCCCGACACAGCCCAAGAAGACCTGGCGGACGAGCTTCTAACGGAGCTAGGTCTCGAGGAAAGCGAAAAAGACTCAATTATCGAAGTGGAGTCTCATAACGAAGACCTTGCTGATGAGTTACTAAGCGAACTTGGCGTTGAAGATAGCGACAAAGATTCCATTCTAGAAGTTGAGTCACAAAATGAAGATCTTGCCGACGAGCTCCTCGCAGAATTAAACGCTGAGGTAAATGACGATCTTGATAACGATGAGGTACAAGAGCGTCCAGAAGAACAAGAATCATCACAAGGACTAGGATCTGCTACCTTAAACCAAGAATCTGATGCTGAAGAAATAAATGAAGAAGCGAGCTTTGACGAGGAAGCGTTCGAAGAGACGGCCAACAACGAAATAGCACCAGAAATAGATGACATAACGTCGGAAATTGAAACTGACTTAGAACAAAGCCAAGAGCAAGATACTGTTGATCTCCTAGCCAGCGATGGTCTAGATGATGGTGACTTTGACTGAGACAGTGCTTTGGAAGAAGCTGATTCAGAAATTGAACAAGATCTTGGAAGTATCGAGGATCCAGAGTCTGCGCTTGAAGAATTTGTTGAAGAGTCGTCAGAGGTAGATGATGTTCTGCAACCACTTGAGGAACAAGAAGATAGTGGTGATGAACCAACTCAAGAAGAAGCCAAAAGCGAGATAGAAACCCTAAGCGAAGGCGATTATCAATCGTTGTTAAACGAGTTGGAAGAGCCAACTGAAAACACCCTAGATCAATTTGATACATCAGGTCTAGAACTTGCGGCGGATGATGAAATCCCTGCAGAACCTGAAGTCGAAGAAGCGGCAGAGCTGCCAGAACTCTCTGAGTTGGAAGACTTGCCTGAACTGGAAGACTTATCCGAATTAGAAGATGTCGCTGAAGAGGTCACTGCAGAACCTGAAGTCGAAGAAGTAGCAGAGGTGCCGGAGCTCTCTGAGTTGGAGGACTTGCCTGAGCTGGAAGCCTCAC